>DASVBU010000017.1:0-47301 GCA_036375695.1 Acidimicrobiia bacterium | reverse complement strand
GCTGATCACGAAGGCCATGCCCGGAGCGTCCCGCACGCTATGGGAGGGTCGGCTCTGGGGCGGCACAGACCAGAAGATCATCGGCTACGGCGACTTCGTCTACAAGCGACCCAACAAGCCGACCGTGGAGTGGTTCGTGGTCGGTCTGGCCGTCCAGAAGAACCACCTCAGCCTCTATGTGAACGCGTCGGACGAGGAGGGGCATCTCCTGGGCCGGTATGCGGACCGGCTCGGCAAGGTCAAGGTGGGGAGTGCGGTCGTCAACTTCAAGACCGTCGCCGACCTCGACCAGGATGTGCTCCGGAGCCTTCTGTCCGAGGCTCACCGCGCAGCCGACCGATCCTGACCACGGGCGACCTTCCGCCAGGCGGCGTTACCCTGCCGCCCATGGCCCTCGACATCGCAGCGATCTACAAGGACCTTCACGCCAATCCGGAGCTCTCCTTTCAGGAGAATCGAACGGCCGGTATCGCCGCGGCGACGCTCGAACAGCTCGGCTACACCGTCCATACCGGCATCGGACGCACCGGCGTCGTCGGCGTCCTCGAGAATGGCGAGGGTCCCACCGTCCTCCTTCGCGCCGACATGGATGGGCTCCCTGTCGAGGAGCAGACGGGTCTGCCTTATGCCAGCACCGCCAGGGGCGTTGACCCCGAGGGACGGGACGTCCCGGTCATGCACGCCTGCGGGCACGACGTCCATGTCACCTGCCTCCTCGGCGCCGCGGAGAAGATGGTCGAGACCCGCTCCGAGTGGTCTGGAACCCTCATTCTCGTGTTCCAACCCGCTGAGGAACTGGGGGAGGGCGCCTCTGCCATGATCGAGGACGGGCTCTACGACAGGGTGCCGAAACCCGATGTGGTGCTCGGTCAGCACGTCGCACCGCTGCCCGTGGGGATGATCGGTCTCCGGCCCGGCGAGGCCATGGCGGCTTCCGACAGCATGAACGTCAAGCTGTGGGGTCAGGGTGGGCACGGATCGCAACCTGAGGCGACGGTCGACCCCGTGCTGCTCGCTGCGGCCACCGTCATGCGTCTCCAGGGCGTCGTGTCCCGGGAGGTGTCCCCGTTCGACGCCGCCGTGGTCACCGTGGGCCAGATGCACGCCGGTACCAAGAACAACATCATCGCCGACTACGCCACTCTGGGTCTCAGCATCCGGTCCTACGACGCTGAGGTGAGGAACAAGGTGCTGGCGACCATCGAACGAATCGTCAGAGCCGAAGCCCAGGCATCCGGAGCTCCCAAGGAGCCGGAGATCACCTTCGACACGTCACTTCCGCTCACGCGCAACGATCCCGACGCCTCGGCTCGTGTCACCGCGGCGCTGGAGGGTGTCGTGGGTGAGCAGCGCGTCTTCCAGCCGGCGCCCATCGCAGGGAGCGAGGATGTCAGCCACTTCGCCACGGCCGCCGGCTGCCCGCTGGTCTTCTGGTTCCTCGGTGGCGCCGACCCGTCGATCGCGCCACGGATCCTCGAGACCGGGAGGATGCCCGACGACATCCCGTCCAACCACTCGCCGTTCTACGCCCCGCTGATGGAGCCGACCCTGCAGATCGGCGTCAATGCGCTAGTCGCCGCCGCCAGGGAATGGCTCGGCTGAGGGCGCCGCAGGCGGCACCTCCGCAGGACGGATGCCCTCATCGGTGATCACCAGGATCCCTGGAGGCATCTCCAGGGCATCGATGGTCAGCCTCGCCGCGGTCTCGAGGGAGACCCGCGGCTCGGTGGGGAGCCGGTCGGAGAAATAGGTTTCCGGGCCATACAGCTGCCCGTAGCGGAGGACGGTGCCGCCGAACTCGAGGACCTGCCTCTCCAATGCGGCGACGCCGTCGGCTCCCGGTCCCGGCGGCAGCTCCCAGGCCAGGCTCTGAGCCAGGAACCTGGTCGCTCCCACCGCCTTGGCCGCGGCGATCAGGTTGGCTGTGCCCTCGATTCGGATACGGGAGTTGGCCGCCGCATACTCCGGGAGGAGGTCGGGGTCGTCGGGCAGGTCGGTGAGCTCGTGGACGACCGCTTCGGCACCGAATGAGACCACGGCGTCCCTGAGATCGTCGGCGTCGTAGACGTCCACGACGATCGGCTGGGCGCCCTGGGCCGCGATGGACGCCGCCTTGGCTTCGGAGCGTGTCGTGCCGGCGACTTCGTGCCCGGCCTCGATGAGCAGCGGGACCAGGTGCCAGCCGATGACGCCGCTCGCCCCCGCCACGAAAATCCTCATGCTCCCCCTTCATTCTCCCCGGCGGCGATACACCCAGGCCGGGACCGGTGCATGCCAACCGTAGCGAGCGGCCAGCAAGCGGATGGCGGCCGTCCCGGCGGCGCAAGCCAGCAGCACCTCGAGACTCGCCACACCGTTCTCCGTGGCGATGGCCGCGGCGAGGGAGCCCGCAATGGCGGGGACCACGTACAACTCGCTCTCACCCTGGAAGACCTGAGGTACGCCGGCGGCCAGGACGTCACGGATCACGCCACCACCGACCGCGGCCACCGTTCCCACGAACGTGGCGCCGATCAGCCCGAGACCGCCGATCACGATCGCCTTGCTGGCCCCGATGGCGGCGAACATGCCCAGCCCGATGGCGTCGAAGACCAGGACCAGGCGGAAGCGACGCTCGGAGAGGTGGGGGAGGGCGAGCACCACCACCACGGCCAGGAGCGGGATGGGCAGGTAGAGCCGGTCGGTCACCAATTGTGGTGGGAGCTGGCCGATGAGGATGTCTCGGACCAGTCCCCCGAAGAGCGCCGCGGCCACGGCCAGTGCGGTGACGCCGACCAGGTCGAGTTTCTGTCGCAGCGCCAGCCAGCCCCCCGACAGCGCGAAGGCGAAGATGCCGGTGAGGTCCAGGGCCCGAACGAAGGTCGGTACGTACTCGTCCACTGCCGGTTGGCGACGTTAGCCAGCGCCTACCCGCCGGGGACCTTCGACCCTGGTCGCCCTTCCGCTGATCGGGCAGGGTGGCTGATGAAAGGAGGGCCATGAGATTCCAGTGGACGGGCATCGGCGTCGTCCTGGGCGCGGCCTTGGGTCTCCTGCTGGGCATGCTCGTCTTCGACGGCACCTGGTGGGCGCCGGTGATCGGGGCGGCGATCGGCGTTCTGGTCGGTGCCATCGCCGACGGCAGAAGCACGCGCCAGGGCTGACCGGCGAAGCTCAGCGGTCGGCGTAGCCCTGGTCCCAGCTGCGGGACGGGTCGTGGTTGCGCAGGTCGACCCCGAAATCGGCTGCCGCCTTGAAAGGGAAGAGCACGTTGAGCCACCCGGGCAGCACCTCGTCGTGGTCCTCCGGTAACCGGCGATCCCCTTGGCTCCCTCGTCGTACTCGTAGGCGCGTTCGAGGACGTCGTCGACGAAACGAAGGGTCAGCGGATGGAACGCCCCACGCCCCGCGAATCCAGTCCCGCGTCGATGCTACGGATCGAAGCATTGGCGCGTCGTCGGATCAGCCGTCGTGGACCAGACGGACGACGTCGCCCATTGCTTCGACCCCATCGAGCGTCTTGGGCCAGAGGTCGCAGCGAACCTCTTCGAACCCCAACGCTCCCAGTCTGAGGACGAAAGCGGCGATCTGTTCGGAGGTGCCTGTCACCGGTGACGACATTTCCGCCTCGTGGGCTCGATCGATGAAGGGCGGTGGTACCACCGAGTAGAGGTCGAAGGTGCGGCCGAGACTGGAAGGATCCCGTCCCAGGTCGCGGCAAGCCTGGTCGAGCGTGGCGATGATCGGTGTCAGCCGGGCCTCGATCTCGTCGAATGTCTCGCCCCAGCCCCACCAGTTCCACTGATCGCCGTACCGTGCCGCAAGCTCCAGCATCCTGGGCCCGCCTGCGGCGATGTTTATCGGCGGCCCTTGGGGTCGCGGGCCGCGCAACACCATCTCGGCCTGTTTGGCCGTGTAGAAGTCACCGGCGAAATCCACTGCGCCCGTCTTCAGCAGGCTGTGGATGATTTGGATCGCCTCGGCGAATCGGGAGAACCTCCGGTCTGTCGGGAACCCGAAGGCCTCGTAGTCGGAGTCGGGTGTGTTGCCCGCACCGATCCCGAGTACGAACCGTCCCCCCGAGATCTCGTCGATCGACTCTGCGATCTTGGCGACGAGGGCGGGGGAGCGATATGGGGAGTTGACCACCGAAGGCGAAATGTCCATCTGCGACGTCGCGGCCGCAAGCGCGGCTGCGAAGGTGGTCGCCTCCCACAGACCGTCGGTGAACTCCTCGCGCCGATAGAGCAAGGCGTCCTCGAAGACGAAGATGTCGAATCCGAGGTCTTCGGCGATCCGGGCCCTGGAGAGCACCGAATCCCAGCTGGGCGCCGGAGTAGGCCCGTTGGGACGGCCGTGCAGGTCATTGATCAGCCCGATCCGCATTGGGCGAACCTACCCATTGCCGCGCCATCTCGCTCGGTCTGCTCGGACCCAGCGAGGAGAGGACGCTGTAGACCGCGTGCTCGTCCGGTGACAGTGGCGGGTCGACGAGGGCGGCGCCGAGCAGGGACTACCACCACTTTGGTAGTAGTTGTCTTGCGGCCGGATGCGTGAGATCGCGAGGTGTTCCCGTTGGTTTGGTCGCGATACGGCAGGCCGCGGCAGGAGCCGGCGTCCCGCGAACGACACCGTCACATGGGGCCCGGGTACGGGTGCTGTCGCTCGGAGGGCGAAGCGGAGGGAACCCGACAGCGACTTGCAGTAGGGCTCGACAGAGCGGCCCGGCGCCTCGTCGGGGATTTCTCCACCCCGTGTTTGGGCGAGCGGAGGCTGGACGAGATTGTTCGAGCAGATCGGACGATGCCCTTGGTCGTGCGGCCCCGTCGATGCCAGAAATCGCCAGTTTCCCGTCGTTTCACCCAGGGGTATCGGTGCCACCGCGTCCGGAAGGTCCGGGCGGTAGGCGCCCCCAAAGGGGCAGAAAGGAGAAGGCGATGAAAAACGCCAAGCGATCGCTTTCCATCCTGGTCGCAGGCATGCTCGCCGGCATCCTGGCCTTCGGTGTGGTCGGCTCTGGTGCGTGGTTCACGGACCAGGCCGTCATCGCCGACAACACCGTCGGCACGGGGATGCTCTCGGTGGACATCCGCGAGGAATCCTCGGTCGCCCAGCCATTCCAGGTCGGGGATCTCAAGCCCGGGGGTGATTGGCAGGGACCGTTCCCGTTCGGCATCTTCAACGACGGGAACATGCCGCTCGTCTACGAGATCAGCTCGAACGTGACGGACGACCCGAACGGGTTGGCGCCGTTTGTGAACGTTCGACTGATCCCGTACCACGGTGGTCCGGTCACGCCAGGTTGTGACGATCCGGCGGCCTTCGAAGGCCCCTTGCCCGATCTCGCCGCCTCGATCGCGGACTCGATCACGGGTGACACGCAGCTCGAGCCCAACATCACCCACACCTGGAAGCTCTGCTTCCAGCTGGATGATGAGGCCGATGCCGAGGCTCAGGGTGCGACTGCGACCTTCGACATCGTCGTCGATGCCAAGCAGACCGACGCTCCCTGAACGAACAGGAATCCGGGGTGGGCCCCTCGCGGGCCCACCCCCTTCCGACGCGCCCGAAGCGCCCAAGCACAGGCTTTGGTGGAGACAAGCCCTCGACTACCTCACGGTCGGTGGCCTCGTCTTCGTCCTCCTCCTGCTCACCCTGGTCTTCTATGGCACCACCAACAACCGCTGGTACAAGGTGATCGGTGTCCAGGGTGAGTCCATGTCGCCCACCATCAACAGGGGGGACCTGATCCTGATCACGAGACCCGTCGATCCTGAGGTCGGAGACATCGGGGTGTTCCAGGTCGACGGAAAGATCGTGACGCATCGCATCGTCGACATCACTCCCCAGGGGGAGTTCGTCACCCAGGGTGACGCCAACGCCACACCGGATGACTGGAGTGGCGCCCAGGTGCGCCTCGTCGGGATCTACCGGGCTCGCATCCCCTGGATCGGGCGGTTCTGGGGACCAATCGCTCAGCCCAACGCTCCCTAGGCATCGCCCTTCCCACGCGAAAGAAGCCGGCATCGGAGGCAAAGCTCCGATGCCGGCTTCTGGGCATTCAGCCGTTCAGCGGCTCAACCGCCCGTCGTGCTCGAAGTGCCGGCACCCGACGTGGAGGTCGTACCCATGTCGAGGGTCGTGGTCGTCCCAAGACCCGGGAGGGTCGTGCCGGTGCCTGGCAGGGTGGTTCCATCTCCTGGCGGGTTGTCGGTGGCGCAGGCGCCAAGTAGCAGCATCCCTGCCAATGCCAGCGACGACGCCGTCCACCGCAGTTTCTTGTGGTTCATTGCTGTCGCTCCTTGTCGAAGCGCTCCATTGCGGAGCAGTGACCGTCCATTACCCCGAATTTCCGCTTCAAACACGGGCTTGTCAGGCCTTGAATCCCCCCGGCCGCGGTTGTGCACCGAAGGCAGCGTCGTATCCCTCATCCCACGGGAAGCGACCCTCACCGTCGTCGTAGGTGACCTGGAGGACGGGCACCGAGAACTCCGCCGGACGCTGATAGAAACGATTGGCGGCGAAGACGATCTCGCCGGGATTGGGCACGTCCTCGAGAACCACCCGCTGCTCCCAGCAGTCCAGCTCGAGCATCTGGCCCGGGATCAGGTTCTCGCCGGAGCGGACCATCTGCCCGAGCTCGTTGAGCAATTGTGCGGCCATCTCGGGCGGCAGGTCGAAGGTGAGAAACTCGGGATGCCCGAGCCCGAACATCCCCACCGTGTAGGCGAAGGGTGGTGACCCCGGATCGTCGTGGGCGTCGCATCCCGGAACGCCACAGGCGCCTCCTCCGACGTACTGGACCATCCAGCCGTGTCGTCGGATGATCGCCACGGTCCTGGCGTGGTCCTGGTCGATCCAGGCCTGCGTGCGGGCGTCCATGTCGGCTCCTCTCCGAGCCGTCCCCCGATCCGGAAGGTACGACGCGGAGAGGAGCCTGACAAGGTGCGCGTTCAGGGTGTCAGTCTGTAGAGGAAGCCGGTGACCGGGCCGTCTAGGGCCACGACCAGCTCGCCGTCGTGGATCGCCACCGCCCTGAGCGCCAGGCCCGCGGTGATCATCGAGGTGTCCATCTCGACCCAGGTCTGGCCATCGACTGTGTACCAGACCTTCGGCTGCCGCGGCTGACCGGGCTGGAGGGTGTCGCCACCGATGACGACGGTGGTGCCGTCGGCGGCCACGGAGACGTGCTGCCAACCTGTCCCGACTCGGATGTCGGTCCAGTGGACACCATCCCCGCTCTGCCACGCCGCCGAACTGTCCTTTGCTGCCGGGTCGAAGCCATAGGTGAGGGCGAAGTGACCCAGGTCGGTCGTGGCGACGTCCGTGAAGAATCCGGCGACGTTCACCGATCCGGCGGGCGCCAGGTCGGCGAGGGTGGCGCCGGTCCACGCCACACGCTCCCACACGGGGTCGGAAGGGTGACCGGCTCCCTCGTCGAACGGGGCCGGGCCCTGAGATCCGATCACCACGAGCCCGTCGGCCCAGACCACGGCGTCGGCAGTCGAGGAGACGTCGGTGTCGCCCTCGGCCCGCCAAGCCAGAGTCCAGTCGATGCCATCGGAGCTGGTCCACAACGCGGCCGCCCGGGGCAGTTGCGCGCCGACCGGATCGAGATCGACCCAACCCGTGGCGACGAGACCGAAGGGTGTCGAGGCGACCCGGCGCACCCTCTCGCCGACCAGGGTGGGCGACCAGGTTGTACCGCCATCTGTCGAGATCCAGACAGTGTCCGTCCAATCCCTGCCCGTGGGGGCGTCGACCACCGTGCCGCCGTGGCCGACGAGGATCCCGTCGTGGGAGACCAGTTCCAGCACGACTGCCTCTTCCGGGAGGGTCCCCACGGTCGTCCAGGAGACGCCGTCCTCGCTCGCGAGCACAGCTCCGCCGGTGATCGCGTAGAAGCGATCCTCGTGGACGGTCAGCGCGTCGATCCTGGCGGGCGTCTCGGTCACATCCCAGGGGCCGGCGGCCGTCGGACCGTTCGACGGCCCGAGGGTCGTGGTCGGCTCAGGGTCGGCCAGGGTGGTCATCGGCCCGGCGGGAGGGGACGTGCCCGGTCCCCCGGACTGGACTGGCGGCCGGTCGGGGATGAGCGCAAGCGGGACGAACACCGCGAGGACGACCGCCATTCCCAGGGCGAATGCGGCCGGCTTGAGAGTCTTGCCCGGGACGGGGGCGACTATCCGGTTCTCTTCCAGATCAGGTGCGAGCGGGGCGCCGGCCTCCATCTGGGCCAGAACTCGCCGCAGCTCGGCTGTATGGCGTTCGTCGAGTGTCATGGGTCCAAGACCTCCTCCAGCTTCTTCCTGGCCAGATGCAGGTACCGCTTCACGGTGCCGGGGCGGCAGCCCATCAGCTGGGCCACCTCACGCACCGGAAGATCCCTCCAGTAGGTGAGATAGACGGCAGCGCGCTGTCGCTCCGGAAGCCGGGCCACGGCGGCGGCGACCTCAGGCCGATACTCGACCGTCCGGGCCACCACGTCATCCGGCCAGGGGTCCAGCCGCCTCCGACGAAGCAGGCCCCGGCTCTCGTTGAGCACGGCGCGGAAGAGGTAGGGGCGCGGATCGTCGAGTGCGCTCAGCGACCCGCGCCGACGAAGCACCCGCTCCACCACAGCGGAGAGGATGTCTTCGGCGTGATCCGGTCCCACCAGCATGGTGGCGTACCGGATCAGCTCTTCCTTGTGCTTCGCCCAGATGGCGGCGTCATTCACGCCAATACCACGCGCCGGAGCCGCGGGTGGTTGCACGCGTCGATTCAGGTTTCGCTGAGCTCGTAAGGAAGGGGAAACCAGCGGAGCGCTTCCGAGCCGGGGGATAGCGGGTCGGTCGGGTCGGTGACCTCGATCGGCCGGTCCAGGGTCTCCTTGGCCTCGGCGAGGAAGTCGGCAAGACGGGCGATCTGAGCCGTCATCCTCTGTCGTGGTGCATCGTCGAAGAACCCTTCGAGGGTCAGCGGTGGCACGGGTTGGCCGTCACGGTGAGACCACTCACCGGTCGCCGAGTCGTAGGTGTAGAGAGGCAGCAACCTCCAGCCCTTCTCGGCGACGAGATGGACCGCCTGGACGATGTAGTCGAACTCCTCCTCGGGGATGAAATAGTTGAAGTTGACCCGCACCCAGCCCGGTTTGATCAGGTTGCATCCCTGAAGGACTTCCTTCTCGAACCGGGCGCTGGTCTCGTGGTCGATGCCGAGGAGACGATGGCCATACGGGCCGGCACAGGAGCAGCCTCCCCGTGCCTGGATGCCGAACAGGTCGTTGAGCAGGGCGACAACGAAGTTGTGGTGGAGGTAGCGGTCTTCGCCCAGATGGGACGGCGCCCGGACCAGGAACGACACGATCGACAAGCGTTCCGCCTCGGGGTTGCCGAGGATGCGAATGTTCGGGTTCTCCATCCACGACTCGATCGCCCTCGTTATCCACTCGTGCTCCAGCTTCCGGATCAGGTCGGTGCCGACCCGCTCCTTGAGGGCGAAGACCAGCCCCGCCCGGATCGACTCGACGATGGCAGGCGTCCCTCCCTCCTCGCGATGCTCCGGATCAGAGACGTACCGGTGGTGATCGTGACTCACGTAGCTGACCGTCCCGCCGCCCGGCACCGCCGGGACGCGGTTGGCGAGCAACTCACGTCTCACCACCAGGACGCCGGGCGTACCGGGCCCGCCGATGAACTTGTGCGGCGAGATGAAGATGGCGTCCTTGTAATCCAGTCCGTTGGTCTTCGGTGATCGCATCTCGATCTCCACGTACGGGGCGGCGGCGGCAAAGTCCCAGAAGCTCAGGGCGCCGTGCCGGTGGAGCAGCGACGAGATGGCCGTGGTGTCCGAGATGATCCCGGTGACGTTGGATGCCGCCGAGAAGCTCCCGATCTTCAACGGCCGGTCGGCGAACTCGATGAGCCGGCGCTCCAACTCCTCCAGGTCGATGTGACCGTCGGAGTCCTCGTCGATCTCGATGACTTCGGCGATGGTTTCCCTCCAGCCCAGCTCGTTGGAGTGGTGCTCGTACGGTCCTACAAAGATCACCGGTCGCTGGTCAGGGGGGATCCGCTCCAGCAGCGAGAACCTCTCGTCCAACTGATGCGGCAGCCGGAGGCCCATGATGGCGATGAGCCGGTCGATGGCTCCGGTGGAGCCCGACCCGGCGAAGATCACCGCATGCTCCTCGGCGTTGGCGCCCACGCATCGTCTGATCGTGGCCCGCGCCTCCTCCCGGAACCTGGTCGTCTGGAGACCTGTGCCCGAAGTCTCGGTGTGGGTGTTGGCGTACATCGGGAGCACGGCCTCCCTGATGTAGTCCTCGATGAAGGAGAGGGAGCGTCCCGAGGCGGTGTAGTCGGCGTAGACCACCCTTCTCACACCGAAGGGGGTCATCACCGCGGTGTCGGAACCGATCACCGCGGAACGGATCCTGTCGATCAGCACGCGTCTGCTCCTCTGACCGACAAGCTAGTAGGGCGAATCCCCGCGCATCGCAGCATCGCGGGTTTCCTGGCTCGCTTCGCTCGCGCGCCCCTCCCCGGCTCCGCCGGGTACTCCCCATGGTGCGCATGGGGGAGAAATCCTGGGGCTGGTAGGGGACGGCGGACGCGAGCGCGTCCGCCGTCTCGGTTCCTGACTCCGCCCTACTTGATCGCCCGCGCTCCGAGAAACGCGAGCACACCGGCGCCCGCGACGAATAGGGCGCCGAGGATGTCGCCGATCTCATCCAGGTTGGAGTCGGCGTAACGCAGATCCCAGAGGATGTGGAAGGCGACCAGCGATGCGATCAGCATGCCCACGAGCTTGAGGAGCGCGTCCACGGGCGCTACCCGGTCGTAGGCACCTTTGCCGAAGTACACGATGACGGCCAAGAGCGCCAGCGCGAGGAGCGACCAGTCGATGCCGTACTCACTCATGATGACGTTGAAGATGAGCTCCACGCCTATGAGGACGAATGCGGCCAGCGCCACCATCCCGGTGGGTGTGGAGAAACCGGACCGATTGAACGCCTCCCTGGCATCGGCCATGGCGTCGGCAACCGGTGACGACTCATCCGGTTCGGGACTTGATGGGGAAGTAGGGTCGTATGTCATCGCTTCTCCTCCCGTCCGGTCGGGCGCCGAACAGCGACTCGCAGGTTATCTTCGACGGTCGTCGCGCGACCCCCCAGAAGGCCCCTTTCTTCAGTCGTATTCGTAGAAACCGCGCCCAGTCTTCCGGCCCAGCCAGCCGGCTTCCACCATGCGGCTGAGGAGCGGGGGAGAGGCGTACAACGGCTCCTTGAACTCCTCGTAGAGGACGTCTGCCACGTACTTGGTGGTGTCGAGCCCGACGAAGTCGGTCAGCTCGAGAGGGCCCATGGGATGGTTCGCCCCGAGCCGCATTCCGGTGTCGATGTCCTCCCGGGTGGCGAAGCCCGCCTCGAACATGCGGATCCCCGCCAGCATGTAGGGAACGAGCAGCATGTTGACCACGAATCCGGCGCGGTCCTTGGCCCTGATCACCGTTTTCCCGAGGCCCTGGGCGAAGGATTGAGCCTGATCGGCGACGGTGGGGTCGGTGGACACCGTCGTGATCAGTTCTACGAGGGCCATCACCGGGACCGGGTTGAAGAAGTGGAGCCCGACGACACGTGAGGGTCGCGACGTCACGGCTGCCAGCCTGGTGATCGGGATCGAAGACGTGTTCGAGGCGAGGATGGCATAGGGGTCGGTGACGACCCGGTCCAGGTCGGCGAACAGACCCTTCTTCAACTCCTCGTTCTCGGTGGCAGCCTCGATGACGATCTGGCGGTCCGCCTGCTCGTTCAGGTCCGTGGAGACGGTGATCCTCGCCTTGGCCTCCTCCGCTTCCTCGGAAGAGAGCTTCCCTCTCCCCACCCCGCGGTCGAGCGACTTGTGGATCCGTCCGATCGCCGCCTCCGCCGCCGCCAGATCGACCTCGTGGACCACGACGTCGTGCCCGGAACGGGCGCAAACCTCGGCGATTCCCGAGCCCATGAGGCCGCCGCCGATGACACCGACTCTTTGCATCAAACCCTCCTGAGCGTGCGGTTTTCATCTTGGCAGGGGCAGGTACCCTTTTCCCCCCGATGTCGTACGACCACAAGGCCATCGAATCCAAGTGGCAGAAGATCTGGGAGGAAGAGAAGGTCTTCCAGGTCGAAGTGGACCCTGCCCGGCCCAAGTTCTACAACGTCTGCATGTACCCCTACCCCTCGGGAGCGCTGCACCAGGGGCACATCCGCAACTACACATACGGTGACCTGCTCACCCGCTACAAGACCATGCGGGGCTTCAACGTGTTGTCGCCCATGGGCTGGGACAGCTTCGGCCTGCCCGCGGAGAACGCCGCCATAGCCACCGGTGTCCATCCCCGGATCAACACCGAGAAGCAGATCGCCACGATGGCCACCCAGATGAAGCAGCTGGGCGCCATGTACGACTGGAGTCGGGAGATCGCCTCCCATCAGCCCGACTTCTACAAGTGGGACCAGTGGTTGTTCCTGGAGTTGTTCGAGCGGGGCCTGGCCTACAAGAAGGAGGCACCGGTCAACTGGTGCCCCAACGACCAGACGGTGCTGGCCAACGAGCAGGTCGTGGACGGAGCCTGTGAGCGCTGCGGCACTCCGGTGGTGCGCCGGAATCTGGCGCAGTGGTTCTTCCGCATCACCGATTACGCCGAGCGGCTGCTGGCCGACATCGAGAAGCTGGAGCACTGGCCCGAGCGCGTTCGCACGATGCAGCGCAACTGGATCGGCCGGTCCGAGGGCGCTCGCTTCACCATCCAGGTCGAGGGCGGAGGCAGCTTCGAGGTGTTCACCACGCGTCCCGACACGATCTTCGGCATGACCTTCTGTGTCCTGGCGCCGGAGCACCCCCTGGTCGACGAGCTGGTGGCGGGCCGGCCCGAAGAGGAGGAGGTCCACGCCTATCAGGAGAAGGCGTCCCACGAATCCGAGCTGGAGCGGATGGCCGAGGGTGACAAGACCGGTGTCTTCACGGGTCGTCACGCCATCAACCCCGTCAACGGGAAGCGCGTCCCCATCTACGTCGCCGACTACGTGCTGATGGGCTACGGCACGGGGGCGATCATGGCGGTCCCCGGCCAGGACCAGCGCGACTGGGACTTCGCCACAAGATACGGGCTCGAGATCATCCGCACCGTCCAGCCGCCCGACGACTGGGAGGGCGAGGCCTATGTCGGCGACGGACCGACCATCAATTCCGACTTCCTCGACGGCCTGTACATGGAAGACGCCAAGAAGCGGATCATCCAGTGGCTCGAGGAGCGCGGCATCGGCGAACGCGCGGTCAACTACCGGCTCCGTGACTGGTTGATCAGCCGCCAGCGCTATTGGGGCTCGCCGATCCCGATCGTCGATTGCCCTTCGTGCGGCCTGGTCCCGGTCCCGCGTGATCAGTTGCCCGTGATGCTGCCAGAGGTCGAGGACTGGATGCCCAAGGGCCGGTCTCCGCTGGCCGCCGTGGAAACCTTCGTCAACACCGATTGCCCCAGTTGTGGCGGGCCGGCGAAGCGGGAGACCGACACGATGGACACGTTCGTCGACTCGTCCTGGTACTTCTTCCGTTACGCCGATCCGCACAACGACGACGACATGTTCGACCCGGAGAAGGCGGCGTACTGGATGCCGGTCGACCAGTACATCGGCGGCGTGGAGCACGCCGTGCTCCACCTTCTCTACGCCCGGTTCATCACCAAGTTCCTCTACGACATGGGGATGTCGTCGGTGGAGGAGCCGTTCAGCCGTCTGTTCACCCAGGGGATGATCACACTGGGCGGGGCGAAGATGTCCAAGTCGAAGGGCAACGTTGTCGACCCCGTCGACATGTACGAGAGCCACGGCGCCGACGCGCTTCGCCTCTTCCACCTGTTCCTGGGCCCCCCTCAGGAGGACGCCGTCTGGAACGACGGCGGCATCGACGGGACCCGGCGCTTCCTGGAGCGGGTGTGGAGGATGGCGACCCAGCCGGGCGACTTCGCCGACCGCCCCGAGGACGACCGGGACCGGGAGGTGATCGGGGCTGCCCACCGTGCCTTGAAGAAGGTCACCGAGGACATCGAGAGGTTCCAGTTCAACACCGCCATCCCGGCGTTGATGATCCTCGGCAACGCCATGGGCGACTACCTGGCCAACGAGCCGCGGCAGGAGACCTTCGACGAGGTGATGCGCCTGCTGCTGCTCATGCTCGCCCCGATGGCGCCCCACATCTCGCACGAGATCTGGGAGATCAGGGGTTACGGCGGGATGCTGGCGCGTCAGCCCTGGCCGCAGTGGGACGAGGAACTGGCCCGTGAGGAGACCGTGACCCTGATCGTCCAGGTCAACGGGAAGGTGAGGGACCGTATCGAGGTCCCGGCCGACATCACACCCGAAGAGGCAGAGCGTGTCGCCCTGGCATCCGAGAGAGCGCAGGCCTATTTCGACGGCCACGAGGTGCGCAAGGTGATCTCCAAGCCGCCGCGCCTCGTCAACGTCGTCGTCGGGTGACCGCGGGCCAAGCCCTCCGTGCCTCCGGGCTCGACACCGCCGAGCTCCTGGCCTCCATCCATCCGGTGGACCCCGATCGTGTCGTCCTCCTCCCCGCCCCGGGGTGGATGTGCCGCGCCTGGGGACGGGGGACGGACGCGATGACCCTCGGCGACCGGGTGTTCGTCCGGCCCGAGGTCCTCCACGGGCCGGCCGGCCGGTTGGGACCGCTCGTCGTCCACGAGCTGGTCCACGTTCGACAATGGCACGACTACGGGGCGGTGGGCTTCCTCCGTCGCTACATGAGCCGGTACTTCTCCGGCATCATTCGTGGGCTGGGCCACCGGGCCGCGTATCGGGCCAATCCGTACGAGGCAGAGGCGCGGGAGGTCGCGGAGCGCTACTTCCGGCCCGTGTGATTTCCGGGGTTCTAAGGTGGCCAGGCACACATCGAGCAAGGAGGGTGTTCCGGTGGGTGTCCGATCCGGGTTCGTCGGGCTCGTGATCCTGGCTCTCCTCGTCGCCGCTTGCAGCGGCGGTGGCGGTGACACCACCCGATCGACCGATCCGGGCGGCGACGCCACCACGACCACCGGGTCCGACTGGGACGACTCGTTCATCGACGGGCTTCCCGAGGGCTTCCCGTCGGATCAGATCCCGCTGGTCGACGGTGAGGTGATTCGAGGCGGGGGTACGCCGGAGAGTGGTGTCTGGATCGTCCTAGTCCGAACCGACGGGCCAAGGGAGCGGGCCGTGGAGCGCGCCGCACAGGCCCTGCTGGGTGCGGGCTTCGAACGCGACCCCGACGGGGGCTTTTTCGACAGCGACACCTATCGGGTCAACATCCAGTCGGTGCAGGACCGTGACAAGGTCATCCTGAACTACTCCATCTCCATCAAACGAACCCGCTGAAAGCAGGCTTGGGGGCCTTGTCTCGGCCACGGCTGCGCATTAGGTAGCCAGTCGTGGGGGTCAGCACCTGGAAGGTGGGGATGGTCCTGGCAGGAGCGGCTGTCGTGGTCGGTGGCTGGTTCGGCTCGCTCCAAAGGGCCCCGGCGACCGCGAGCACGAGTCGCCCTCAGACGACCTCGACCTTCGTCCAGCCCGGCATTCGGGTTCATGTCGGTGGCTGGGTGGTGGCACCGGGTGTCGTCTCCCTGCCCGAGGGGTCCCTCGTCGCCGATGCGGTCGCCGCGGCGGGTGGGATGCGTCCAGGCGCCCTCGCCGATGCGATCAACCTGGCTGCACCTGTTTCCGATGGGGCACAGGTCATCGTCCCCGGCCCCGGCGCGGCCGCCACGGCGGAAGGTGCCGCAGCCGGTGCGGTCGGTGGGGACGGTCGGATCGCGGTCAACCGGGCCACGGCGGCCGAACTGGAGAACCTGCCCGGTGTCGGTCCAGTCCTCGCCGAGCGGATCGTCGCCTACCGGGAGCAGAACGGGCCGTTCGAGACCGTGGAGGACCTGCTCCAGGTTCCCGGGATCGGCGAGGCGAAGCTGGCGGCGCTTCGTGACCTGATAGCGGTCCCGTGAGCCATCCCGCATTGCCGCCCGCCCGGTCGCGTCCGTGGCTGGCGGTGGCGGGCATGACCTGGGCCCTCGCCGCGGTGTTCGGATCGCCCGCCCAACCAGAAGCACTTCCACCGGGTCAGGTCGATCTCCTGGTGGTCATGGTCACGGACACGATCGCGGGCCGCTACGGCCCGTACGCCCTCGGCGAGGCGGACGGGAGGGTCGTGCTCCTCGACCTCGAAGAGGATGTCGACCTGGTCACCGGTGAGGTGGTCAGGGTCGAGGGCATCGCCACCGGTCGTGTCGGCAAGGCGAGAGGCGTCTGGCATTCGTCGGCGATCAGGGTGCGTCACCTGGCTCGGGTGGCGACACCGGTCGCGCCTCATCTGATCGTCGGCAACGCCATCCGCGGCGAGGTCATGGAGCGTCTTGCTCCGTTCGACGACGCTCGAGCCCTCCTCGCCGGCTTTCTCATCGGCGACACCAGCGAGATGGACCCGTCCGACGAGGAGGCGATGAGGCTCGCCGGGCTGTCCCACTTCGTCGCCGTCAGCGGCTCCAACGTCGCCCTGTTCCTCGGGTTGCTCTTCGTCGCCGCCGGTCCGCTGGCGATGGGACCGAGACGGCGGGCCTTGTTGGGACTCGTCGCCCTGCCGGTGTACGCCGCCGCCACGCGGTTCGAGCCGTCGGTGATGCGTGCCTCGGTCATGGCCGGGATGGCCCTGGCGGGGCGGCTCGTGGGGGTCGCCCTCGATGCGTGGCAGATGCTGGGGGTGGCGGTGATCGGCCTACTGGCGACCGACCCCGGCCTGGCTGCGAGCGTCGGGTTTCAACTCTCCGTGGCTGCTACGGCAGGTGTGCTCGTCGGTGGACGCTGGCCGACCGCAGGCGGCAAGGTGGCACGCGCCCTGCTGGTGACCATTGGCGCCCAGGCAGCCGTGGCCCCGCTGCTCCTGGCCCACTTCGGGACGGTTCCGGTCTTCTCACCGCTGGCGAACCTGGTCGCCACGCCTCTGGTCTCGGCGGCGACCATCCTCGCGTCGGTAGGAGTGGCCGGTGTGCCGTTCGCCCTCGATCTCGGCTCGCATCTGGCGAGCCTCGTGCTCGAACTGGCCCGAGGAGCCTCGGTCTGGCCTCAGGGCGGCACACTCCTGGTCGCCGTCCTCCTGCTCGGCCTCTTCGTCGCTGCTCGCTTCCCGAGGGTCAGGATCCCGCTCGCCGTTGGCGCTGCCGTGCTGGTGCTCGTCTTCGTCCTGGGCGGTTCGAAGACATTGCCCGATCACGGCGTCGTCGTGCTCGACGTCGGCCAGGGGGACGCCATCCTCATCCATGGAGGGGAGGGTCGGTTCGCGCTGGTCGACGGTGGCCCCGATCCGGTGGCCATCGTCCATGCGCTCCGTTCATACGGTGTCAGCCACCTGGAGCTGGTGGTCGCCACTCACGTTCACGCCGACCATGTCGCCGGGTTGATCCCGGTGGTGGAAGAGTGGCCGGTGGGGGACCTGTGGGCCGACTTCGAACCGCATGCGACGGAGGATTCCGACGACCTCCTGAAGGCGGCCGCCGACGCGGGAGTCCCCGTGCGCTCGCCGTCCCCGGGGGAGGTGTGGAATCTGGGTGCCCTGGAGATCGAGGTGGTCGGTCCCCGGCGTCGCTACAAGGCGGCCAACGACCAATCCATCGTGCTCATGGTGCGTGGCCCGGCGCGGACGATGCTCCTCTCGGGTGACATCGAGGTGACGGCGCAGGAGGAGCTCTCGGGCCTGCAGGCCGGCGTCCTCAAGGTCCCTCATCACGGCGGCGCCACGTCCGACCCCGAGTGGCTGGTGTCGGTTGGCGCCGACCTGGCGATCGTCTCGGTCGGCGCCAACACGTTCGGTCATCCCGCGGACTGGGTGGTGGACGTTCTGGAGGCCTCCGGCGCCAGGGTGCTCCGCACCGATCAGCAGGGCGACGTGGTGATCGACCTAGCCGAACACCCCGCGGGGGTCGTAGGCGCTCTTGACCGCCAGCAGGCGATCCCAGGTGCTCCCGGGAAAGGCCTCCTCGACCTTCTGGTCATCACCCATGAAGCTCGAGAAGGCGTCCGGCCCCTCGGCGAGACGGCCGCGGGCGCGGTCCAACCAGTCGGCGGCGTCGGGCAGATCGTCTCGGCCCATGTGCCCGCCCATGAACCAGAGCAGGAGGCGGCGATTGCGATGGCGGAACGCAGTGTCCTCCGGCGCCACATCCGCAATCGCTCCGCCCAGGGGTCGGAGCTGCACGGCCCGCATCCCCTGGGCCGGCTCCGTGATCATCTCCAACACCGTCTCCGCCGTCGACAGGTCCCAGGTGTCGCGGAATCCACTGGCGAAGCGAACGGGCAATGGCGGCCCGGGCGGCTCCTCGAGTAGGGAGCGATACGGAGTCGTTGCCACGGCGTCGATCACCGGCGCGGCGACTCCTCGCAGGGGCGCGTACGCCTGCCTGCCGGCTTCCTCGTCCCCCAGAAAGCAGCCGGGCAGGGCGATGATCGGCCGACCGTGTATCTCGGGCGGAAGGAAAGGCACCGGTGGGGCGGTCATCACCTGGACGATGGTGGACAGGCCTTCTGGCGCCTCCATCGCCGCCGCCACCAGCTGGTACAGGACCTCGGGCGTGGCCATGAAGAGGAGCCTGCCTCCGTAGATGTCCGACACCTCCCGCAGGGCGAACCGGAGGCGGGCCACCGCGCCGTAGCCCCTACCTCCACCGCGTATCGCCCAGAACAGGTCCTGGTGCTCGTCCGGGTCGGCATGGATCACCTGCCCGTCGGCGGTGACCACGTCGGCACCGAGCAGGTTGTCGACGGTGAGGCCGTGGGCGCGGCTCAGATAGCCGACGCCACCACCCAGTGTCAGACCGGCGACACCGACGGTTGGGGTATCCCCGAAGCCGGTCACCAGCCCGAACTTCGACGTGGCGTCCGTGCACTCACCGGTGGTCACGCCGGCCTCCACCGTGACGGTGCGGGCGTCCACGTCCACATCGATGCCTTTCATGGCGCGGGTGTCGAGTACGTAGACCCCGTCGCCGGCGGCCCACGCTGCCGGGTGATGCCCGCCGCCTCGGATCACGAACGGCGCGCCCTCGTCGGCAAGGACGGATATCGCGCTGGCCATGTCGCCGACGTCCGCCGGTCTGATCAACGCCAAGGGACGGGGGTCGCGGCCGACCATCATCAGTTCCCTGGCGGTGTCGTACTCGCCGGACGTCGGAGTGATCAAGGTTCCCCGCACCTCGGTCTCGAGACGCTTCAAGACGGGGGACCCGTTGTTCTCGCTCGTCATGTCTGCCTCCTCTCGCTCGAAAGGTAGATATCTAAGGATTAGATGTCAAATGATTGGAGGCCTAACGGTTCGGGATAGACTCAGGCTCGTGGGCAACCCAGATGGCGAGACTCCGATCGGGCGGTATCTCTGGGACGTCGTGACGGCGATATCCCGAGAGTTCGAGGCCACGCTCGCCGAGGCCGGCGGCTCCAGGCCCCTCTGGTTCGTGTTGCTCGCCCTCATCGACCATCCCGGTGCCAGCCAGCGGGAGATCGCCGAGCGGGTGGGGGTGCAAGACGCGACGCTCACCCATCACCTCAACGCCATGGAGGAGGCGGGTCTGATCCGGCGTTATCGGGCGTCGGAGGATCGCCGGGTGCAGCGGATCGAACTGACGACGGAAGGTCACGCCCTCTTCGACCGTGTCAGGACGGCCGCCATGGATTTCGACAGACGGCTCCGCGAAGGGGTCCCGGAAGAGGACCTCGCCCTGCTCAGGGAGACCCTGAGTCGCATGCTCGCCAACGTGGCCGGGAAAACGAGGGTCGATCCGACCGTGGCCTGAGACCCCTGCGGGTTCTCGGCACGCATCCCTAACCTCCGGTGGGTGACCTTCGTCCTCGGCGATACCGAACTGCCACTCGGCGGCGTTACCCACGTCATGGGGGTGATCAACCTCTCGCCGGAGTCGCGCAACAAGCACACGATCGCCGAGACACCAGACGAGGCGGTTCGGATGGCAGACCGCTATCGCGAGTGGGGAGCCACCATCATCGACGTCGGCGGCCAGTCATCCCACTACGAGAATCCGACGATCGCGGCACAGGAGGAGATCGCCCGGGCCGTGCCCGCCATCGAGGCTCTGGTGGCCGCAGGCCACCTCGTCTCCATCGACACCTGGAAGCCCGAGGTCGCCGCGGCAGCCGTCGACGCCGGTGCGGTCCTGGTCAACGACACCGGTGGCCTGTCAGACCCCGAGATGCGGAAAGTGGTCGCCGACCGGGGCGTGTCCTCTGTCGTCGTCTACGTGGAGGGAGCCAATCCCCACGACGTCGGTGCGGTTGAGATCAGGGAGGACAAGGCGGAGCGCACCGCGGCCTGGTTCCGCCATCGGCTCGACGAGCTGACCGCCGACGGCATCGAAAATGTGATCCTCGACCCGGGAATCGCCCTGAACTACCGCGGCAACTACCGGGCCTACACCCGGATGCAGCTCGAGGTGATCATGGACTCCACCCACCTCAGGAAATTGGGCCGCCCCCTCCTCATCCCCATCCCGCGCAAGCAGGAGCTGCACCGGGTGGTCGCCTACATCACGCTCGCCCTGGAGCACGAGGCCGACATCATCCGGGCCCACGACGTCGAGGTCGCCTGCGACCTGGTCGAGCTTTTCGGTCGGTCGGCGCCGCTACCTTGAGACCATGTCGCTGGTGATCGTCTCGGGGCCGTCCGATGGTGGGCCCGGTGAACGCGACCGGATGCTCGAGATCGCCCAGAAGCACTTCATCGAGAGCGACATCGACCGGTCCCAGGTGTTCAGGATCGACGTCCCCGGACGTGGGGCAGGGGAGGAGGGTGATGGCACCCTGCGGGTCGAGTTGGAGCCCATCGTCCCGTTCCTCCAGTCGGGGTCTCTGTTCGGCGAGCGTCAAGGCCTGCTCCTCGTCGACGCCCAGAACCTCCAGGTGGCCGAGGCGACCGTGCTCGCCGGGCTTCTCGACGGAGCCGACCTGGCTTCCAATGAGATCGTGGTGCTGACTTCGGGAAGACTCCCCGCGGCCGTGGCGTCGATCGCCAAGGTGCGTGGCACCAGTGTCACGGTGGGCAAGATGTGGGAGAGGGACGTGCCGAAATGGATCGTCCCCGAGGCGAAGAAGCGTGGGCTGAAGCTGGAGCAGGGCGCGGTCGATGCGCTGGTCGCTCGATACGGGACCGATACCGGGAGCATCGGCCGGGCGCTCGACCAACTGGTCGAGGTCGGGCCGGAGATCACCGAGAAGATGGTCCGCGACCGGTTCCGCAACCGTCCGGACGAGCCCGCGTGGCACATCACCGACGCCATATCCAAAGGCGACGTGGCGGAGGCGCTACGAAGACTCTCGGACTTCCTGGTTCATGGTCACCCGCTGGTCTATCTGGCCACCCTCGAGACCGATTTGAAGCGGAGGGCGCTGGCCAGCGCCGCTCCCGACGAGGCGACGTTCAGGGAGTGGGTTGGCGGGGGCTCCGACCGTCAGTTGGCGATGCTGTGGCAGCGACGCAACCGAACCCGGGAGAGCTCGTTGCGACGGGCCCAGGAAGCGTTGCTACGAGCCGACCGGGCGATGAAGACGGAGCCCGAAGAGACCCATCGGGTGACTCTGGAACGTCTCACCGTGGCGATGTGCCACTGGTATCGATGAGCAGAAGTCACGTCGCCGGCTTCGCTGGAGGGAACCGGCCCCCTCGGCCCTTCGGGCCACTCCCCCACAAGCGGGGGAGAAATCCCGAGAAATCTGTTTCAGCTAGCTGAAACAGATTTCGAGAGGCGCGACTTCTTGCGCGCCGCCGTGCGGGGGTGCAACACGCCCTTCGACGCCGCCTGGTCGATCTTCTTCTGGGCGGCCCGGAACGCCTCGGCGGCCTCCTCGCCCTCGGCGGTCTGGGCCTTCTTGATGGCCGTCTTCAGATCGCTCTTGACCGATTTGTTGCGCAGACGACGAACTTCGTTCTGGCGATTGCGCTTCTTCTGGGACTTGATGTTCGCCATGTGACGCGGGAAAGGTAGCAGTGCACCGGCCGCTACTTACAATGCCAAACAGGTACTGAGTACTGGGTACCGGGTACTGGGACCAGATCCAAGTACCAAGTACCGGGTACTTGGCCTCGGGCCCGAGATCCTCGATTCGTATGACCGATCAAGCGCGCATCAGAAACTTCTCCATCATCGCCCATATCGATCACGGGAAGTCCACTCTGGCGGACCGCCTCCTGGAACGTACGGGCGCGGTCGACGCGCGCGAGATGCGGGAGCAGCTCCTCGACACCATGGACCTGGAACGGGAACGCGGCATCACCATCAAGGCGCAGACCGTCCGCCTCCCGTATCGGGCATCCGACGGCCAGGAATACGTCCTCAACCTCATCGACACGCCGGGTCACGTCGATTTCTCCTACGAGGTGTCCCGCTCGCTGGCCGCGTGCGAGGGCGCCCTCCTCCTGGCCGACGCCGCCCAGGGTGTCCAGGCGCAGACGCTGGCCAACGCCTATCTGGCGATCGAGGCCGGTCTCGAGGTGATCCCGGCGATCAACAAGATCGACCTGCCGGCTGCCGACCCCGAACGCGTGGCAGCGGAGATGGTCAACATCCTCGGGGGCGACATCGAGTCGGTCCTGCGCCTCTCCGCCAAGACCGGCCAGGGGGTCGACGAGCTGCTCGAGGCCCTGGTCGCCCAGGTCCCACCACCGCAGGGTGACCCCGATGCCCCGCTCCGGGCCCTCGTCTTCGACTCCTATTTCGACGCCTTCCGCGGGGTCGTCTGCTACGTCCGGGTCGTCGATGGTCGTCTCGGCGCGGGCGACGTGATCAAGTTCATGGCAACGGGGGAGACCCACGACGCCAACGAGATCGGCTTTCTCACCCCCAAGGCCGTTCCGGTGGCCCAGGTGGGCCCCGGCGAGGTGGCGTACCTGATCACAGGTGTCAAGGAGATCGACCGAATCAAGGTCGGCGACACCATCACCCTCGCCCGCAACCCGGCCGAGGAGCCACTGCCCGGGTACAAGGAGCCGAAGCCGATGGTGTTCTCGGGGCTCTTCCCAACGGACGGGGAGGACTATGAGAAGCTCCGTGAGGCATTGGAGAAGCTACGTCTCAACGACGCCTCGCTCAGCTGGGAGCCGGAGACCTCTCGTGCTCTCGGCTTCGGGTTCCGGGTCGGCTTCCTCGGGCTCCTCCACATGGAGATCGTCCGGGAGCGTCTGGAGCGGGAGTACGACCTAGACCTCGTGGCAACGGCTCCCTCGGTGGCGTACAAGGTCACCCTCAACGACGGCTCGGAGATCACCATCAAGTCCCCGCAGGACCTACCCGAGCCCAACGACCGGCGCGAGATATCCGAGCCCTATGTGAAAACCATGATCCTCACCCCGTCGGAGTACGTGGGGCCGATCATGGAGCTGACCACGAGTCGCCGGGGAATAGTCGGCAACATGAACTACCTGGGCCCCGAACGGGTGGAGCTCGACTTCGAGATCCCGCTGGCCGAGATCGTCTTCGACTTCTTCGACCTGTTGAAGTCGAAGACCAAGGGCTACGCCTCCCTGGACTACGAACCGGTCGGCTACAAGCCGTCCGACCTGGTCAAGGTGGACATCTTGCTCAACGGCGTCCCGGTGGACGCCTTCTCGGCGATCGTCCACCGTGACAAGGCCTACGAGTACGGCACCAAGATGACCGGCCGTCTCCGCAACCTGATCCCGCGCCAGTTGTTCGACGTGCCCATCCAGGCGGCCATCGGGGGACGGATCATCAGCCGGGAGACGGTGAAGGCCCGTCGCAAGGACGTCACGGCCAAGTGCTACGGCGGTGACATCACCCGCAAGAAGAAGCTCCTCCAGCGCCAGAAGGAGGGGAAGAAGCGGATGAAGATGGTCGGCTCCGTGGAGGTGCCCCAAGAGGCCTTCGTGGCAGCCCTTCGTGTCGACGACGAGGAGAGATGACACCGGGCGAGGCCGACGCCCTGGCCTCCGCTCCCGCCGTCTACGTTCACGTCCCGTTCTGCGCCCGGGTGTGCCCGTACTGCGACTTCGCCGTGGTCGCCGGTCGTGACGACCTCGCCGAGCGGTACGTCGCCGCTGTCGTCGCCGAGATCGCCATGGCGGACGCATGGAAGCCGGTCGATTCGGTCTACTTCGGCGGCGGGACGCCCAGTCGTCTCCACCCGTATCAGCTGGGGAGGATCCTCGAGGCGATCGACGCCCGTCACGGGATCGCACAAGACGCCGAGGTGAGCCTGGAGGCCAATCCGGAGGACATCGATCCGGACCGCGCCCGGGCTCTCCTGGCGGTCGGTTTCAACCGGATCTCCTTCGGGGTGCAGAGTCTCGACGGGCAGGTCCTGCTCTCCCTGGGACGCAATCACACCCCGTCCGCCGCCCTCGATGCGGTCCGGGCAGCCAACCAGGCAGGCTTCGGGAACGTCTCGGTCGACCTGATTTTCGGGACCCCCGGCGAGACTGAGGAGTCCTGGGTGCGATCGGTCGCCGACGTCATCGCCACCGGGGTCCACCACGTCTCCTGCTACGCCCTCACCGTGGAGAAGGGCACGCAGCTCCATCGTGAAGTCCTTGCGGGTGCCACCGGACCGGATCCCGACACGCAGGCCGAACGCTGGGAGGCTGCCGATGCAGTGCTCACTGCCTCCGGGCTCGCCCGCTACGAGGTTTCCAACTGGGCCAGGCCCGGATCCGAGTGCCGGTACAACCTCACGGTCTGGGCCCAGGGGGAGTACCAGGCATTCGGGCTGGGCGCACACGGCTTCCGTGACGGCGTGCGGACCCGGAACCTGCGCCATCTCGACACCTATCTCGAGACGGTGGAGGCGGGTCGACGACCTGTCGCCGGCGCAGAGGAGATCGCCGGATGGGATGCCGAGCTGGATCGGCTCTTCGTGGGTCTGCGACGGGCGGTCGGCGTCGCCCGGGGATCCGGGACCGACCGGCTGATGCGGGACCCCCAGGGAGTCCGGCTGCACGAGGCCGGCGTCATCACCGAAGCAGGTGACCGTCTGGTGGTGGCGAAACCGCTCCTCACCGACGCCGTCCACCGGGCCGTGCTGGCCTTGCGTGGATGGGAACAGCCGGTCGAGGCGGATATCGTCTAATCCGGAGAGAAATGCTGGAAGATCGCAGGGCAGAAGTTCTTCGTGTGCTCGTGGAAGAGCACATCCGAACCGGCGAACCGGTCGGCTCGAAGACCATCGCCGAGATCTCGGGCCTGGGAGTGTCCCCTGCAACGATCCGCAACGACCTGTCCGCCCTCGAGCAGGAGGGCTACGTCGTCCAGCCCCACACGTCCGCCGGCCGGGTTCCCACCGCCAAGGCGTACCGCTACTACGTCGACCACCTCGAGGTCCGGACGCTGCCCCGGATGCATCGCAAGATCTCGGCCATGTTCGGAGAGATGAACATGGAGCTCTCCAAACTCCTCCGCGCCACGTCCGACCTCCTTGCCGAGCTGACCGAGCTTCCCGCGGTCGTGGTCTCACCCGGCGTCGGGCGAGATCGGATCAAGTCCGTCCACGCCGTCC
This sequence comes from Acidimicrobiia bacterium, assembly GCA_036375695.1. GTDB lineage: Bacteria > Actinomycetota > Acidimicrobiia > Spongiisociales > ZC4RG35 > ZC4RG35. The sequence continues at coordinate 21,752 of DASVBU010000017.1, read as the reverse complement.
AACTCACCAACGACCAGGTGCTGGTGGTCGTCATCACCGAGGGTGGCCGTGTGCTCCAGCAGAGGGGCCGGATCCGTCACGCGGTCACCGGTGACCAGATGGAGACGGGCCAGCGCGTCGCCTCAGCCGAGCTGGTCGGCCAGGAGATCGGCACGGTGCGCGGCTTCGACGCCGAGAGGCTGCAGGAGCTCGATGAGCCGCTGCGGGAACTGGTGGACATGATCGTCGATTGCGTCCAGAACGCCGCCACCGCCGGCACGGAGATGTTCGTCGCCGGCGCCCAGCGCATGGCCTCGGTCTGGGAGGACACCGGCACCATGACCCGGGTGCTCGACATACTTCAGCGCGAGGCGGAGCTGATGAAGATCATCGCCGGCGCCTCCGCCCTCACGGTCCAACTCGGCACCGAGATGCTGGAGCACGAGCAGCTCGACCTGGCGGTCGTGTCCCGCACCTTCGACGCATCGGGCGAGGCGGGTTCGGTCGGGGTCATCGGGCCGATGCGGATGAACTACCGCCGGGCCATATCGGCGGTCGAGGAGGTGTCCCGGGAGCTCGAGAGCCAAATCGGTTCGGGCGGGGACTGATGGCTCGCGACTACTACCAGGTGTTGGGGGTCGACCGGAACGCGACCACGGAGGAGATCAAGAAGGCCTTCCGGAAGATCGCCCGGCAGACCCATCCCGACATGAACCCCGACGACCCCGGGGCCGCCGCCAAGTTCCGCGAGGCAGCCGAGGCCTACGAGGTCCTGTCCGATCCCGAGACCCGTCGTCGCTACGACCGCGGCGACACCATCGATCTCGAAGACCTGCTCGGCAGCTTCACCGGCTTCGACGACCTCCTCCGCTCCGTGTTCGGGGAGGGCCTGTTCGGGACGGGATCGAGGGCCCGACGCACACCGCGGGGCCGGGACGTCCTGGTCAGGACGGAGATCCCACTGGAGCTGGCCGCCTTCGGTGGCCCGGTGACCGTCGATTACACGACACGGGTGAGGTGCCCGGACTGCCGGGGGACCGGGGCCGAGCCCGGGACCTCCCCTGTCACCTGCCCCGACTGCGGCGGTTCCGGCCAGATCCGGATCACACGACGATCGGTGTTCGGGACGATGATGACCGCCTCCGACTGCAGCCGCTGTGGGGGTGAGGGGACGATCGTGGAGAGGATCTGCCTCCTCTGCTCCGGCACCGGCGCCGTCACCGAGGACGTCAGCGTGGAGGTCGAGGTGCCCGCCGGCGTCTCCACGGGGAGCCGTCTCCGGCTTGCCGGGCGCGGGGAGGCGGCAGGACGTGGCGGGCACACCGGCGACCTGTACGTGGAGCTCGTGGTTGCCGACGATCCCCGCTTCGAGCGCCACGACAACGACCTCTGGCACGAGGTCACCGTGGGCTTCGCCGAGGCCGCTCTGGGCACCACGGTCGAGGTGCCTCTCATCGACGGCGGCTACACCGATGTGGAGATCCCGGCCGGCACCCAGCCGGGGGAGATCTTCCGTCTCCGGGGCCAGGGGATGACCGTGCTCGGGAGGTCCGCCCGGGGCGATCTGTTGGTCCATCTCAACGTGGCCGTGCCCAAGGAGCTCACGCCGGAGGAGGAAGAGCTCCTCCGTCAATGGGCGGCGCTTCGCGGTGAGAGGATCGACCGGGCTCGGACGTGAGGCATGTCCCTCACCTGATCGTCGGGGCGCCGTGGCCGGATGGAGACCTGCCCCTCACGGTCGTCCAGTGGCGCCATCTCACCAAGGTCCTCCGCAAGAAGAACGGCGATCCGGTCACGTACAGCGACGGACTGGGCCGGATGGGCGAGGGCAGGCTGGGCTCCCAGGTGATCGTGCGTGGCGAGGAGGCGACGGTCCCGCGCCCTGCCGACCTGACCGTCGTGGTGGCGCCACCGGCGAACAAGGATCGTTGTCGCTTCCTGGTGGAAAAGCTGGCGGAGATGGGTGTCGCCCGTCTCCTCTGGCTGGACACCCGTCATGGCGAGGGCAGGGCGCCTTCCGCCCCCAAGGCATTCTCCTGGGTGCTGGCGGCCACGGAGCAGTCCCGAGGGGCCTGGCTGATGGAGGTCTCGGGTCAGAGGGTCGGGCTCACCGACCTCGAGCCCGGCTTTGTCGTTTGCGACCAGGACGGGATGCGCGAGACTCCCCGGGCCACTACCGTGGTGATCGGCCCCGAGGGCGGGTGGGCTGACGGAGAGGTCCCGGCGGATGCAGTCCGCTGGAGTCTCGGGGACACCGTGCTCAGGGTGGAGACGGCCGCGGTCGTGGCCGCGGCGAGAGTGTTGGGAGCAGTGGGGCGAAATTGAAGAGTTTTGGGGCTAACGGCGAGCCTTTGCGACCGTTAGCATGTCGGGCGGGGTCAATGGGAGACCATCCGTGACTGATCAATTCAGCGCGTCTCTGGGGCAGCGGCTGCGTGTGGCGCGGCGTCAGCGCGGCTGGTCGCTGGGCGACGTGGAGGAGATGACCGGCGGCGAGTTCAAGGCGTCGGTAGTTGGCGCGTACGAGCGGGGCGAACGCGCCATATCCGTGCAGCGTTTCGTGCGCATCGCCGAGGTGTACGGTTTCACGCCTTCCGATCTGCTACCCACCACGTCGTCGTCGGAGGCGGGTCTCACCATCGACCTCGACGCCCTCAGCGCCGACGACGGCGATCTCCTGGCCGAGAAGTTCCTCAACGCCATCCGCATGATGCGCAAGGACCCCGGCGGCACCGAGGTGCGACGGTCCGATCTTGCCGCTCTCGGCGCCCTGCTACAGACAGTGGCGACATCCACCGAGGAGTGAAACCCCCTGGGGGAACGCGCCGAACCCCTTTAGAATGACCGAGGCGCCAATTTCCGCGCCACACCGACGTGTCCTCTGATCGAGTCGAGACGCGACTACGCGTTCCCAGTCATCACCTGATGTTGGATCTCATCGGAGAGTCCGACCGGCACCTGCGTCTGGTCGAGTCCCTCTTCCCCGAGGTCCGATTCGTCGCGCGCGGTGACGAAGTCTCCATATCCGGACCCGAAGTCGATGTCGAGCGGGCCCGCAAGGCCGTCGAGGAGTTGCTGATCCTGGTCCAGGAGGGCCAGCCACTGGACGAGGGCCGGATCATCGAAGTCGTCAAGATGGTGAGCGACGAGATACCCAGCCCGGCGGGCATCCTCAGTGACGGCATCCCGGTGGGCCGCGGGCGGATGGTGCGGCCCAAGACCCACGGCCAGCACAGGTACATGGAGGCCATCCGGGAGAACACGCTCACCTTCGGTATCGGCCCCGCCGGCACCGGTAAGACCTATCTCGCCATGGCCGCTGCCGTCGACGGCCTCGTCTCGGGGTCGGTGCGACGGATCATTCTCACCCGTCCTGCCGTCGAGGCGGGAGAGCGGCTCGGCTTTCTTCCCGGCGACCTGGCCGCCAAGGTCGACCCCTATCTGCGCCCGCTCTACGACGCCTTGTGGGACATGCTCGGTCCCGAGGAGACGGCCTCGTTGCTCGACCGGGGAACCATCGAGATAGCTCCGCTCGCTTACATGAGGGGCCGGACACTGAACGACGCCTGCATCATCCTCGATGAGGCGCAGAACTCGACCCCGGAGCAGATGAAGATGTTCCTCACCCGATTGGGGTTCAACTCCAAGATGATCATCACCGGGGACATATCCCAGACCGACCTGCCATCCGGCCGCGTGTCCGGGCTGCGGGTGGTTCGGGAGATCCTCGCGGGCATCCCGGGTGTCGCCTTCGTCGAGCTCACCGCCCGTGACGTGGTCCGTCACCGCATCGTTGCCTCCATCGTGGAGGCGTACCAGCGGTACGAGATGGAGCAGCGGCCGGAATGACCCGCCCCACGACGATCCGCATCGCCATCTTCCTCGCCGTCGTGGTGTCGATCTGGTCTGTGCTGACCTATGGCACCGGCGGCGAGACACCGGAGCTCGAAGTCGGCCAACTGGCGCCCCGCACCTATGTGGCCGAACAGTCGGCGACGGTCGTGGACACCGCAGCCACCGAGGCGGCGAGGCAGGCGGCCCGCGACGCCGTCGAGCCGATCAAGGAGCGAAACGGCGAGATCGAGAGGTCGGTGCAGGACCAGATCCAGGCATTGTTCGCCGCCGCGGAGGAAGTGGTGGTCGCCGCCCCGTTTCCTGCCTCGGCCTACCAGGTACCCGAGATGCCGTCCCCTGGGGAAGGCGAAGAGGTCCCCGAGGGCCCATTCACCATCACGGGTCGTGTTTTCCTGGACGCCGACGCAGACGGCGTATTCGACACGGAGGCCCAGGGCGAGTGGCTCGACCAGGGCGCCGGGTCGTTCATGGTCCGTGTCCAGACCGCGAACGACACCGTCGAGGCCCGTACCGCATCCGATGGCACCTTCAGCGCCGAGGTGGACTCTCCGTATGGGGTGGTCTCGGTCCTCCGCAGCGACCCTGCGCTCCCCGAGGGCTGGGCGGTGGATCCCGGGACCTTCGCCCACGCCTTCGCCTGCTCCGAATCGCCGTGCTCGGTGGACGACATCGCCATAGTGCCCAACCTCGTCCCCATCGAGGACGCAAGCGAGGCGTTGCAGTCCCAGTTCCCCCTCCTCGTCGAGGACACCATCGAATACCTCGTGACCACGGCGTCCGGCGACGTGATGCGAACGGCGTTGGGTCAGCAGGCCCGGATCCCCACGGTCCTCCAGGCGGCGATCAACCGGGCCTATCAGGAGTTCAGCTCGGGGATCGAGCCCGACGGGCTGGCTGCGGCGCAGACCAACGTTCGGAACAGCCCTCCACCCGTGATCCACGGCTCCCAGCAGGATCAGGCGGGCAGCGAGGCGGCGGCCGAGATCGTCGCCACCTTCCTCCTCCCCAACTATCTGATCGACGAGCCGGCGACCGAGGAGGCACGCGCCCGGGAGGCCGCGGCAGTCGAGGAGATCACCGTCTCCTTCGTTGCCGGTGAGGAGATAGTGGCCGAGGGGACCCGGCTCACCCAGCTCCACATCGACGCCATAGCCCAGACCTCCAGTTCGCTCAGCCTGGATCGGGCATCGGTGGGAGTGCTTGGCGTGATCGCGGTGATGGTGGCCGCGGTGGGCCTCTACCTCTCCCGCTTCCGTCCGGAGATCTGGTCCCGCCCGCGCATGGTGGCCCTTCTCGGGATCGTCTATCTGTTGGCGGCCCTGGCAGTCCGTCTCACGCTCCGCTTCACCGAGGACCTCGCCAGCTATGCGCTCCCGGTCGTTGCCTTCGGTTTCATCACGGCGGTGTTGTTCGATCAACGCATCGGCGTCCTCGTCTCGCTGGGTGTGGGCGTGCTCGCCGCGCTCGCCACCAACGACGCCGGCATGACCGTGTACGCCGCCCTGGCCACCCTGGTCCCGATCCCCTTCGTCAGCGCCGTCAGCTCACGCGGAGCGTTCCGGAACGCGGTGGTCTTCTCGTCAGCCGCCGCGGCCGTGGTGGCGGCCGCCACCTCCAGGGCCTTCCACGTGGGGGCCCAGGACACGTGGTACCAGGTGATGGGGGAGGCGTCGGCCTGGGCTTTCGGCTCCTCGGTGATCGCCTCGCTGGTCGGGCTCGCCGCCCTGCAGTTCTTCGAGGCCGCGTTCGACGTGACCACGACCCTCCGGCTCCTCGACCTCACGGATCGCAACCACGAGGCGCTCCAACTCCTCCAGGAGGAGGCGTTCGGCACCTTCAACCACTCCCTGATGGTGGGGACCCTGGCCGACGCCGCAGCCCGTGCCATCGGGGCCAACCCGCTCCTGGCTCGAGCCATGGCGTACTACCACGACCTGGGCAAGGTGGAGAACCCCACCTACTTCATCGAGAACCAGTTCGGGATGCAGAATCCACACGACTTCCTGGAGCCGAAGGAGTCGGCCGAGATCATCCGCTCCCACGTCACCGCCGGCGTCGCCCTGGCCAGGAGATTCAACATCCCATCCGATGTGACCCAGGGCATCGTGTGCCATCACGGCGACGGTGTGATGCGCTACTTCTACGAGAAGGCCCGTTCCCAAGAGGGCGACCGGGTCGACATCGACGACTTCCGCCACATCGGGCACAAGCCCCGGACGGAGGAGACGGCGATCCTCATGCTCGCCGACTCGCTGGAGGCGGCTTGCCGGGCGGTCTTCCAGACCGAGGAGCCGACCCCCGAGGCCATCGAGAAGGTGGTCGACAGGATCGTCCAGGAGAAGGTGGACGACGGGCAGCTCTCGGAGTCGCCGCTCACCCTCGCCGAGCTCACCCAGATCAGGAGAGCCTTCCTCGACTCCCTGATCGGTCACTACCATCAGAGGATCGCGTACCCGAACTTTCCCGGAAGTTGATGGACGACCCCCTCAGTAGCAGCGCCCCGTGTCCGGGGCACAGGGTTCCGACGAGGTCAGGGGTCTGAGCGTGGGCGTCCTCCTGGCCAACGAACAAGCCGACGACGTCGACACGACCGAACTGCGCGGGATCGCCGAGACGGTGCTCAGGGAAGAGGGGTATCCCGAGGCGGCCGAGGTCACCATCGTCCTCGTCTCCGACGACGAGATCGCCGAGTACAACACCCGCTACATGGGCAGGGAAGGCCCGACCGACGTGCTCTCCTTCCCGATCGAGGCCCTCAGCCCGGGTGTGGTCCCCGACCACGACCCCGACGGACCACCGCTCCTGATCGGTGACGTTCTGATCGCTCCGGCATACGTGCGAAGGGCAGCCGCCGAGATGGGTGTCGACTTCGAGGACGAGATGGCCCTGATGGCGGCACACGGGATCCTTCACCTCCTCGGCTACGACCACGAGGACGACGAGGACGCCCTCCTCATGGAGGAGCGCGAGCGGCATCTGCTGGCGAAGGTGGGGCGGAAGCGTCGATGACGGTCACGATCGTCCTGGCAGTCGTCCTCCTCGCCCTGGCTGCCTGGATCCGGGCGGCCGGCACTGCCGTGACCCGTGTTCCCCGCGCCGACGCCCTCCGGGACGCCTCGGATGGTGTCGCCGGAGCACAACGCGTCGCCGAGTTGCTCGACGACCGGGAGTCGATCACGCCCGCGGTGGGGGTGGTCGTCTCGGGCCTGCTCGTCGTCGCCGTGGTGCTGGCCACCCTCTCGTTCTCGTGGGGGATGGCTTTCGGCTCGGCATTGGTGACGAGTCTCCTCGTCGGCGTCGTCATGTTCATCTTCGGCGATCCGCTGCCCCGATCGCTGGGTCGCTGGAACCCGCGCGCCATCGCCTACCGGTCGTCCTGGATCCTCGGTGTCGCCACCGCGATGGGTGGCTGGGCCAACGAGCTCCTCGCCTCCGACGGTGAGGTCATCGAGAGCGAAGAGGACACCCAGGAACACGAGGAGGTCGAGGAGCAGGAGCGGGAACTCATCGACTCCGTGCTCGAGTTCAGCGAGACGGTGGTCCGGGAAGTGATGACACCCCGGCCCGACATGGTCACGATCCCCGCCGACGCCGGTATCGACGACCTGATCGCCGTGGCGTCGGAGGAGGGCTACTCCCGAATCCCGGTGACCTCGAACGGGGATGTCGTGGGCATCGTGGTGGTCAAGGACTTGCTCGCCACGTTGAGCGACACCGATCGGCCGGAGACGGTCGCCGAGGTGATGCGCCCCGTCGAGTTCGTGCCCGAGACCAAGTACGCGTCCAGCCTCCTCAGCGAGATGCGGGAGCGCCACCAGCACCAGGTGATGGTGGTGGACGAGTACGGCGACGTCGTCGGGCTGGTCACCATCGAGGACCTGATCGAGGAGCTGGTGGGGGAGATCTCCGACGAGACCGACCTGGTGGAGAACCTCATCGTGCCCCGCGAAAGGGGCTGGGAGGTCGACGCCCGCACCCCGATAGACGAGCTGGAGAAGGTCCTCGGCATCGACCTGCCCGACGAGGAGTGGGACACGGTCGGCGGCCTGGTCCTCGGCTTGGCCGAGCGGGTGCCCGAGGTGGGCGAGGTCTTCCATCTCGACAACGTCGCCTTTCGAGTGGAGCGGATGCAGGGTCGGCGTGTCTCGGTGGTCGGCGTCGACGTCGAGCCCGCAGTCGGCGTCTCGTGAAGTCGGGCTTCTGCGCGGTCGTCGGACGCCCCAACGTCGGCAAGTCGACATTGGTCAACCAGATGGTGGGCACCAAGGTCGCGATCACGTCGTCCCGTCCCCAGACCACGCGCAACGTGATACGCGGGGTGGTCACCGGTGACGACTTCCAACTGGTCCTCGTCGACACCCCTGGTCTGCACAAGCCGCGCAACGAGCTGGGGGCACGACTCAACAAGCTGGTGCACGGAACCCTGGCCGAGGCGGACGTGGTCCTCTTCGTGATCGAGGCCACCGCGCCCATCGGCCCGGGCGATCGGATGATCGCGGAGCGCCTCGTCGATGCCGACGCCGACGTGGTGGTCGCGGTGAACAAGGTGGACAAGGCCTCCAGGCCCCAGGTCGTCGAGCAACTGGTCAGGGCGGCGGACTGGCCGTTCGAGCACATCTACCCGATCTCCGCACTCACCGGCGACGGAGTGCCGGAGCTGGTCGAGGGCTTGGTCAGTCGTCTCGAGGAGGGCCCCGCCTACTACCCGGAGGGAATGGTCACCGACCAGCCAGAGGAGCAGATCATCGCCGAGATCGTCAGGGAGAAGTTCCTCGACCGGCTGCGGGAGGAGCTGCCCCACTCGCTGGCCGTGCGGGTCGAGGAGATCACCCAACGTGACGACGGGCTCATCGACATCGACGCCGACGTGATCGTGGAGCGGAAGAGCCAGAAGGGGATCGTGATCGGCAAGGGCGGCGAGATGCTCCGCACTGCCGGCACCGAGGCGCGTCAGGAGCTGGAGTCCATTTTCGGGGAGCGGGTCAACCTGCGCTTGCAGGTGGTCGTGGAGAAGGACTGGCAGCGCCGCCCGCAACTCCTCGACCGCCTCGGCTTTGAGAAGTGATGCGGGCGCCTTCGGCGCCCGTATTTGGTACTTGGTACTGAGTACCGATTGCCAAGTACCAAGTGCCAAGGCCTCTCACAACAACCCGTCGATCTCCGCCGCCAGCGCGGTGTCCTTGGCCGTGATCCCACCCTCGGAGTGGGTGCTGAGCCGCAGTTTGACCTTGTTCCAACGGATGTCGATGTCGGGATGGTGGTCCATAGCCTCGGCAGCTTCACCGACCCGATTGACGAACGCCAGGGCCTCGGCGAAGTCTGCGAACTCGAAGGTCCTCTGGATGGCCGAGTCCTCGAACAGCCAGTCCGGATGTTCTGCCAGGAACCGCTCGATCTCGTCGAAGTCGATCAAACCCATTTCTCGAACCATACGCGCGACGTCCAGAGATTTCTCCCCCGTGAAGCGGCAGCGGAACGGGGGAGTACCGGCGAAGCCGGGGAGGGGGCGCGCCGAGGGCGCGAGGTCGCGGCGCTCCTGAGACGAGATCGCCAACCCCGTCCGCTCCCCAGGTACCAAGTACTGATCTAATACCCTGGCGATGTGGCGATTCGGCACGACCAGGGCATCGTTCTGCGTTCCTACCCCTTCGGTGAGGCCGATCGGGTGGTCGTGCTCCTCAGCCCGAACCGGGGAAAGATCCGCACCGTCGCCAAGGGGATTCGGAAGACCAAGAGCCGGTTCGGTGGGCGTCTCGAGCCCTTCACCCATGTGGACCTCGTCCTCTACGAGGGTCGCAACCTCGACACCATCACCCAGGTCTCGGTGATCGAACATTTCCCCAACCTCCGTCTCGATCTCGACGCCGTCGTCGCCGCGGGGACGATGGTGGAGGCAGCGGACGCGGTCGCCCAGGAGGACCAGAGCTCCCTCCGCCTCTTCCTCCTCCTGCAGAGGGGTCTGCGTGCCCTCGAGGCCGGCTTCAAGGGGAGCGACCTGATCACCTCATTCCTCCTCAAGCTCGCCGACGTCGTCGGGGTGGCGCCCGCCCTCTCCAACTGCGCCTCGTGTGGCCGGGACGAGCATCTGGAGCGGTTCTCCTTCTCCGGCGGCGGTGTGCTCTGCAACCGGTGCGGTTCGGAGGGATCGGTGAAGCTGCGCCCGGGTCTCACCGAGCATCTGGCAGCCCTGGCAGTCGCCGACCTCAGTGCCCTCCCCGAGACCAACCTGGTGCTCTCCGGTGAGGCGATGGGCGTGGCCCGTCGCTTCGTGGAGTACCACCTCGACCGCAAGCTGGCGTCCCTGGCGGTGATGGATTGACCCTCGACCTCTCGGGTCTGGACCCGAATCGAATCCCGGTCCACGTCGGGCTGATCCTCGACGGGAACGGGAGATGGGCCAATGCCCGGGGCCTGCCCCGCACCGCCGGGCACATGGCAGGAGAGGCCGCCCTCTTCGACACGGTGGAGGGCGCCCTCGAGATCGGGATCAAGTGGATGACGGCGTTCACGTTCTCCACCGAGAACTGGTCGCGTGACCCCGAGGAGGTCGAGTTCCTCATGTGGTTCAACGAGGACCTCCTGACGAGGCGGCGCGACGATCTCCACGCCCAGGGGGTGCGAATGTGGTTCGCCGGGGACATGTCCGATCCCCGCATCCCGGATCGCAACCGCCGCCACATGGCCGAGGCCTCGGAGCTGACCAAGGACAACGACCGGCTCAATCTCGTCTTCGCTTTCAACTACGGCAGCCAGAGGGAGATCGTCGACGCCGCCAGGACCCTGGCCCGCATGGTGCGCGACGGCGAGATCGGAGTCGACGAGATCGACGAAGCGGCGTTCGCCCGCAACCTGTACGTCCCCGACATGCCTCCGGTCGACCTGATCATCAGGTCGTCGGGAGAGCAGCGTCTCTCCAACTTCATGCTCTGGCAGGCGGCCTACGCCGAGTTCAGCTTCCCCGGGATCCTCTGGCCCGACTTCAACCGCCAGCACCTCCTCGAGGCGGTCCTCGACTATCAGGAGCGCGACCGCCGGTTCGGCGGCGCCAAGGACGCCGTCCGGATTGACTAACCAGACGAGACACGGCACCGTTCAGTCCTCATGACCCGGGTCACCCTCGAGACGATCGCCAACCTGGCCAAGAAGCGCGGCTTCGTGTTCCAGTCTTCCGAGATCTACGGAGGCATCCGGTCCGCGTACGACTACGGCCCCCTCGGCGTGGAACTGCTCCGCAACGTCAAGGAGCAGTGGTGGCGATCGATGGTCCAGGAACGGCATGATGTCGTCGGCCTCGACTCGGCGATCATCCAGGCTCGGGCGGTCTGGAAGGCGTCGGGACACGAGGAGGGCTTCACAGACCCGCTCGTCGAGTGCAAGAACTGCCACAACCGATTCCGTCTCGACAAGCTCGACGACCCGGACCAATGCCCGTCGTGCGGCAAGAGGGGCACCTTCACCGAGCCCCGGATGTTCAACCTCATGTTCAAGACCTACGCCGGGCCGGTCGAGGACGACGACAACCTCGTCTACCTGCGCCCCGAGACCGCCCAGGGCATCTTCTTGAACTTCGAGAACGTGCGACGATCCAACCGTCTCAAGCTCCCCTTCGGCATCGCCCAGATCGGGAAGTCGTTTCGCAACGAGATCACACCCGGGCAGTTCGTGTTCCGCACGCGTGAGTTCGAGCAGATGGAGATGGAGTACTTCTGCCGGCCCGAGGAGGCGGCGGAGTGGTTCGAGTACTGGGTGGAGCGGAGGTTCTCCTGGTACACCGATTTGGGCATCGACCCGGACCACCTCCGGATCCGCCCACACGACTCCGACGAGTTGAGCCACTACTCGGCTGGGACTTCGGACATCGAGTACCTGTTCCCGTGGGGGTGGGACGAACTGGAGGGTCTCGCCAACCGGACCGACTACGACCTCAAGGCCCACTCCGAGGCATCCGGTGAGGACCTCCGGTACTTCGACGAGGCCACCGGGGAGAGGTTCTTTCCGTACGTCATCGAGCCGGCCGCCGGTGCCACCCGGACCACCTTCGCCTTCCTCATCGACGCGTACGAGGAAGAGGATGTCAAAGACGAGACCAGGGTCGTGCTCCGTCTCGACCCGAGGCTGGCGCCGTACAAGGTGGCCGTCCTCCCGCTGTCCAAGAAGCCGGAGCTGATCGAGCCCGCTGAGAAGATCGCCACCGAGCTGCGACGCAAGTGGATGATCGAGATGGACACCACACAGTCGATCGGCCGCCGATACCGGCGTCAGGACGAGATCGGCACTCCCTACTGCGTGACCGTCGACTTCGACAGCCTCGAGGACCATGCCGTGACAGTTCGCGACCGTGACACCATGGAGCAGGAGCGGGTGTCCATGGACCGGCTGGTCGAATACCTCACCGGGCTGCTCGAGCGCTGAGCAGCCTGTCACCCGGTCCCCGGGCCTCCGTATCATCGGCCCATGGCTGATGGCGACCGTGATCGGGTCCGCGAGGCGACGGACATCGTCGAGCTGATCTCCGAGGTGACCAAGGTGCGCCGTTCCGGGCGCACCTTCATGGCCATCTGCCCCTTCCACGAGGAGAAGACCCCGTCGATGTCCATCGACCGGGCCCGCGGCCTGTATCACTGCTTCGGCTGCGGGGAGGGCGGCGACGTGTTCACCTTCGTCGAACGCACCCAGGGGGTCACGTTCCCCGAGGCGATGGAGATCCTGGCCAAGCGGGCCGGGATCACCCTGACCAGGGACGCCTCGGCGAAGCGGGTCAGCGGACGGAAGGCGGAGGCCATCGAGGCCCTCCGCCTCGCCATCGGGATCTACAACGACCGTCTCAAGAAGGCTCCCGACGCCGGCCCGGCGCGGGCATACCTGAGGGCGCGTGGTTACGACGTCGACGTCATCGACAACTGGAAGATCGGCTTTGCCGGCACCGACTGGGACACCGCGACCAAGGCGTTGAAGGCCGCCGGGGTGTCGGATCGGGCCCTGATGGACGCAGGGCTGTCGCGAAAGGGGCGTCACGGGCTCTTCGACGTCTTCCGTGGCCGTCTCATGTTCCCCATCCACGATCTGCGTGGTGACACAGTGGGGTTCGGCGGCCGGAAGGTGGAGGGGGTCGACCCGAAGATCACCAACAACCCGGACGCCAAGTACGTCAACTCTGCCGACTCCATCGTCTACAACAAGTCGCGCCTGCTGTTCGGGCTGGACCGTGCGCGCCAGGCCATCGCCTCTTCGGGTCAGGCGGTGATCGTCGAGGGGTACACCGACGTCATCGCCATGCATCTCGCCGGGGTCAAGACGGCCGTGGCCACCTGTGGCACCGCCCTCGGCGACGGTCATTTCGATCTCCTGCGCCGGTTCACCGAGCGGGTGGTGCTGGCGTTCGACTCCGACGCCGCCGGCTCCAAGGCAGCCCTGCGCACCGACGACCTGGAGTCGCCGTTCCGTCTCGACCTCGACCTCCGGGTGGCGGTCATGCCCGACGGTCTCGACCCCGCCGATCTGGTGCAGCAGGGGAGGGCCGACGAATTGGCGAAGGCGGTGGAGAACGCAACACCGTTGCTCCAGCACCGAATCGAGGCCGAGGTGTCCAGATACGACACGTCGGGCCCGGAGGGGAGGGCACGGGCCCTGCACGCCGCCGTGGGGCACCTGGCGCGGGTCAGGGACGAGATCGCCCGGCGTGAATACGCCCGACACGTGGCACGTCTCGTCGGCGTCGACCTGGAGACCGTCGAGGACGCCATGGACACGCGGGGGAGGGGTCGCCGTCCGGAGCGAAAGGAGACGGACAACCGCCCATTCGACCGCTACGAGGTGGAACTTCTCCGGGTGGCATTGGCCACACCGGAGTCCGGGTTGGATCTCGTGCCATCGGACTTCAACGATCCCCGCCTTCGCTCTGTCGTCGAGGTGTTGGGCGACGACCTCGTGACGGGCAAGGCGGTCGACGTGTCGTCGATAGGGGATGAGGGTGTGCGCGCCGTCGCCATGTCGCTGGTTCTCGACGACCGCCCATTGCCGGCCGTAGACGACCTGGCCGCCCTGCTGAAGAGGCGACGTCTCGACGCCCGGATCGACGAGCTCAACGAGAGGCTCGCCAATCTCGACCCGACGAGCCAGGCCCATTCCGAGGCCTTCCGTGAATTGATAGCTTTACAGCAGGAGCGCCGATCCGCGACCACATGAACCAGGACGTAAGCAGAGTGACGGCGTCCCTCATCAAGAGGGCGAACCATCGGGGCTTCCTCACCATGGCCGAGGTGCAGCAGGAGCTGGAGGACGTCGACGCCCCTGGTGAGGCATTCGAGTCGGTCGCCGAGGAGTTGCGGGCCAAGGGCATCAAGCTCATGGAGGAGGGCCCCGGGGTCGCCGAGGAAGAGATCGCCGTCTCCCAGATCCCGGTTTCCGACCCGGTCCGTCTGTACCTCAACGAAATCAGTCGGTACCCGCTCCTGACGGGGCAGCAGGAGGTCGAGCTCTCCATGGAGATGGAGCGGGGCCGCAAGGCCGCGGCCCGGCTGGAGACCGAGAAGGACCTCTCGCCCGAGGACCGGGCGCTGCTGGAGCAGGAGGTCCATGCGGGCAGGCATGCCCACCAGCAGTTGGTCCAGTCCAATTTGCGGTTGGTCGTCTCGCTGGCTCGCCGGTACGTGGGTCGGGGGATGAGCCTGCTCGATCTCATCCAGGAGGGGAACCTCGGTCTGATGCGGGCGGTGGAGCGGTTCGACTACCGCCGGGGCTTCAAGTTCTCGACGTACGCCACATGGTGGATCCGTCAGGCCATCTCTCGTGCGATCGCCGATCAGGGCCGGACCATCCGGATGCCGGTTCACGTCCTCGACGCGGTCAACAAGCTCACCCGGGCGCAGCGGGAGCTCACCCAGCAGCTGGGTCGGGCGCCGACGATGGAGGAGCTGGCGGCGGACCTCGAGATCGATGTGGACCGGGTCGTCGAGCTGAGCCGGATCGCCATGGACACGGTGTCGCTGGAGATGCCGGTGGGCGACGACGACAGTGGCACTCTGGGGGACCTGGTCGAGGACGTCGACTCGGAACGCCCGCCCGAGGCAGCCAGCTTCGCCTCTCTCCAGGACGAGCTCGCCGAGGCGCTCGAGGGGCTGAGCCCACGGGAGCGAGAGGTGCTCATCATGCGTTTCGGTCTCGCCGACGGCCGGATGCGCACGCTCGAGGAGGTCGGCGCCTACTTCAACGTCACCCGGGAGCGGGTCCGTCAACTGGAGACCAAGGCGTTGGCCAAGCTCCGACACCCCGACCGATCGGTGAAGCTGGAGGGCTTCCTCGACGGCAGTTGAGGAATCTGGATACCCGGGGACCCGTTGGTACCATGGGGCCGCTTTCCGCGGTAGCTCAATTGGCAGAGCAGTGGACTGTTAATCCATTGGTTGCAGGTTCGAGTCCTGCCCGCGGAGCAGAGCCCCCACCAGGGAAAACACCGAAGAACCCCGTCGCGACAGGCGACAACCGCCGAAACGCAGTTCTTACAGGCCCTTTCGCGTCCTCCCGCTGATCTGGCTACCTTTCTCGTGCCTGAAAAGCCAGAGAAAAGCCAGAGAAGGGCCAACGCAGGGGGCAGATGACCCAACAGACCCCAGGGCCGGCAACCGAACCCACACCAGGAGGCGAGGAATGGGCCACATCCGCAGACGAAACCGACCCAAGCCATGGGAGGCACGCGTATTCATCGACGGACGATGGGCGACCAAGAGCTTCGCGAGGAAGGTCGACGCCGAAAGGTGGATGACCGAACAAGAATCCAAGATCCTGCGCGGCGAATGGGTCGACCCGCGGGCCCCGACGGCCGCTGCTGGACGTTCAACGAGATCGCCGAACACCTCGGAGTGAGTACCGAACGGGCCCGCCAGATCGAACGACTCGGAGTCCTCATGCTCCGACACCCCGTCTACGGCCTCGAGATTAAAGAAGCCATCGCCGAACGCCGCGCCACCGCCTAAGAAGACCCGAAGGGCTGAGACCGTGTGGTCTCAGCCCTTCCGGCATCACAGTGGCAGACCGGTGGTATCCCTCCTCGAAGGGGGGTGCGCGAAATTCCTCGAGAGAACGCGCGCGAAAAGGATACCGCTCCCGGTACCAGAGCTTGAAGGTGGCTAGACGTCGCTAGCAGGCAATCAGGTTTTGGAAGCAAGACTGCTCCCAGTGCTCAAGTACGCGTTGGAGGGTCGATGTGTGGAGCATGGGTAGTGATACCGGCGTCTCCTCGATGCGGCAGGTGAAGGCGAAGCACGGGATACTCGGGTCAAGTCACCCGCTGTTTACGCAGTCTCCCTGGCCTTGGGCGTAGTGGCGATCTTCGTCGGCGGGACGACCACCGGACTAGTGATCGAGCCGGTTGTCGCGGGCGTAGGCCGCCAACGAGTCGAGGAGCTCTGCGGGGAACGCCTCGGCTTCCGCGTCCCCATCCAGGGGACGGATCTCGCATACGAACACTGGGCGGGTGTCGACACGTTGACTGGACTTGTAGTGGTTGATTGTGGTCATGGGGTTCTCTCCTTAAACGACGCCGAGGTCAGGGCTGAGCCGGACCCACAGGGGGGCGGGACAGGGGGCACCCGTATTGGGTGTGGGGGAGGGGCGTCGCTAACGCCTGGAGAGAACCGTCATCGGAGGGCGGAGACAGCTACGGAGAGCCCCACCACCAGGGTGGAGTCCGCCAACACGGAGGAGACTGCCGGTCTGCTTATGTTGAAGGGTGTAGACTGTGGCTCTGCGGCAATCAGGCTCCGCATAGGAGGCTACTCGGGCGGGTGGTCATCGCCGACTGGAGCTCTGTGGTAGTGCAGGGACCTGGACCTCGTCGGGCGGGACGACGTCGGAGCCGTTGAGAGCCACGTTCGTACTCCCAGCTCGGAACGTCCCCAGACAGTCGGCGCAGGCCAGGTCGATGATGTAGAAGGTCTCCGGGGGACTGACGGGCTCGTACGGTCCGGTGGACACGACGATCCTCTGCCCGTCGAAATCGTGGATCCGGGCGAACTCTTCTTCGTACGTCCCGATCACGATGTCGAACACCGGTATTGTGGGAGTGGCCCCGTCAGGGGCACGGCTGACGGTCAGGTGGGCAGGTTCGATCACCTCGTCGAGCCCTCCCTCCTCGAACCATTTGATCTGAGGGTAAGTCACGGAGACCGCCAGATCTCCCACCACCCACCACTCCCGGTCACCGGCGAGTCGCATCCGCCCGCTGAGGGTGGTGTCGACGACCTGGCCGGTGGCAAGGTCGACAAACACATCGACCAGCACATCCCCCTCTGCCGGCTCCTGGAACCTCGCAACAGGGCCGTCGTCAGTCACGATCACTTCTCTGAGCAAGACGGCCTCCAACTCCGGCCCGGCGACGAGCACCGGCTCGTCGGCACCGCTCCGAACCCACCAGAGGCCGTCCAGATCAACGAAGACGAAACCTCCAAGCCCGTCACGGGCAATGTAGGTCTCACCTACCACCAGGTTGGGTTCCCAGATCAGCCTCCCCGAATCGGACTTGATGCCGTCCACCCCGTAAACGAAGTACTTCGCATCCGCCATTGCTGCAACGTCCACCTTGGGGGAGGGCACGGTGGTCGTGCTCGGCGACGCTAGTGAGCTAGTCGACTGCACCAAGGTGCTAGTCGACCCCACGGACCCTCCAACGGTCGTACCTGCGGGCACGCCTGGCCGGGTGGCCAGGATCCCTCCGGTGACGGCTCCCGCCGCTATGACCACGACGGCGGCAGCCAGTGCTGGCCTCCACCTCGCTGCTTGAGGTGGCCCGGGTTTCAGCTGTGTGTCCGTGACGGTGGAGATGTCGACGGGCGGAGCGATCTCTTCGAAGTACTCGCGCAGGCTGGTGCGGAGATCAGACATCAGTGCTCACCCCCAGAGAACGTCGCAGCTTCACCAGACCACGTGTCAGGTGCGTCTGGACCGTGGCGGGAGACAACCCCAACAGTCGAGCCACCTCCCGGTGGGAGTAGCCCATGGCGTACACCAGGACCACGACCTGGCGTTGGGCGGCCGTCAACCCATTCAGTGCTTCGGGTAGGCCGGGCTCGAAGCTCCGGCTCGTATCCACCGGCACCTCGAAGAGGATGGGCTCGGCACGTCTCATCCGCCGCGCCTGCCGCGCCCCGACCCGGTACAGGTAGCCGATGGGGTTATCCATGACCCGAACCCTCTCCCAGTTCTCCCACCCGTAGGAGAGGGCGTCGACTGTGGCTTCCCGGCCGCGCTGGGCACCGAATCCGGCCACCAGGGCGAGGCGCAGCCGAGGTTCTGCGTCTTCGTAGAACGCCTCAAACTTCGGTGCCGGTGGATCCGTCATTCACCTCTCCTACTGATAAGGCGCCTAAGGGGCCATCTGCATGACATCCAACTGATGAGGGTCCGGTCAACGCTACACCGGAGCACGGTGGGTACATCAAGGATCTCGCGACTGCAGCTGCGATCGGAGAGTCGGAGTCCAGCCGTTACGAAAATGGAGCTCAGCTCACTTGGGCGGGTTGAGCCAGCTTCAGCGCCCGACCAACGAAGCGGCCGACTTCATCCGGGTCTTCGCTATAACAGATCCCACGAACGACGGTCTCGTCATCGAGCAACAGGACCTTGACGCCCCGATCCAAACCTGGAGGCCACGCGTCGTGTTCCAGCGAACAGACAGACACCGCCCTATCCGCGACGACGGCCCGCTGCAGCTCCACACGGAGCGTCTCCCGAACCGCATCTGTCGCCGCAACGAACCTCCAGGCCCGACCACTTCCGTCACAAGGGATGTCTGCAAGTCGGTGCCCAAGGGATACACGTGCTGTCTCGAGAGACACAGAAGGCAGGGGCATCGGCCCGGCTGCCGCCTCGCGTCCCTGGTGAAACGGAGCCGTTCTCCGCCGAACCTTCAAAACGAGCGCCGACAGCGCTCCAGCGAACACGACCATGGCGAAGACCGCGAGACCCATTCCCCACTCACTGAATCTGACTTCGAGTGCCGCCACTTCTTCCGGGATCCGGTGCTTCTCTGCGGCGAGCACCGCAGCGGCCCCGGAAATCAACAACGCGTTCCGGGTGAACGTGCCGACCGTAACCTGCTTCATCCTCCCGAAGCAGCCGCAGCCGGCGTTCCTTCGTTTCGCGCCTACTAGCGCGGCGGTGGCGCCAAGCAGCCAGACCAGTGCGGCAACAGCACCCAGCCCGGGTGTCGTCACGAGCAGGAAGACGATGAGGCTTTCGGCGACCACCACGGAGACCAGCAGCGTCCGTCCGGAGAACACCGGGATCGCCTGTATCAGGGATACCTTCGCAGCGTCACGCGAACGGAGCTTCCCTATGACAGCAGCACCCAGGATCCCGATCAGAAAGACACGGGCACCCATCGAAACAACCCCGAGTGATCCCACCTCAAACCTCACGAGACGCAAAGTTCACGGGGGCTGCGGGTGCCATCACACTGCGCAGGGTGTGCAGGAGTACTTGTAGTAGCCCAACGCCTGGTCCTTGAAGCCGTGCATGGCGATGTAGGCGAGGAACGTCAAGAAGTGGGATGTGTTCGACAGTGGGTTGAGACACGTCATGCAGAGCGACACGAGCATCGCCTGGTAGGCGTTCTGAGTCAGTGGACCCCACACGCCGTCAATGGTGAGGTTGGTGCCAATCAGGTTGTTGGCTGCCGCCTGGATGAAGACCGTATGCGACTTCTTGGTTTTGCTCAAGGGCCCAACAGTGCAGCCGCTGTCCACGTGAAAGTGATTCACATGTTTGCTGTCGTACCAACCGTCGAGCACGGTGCCGTAGTAACGGCGCAGGATCGCGTCGACGGCAATGTATTGCCTGCGCGTCTTACGGCTTGAGGACGCGTGAGCATGATTGCATATGTCGAGGAACGAGCTGTCACTCCATTGAATGCGATCTATGTCCCAGGCGCGGTAGTGGTAGTGCCAAGACGGACCCACGCTCCCCCCACAACACCCTCCCCTTCCGGTGCCGACGTGCCCGACCCAGGAGATGCTCTTGCGGAGGTAGTTCGAGGCGTAGTAGTTCAGATTGGAAATAGCCGAGTCGGAAAGAGTGTCAAACCCGGATCTGAACGAGGCGGATTGGATGGTAAACACCGAACAGGTCTGCGCATAGCGAATCTGCTTGCCGCCTATGGAGGACCGGGTCACGAGATTGGAGGGGTCGTTGCAACATGGAGTCGTACTGCAGGCCATCACATGCTCCTATTGTCTTGCCAGTTGTGAACTCTCCGCTCTGGGGCGGCTGGTCTACCGACCCGCAGCTGCGATCGGTGCAAGGGTTACTCCATTTCGAAGACAAGGGTGAGGTCGGGCTCCACCTGGTGGTGAACCCGGGAGATCTCACCGGCGTCGACCGTTCTTTTTCCCTCGAGCCGCCACCGCAGCAGGCGGTCGTGGGCGGAGTCGTACATGTCCAGGCAGACCCGACCTGCCTCATCGGAGGAGATACCTGCGGCGTAACCATCGAGGTCGGGTAGAGGCGTGCTACTCCATGCACCGCCGGAGAGTTCGACCAGACGGCTGCCGTCCAGGTCGGAGACGACCGCCGCTATGCGGCCCGGTTCCAGCGTGCCCACCTTGCTGAATTCCCCATGCGAGACCCGGACCGGCAGCTCTCTCAGGGCACCCCGCCCTGCCTGGTCTACCCGCTGTTCGAGCAGGCTTCCGTAACCTTCTGTCACATCCGGATCCGGGTGGGGGACGATCCAGGCCATCGCCGAGCCGTCGGACTCACCGACAAACCCGATCCTTCCGCCCCGCGCCTCAGGGACAGGCAGAGGCCGCCAGCTGCTCAAGGCCCTATCGGTGTCTATGGCGTACCACGCCGGGTAGTAGAGGAAACGCTCGCGGGTCGTCTCACCGCCAACCTCGAACACATCAGTGCCCGGTTCATCTTCGAGGATGGGAGGCCGCACCTCGAAGTAGTTCCCGACGGTGAAGCCTTCCCGCAGGGTCCTGACTTCGTAACCTCCCACCACGAGGGCGCTGCCTACCGAAGTGAGGCTGGTGGGGGTGAGCCCTTTGGGACAACTTGCGGATCTGCGTAATTGCCCGTCGGAGCCGAAGAACTCCAATCGGCCAGGTCGCTCTGGTCCGTCTGGTACGAGGACAGCTACCTCGTCGTCCAAGATGGTCGCGTCCAAAGGCGGCAGGCCACGAGGATGGCGAAACTCCCGCCGGCCCCTCAGCAGAGGCAGTTGCAGCTGTGAGACCTGAGGAAACCCGATCAGCACGGCCGCCATCGACATTTGACGGAGAAACTCTCGCCTGGTGTGCATATGCAAGCCCCCAAGTCTCGTCAGGGGTTCAACGGAAGTTGGAGGTTCTAGCAGCGCAGATGGGGTCGAAAGTTGCCGTAGATCGAATAGATTTCGCGAGCTAGTAGAACAATTCGCGAATGTTTACAGATGACAAACACCTACGGGGACCTACGCGGGATTGAGGGGAGATAACGGGGTGGTTAGAAGGGGTGGGGTGAGGGTTGGTCGGCGGGGTCGTTGAGTAGGCGTTGGGGGACGGGTTGGGTGGTGGGTTGGTGGAGGTGGTCGGCTACTGCCCGCAGGTAGTCGTCGAAGCGGTCAGCTCGGTTGAGGCGGACCCTAATGAGGTCTAAGAGGAGGGCGGTCCGGGCGGCGTCTCGGAGCCCGAATGAGCGGGCGTCGATGGCGTCTCGGACAGCTTTGAGGGCTTGTTCGACCTGGCCGGTGCTCCACTCCCAGTCGGCTCCCCGCATGGCAGTTTGGAACAGGTCGTGGGTGATTCTCAGCAGGAGCTCCGACGCACGAAGCTACTCCTCCGAGTAGGCGTAGCTGACGGCCTCGACGTTGTTCCCGTCGGGATCTAGGACGAAGGCGGCGTAGTAGCTGGCGTGGTAGTGCGGTCTCGGCCCTGGGGCGCCGT
>DASVBU010000014.1:0-7967 GCA_036375695.1 Acidimicrobiia bacterium | reverse complement strand
GCCCGGAACGGCGGCGCTGGTGCCGGTGCTGGCTACCGCGCTCCTCATACTCCTCGGGGGTCGGGGAAGAGACGGTGTCGAACAGGTGCTGGCGCTAACGCCGTTCCAGAGGATCGGCGCCTGGTCCTACTCCCTCTATCTCTGGCACTGGCCGCCGCTGGCCCTGGCGGCAGCCGCCGGGGCTGATCCGGGCGTGCGCAAGGCGATTGCCCTCACAGCCATCTCGTTCGTGCCGGCCGTTCTCTCATATCGGCTGGTCGAGAATCCGATCCGATTCCATCCCCGGCTCGTGCGGGCGCCCCGGTTCTCGGTTGGGATGGGCGTGTCGCTCTCCCTGTTGGGTGTCGTCACCGGCCTGCTGGTGGTCGTCTCCACGCCCCGGGCCGCACCACAGTCCGACGGACCTCTCCCCGGCGCGGCGGTCCTGCGGGAGGCGGTGAGCCGCGAGGAGCTTCTCCGGCAGTTGCGCGACACCACGGTCATCAACCCCCTCCCCGAGGAGGCAACCCGCGACCGTCCGTCGCTATATGCCGACGAGTGCCAGGTCAACCGCTCCGGTGCCACGCCCGTCGTCTGTGAACGTGGAGACCCCCGAGGCGACGTCACCGTGATGCTCATCGGCGACAGCAAGATCGCCCAGTACGAGCCGGCGCTCGACGACATCGGGAAGCGGAGGGGATGGAAGATCGTCGTCACCACGAAGTCGACCTGCCCGTTGATAACGCGCATGCCGCTCACCGAGGAGGGCGACGGGCCCTATGAGAGCTGTCACCAGTGGATCCAGTCGGTCTTCGAGATCGTCGAGGACGTGAGGCCCGACGTGGTTCTCACGTCGCACTACTCCGAGCAGGCATGGGATCCGGACACCGGTGCCCCGAGCGTGGAGGAGATGTATCGCGGCATGCTCGAGGCCTATGAGAGTCTCGAAGGCCTGGGCGCCGAAGTGATCCTGGTGCGGAACAACATCGTCGGCGACTTCGTGGTCCGGGACTGTGTCTCGGCGAACCGGGACGACCTGGAGCGCTGCATCATCCCGTGGGAGGACGTCGACGGGAAGGGGAGCGGCGTGCTGCAGGAGCGGGTCGCCGAGGATGGTTCCTACGGATTCGTGGACCCCACCGACCTACTCTGCCCGCAGCAGTTGTGCCTCCCGGTCATCGGTGGCGTCCTCGTCTACCGGGACGGAACTCACATCACCGCCACATACGTGAAGACGATGACCCCATTCCTCGAAGAGAGGCTGGTGGAGGCCGCGGGTGGGCGGCTGCCCTGAGACGACCCAAATCCGGCGATTCCTCCCTGTGCCATTAGCAGAAGCGCATTCCGTCCCCTACACTGCATTTCTGGTGTGCCCAGCGTGCACCAAATCCGTTTCTGAGAGGTAACCACCCACACATGTCAATCGAGCAAGAGACCGCGTCCGCGGGCACTCCCGAAGAGGAGACGCCCACGACGCCCGAGGCCCCCGAAGCAGTAGCCGAGGGGGACACCCCCGCAGCCACCTCCGAGGCCCCCGAAGCCGGCGAGGAGAACACCCAGGCAGCCGAGACCACGGAGACACCGGCCGACACCGCAGCCGAAGCTCCCGCCGGCGCATCCGACGGCTCAGCAGACGACGAAGCCGCGCCTCCAGTAGAGGAGGAGCGGGCCGTGGTCATCACCGGCAGGCCGGAACTGCCGGACGACATCGCCGACGACTTCGAGGCCGCCATCGAGGCCACCGTTCTCCAGTTCCGTGAGGGCGACATCGTCAAGGGCGTGGTCGTCGGCGTCGATGCCGAAGGCGCCATGGTCGACGTGGGTTACAAGTCCGAGGGCCTGATCCCCGCTCGTGAGCTCTCCATCCGCAACAACGTCGACCCCCGCGAGGAGGTCGAGGTCGGCGAGGAGGTGGAGGCCGTAATCCTCGACATGGAGGACGACGAGGGCCGCATGATCCTCTCCAAGAAGCGCGCCATGTACGAGCGCGCCTGGGGCCGCATCCAGACCATCGCCGACGAAGGCGGCACGGTCGAGGGCACGGTCATCGAGGTGGTCAAGGGCGGTCTCATCGTCGACATCGGTCTGCGCGGCTTCCTCCCGGCGTCCCTCGTGGATCTGCGTCGCGTACGCGACCTCGAGCCGTACATCGGTGAGACCATCACCGCCAAGGTCATCGAGCTCGACCGGGCCCGGAACAACGTGGTCCTCTCTCGCCGGGCCCACCTCGAAGAGGCCCTGGCGGAAGAGCGCAACGAGTTCATGGACAACCTCCAGGAGGGTGAGATCCGCGAGGGAACCGTCTCCTCCGTGGTCAACTTCGGCGCCTTCGTCGACCTCGGCGGCATGGACGGGTTGGTTCACGTGTCGGAGCTCTCCTGGCAGCACGTCAATCATCCCAGCGAGCTGGTCAAGGTCGGCGACAAGGTCACAGTCAAGGTGCTCGAGGTCGACCGGGACCGGGAGCGCATCTCTCTCTCCATCAGGCAGACCGCAGAGGACCCGTGGGAGACCTTCGCGGCCTCACACGAGGTGGGGGACGTCGTGGAGGGCACGGTCACCAAGACCGTCCCGTTCGGCGCCTTCGTCTCCGTCGCCGATGGCGTCGAGGGTCTGGTACACGTGTCCGAGATCGCCATGCATCGTGTCGAGTCGCCGGAGTTGGAGCTCTCGATCGGGCAGAAGGTCAATGTGAAGATCACGGAGAAGGAGGACGAGCGTCGGCGCATCTCCCTCTCCATCAAGCAGGCCCTGCCCGATTACCAGGAGCGCAAGGAGGCCGCCGACGAGCGTCGCCGTCCGCCTCGCAAGCCGCGTGAATTCGAGCGCGAGTTCGGGGCCGAGGCCGAGGAGCACCCGCCGATGCCGGTGGACGCCTCGCTCGAGGCAATCTTGCGCGAGCTCAAAGAACGCGGCATCGGGCGCCGCTGAGGATCCACGAGGGGGGTCGGTCAGGTCGATGACCCTCGCAGGACAATGGGTCGGGATCCCCATAGATTTCGCAGGGAAATCCTCAAGACTGAACACGTCCATTCCGACAATGGCGTGTGGTTGGACATGATCCGACGGCGGGCTACGCCTCGCCGGTACTATTGCCCCGGGCGTGCCTCACGGAAAACGTGAGGAACGAGCGGGGGGACAACCGAAGGGGACTCAATGGGTAGGAGAGCAATCGTTCTTCTGGTGGCCTTGATACTGGCCGGTCTGGCCGCGTGGGCAGTGTGGCAGTATCTGCAGAACATCGAAGCCGAGGCCGCCGAGAATCAGGTGCGCGTCAGTGTGTTCCGGGCGGGACCCGGCGGCATCGCGGAAGGCGCGGAGGGCAGTGTCCTGCTCTCGGGCTACCAGTCCGCCGGTCGTTGCCAGGACCCCGAGACCGACATGTCCGCGGCCCAGGGCTGCCCGATCAAGGCCAGCACCGACCTCCAGGGCAACGTGCCGACCGGCTACATCGACACGCCGGAGAAGCTCCGCGAGGTGCTCAGCGGCAAGATCGCGGCCGGCCCCATCGCCGAGGGTGCGATCCTGACCGAGACCGGCTGGGTCACTCTGTCGACCCTGACCAAGCCGCTGGCCGAGCAGATCCCCTCGGGCAAGCAGGCTCTGACCATCTCGACGGGCAACGTCCAGGGTGTCAACGGCTTCATCAAGGCCGGTGACCGGATCAACATGATCATCACGATCGACATCGAGTTCTCCAACCTCCCGGTGGGCGAGGTCCCGACGCTGCCCGGAGAGGGCGAGACGCCCGAGCAGGAGACCGAGCAGGTCACGGTCACCTACACCCGCTACGTGCTCCAGGGCATCCCGGTGCTGGCGGTCGGCCAGGACATCCGTCTCGACGAGGAAGACCAGACCGGCCAGGTGCCGGCCGGCACCCCGACCGAGGGCGAAGAGGGCGCTGCCGAGGCTCCGTCCACGATCTTCACCCTGGAGGTCACGCCTGAGCAGGCAGAGCGGATCGTGTATGCCTTCGAGAACGGCTCGGTTTGGCTGACGCTGGTTCCCGAGGACTTCGTCGAGGTCGAGACCAACGGTGTCATCATCGACAACCTCTTCGGTGGCGACCTCGTCGAGCAGATCTTTGGTTGAGTTAGAGCGAAGGGTTTAGAGGTAGCCGGATGTCGGTTGCAGAGAACAATCTCCTGGTCGTCGACCCCGATGACGACTTCGTCTCCAAGGCGAAGGAGCTGTTCGATGGCCGGCTTCCGGTTGCCCGGACCATCGAGGAGGCCCTGTCCACCGCCGAGTCCGGCGCGGTGCGGATGATCCTGCTGGGGCCGTCGTTCCACACCGACGCCCACATGGACCAGATCCGGTCCCTGCACAACGCCAACCCGGCGGTGATCCTCATGCTCGTGGCCGAGGAGGTGACCGCAGACCTGCTCCGGCGGGGCATGCGGGCGGGTGTCTCCGACATCATCGAGACGCCCCTCGACGAGGCCAAGATCGAGACCGCCGTGGAGCAGTTCGCCCACGACGTCCTCAGCCGGAAGGCGACGCCCCCCAAGTCGGCGCCTCGCGGTGAGGAGGGCCGGATCATCACGGTGATGTCGGCCAAGGGCGGGAGCGGGAAGACGGTGCTGGCCACCAACCTCGCACTGCTTCTCAATCGTCTCGCGGACAAGAAGGTGGTGTTGGTCGACGCCGACCTCCAGTTCGGCGACGTCTGCCTGGTGCTCCAGCTGGAGCCGAGGTTCACGATGGTCAACGCCGCCCACGAGCTCCATCACCTCGACGCCGAGCTGCTCGACTCGCTGCTCACCGAGCACCCGAGCGGCCTCAAGGTCCTGGCGGCCCCGCTGGAGCCGGCATTCGCCGACGACATCACCACCGCCGGCCTGATGCAGATGCTCGACATCCTCAAGGAGAGCTACGACTACATCGTCGTCGACACCGCCTCGATGCTCGACGAGCTGATCCTCTCGCTGATCGAGAAGTCGGACGACATCATGATGCTGGTCGACATGGATCTCCCGTCGGTGAAGAACGCCAAGCTGGCGCTGGAGACCCTCCGCCTCCTCAAGTTCAGCACCAACAACGTCAAGCTGGTCATGAACCGATCCAACTCCAAGGCGAAGTTGGACAACAAGGAGATCGAGGCCGCACTGCGCATGTCGATCGCGGCTGCCATCCCGTCCGATGCAGCCGTGGCGGCATCCGTGAACGAAGGACGGCCGGTGGTCGAGAGCGACCCGAAGTCCAAGGTGGCCAGGGGGTTCGAGAGCGCCGCCGAGTTGATCGCAGGGAAGATCCCCGAGGAGTCCGGCAAGGCCGGTCTGTTCGGGAGGAAGTAGAGAGAGGTGAACAGTGCCTTCGCTGTCTGAGAGAGTCGCACTTGCACGTCAGACCGAAGCGGCCGATCCGACCCTCAGCCGGTCGGATGCGCTGACCGAGCTGCGCGGACGACTCCACTTCAAGGTGGTGGAGGAACTGGGTCCCACGCTGTACGACCGTGGGATGTCCGACGCCGAGCTGCGGCTCCGCGTCATCGAGATGCTGGAATGGGCGCTCGACCAGGAGCAGGGTCTCCCGCTCACGTCGGCCGACCGTCGGGCTCTCCTCAACGAGATCGCCTCCGACGTCCTCGGCTACGGCCCCATCGACCCGCTGCTCAACGACCCGGACGTCACCGAGGTCATGGCCAACGGGCCCTACGACGTCTACTACGAGAAGTCCGGAAGGATCCACAAGTCGGACATCAAGTTCGTCGACGAGGTCCACCTCCGCCGGATCATCGACAAGATCGTGGGCCAGATCGGCCGGCGTGTCGACGAGGCCACACCGATGGTGGACGCCCGTCTCCCCGACGGCTCCCGTGTCAACGCCATCATCCACCCGCTGGCGATCGGCGGCCCGTACCTCACCATTCGTAAGTTCGCCGTCGACCCCTATCAGGAAGCCGACCTCATCGAGTTCGGGACCTTCACGCAGAGGGTGGCCGACTTCCTCCGGGCCTGTGTCCGGGGTCGTCTCAACATCATCATCTCCGGTGGTACGGGGTCCGGTAAGACCACGACGCTGAACGTCCTCTCCAGCTACATCCCCGGCGACGAGCGGATCATCACCGTCGAGGACGCCGCCGAGCTTCAGCTCCACCAGGAGCACGTCCTCACGCTCGAGGCCCGTCCCGCCAACATCGAGGGCAAGGGCCAGGTGACGATCCGTGATCTGGTGAGGAACACGCTGCGTATGCGTCCCGACCGCATCGTGGTCGGTGAGGTCCGTGGCGCCGAGGCCCTCGACATGCTCCAGGCCATGAACACCGGTCACGACGGTTCGCTGACCACCGTTCACTCCAACAGCCCCCGTGACACCCTGTCCCGAATCGAGACCATGGTGCTCATGGCGGGATTCGACCTCCCGGTCCGGGCCATCCGTGAGCAGATGGCATCTGCCATCAACCTGATCGTTCACGTCTCCCGTCTCAAGGACGGCACCCGGCGCATCACGCACATCACCGAGGTCGAAGGCATGGAGGGCGAGATCATCACCCTCCAGGACCTGTTCCTGTTCGACTTCGGCATGGGCGTCAACGAGGACGGGAAGTACCTGGGCCGGCTCAAGGCCACCGGCATCCGTCCGACGTTCTCCGAGGATCTGGAGAACCAGGGCATCCGGCTTCCCGCCGACCTGTTCGACCCGGAGCCGTTCGCACGACGATGAGACGCCTGGCTCTCGCCTCCGTCGCCCTCGTCCTGGGGGCCCTCCCGGCACTCGCACAGTCCGCCGAGCCTTCGATCGAGATCGTCGATTTCATCGGCTCGCGGTACGGCGACGGCGGGCAGACCGTGCTCATCATCGAGTTCAGCAACTTCCAGACGGCTCCAGACCCGGCGGGCGTCCAGATCACCGTCGACGGCCAGCCGGTGAGCGACCTCCAGGTCGAGTCGGTTGCCGAGTCGTCGGTCCCGGTCGGCACGGTGCTGGCCATCGACGCCTCGGGTTCGATGTCAGGCGCGGCGATGGAGGCGGCCAAGGCCGCCGCCACCGCCTTCGTCCAGCAATCGGGCCCGGCTGATCAGATCGCCATCCTCACGTTCTCCGATGGCGTGCAGACGCTGAGCGGCTTCACCACCAACAAGGAAGTCCTGTCGGAGCGCATCGCGTCCATAGAGGCTGCCGGTGAGACCGCGTTCAACGACGCGGTGATCCAGGGTGTCAGCCTCTTCGATGCCGCCAGCGGGTCGAATCTGCTGGCCAACCTGATCGTGCTCACCGACGGTGAGGACACGGCATCCCAGGCGTCACTCGAAGACGCCATCGCCGCGGTGGAACAGCGAGACGTCCGGGTGTTCGGTGTCGCCCTCGAAGGCTCCGACTTCAACCCCGAGCCGGTGCAGCGTGTCGCCGAAGCCGGTGGCGGGCTCTTCCTTTCCACGCCGGACCCGTCACAGCTCGCCTCGATCTACAACTCGATCGGCAGTGAGATCTCCAACACCCAGGTGGCCCGGTTCCGTTCGCCGGTTTTCCTGCCGGGCGAGGCGGAGTTCACGGTCACGTACGAGGGGCTGAGCACGTCTTCCGTCTTCCCGGTCTCCGGCTTCGCCACCACCACGACGACGGTAGCCGGTGCACCATCGTCCACGTTCGCACCCGGCACCACTGTCGTGGTCCAGTCCCGGGCGCCGATGGCCATGGAGAACCTGCTGCTCATCGGTGTCGGAGGCGTCGGGCTCACCTTGTTCCTGTTCCTCGTCATCCTCTTCGGACGTGAGGAGGAGCAGGAAGGCGGGCGTTTCGCCAAGCGGCTCCAGGCGTACGGTCGTCGCAACCGGCCGCAAGAGGAGGAGAGAAAGGGCGTGCTGCAGAGGCTGCCACTCTTGAGGCGGTTCTCCCAGGCGGCAGAGGAGGAGGTCAAGCGACGCGGTCTCCTCTCGGGCATGAACTCCGCCCTGGAGCAGGCCAACATCCCGATGACCCCGGGCGAGGCGGTGCTCGCCATGCTCGGCATCGCCACCGTGGGGGCCATCTTCTTCGGGATCTTC
>DASVBU010000007.1:0-134627 GCA_036375695.1 Acidimicrobiia bacterium | reverse complement strand
ACCATCGCCTGGCGGATCCGCTCCCATGTCGCAGTGGTGTCGGCCGGCTTGGACGAGTAGTCCCAGTGGGCGGTCACCGAGGTGGCCAGGATCCGGTCGTCGGCGTCGGGCAGCACCGTGTACCGGTCACGGGGGAATCCGGAGAAGGCAGAGCCGCCCGTCTTGAGCACGACCAGACCCTCGATCCCGGCCGACAGGCCGTCCTCGGAGCCGCGGACCACGTGGGCGATCCGCTTCTCCGAGGAGCCCCCGACGAAGCCTCTGGCGGACTGCCGCGACCACCGGTTGGCGGCGATGGTGACATCGGCCCGGGTGACCGTCTCCCGTTCCAGGAAATGGTCGCAGAGCGCGGCGGCGAAGCCCTCCAGGTCACGGTCGAGCCGGGCGTGTGCCAGCGCGTAGACGGTGTTGCGCATGGTGTCGGTGGGCAGCACACCGCGGTTGTCGCCCTCGGTGTGGGCGACGTCGACGTCGGTGGCGGTGAGCTGGATGGCGACGTCGAGATCGAGGATGTCGTCGTTTGGCCGGCCGCGGAGGATCTTGGAGACCCGGACCCGCGACTTGCCCCAACTGTTGGCACCGAGTGGCATCTCAACTCCCCCTATAGGTGCTGTACCCGTACGGGCTCAGCAGCAGCGGTATGTGATAGTGACCCTGTGGCTCGTCGATGACGAAGGGGACGGGGACGTAGGGGTAGAAGACGTTGCCGTATTCCCCCGTCTCGAAGGCCATCCGGTAGCGGCCCGGCTCCACGTCAGGGAAGGAGGTGACACGTCCGTTGGTGTCGGTGACCGACTCGGCGACCGTGTGCCAGCCGTCCTCGGTCCATATGGAGAGACGGACCACCATCCCGACGGCGGGCCGTCCGGAGCCCAGGTCGAGGACATGGGTGCTCACCGTGCTCATCCGACCTCCTGACATGTCATTCGACGCAACCTCCTCATCGTGATCTTGCGCTGCTCGACGGCGGCGTTGGCCACCTCCTCCTCCCGGCTGTTGGTGAGCCGCTTCTCGGCTATGGCCAGCATCTCCTCGGCCGTCTTCCCCGAGGCGAAGACGATGTAGATGAACCCGAAACGCTCCTCGTAGGCCCGGTTGACCTCGGCGAGACGGTTGATGATCTCCCGGGAGGCCGAGCCGGCGCCGGCCTGTTCCTTCTGCGCCACGGCGTCTCCCCGCTCCCCGATGCGTGGATGGGAGGCGAAGGCCTCCAGCCAGTCTGCCTCGGAGAGATGGTCGAAGACGCGATCGGCGGACTCGAGGAGGCCATCGATGGTGCGGTAGGGACGTCCGGAGACCATGGCGTCGACCCATCGCCTCGCACCGCAAGCGGTGTGGAAGAAGCGGCTCGCCGACTCGGGGTTGAGCGAGTCGACGTAGGTCATCCGAAGCCGGCCCGCGGCCTCCCGGTCGGGTCGACCCATGACCCGGAGGCGGGCCACGCCCCCGTCGGGATGGATGTTGAGGCGCACCACCGATGCGTGAGTGGGCCGGGGAAGCGTGATGTGATTGTGCTGGTGTGGCTGGACGTCGGCACGCTCCACCACGGTCGACCAGGTGACGCCGTCCTCGGACACGTCGAACGAGACCCGGCCGGGGGCGTTTCCCTTGAAGTGGCTGGTGTCCACGACCAGCGACTCGATCCTCCCGGGCATCCCGAGCCGGAAGGTGGCCCAGTCGTGACCGGGGCCGCGACGGCGCTTGGTCTCCCAGCCGTCCCACATGCCGCGGGACTCGATCGGCTTGAGCATGTTGGAGGGGTGGGAGTAGTGGGCGTTGGAGGCGTCGAGTGCCTCACCACCGAAGATCACGGACGCGAGATCGACGGGCCCGTCGGGGCACACGTCCTGCATCGCGGGCACCGGTGTCCCCTCCACCCGCAGCCGGGCCACCCCGCCGTCGGGGTAGATGTTGAGCCGGAGATGGGTCGTCCGCCAGGGAAACTCGGTGTCGAACGTAGCCACCGAGTCGCCCTGCAATGGCGTCTGCGGGATGACCTCGAACCAGGTGGCGCGGTCGAGATCGTCGTCGCCCGCCTCCGTTGCCTCGAGTGAGAAGGACTCTGGGTAGTTTCCGGTGAAGTGAGAGGTGTCGACGGTGACCCGGCGCACCAGGCCGGGGATGCCGAGGGCGAGGGTGCACCAGTCGTGGCCCGGCTCACGCCGGCGGCGTGTCTCCCAACCGTCCATCCACTTGCCTCGGTCGGTGAATCGGTCGGGATCCCAGACGGGAGGCTCCTCCTTGATCAGGTTTGCCGCCTCGGCGAAGAACTCGTCGTTGCAGGCGACGACGCGGCCGCCGACGCCGGCGGAGAGAAGATCCATCATCGGGTCAGCATCCTGCCACGCCCGCGGCTGACGCGATCCCCGGAGTAGACCCGTTCTCCCCCGAGGAAGGTGGCCACGACCAGCCCGCGCAGCGTCATCCCCTCGTAGGCGCATACCGGGTGGCGGTGATAGAGGCTCGTGGATTCGACGTGGACGGCGCCGTCGGGATCCCAGGCCACGAGGTCGGCATCGGCCCCGACCCGGATCGACCCCTTGCGGTCGCCGAGGCCGGCGAGACGGGCCGGAGCCGCGGCGAGCCACTCGCCGAGCCTCTCGATCCCGATGCCCCGCTCCGACGCCCCGGTCCAGGTGACCGGGAGTCGGAGTTGCACCGACGAGATCCCGCCCCAGGAGGTGGCGAAGTCGTCGGTCTTCAAGTCGGCGGGCGAGGGTGAGTGATCGGAGACGACCATCGCCAGAGCGTCCTCCCGGAGGGCGTCCCAGAGCGCCTCCCGCTGGACGCGTTCCCGGATCGGTGGCGCGCACTTGAACCTGGTGGCGCCATCGGGGATCTCCTCGGCGGCGAAGGTGAGGTAGTGGGGGCAGGTCTCGCCGGTCAGGACACCTGGCCCCTCACCGATGAGTCGGGCCGCCTCGCCCGACGAGACGTGGAGGATGTGGGCCGGCGATCCGGTGGCCGCCACCATCCCGGAGACCGATGCCACCGCCTCCACCTCGGCTTCGACCGGACGGGAGGCGAGATAGTTGCGATAGACGGCCGGGTCGCCCTGGACAGGCCGGAGATGATCCGGGTCCTCGGCATGGATCAGCACCGGGAGGCCGAGTGGGCCGGTGACGGCCATGGCCGTTCCCAGCAGCCCGAGGTCGACCATCGGGTACTCGTCGACACCAGACTCGCAGAGGAACGACTTGAAGCCGCTCACGCCGGCGGCCGCGAGATCGGCGAGAGCAGCGGTGTCGCCGGTGAAGCCACCCCAGAAGGCGACGTCGCAGGAGATGGACCCCTCGGCGGCCCTCTTCTTCGTCTCCAGTGCCGCCACGTCGACGGTGGGCGGGATCGAGTTGAGGGGCATGTCGACGATGGTCGTGGTCCCCCCGGCGATCGCCGCCCTCGTGGCGGTGTCGAAACCCTCCCAATCGGCGCGCCCAGGGTCGTTGACGTGGACATGGGAGTCGACCAGACCCGGCATGACCACCAGGTCATCGAAGTCCAGCTCGGCCGTGTCCTCGGTGATGGCCACGATCTTCCCCTGATCCATCCGGATCGTGGCGGGCCGCAGCTCGCCGTCGATCAGGACCCTCGACGACCGGACAGTGGTCATGGGCGGAAGGTACCCGGTGCCCTCCCCTGGTGGCCGCCGATAGAGTTGGTGGCATGTCCGATCTGGTCAAGCGTCACGACGACGTCATCGCACCCGTCATCTCATTCGACACGACGATCCACGCGGTCACCGCGGAGGGCATCTGGGTCACCGACGTCGACGGTCGACGCTGGGCCGACTTCGCATGTGGCATCGGGGTCACCAACCTCGGCCACAACCACCCCGCAGTGGTCTCCGCGGCCAGGGAGCAGCTGGAGAGGTTCATCCACTCGGGTGCCACATGGCGCTACGACTCGGTGGTCGACGCCGCCGAGCGCCTGCGTGAGATCACCCCGCCCGGGATCGACAAGTTCGCCTTCGCCAACTCGGGGGCCGAGGCCGTCGAGGCGGCGGTCAAGCTGGCCAAGTACTCCACCGGCAGGCAGGGTGTGATCGTCTTCCGCGGCGGCTTCCACGGGCGGACCATGGGATCGGTCTCCTATACCACCTCCAACGCCAAGTACCGGGACGGCTATCACCCGATCCTCCCGTCGACCTTCGTGGCCCCGTATCCGCACCCGTACCGGTGGGGCATGAGCGTCGACGAGGCGGTCGATCACTGTCTCACCGAGCTGCGGCTGATGTTCAAGCACGTGGTGACCCCGAAGAACGTCGCCTGCTTCCTCGTCGAGCCCGTCCAGGGCGAAGGTGGCTACTACCCGGCTCCGGCACGGTTCCTCGACGAGATCCGCGAGTTCGCCAACGCCAACGGGATCCTGGTGGTCTTCGACGAGGTGCAGACGGGGTTCGGGCGGACCGCCGAGTGGTTCGCCGCCGACCACTACGACGCCAAGCCCGACATCATGGCCATGGGCAAGGGCATCGCCAACGGGTTCCCCCTCTCGGCCTATGGGGCTTCCAGGGACATGATCGACGCCTGGCCCGTCGGGGCCCACGGGACCACCTTCGGCGGAAACCCCGTGTCGACCGCGGCGGCCGCAGCAGTGATCGACACCATGGGCGAGCTGCTCCCCCATGCCCGGGACCTGTCCAAGCGCGCCTTCGAGAGGCTCGAGGACCTCGCCGAGCGTCACCCCACCATCGGCGACGTGCGCGGCCTCGGCCTGATGATCGGCGTCGAGTTGGTCGAGGACCGTGAGACCCGCAAGCCCGACGCCGCAGCCCTGGAGGCCGTGCAGAAGCACGCCATGGACAACCAGCTGATGTTCATCCCCTGCGGGCCGGACAAGAACGTCATCCGGTTCATCCCCGCCCTCGTCACCACCATCGAGGAGCTCGACTGGGCGATCGACGTCATCGACGAGGGCCTGACCAAGTGGGAGTCCAACAAGGGCTGACCTGCCATCAAGCCCTGTTCCGGAACCGTTGCCAGATCGCGGCCGTCCAATCGGCATGCGTCGAATCGCTCTCGCTCTCGCCCTCGTCCTCGCCGCCTGCGCCGCCGACGCCGGTGACGGGCCCGAGCCCGAGGAGGGCACACCACTGCTCCAGATCCGTCACGAGGGTGGGTTCGCCCCTGCCGACTTCGCTCTCACCAACGGGCCGTATCTCACCCTGACACGCGACGGGCTCCTGATCTCGGCGGCCGCGGTGCCCGCGATCTTCCCCGGGCCACTGGTCACGCCATACATGGCCTCCCAGGTGAGCCCCGGGGAGATGGACCAACTGCGCGGCATGATCGAGGACAGCGGCCTCCCCGACATCACCGACGAGTGGGACGACGACGCATCGAACACGGTCGCCGATGCCCACACCACCGTCGTCACGTATTGGGACGACGACGGGAATCCTCACAGGTACTCGGTGTACGCCCTCGGGATCCAGCCCCCGAGACGGGAGATGTCACGCGCCGTCGCCGACATGATCACGATCCTGGAGACCCTGACCGGAAATGACGCCACCGACTGGCAGGGCGAGAAGTACCAGTTCGTAGCCATCCCGGGTCCCATCGACCCCGGCTTCCCCGACGAGCGGGAGTGGCCGCTCGAGGAGACGGTGGACACGTGGACCGAGCTCGCCGGGATGCGGTGCGCCGTCCTCGACGGCACCGTCCTCGGTGAGTTCGCCGAGGCCAACCAGGCAACGACGTTCCCTTCGCCCGACCCGGCATGGTCGGACGTCTTCAGGCTCGCGGTCCGGCCGCTCCACCCCGGTGAGACGGGGTGCGAGATGCCGGCTTAGTCCCCCGCGACGAGCGGGACCTTCTCCATGGCTGCGGCGATCCGCTCCGCCGGGTACTCGTAGTCCTGGAGCTTCCCGTCGACGAATGCCTGGTAGGCGGCCATGTCGAAGTGACCGTGACCGGAGAGGTTGAACAGGATCACCTTCTCCTCGCCCGACTCCCTGGCCTTCTCCGCCTCGATCATCGCCTGGGCGATGGCGTGCGTCGGCTCGGCCCCCGGGATGATCCCCTCCACCTTGGCGAAATCGACCGCCCGCCGGAAGGTCTCGTTCTGGTGCAGAGCCACCGCATCGATGATCCCTTGCTCCTTGAGATGGGACACCAGCGGGGCCATGCCGTGGTACCGGAGGCCACCGGCGTGGATCGGCTCGGGGACGAAGTCGTGGCCCAGTGTGTGCATCTTGACCAATGGGGTCATCATCCCGGTGTCGCCGAAGTCGTACCGGTACTGGCCTCGGGTCAGCGAGGGCGCCGCCGCCGGCTCCACCGCGATGATCGTCGGATCCATCTTCCCGGCGAGCTTCTCCCGCACGAACGGGAACGCCAGACCGGAGAAGTTGGAGCCACCACCGGCGCAGCCGATGACCACGTCGGGCACCTCGTCGACCATGGCGAGCTGTTTCAGCGCCTCCTCGCCGATCACCGTTTGGTGCATGAGCACGTGGTTGAGCACCGAGCCCAGCGAGTAATTGGTGTCGGCGTTGGTGGCGGCGACCTCCACGGCCTCCGAGATGGCGATGCCCAGGCTCCCAGTCGTGTCCGGGTCGGCCTCGAGGACCGCCCTCCCGTAGTTGGTGTTGGTCGACGGCGACGGGTAGATCTTCCCCCCATAACTCTCGATCATCGCCTTGCGGTATGGCTTCTGGTCGTACGAGGCTCGGACCATGTAGACCTCGCAGTCGAGGCCGAACTGGGCGCATGCGAAGGCCAGGGCGGATCCCCACTGACCGGCGCCGGTCTCGGTGGCGATGCGCCGGATCCCGGCCTTGGCGTTGTAGTAGGCCTGGGCGACGGCGGTGTTGGCCTTGTGCGAGCCGACGGGGCTGACCCCTTCGTACTTGTAGTAGATGCGAGCGGGGCCCCCGATGAGCTTCTCCAGGCCATGGGCGCGGTACAACGGCGACGGGCGCCACTTGCGATAGACCTCGCGCACCTCCTCGGGGATCTCGACGAAGCGCTCCTGCGAGACCTCCTGGAGGATGAGGTCCATCGGGAACAGGGGAGCCAGGTCGTCAGGTCCGACCGGCTGATGCGTCCCCGGATGGAGGACCGGCGGCGGGGGCGCCGGCAGGTCCGGGACGATGTTGTACCAATGCGTCGGTAGTTCCGACTCGGGAAGGATGACCTTCGTCGCCATGGCTGAACCATATACGGCGCGGCTCGGCCGCGCCGGGGCGGCTCAGTCCTCGGTGGACGTCTTCGCCATCTCGGCGATCTCGGCCACGATCTCGGCGTTGGCCAATGTCGTCACGTCGCCGAGCTGACGGTTCTCCGAGATGTCCTTGAGCAGGCGGCGCATGATCTTCCCGGACCGCGTCTTGGGGAGGTCGGCCGTGAACACGATCGACTTCGGCTTGGCGATCGGGCCCAGGGTGTTGGCGACGTGGTCCCGGAGCTCGGCGATCAAGGCCTCGTCCCCCGTGACCCCGGCCTTCAGCGTGACGAATGCGGCGATCGCCTGACCGGTGAGCTCGTCCTTGCGGCCCACCACCGCGGCCTCGGCGACCGACGGATGGCTCACCAGGGCGGACTCCACCTCCGTCGTGGAGATGTTGTGACCGGCCACCAGCATGATGTCGTCGACCCGGCCCAGAAGCCAGAAGTACCCGTCATCGTCCCTCTTGGCGCCGTCACCGGGGAAGTAACGGCCGGGGAACCGCGACCAGTAGGTGTCGACGAAACGCTGATCGTCGCCATAGATTGTGCGCGCCATCGACGGGGTCGGCCTGGTGAGGACGAGGTAGCCCCCGCCACCGAGCGGGACCGACTCCCCGTCGTCGTTGACCACGTCGGCGAAGACGCCGGGGAGCGGGAACGTGGCCGAGCCGGGCTTGGTCTCGACGAGACCCGGGAGGGGGCTGATCATGATCGCCCCGGTCTCCGTCTGCCACCAGGTGTCCACGATGGGGCAGCGCTCCTTGCCGATGTTGAGGTGGTACCAGACCCAGGCCTCGGGGTTGATCGGCTCACCCACGGTCCCGAGGAGCCGGAGCGTCGACATGTCGTGCTTGGCCGGGTACTCGTCGCCCCACTTCATGAAGGACCGGATCGCCGTGGGAGCCGTGTAGAAGATCGTGACGCCGTAGTCGTCGATGATCTGCCACAACCGATCGAAGTCCGGGTAGTTGGGGGCTCCCTCGTAGATGACGCTCGTGGCCAGGTTGGTGAGCGGCCCGTAGACGATGTAGCTGTGACCGGTGACCCAGCCGATGTCGGCGGCGCACCAGTACACGTCGGACTCGGGCTTGTGGTCGAAGACCATCTGATGCGTGGCCGCGATCGCGGTCAGATAGCCGCCCTGGGTGTGGACGATCCCCTTGGGCTTCCCGGTGGTGCCCGAGGTGTAGAGGATGTACAAGGGGTCCTCGGCGTTCATCACCTCGGCCGCGCACTCGTCCGACTGGCCCTCTGTGAAGTCGTGCCACCAGATGTCCCGACCCTCGGCCATGTCCACGCCGTGCCCGGTGCGCTCGAGGACGATCACCTTCTCGATGCCGGGGGTCTGCTGGAGGGCACGGTCGGCGTTCGCCTTGAGGGGGACGATGTTGCCGCCGCGCCAGGCCCCGTCCTGGGTGATGAGGACGCGGGCGTCGGCGTCGAGGATCCGGCTGGCCAGGGCGTCCGACGAGAAGCCGCCGAAGACGACGGAGTGGATCAGCCCGAGCTTGGCGCAGGCGAGCATCGCCACGGGCAGCTCGGGGACCATGCCCATGTAGATGGCGACGCGGTCGCCCTTCCTGAGGCCCAGACCCTTGAGGGCGTTGGCCATGCGGTTGACGGTGGCGCCCAGCTCGCCGTAGGTGATCGTCCGGGTGTCACCCGGCTCGCCGATCCAGTGGTAGGCGACCTTGCCGGCGTGCTCGGGCAGATGGCGGTCGATGCAGTTGAAGGTGACGTTGAGCTCGCCGTCGGAGAACCACTTGAAGAACGGCGGGTTGGAGTCGTCGAGGACCGTGGTCGGCTCCTTGAACCAGGTCACGTAGTGCTTGGCCTGTTCCAGCCAGAAGCCGTCGGGGTCCGTCCTGGCCTTCTCGTAGACGTCCTCGGGAGTGACCGACCGGGCGGCGAACTCGGCCGGCGGTGGAAACGTGCGATCTTCCCTGAGCAGGTTCTCCAGTGTCTGTGACATCGACCTCACTCCTCCTCTGAGCCGGACCTTCCGAAACTACCACCCGTCCGGCCGAGCCACCATAGGGCGACGGCTGCCAGCGCGGCGCCGTACATCAGCACATCGCCGGTGCGGGCGTAGATCGATGCCGTACGCGGCACGACCTCGCCCTGGATCACCGCCTGGACACCGCTTCCGCTCACCTCGGAGATGAACTCGCCACTGGCGTCGATGAGCACCGACTTCCCGGACACGGCGCCGTGGATGACGTCGAGGCCGAGCTCCGTGGCGCGCATTCGGGTCATCCCCATGAAGATGTCCGAAGTGGGGGCACCGGGCCCGTAGGAGTCGTTGTTGGTGGCCACGACCAGGAGCTGCGCGCCCTGCTGGGCGTGGGTTCGGGCGAACCGGGAGAAGCCTCCCTCCCAGGAGATCACCGAGCCGAGCCTGACCCCGTCGAGGTCGAAGACCACCGCGCCGTCGCCGGGGACCATGTCGCGCGGCACCCGGTACAGCTCGGCGATGAGCCGCGTGGCGATCGACCGGAAGGGGACGAACTCGCCGAAGGGGATGGGGAGCTGCTTCCGGTACTCCCCCTCGACCTTCCCCTCGGGGGAGATGAGGACGTTGACGTTGACCCAGGTGGTGTCGTCGATGGGACGGTCACTGCCACCCAGGAACCAGGCGTCGAGCCGCCGTGTCTCGGTCCCGATGGCCTCGAGGACCTCAGGGTGGGACACCGGGTCGGCGTTGGCGCCCATGGAGCTCTCCGGCCATACGATGAGGTCGACCTCGCCGGCTTCGAGGCTGCTGGTCAGTGCCAGATGCTGCCGGTAGGTGCGGAATCGCTCGTCCGGGCCGCAGTGCTCGAACGGGCACGGGGTGGAGCCCTGGACGATCGCCACCTGGAGCGGCCCACCGGCGGCCGGCGCGGGGATGACCGCGGCGATGCCGTACACCACGGCGATGGCGACCGCCACCCACCAGAGCCGCGTGTCGAATCGGCGCACCAGGGCGAGGGCGATGCAGGCCGCCACCGCCACCACCAGGACCGTGAGCCCGGTCGTCCCGATCAGCGCTGCCGGGTAACGGGTGATCCACAGGTCGGAGAGCGCGTATCCGGCGGCGCCCCACTCCATCCCGCCGTAGGGGACCCGGTAGCGGATCAACTCCATGACCGCCCAGCCACCGGTGGCCAGGGCCCACCACGCCACGGTCGAGCGATGGCGCTGCCCGGTCAGCCACCAGGCGTACGCACCGAAGAACAGGCCCTGCAGCGGCGCCAGCACCAGGGCGGCCGGGTGGAGCCTCACCAGCCACCACATCAGCGTCCCGATGAACAGGGTCCCGTAGGCGAAGCCGGCCCAGAAGCCGTGGACCGGTTTCTCCAGATGGCGCAGCCCGGTGAGGAACAGCGCCACGCCCGCGACCACGAGCAGACCGGGCCCGTAGGGCGGGAAGGCGAGAGTGGTGACCAACGCGCCGGCCACCACCAGCAGGACTGGCTTCACCATGTGGAGGGTAGGAATCGAAAGCGTCTTTAGAGTCCCGTCGATGCCTGCTCGTGAGATGGAAACAGCGCTTCGCGCCGCCCGCGCCGCCGCGGAGATCGTGAGGGAGGGCTTCGGCGGCAAGCTGGAGACGGTGATGAAGGGCGAGGTCGACCCGGTGACCCAGGTCGATCGGGCGGCGGAGCGGGCGATCATGGAGATCATCACCGGGGAGTTCCCCGACGACCGCCGTCTCGGCGAGGAGGGCGGGGGAAGCGACTGGCGCGCGGGGCGGGTCTGGATCGTCGACCCCCTCGACGGCACCGTCAACTTCGTCCATGCCCTGCCGCACGTTTCCATCTCCGTGGCGCTGTGGGAGGACGGGCTGCCGATGGTCGGCGTCGTGGTCGACGTGGCCCGTCGGGAGGAGTTCGTCGCGGCGCGGGGTGGCGGGGCCACCTTGAACGGCGAGCCGATCCACGTCACCGGGGTCCCGTCGCTGTCGGACGCCCTCGTGCTCACCGGGTTCCCCTACGACCAGCGGGAGCACCCGGGGGCCTATCTGCAACAGGTCGAGCGTCTCCTGGTCGAGGCGCGCGCGGTCCGCGTCATCGGGTCGGCGGCCCTCGACCTCGCCTGGATCGCGTCGGGACGAGCCGACGCCTACACCGAGCACGGTGGGGCCCGAGGCCTCAAGCCGTGGGACATGGCCGCCGGCGCCCTCCTGGTCACCGAGGCCGGCGGCAGATTCAGCGATGTCGACGGTGCGGAGAACCAGCTCGAGGGCCGCGCGTTCGTGGCCTCGAATGGGCATCTCCACGAACGGGTAGCTTCGCTGGTGAGAGAGACCATGCCCTCCCATCTGCGATGAGCTACCACGATCACCACTTCCACCCTTTCGGCTACGCGGCGACGCTCACCGGGCTCGAGGTATACGACGCCACGAGCATCGACGATCTCCGCCGGCGTCTCGTCGAGGGCTCGGAGCGCACCGATGGCGCCGTGGTGGCGGAGCGGCTCAACGACGAGAGGCTCGCAGAGCGACGTTTGCCCACCGCGACAGAGCTCGACGAGGCGGTGCCCAACCGGCCCGTCCTCGTCTACCGCTACTGCGGTCACATCGCGGTAGCCAACACGATGGCGCTCGGGCTGGCGGGCGTGGCTGCGGACACACCCGACCCCGTGGGCGGGACCTTCGACCGGAACCCCGACGGGACGCCCAACGGGATCCTCCGGGAGACCGCGATCGACATCGTTGCCGCCCAGGTGGCCCATCACCTGGGGCCGACACTGGACAGCGAGATCATCGAAGCCCTGAGAACCCTCCCGGCCATGGGGATCGACTCGGTCACCGCCATCGCCTCCCCCGACGAGCCGTTGTGGGTGGGGGTGGACGATGAGATCGGGACCTTGATCCGGCTCGCCCCCGACCTCCCGGTCTCCATGGACGTCCTGGTGGCGACGAGGGACCCCCAGAAGCTGGTCGACGCGGCGCACCGGCTCTCGGCCACCGACGGGCCGGTTCGGTTCCACGGCTGGAAGGGTTTCGCCGACGGGAGCTTCGGCGGGCACACCGCCGCCATGTACGAGGCGTACTTCGACCGACCGGACACCACGGGCACGGTCAGGCTCGACCACCGGCACGCGGTGGAGATGGGGATGACCTCCTACAAGCTGGGTGGCGTGGTGGCGATTCACGCCATCGGCGACCTGGCCAACGACATCGTCCTGGACGTGATGGATGAGCTCATCTCGAAGGGCGTCCATCCGGAGTCGACCCGGATCGAGCATGCGTCGATCATGACCCCCGCCGCCATCGAGCGCATGGCGCGGCTCGGGGTCACGGCATCGGTGCAGCCGGCATTTCTGGCGTCGGAAGCGGACTGGCTGGAGAAGAGGCTCGGTCCGGAGCGGATGGAGATGGTCTACCCGTTCCGCTCGTTCCTCGACGCCGGGATCCCGGTCATCGGTGGCAGCGACGCACCGGTGGAGAACCCCGACCCGAGACCGGCCATCGAGGCGGCGGTGAGCCGCGCGGGGTTCAACCCGGAGGAGGCCCTGACGCGGGAAGAGGCCGAGGCTCTCTTCGCCCCACCAGACCGCTGAGCGTCTCGGCGAGAGCGGCGTACTCGTCGAGATCGTTGTAGAGGTGCGCGGACACACGGAGCACGTGACGGGGCCACGTCGGCCAAACCATCACCGGGACCTCGAACCCCGCCTCGAGCAGTTCGAATGTGAGCGGAGACATCCCCGATGCCGGACGGTCCAGGTCGGGCATGGGGAACGAAACCATGGAGCCGACCATGTCGTCCGGCGCGGTCGGCTCCATGCCGAGACGATCACCCAGCAGGTCCCGGGCGGCCAGGACCAGCTCGTGGTTGCGACGCATCACCTCGGGCCAGCCACCGGCGACGGATCCTCCGACGACCCGGATCGCTTCCGGTGCCGCCAGCCACGCGGTGAAGTCGTCGGTCCCCAGCCAGTCGAAGAGGGCGTGGTAGCGGCTCTTGGCGCCGGGGTCGTTCCAGCCATGGGAGATGACCACGGGATGGGTCTCCTCGATCCGGTCGGACCTGGTGTGGAGGATGGCGGTCCCACGCGGCGCGCACACCCACTTGTGCAGGTTCCCCGCATACCAGGAGGCGCCCAACGCCGTCAGGTCCAGCGGCACCTGCCCGGGGCCGTGGGCGCCGTCGACGACCACCGGCACGTCGGGCTCGAGGGCGGCGACGATGTCCTCGATCGGGTAGACGACACCCGTCGGGGAGCTGATGTGGTCGATGACTGCCAGCCTGGTCCGTGAGGTGACGGCCGAGAGGAGCGCCTCGGTGACCTGACGGCGATCGCTCACCGGGTAGGGGACGTCGGCGACCACCAGCCGGAACCCGGCGCGCTCGGCGCCGTAGA
Organism: Acidimicrobiia bacterium; assembly: GCA_036375695.1. Lineage (GTDB taxonomy): Bacteria > Actinomycetota > Acidimicrobiia > Spongiisociales > ZC4RG35 > ZC4RG35. The sequence goes on along the minus strand of DASVBU010000007.1, from coordinate 121,110 downwards.
CCAGCATCTGGCGGACGGCGTTGTAGTCGTGGCTCGTGGTGACGACCTCGTCACCGGGGCCGAGACGCGGCTCCAGGGACCGGATCACGGAGGCGATGCCGGTGGAGGCGTTGCGGACGAACACCAGGTTCTCGGGTCGCGACCCGACGAAGGCGGCGACCTCGGCACGTGCTGCGTCCAGGATCTGGTTCATGGTGTCGTAGACGAAGCCCGTCGGGCGTCGCTCCCACTCCTCCATCCATCTCAGGCGCGCCACCTGCACCGGGACGGGGACGGCGCCGAAGGACCCGTGGTTGAGATGGTGGACGGTGGGATCGAGTGACCACATGGCCGGTGAAAGGTAATGCCCGTGCGTTCAGCTCTCTCGTCTCGTTACCCTCCACGGGCAATGTCCTTCAGAAAGCTGACCCCTGCCGACATCACCACCGGGACCGACGAGGCCATCTCGGAGGCGCGCGCCGTCCTCGACGAGCTCACCGCGCCCAGGGATGAGCGCACCTTCGAGAACACCATGCGGCCGATCGACCGCATCGGCGACATCCTCGGACACGCCTTCTACCGCTATGCCTTCATGGGCTACGTCCACACCGACAAGGACGTCCGGACGGCGGCGAAGGAGGCCGAGGAGAAGCTCTCCAAGTTCGGTGTCGAGATGATCTTCCGGGACGACCTCAACACCGCGGTCAAGGAGTACGCCGCAACCGACGAGGCCAAGGCCCTGGAGGGCGAGAAGAAGCGATTCCTCGAGTTCATGCTCCGCGATCTGCGTCGGGCCGGCCACGAGCTCGACCCGCAGACCCGCGCCGAGGTCAAGGCGAAGACCGAGCGTCTCGTCGAGCTGGGGGTCAGGTTCCAGCAGAACATCGACGAATGGGAGGCCTACATCCTCGTCGACCGTGACGGGCTCGACGGGCTTCCCGACAGCTACATCGAAGGGCTGGAGAAGGACGAGGAGAGCGGTCTCTACAAGGTCAGCATCGACTACCCCGAGCTGTTCCCGTTCCTGGAGAACGCCAGGCGCAGGGACCTGCGCGAGCAATTGCGCTTCAAGTTCGGCACGGTCGCCGTCGACTCCAACCGGAAGATCCTCGAGGAGGCGGTCAAGCTCCGCCAGGAGATCGCCGAGGCCTTCGACCTCCCCACCTGGGCCCACTACGTGCTCGAGGAGCGGATGGCGAAGGAGCCCGAGCGGGTCCGCCAGTTCTACGCCGAGCTGAGGCCCCCGCTGACAGAGAAGGGGAAGACCGAGATCGAGGCCGTCGCCGAGCTGTTGGAGAAGGACACCGGTGACCGCGTCGTCCGCACCTGGGACTGGAACTACTACGACACCCTGCAGCGGAAGACCCAGTACGGGATCGACCCGTTCGAGGTGGCCAAGTACTTCCCGCTGCAGAACGTCCTCGACGGCATGTTCGAGCTGACGTCGGAGATGTTCGGGCTCGAGTTCCGGGAGATCGACGAGTTCGACACCTGGCACGAGGACGTGCGCATGTACGCCATCGTGGACGAGGAGACCGGCGAGGAGTTGGGGCGCTTCTACCTCGACCTGTTCCCCCGCGAGGGCAAGTACAGCCACGCCGCCGAGTTCCCCCTGGTCCCCAGCCGTCTCAAGGAGGACGGCACCTACCAGAACCCGAAGTGCGCCATGGTGGCCAACTTCACCAAGCCGACGAAGGACAACCCGTCACTGCTCCAGCATGGCGAGGTGGAGACACTGTTCCACGAGTTCGGCCACGTCCTGCACCAAAACCTCGGGCGCACCGAACTGGCACGGTTCTCCGGGACCAACACCGAGCGTGACTTCGTCGAGGCGCCGAGCCAGATCATGGAGCATTGGGTGTGGCGCGCCGATGTCCTGCAGCGATTCGCCCGTCACTACGAGACGGGAGAGCCCATCCCCGAAGAGCTGGTCAACCAGCTCGTCGCCGCCCGCGACCTGAACAAGGCGATGTGGTACCTCCGTCAGATGCAGTACGGCTGGTGGGACCTGGAGCTCCACTCCGGGCCGGATCGCGACCTCGACGAGATCTACATCGAGGGCACGAAGGTGTCGCTCCTGCCGCCCCACGAGGGGACGTTCACGCTCTCCGGCTTCGGGCACCTGTTCGGTTACGACGCCGGTTACTACGGGTACATGTGGTCCGAGGTGTTCGGTGACGACATGTTCTCCAGATTCGAGGCCGAAGGGGTCACGAACCCCGAGGTCGGAATGGCCTACCGGCGCTCGATCCTGGAGAGAGGCGGGTCGGTCGACCCCGATGCCATGCTCCGGGAGTTCCTCGGCCGCGAGCCCAACAACAAGGCGTTCCTCGCCAATCTCGGCATTTCGGGAACCAGCTGATTGGCGCCCGACGTCTAATGAAGGGATAATGGAGGCATCCCTCCTCCCGGTCGGCGTCATCTTTGAGTTGTCGACCAAAAAAACCGGGTGGGGCGGAATCTCTCCGGAATCCCGAACGTTCCATTACTTGACCTATCAACCAACCAACTGGCCCACCAGGAGGGCCCTGAAACCATGAGCGAGATTGTCAGAGGCACTGCCATCAAGGGCATGACGCGGCCGTCGCGGCGCTTCGCCGTCGGGCGGGTGTGCGCCAAGCCCGGCTGTGAAACCAAGCTATCCCAGTACAACAAGGCCGACTACTGCCACGCCCATGCTCCAGTGAGGTTCCCCCGGGTCCGCGGGAAGATCCTCGACGAGCAGGAGTGACCTTCTGTCTCGGGACAGGTCCTCTCCCCCTCCCCGTCCCAGGCAGAACACCAGAGAGCCCCGGCAACCCCAGCCGGGGCTCTCGCTTCGACCGGATGGTTGGCTCCCAACCTTAAAGTTGGCTTCAAGGTTCTGGTAGTGTCCGCCTCGTGAAGATCGGCGAGCTGGCGCGAAAGACCGGGGTGAGCACCGCCACCATCAGGTTCTACGAGCAACTCGGTCTGCTGGCGCCTGCCCGCGCCGAGAACGGCTACCGACGATACGAGCCATCGTCGGTCGACCGGATCCGGTTCATCAGGGACGCGCAGACCTCGGGGCTCAGCCTCACCGAGATCGGGACCATCCTCGAGATGAAGGCGGCGGGTGAGTCGACTTGCTCCCACGTGATCCGCCTGCTCGAGTCCCATCTGCGGTCCATCGACCGGCAGGCCGCCGAGCTGGCCCGGACCCGGACGCGTCTCCAGGAGATGCTGGAGCGGGCGCGCCGGCTCGACCCGGCGGACTGTGTCGACCCGAACCGCTGCCAGACGATCACACCAGTTTCGGAACCAAACACAGAAGGGACAGACATGACCACCGAGACCACGCTCAGCGTGCCCGAGATCCACTGCGACCACTGCAAGATGTCGTTGGAGGGAGCGGTCGGCGCCCTCGAGGGTGTGGCGTCCGTGCAGGTGTCGGTGCCCGACGCCACGGTCGCCGTCGCCTACGACGACGGCCTGGTGGACCTCGACGCGATCAAGAGCGCCATCGAGGAGCAGGGCTACGGCGTCGCCAACTGACACCCGCCCCGCCGAGACCATTCGCTTCGACGTCGACGGGATGACCTGCGCCACCTGCGCGGTCAGGATCGAGCGCGTCCTGACCCGTCAGGAGGGGGTCCGGCGCGCCTATGTGAACCTCGCCTCGACCTCTGCCGAGGTGGACATCGATCCGGACACGGACGTCGACAGCCTGATCGCCGCGGTGGAGAAGATCGGCTACGGCATCAAGCCCGCCGAGGACGAGCCCCGCGACGTCCACGACCTATACGGGGAGGGCGAGAAGCTCCAGTGGCGGCGTTTCTGGGTCGCCGCCGTGCTCACCGCTCCCGTCCTGGCGCTGGCCATGTTCGGCCCCATGGAGACGTGGAGCGCCTGGGTCCAGGCGGCCCTGACCGCGCCCGTCGTGCTGTGGGCCGGCTGGCAGTTCCACCGCATGGCCTTCAAGCTGGCCCGGTCGTTCAGCGCCAACATGGACACCCTCATCTCGATGGGGTCCCTGGCCGCCTACGGCTACTCGCTCTGGGCGCTGTTCACCGGAGGCAGGGACGACTTCTACTTCGAGGTGGCCGCGGTCATCGTCACCCTGATCACCCTGGGTCGGGCCTTCGAGGCCCGGGCCAAGGGGAGGGCGTCGGCCGCCGTCCACCGTCTCCTCGACCTGGGCGCCAAGGAGGCCCGGGTGCTCGTCGACGGAGCAGAGACTATGGTGCCGGTCCAGAACCTTGCGCCGGGCGACCTCATGGTGGTGCAGCCGGGCGAGAAGATCCCCACCGACGGCGTCATCGAGTCCGGTGAGAGCGCGGTCGACGAATCCATGCTCACCGGCGAGTCGGTGCCCGTCGACCGGCTCCCCGGTGACACCGTCCTGGGTGCCACGGTCAACCAGTCGGGCCGGCTCGTGGTGCGTGCCACCACGGTCGGCGCCGACACCGCCCTCGCCGGGATCATCCGCATGGTCGAGGCGGCACAGGGATCCAAGGCCGACATCCAGCGGCTGGCCGACCGGATCTCAAGCGTCTTCGTCCCCACGGTGATGATCATCGCCCTGGCCACTATCGGCGTCGTGCTGGGCACCGGCGGCGCCGTCGACGAGGCCCTGATCCGCGGAGTGGCGGTGCTGATCATCGCCTGCCCGTGCGCCCTCGGTCTCGCCACGCCCACCGCGGTCATGGTCGGCTCGGGACGGGGCGCCGAGCTCGGTGTGCTCTTCAAACGGGCGGAGGTTTTCGAGCGAGCCGGCGCCATCGACACGGTCCTGTTCGACAAGACCGGGACCCTGACCACCGGGGCGATGCGTCTCGCCCGGCTGGTCACCGACGAGGACCCGGTGCGGTTCCTCCGCCTGATCGGCTCGGTGGAGGCCGCCTCCGGCCATCCACTGGGGAAGGCGGTCGCCCTCGGCGCCGACGAGCGGGGTGTCGCCCTCGCCGAGCCGGAGCGCATCGAGACGGTATCCGGGGCAGGCGTGATCGGGGTGGTGGACGGCGTGGAGGTCGTCGCCGGGAAGCCCGATCTGCTCACCGAACGCGGCCTCGACATCGACCCCGAGCTGCTCATCGAGATGGGGCGACAGGAGAAGGAGGGTCGCACGGTCTTCCTCGCGGGGTGGGGCGGCACGGCCCGTGGTCTTCTCGCCATCACCGACACCCTCCGGCCCGAGTCCCCCACCGCGGTCGCCCGCCTCCGTTCGCACGGCGTGTCGGTGGCGATGGTCACCGGGGACAACGAGCGGACGGCAGAGCGAATCGCCGGGGACCTGGCAATCGACCGGGTGTGGTCCGGAGTGCTCCCCGGAGGGAAGGCCGAGGTGGTGAGGTCGATCCAGGCGGAGGGCAAAAAGGTTGCCTTCGTCGGGGACGGGATCAACGACGCCCCGGCCCTGACCCAGGCGGACATCGGCCTCGCGGTCGGCTCCGGCACCGACGTCGCCCTCGAGGCGGGGGACGTCGTCCTCCTCCAGGGCGACCCGTCGCTGGTGCCCACGGCCATCGCCCTGGCGCGGCGCACCCTGCGCGTCATCCGCCAGAACCTGTTCTGGGCGTTCGCCTACAACACGGCGGCGATCCCGCTAGCCGCCCTCGGCTACCTCGACCCCATGATCGCCGCCGCCGCCATGGCTCTGTCCTCGGTGACGGTCGTCATGAACGCACTCCGGCTGCGTCGTTTCCGCCCCTGAGTTCGGTGCACCGGTAGCCCGATCTCGGGTGTAGCTTGTCGGCATGGCCAACCTGGAGTGGCTGCACCGACCGATCCTCGACGACCCGGTGGCGCTGATCGCCTTCACGGGATGGGGCGATGCCGGAGAGGCCGCAAGCCAGGCTGTCATCTCGCTGCTCGACATGCACGAGAGCGAGGTCGTGGCGGTGATCGACTCCGATGAGCTGTACGACTTCCAGGTCCGCCGTCCGATGACCGAATTCGACGACGACGGGCAACGGGTGATCCTGTGGCCCGACATCGAGATCCAGGTCGTCCAGGGCCTGGAGCGGGACCTGGTCGTGGTGGTGGGAGACGAGCCCCACTACCACTGGAAATCGTTCGCCCGCGAGCTGGCCGAGGCGTTCCGGGCGCTCGGCGTTTCCAGGGTGGTGGCGCTGGGTGCGTTCATCGGGCAGGTGGCGCACACGCTGCCGGTGCCGCTGATCGGGGCGTCGAACCGGCCCGAGTCCGTGGCGGCATGGGGCCTTCTCCCCTCCAATTACGAGGGGCCGACCGGGATCGTCGGAGTCCTCACCAGCGAGCTTGCCGAGATGGGTGTGGACACGATCGCGGTGTGGGCGGCGGTCCCCCACTATCTGTCCAACCAGGACTACCCGCCGGGGACGAGGGCCCTGATGCTGAAGGCTTCGGAGATACTCGGTGTCACGTTCGACACGACGCCGCTCGACTCCGCCTCGCTGCAGTACCTGTCGACGGTGGACGAGGCGATCGCGGCCAACCGCGACCTGGTCGAGTACGTGCGCCGGCTCGAGGAGGAGTCGGACGACATCGACGCCGAGGACACGATGCGGCTGGTCGAGGAGATCGAGGACTTCCTCAGGGAGCAGTCGTAAGGAAGGCCGGGTCCTGGGACCCGGCCTCGCTCACTTCTTGCGCTTGTGGCGATTCGCCTTGAGCCGCTTCCGATACTTGTGCTTCGACATCTTCTTGCGGCGCTTCTTTATGAGCGAGCCCATTCAACAAACCTCTCAAAGGGGGAGACGCGGGAGACAATGGTGCCGGGATCCCGGCGTTAGGTCAAACTCCCTTCGGGATGCAACTATTCCCCGAGGGACGTGACCAGGCCGGTCGACTCGATAGCCCCGCCCACGAGCTCGCAGCCGGCCTTGGTGAATGCAGCCCGCACCGCTTCCTCGGAGTCGGCGGTTACCAGCGCCAGCACCGCCGGCCCGGCTCCCGACCGGGCGGCGTGGAGCGCACCCGCCCGCCGGGCGATGTAGATCAGTGAGGCGACGTCGGGGCTGAGGTCTGCCCTGGGGGCTTCATGGATCTCGTCGCCGTGGGCGGCGGCGAGGAACTCGGGATCGCCGGTGATCAGGCCCGCGGTGAGGGCGCCCATCCTCGCCAGGCTTCGTACCACCCGGGGCAGCGGCTGCGTCTCCTCCACCACCTCCCGCGCCTCCTCCGTGGCGAGACGAGTCTCGGGCACCGCGACGAGGGGTCGGATGCTGGGGTGCACCGGGAGGCGGAGGGGAGGTCCTTCGGCGGGCATGAGGATGACCCCTCCGTACACGGCGGCCGCCACCTGCTCGGGGTGGCCCTCCATCTCGGAGGCGATGCGGAAGACGCGGTCAGGCGGGGCGGATCCGGTCGAGGCCATCAGGCCGGCGGCGACACCGGCCACCAGGGCGGCCGCCGACGAGCCGAGACCCCTCCCGATGGGGATGGCGTTGTCCACGACGAGGCGAAGGGAATGGTCGGAGACCTTCCTGGCGGCCTCGAGGATGGCGTCGGTCTCGTCGTATTCGGGAACGTGGGGACCGACGTGCTCGATGGACCAGTCGGGCGCCGAGTCGACGTCGACCGAGCATCGCGGTGCCAGGGCCATGCCCAGACAGTCGTATCCGGGCCCCAGGTTGGCCGTGCTCGCGGGGGCCGAGACGGTCGCTTTCACGCCGCGAGACTATCGACGGTACCGTCGGCCCGTGGACCTGTTCGACATGAATCAGCTGCTCCCGCAGCTGCTGCTCGCCATCGGTCTGGCGATGATCGTGGGCAACGCCCTGGCATGGTTCAAGTACCGGCGCGGAGAGACCCCGAAGGGCATGCAGGGCGCCCAGTTCCGGCCCGGCCGGACCGTTTGGATGCTGGTGGTGGGGGCGATCCTCAGCCTGTGGGCGGGGATCAGCCTCCTCACCTGACGCTCACTCGGAGAACAGCCCATCGACGTTGGGCAGGTCCTGGAAGTGGGTGAACGTGCCCTCCTCCATGATCTCGGTGGCGGCGGCGAGCATCCCCTTCCACGCAGCCCTGGCCAGTGTCCCGCCGACACTGATGCGCCTCACGCCGAGGGCCGCGGCCTCCTCGACGGAGATGAACGGTGCGTTGATCAGCAGGTTGACCGGCTTTGGTGCCACTGCCGAGACAACTGCGGTGATGTGCTCCACCCGATCGATGCGGGGGGCGTACAGGCAGTCGGCGCCGGCTTCGCTGTAGGCCTGGAGGCGGCGGATGGTCTCGTCGATGTCGGGACGGCCGACGACGAAGCCCTCGGACCGGCCCGTGAGGACGACACCGGTCTCGCTGTCGTCGATCGCCTGACGTGCCGCCTGCACCCGCTCCACCGCCAGATCGAAATCGTGGAGGGGGTGGGACGGGTCGCCGGTGGAGTCCTCGACCGAGACTCCGGCGATGCCCGTCTCGACCGCACGCATCACATTGGCGTACACGCCCTCGGGCTCGACCGCGAAGGCGCCCTCGAAGTCGGCGTTGACGGGCACGCTCACCGCGCCGGCCATCTTCCGGAAGTGCTCCAGGGCGGCCTCGAGGGTGATGTCGTTGTCGGCACGGCCGGCAGTCCAGGCGAAGCCGGCGCTGGTGGTGGCCAGCGCCTTGAAGCCCATCCCCTCGAGGGCACGGGCGGTGCCCCGGTCCCACGGGTTGGGCATGACGAAACAGCCGTCGGCGTGGAGCCGATGAAACTCGGCGACACGATCATCCACGAGAACCTCCGATCGGATTCACGAGGGTCGGCGGCCGGTCACGGTGACCATCCGGTGCCGGCCGGATGCCAGGTACCCCACCACGGTGTCGATCAGGCCCATCTCCTCGAGCTTGGCGGCGAGGGACTCGGCGTCGGTCGTGGACAGGCCGTGACCCGTTCCCGAGGCGAGCCACTTCTCCACGATCATGAGACGACCGCCGGGCCCTAGGACGCGGACCGCCTCCGAGAGACCCAACTCGCGATCCATCCAGTGGTGGAACGTCGCCAGGCCCAGGACGTGGGTGAAGCTGTGGTCCGGGAACGGGATGTCCTCGGCCGAGCCGAGCTCGATCCTGGCTCCGGGGACGCGCTGACGTGCCCGACGCACCATGCTCGGGCTCGGGTCGACACCGGAGACGGTGGCACCCCGTTCCGCCGCCATCTCCAGGACCTGTCCGAGACCGCAGCCGAGATCGAGGAGACTGTCACCGCGCTGCAGCCCGAGTGCATCGACGACCATGCCGCGCCGCTTGGTGTCACGCGAGAAGAGTGAGTAGAGCCAGACCTGAAGCGGCGACCAGCGCTCGATCTTCTCGTTCTCGGCCACGATGCGAGGTTAGGAGTTCGCAGCTCGTTCGCGCCGGTGCCCGGGACCACGCGATCCCAGCAACTGCGCCGCGGCACGTCGCCCCGAGGCGACACACTCGTTGAGCCCGATGCCGTGAAAGGCGGCCCCCGCGATGACCAATCCGGGATGGTCTCGAAATGCAGCCTCGACTTCACCGACCCGCTCCAGATGACCCATGGTGTAACGGTGGAGACCTCCCTCCCACGACGACACCCGGACCAGGACCGGGTCGGCTCGGAGGTCGAGCAGCTCGGCCAGCTCGGCCCGGACGATCTCCTCGAGACGCTCGGGAGGAGAAGTCGCCGCCTCCTGACCATGCGGACCGCCCACGAACACCCTGAGCATGACGAACCCGTCGTCGGGGACGCGGCCGGCCCACTTGTTGGACAGGAACGACACCCCGGTGACCTGGCCGCCCCGGGCGGCCGGCACCACGAACCCCGAGCCCTCGAGTTCGGGGACATCGTCGGCGCGGTAGGCCAAGGTGACCGGGGCAGTCGACACCTGGCTGATGCCGGCGATGGCGGCACTCACCCGGGCGCTGATCGGGGCGAGGAGGGCGGTCGCCGTCCGCGCCGGCACGGCCAGCACCACCGCCCGGGCCTCGAGGGCCGACCCGTCGTCGAGGACCAGCCGATACCCGGAGACGCTCGGTCGGATCTCCCGAGCGGCGGAACCGGTGACGACGTGTGCGGAGGTGGTGGCACCCACCAGCGCCTCGACGAGTTGGCCCATCCCTCGTGAGAAGGTGGCGAAGTGGCTGAGTCCATGCGTCTCGGGAGCACCCTTCAGGGCCGCCCGTGCGGCGAGGATCAGGCTGCGATGCTCCCGCTCCATGTCGAGGAAGCGCGGGAAGCTGGCCCGGAGGCTCATCGTGGCGGGATCGGCGGCGTGGATCCCGGCGATCAGGGGCTGGGCGACCCGTTCCAGCATCTCCCGGCCCAACCGGCGGCGAACGAACGACTCCAGGCTCTCGTCCTCGCCGTCGCCACGAGGGACCACGAGATCGCCCAGGAGGCGCAGCTTGCCGCGCCACGACAGGAGCGACGATCGGAACAGGGGGGCGAGACGGGAGGGGGCCATCAGCAGCAGACCCTCCGGAAGGGGGTGGAGCCGTCCGTTCCACCAGACCTGCGAGCCTCCACCGCCCGGGCGGATCCACCGCACATCGTCTTCCAGGCCCAGTTCCCGGGCCAACCCGAGGACGGCCCCCTTGCCGGCGACGAAGCTGTCGGGGCCGGCTTCGACGACGAACCCGTCGACGTGCTCGGTCTGCACCTTGCCCCCCAGACGGGGTGACGCCTCGACGACGGCCACGTCGACTCCGGCCCGCAAGAGTTCGTGAGCGGCCACCAGGCCGGTGACACCGCCCCCGACCACGACGACGGAGTCGGGCGGGGAGTCAGGCACCTTCGATGGCGGCCTCGACGACGTCACACAGCGCGTCGATGAGGGCGGGATGGTCGTTGAGACACCGGCAACGATGGAAGTCGAGACCGACCTCCGCCGCGTGCCGCCGGTGCTCGACGTCGTTGTCGTAGAGCGTCTCGACGTGGTCGGCGATGAAGCCGACCGGGTCGATCATCACGGCCGCCGCCCCACCCGCCTTCACCGCGTCCATCACCTCCTCCACCGACGGTCCGATCCAGGGCTCCCGCGCCGCGCCCGAGACGCTCTGGAAGGCGAGATGCCAGTCGGTGAGACCGAGACGGGAGGCCACCTCCTTCGTGGTGGCCGTCAGTTGCTCGACGTAGGGGTCTCCCTGATCGATCATCCGCTGCGGGAGGCTGTGGGCGGCGAAGATGACCGGAGTGCCCGGCGGGGCCTCCCGCAGGGCTGCGGAGAGCATGTCGGCGAGACCCTCCAAGTAGCGCGGAGCCAGGTTCCAGTCCGGCGTGAACCGCAGGGCGTCGACGCGATCGGTCAGGGCCGATCGGGCCGCCTCCTCATAGGCATCGGTGGAGACCTCGCACCGGTAGGGTGCGAGACTGACGACGGTGACGTCCCGGATCCCGTCGGCGACGATCCGGTCGGCGGCGGTGGGGATGGTGGGGTCGGCGTGGAGCATGCCGACGTACACCCCTACGTCGTGGCCCCGGCGCTTCAGCTCCTCACCGACGAGCTGGGCCTGGCGCCGTGTCGTGGCCGGCAGCGGCGACCCTCCCCCGATGGTCCGGTAGCGCTCGATGGCGGCCTTGGTGACGTGCTCGGGCGGGGTGCGCCCCAGGACGCTTTCCACGAACGGCGGCACCTCCTCCAGGGACTCAGGGCCTCCGAAGCCGACCAGGAACACGCCTCTCTTCCTCTCACTCACCCAGCAACCTCCTCATGTCCTCGGGCTCCACCTTCTCTCCGACGTAGAACGGGCCGAACTCCGCGAAGCGGGCGCTGACCTCGTCGAAGCGCATCTCGTAGACGAGCTTCTTGAATTGCAGGGGGTCGTCGGCGAAGAGCGTCACCCCCCACTCCCAGTCGTCGAGGCCCATCGAGCCGGTGACGATCTGGGTCACCTTTCCGGCGTACTTGCGGCCGGTCCGCCCGTGCTCCCGCATCAGGTCAGCCCGCTCGCCGGCGGTGAGCGAGTACCAGTTGTCGGTGAGGTGCCGCTTCTTGCTCATCGGGTAGAAGCAGATGAACCGGCTGTGCTCGGGGATCTCGGGTCGGAGGCGCGCCTGGATGTACGGGCTGGCCTCGATGTTCTCCACGGCCCCTTCCGGCGCCCCGTGGCGGCTGACCTCGATGACCGACAGGTAGGAGTAGGGGCGAGTGGTCATCGCCCCGAGGAGGGTGCGGTCGAAGGCTTGCTCCAGCTCGGAGAGCTGACCGACTTCGGGCCGGAGGTGGAACATCAGCAGGTCCGCCTTGTGTCCGAGCACCGCGTAGGCGACGCTGCGGCCTTCGCCGCCGTCGTCGACGCGGGAGAACGCCTCGAGCAGGTCTCCGGCCTCGGCGAGTGCCTTCTCCCGTGTCTCGGGGGTGGCCGCATGCCATGCGGACCGGTCGATCTCGCGGAAGTCGTGGAGGGCGTACCAGCCCTCGAGGGTCTCGGGGGCGCTCACATCGCTCCTTTCGTCGTGATTGCGGATCGGTCCAGACCCACCACCGTGTCGACCATGGCGGCGACGTTCTCGAGGGGTGTGTCGGGGAGGATTCCGTGACCGAGGTTGAAGACGTGGCCGGCCAGGTCGGAGGCTCGTTCCAGCACCTCGGCCGTGGCGGCGACGACGGTCTCGGGGTCGGTGAGGAGGACCGCTGGATCGAGGTTGCCCTGCACCGGATGGGCGCCGCCGAGACGCCCCCACGCCTCGTCGATGGGCAGTCGCCAGTCGACGCCGTAGGCGGTGGCACCGATCTCCGGCATCGCCTCCAGGAGGTGCGTGGCATCAGGCGCGAAGTAGATGGTCGGGACCCCCAGCCCGGCCAGGGCGGCACGGGCCGCGGGCACGACGTGGCGGCGGAACACGTCGAGGGACGCCACGCCCGCCCAGCTGTCGAACAGTTGCACCACGTCGGCTCCGGCCTCCACCTGGAGCTGCAGGTATCTGCGGGTCATCTCTGCCAGGTGGGCGAGGGGGAGGTCGACCCCCGGGGTCACCAGGGCCTTCCGGAAGCGGGGGAACTGACGGGAACCGGAGCCCTCCAGGAGATAGGCGAGGACGGTCGCCGGGCCCCCGGCGAACCCGATGACGGCTACATCCTGGGCTGCCGCGGCCCGCACCCGGCTGACGGTCTCAGCCACGTGATGCACCGCCGTCGGGTCGAAGTCAGGCAGCCGGGCCACCTCCTCCAGGCCGAGGGGTCGGAGACGTGGCCCCGGATCGAACCCGACCTCGACACCCATTCCCGCCAGCGGAGTCATGATGTCGGCGAAGACGATGGCGGCGTCGAGCGGGAAACGGCGCAGCGGCTGGAGGGTGATCTCGGTGGCGACGTCCGCGGAGCGCATCGCCTCGGCGAACGAGTGTCGCAGGCGCAGCTCCCTGTACTCGGGGAGGTAGCGACCGGCCTGGCGCATGAACCAGATCGGGGGCCGGTCGAGTGGTTCCCCGCGCAGGGCGGCCGTGAGCCTCATGGGGCGCTCACCTCCAGTGCCTCGACCAGGGCATCGAGGGCCCGATCGAGGGCGCCGTCGAGATGGGCCTCCATCAGGAACCAGGCCTCGAACGGCGACGGAGGGAGCATGACTCCTCGCTCGAGGGCGGCGTGGAAGAAGCGGCCGAACCACTCGCGGTCCACTCCGGCAACGTCGTCCCAGTCTCGCGCGGCGTCGATGCCGAGGAAGACGCCGAGCATCCCGCCGACGTGGGTGACCGTCCCGGGTCGCCCGAGACGCGTGAACACGTCGTCGAGCCGTGCGGCGACCATCTCTCCTGCGGTGTCGAAGCCCTGATAGAGGTCGGCGTGGTCGACGAGATACCGCAGCGTGACCAGGCCGGCGGTGGTGACGAGGGGATTGCCGGCGAGTGTCCCCGCCTGATACACGGGCCCGTCGGGAGCCACGCTCCGCATGAGGTCCGACCGGCCCCCGTATGCGGCTCCGGGGGCGCCACCTGCCACCACTTTGCCCAGGGCGGTGAGGTCGGGTGTGACCTCGTAGCGCTGCTGGGCCCCGCCGAGAGCGACCCGGAACCCGGTCATGACCTCGTCGAAGACGAGGAGCGTGCCGTGCTCGTCGCAGAGCCGGCGCAACCCGGGCAGAAACTCCGGGGCTGGCGGGACGCACCCCATGTTCCCGGCGACAGGCTCCACGATCACCGCCGCCACCTGCGAGTCGGCGAGGCAATCGGCCACCGAATCGAGGTCGTTGTACCGGGCGACCCTGGTGTCGGAGACGACGGCGGACGGGACGCCCGGGCTCGACGGCTCCCCGAACGTCGCCAACCCGGATCCGGCCTTGACCAGGAAGGAGTCGCTGTGGCCGTGATAGCAGCCATCGAACTTGACGACCGCGGACCGACCGGTGACGGCGCGGGCGATGCGGAGCACGGACGCGGTCGCCTCGGTCCCGGAGTTGACCATCCGGACCACCTCGACCGACGGCACGAGCGAGCAGATGAGCTCCGCCAGCTCCACCTCGGCGAGGGTGGGCAGGCCGTACGACGTGCCTCCAGCCGCGGCGCGGGCCAACGCGTCGACGATCGCTGGATGGGCGTGTCCGAGTATCAACGCCCCCCAAGAGGCGATGAAGTCGACGAACTCGTCGCCGTCGACGGTGCGCAGGTGGGCGCCTGCGGCCGATTCCACGAACGGTGGGGTGCCGCCCACCGCCCCGAAGGCGCGCACCGGGGAGTTGACGCCTCCGGGCATGACGTCGACTGCCCGGGCGAACCACTCCTCCGATCGGACACGGGAAACGGGCGAGGTCATCGGGATCCCCCCAGGATGCGGGCGGCATCGAGAGCGAAGTAGGTGACGATGACGTCGGCGCCGGAGCGGGCGATCCCGGTCAGCGACTCCATCATCACGAGGTCCCGGTCGACCCAGCCCCGCCCACCGGCGGCCTCGATCATGGCGAACTCGCCCGACACCTGGTAGGCCGCCACCGGCACCTCGGACCGCTCCGCCACCGCCCTGACGACGTCCAGGTAGGGCCCGGCCGGTTTGACCATGACCATGTCCGCCCCTTCCTCCACGTCGAGGCGGGCCTCGCGGAGCGCCTCCCGCACGTTGGGCGGATCCATCTGGTGGGTGCGGCGGTCACCAAAGGCTGGTGTGGAGCCGGCGGCGTCCCGGAAGGGCCCGTAATAGGCGGAGGCGTACTTGACCGCGTACGAGCAGATGACGGTGTGCTCGAGGCCGGCGGCATCGAGCTCGGCTCGGATGATGCCGACCCGCCCGTCCATCATGTCCGACGGGGCGACGACATCGGCTCCGGCCTCGGCATAGGTGACCGCGGTACGGGCGAGGAGCGGCAGGGCGGCGTCGTTGTCCACCACGCCGTCGCTGACGGGCCCGCAGTGACCGTGGGTCGTGTACTCGCACAGGCACACGTCGGCCCAGCGCACAAGGTCGGGAGCGGAACCCGCCACCGCCTCGATGGCCCTCGGCACCGGGCCACGGGGATCCCACGCCGAGGAGCCGGACTCGTCCTTATAGGACGGGATGCCGAAGAACAGCAACCCCCCGATCCCGAGCGACTCGGCCTCCTTGGCGACCAGGACCACCTGGTCGACCGAGAGCTGGGCGTGGCCAGGCATCGACTCGATCGGCGCCCGCACGGCCTCCCCATCGACGACGAACACGGGGAGGACCATGCGCGAGGGATGGAGACGGGTCTCGGCGACGATCCGGCGCAGGGCCTCGCGCATCCTCAGACGTCGGGGACGGACGGTGGGGAAGGTCACACCGGCACCTCCAGGAACCGGGCCAGGCTCTCGGCCAGGGAGCGATGGGACGGACGGGAAGGCACGACGAGGGGTTGGTGGCCCGCCACCGCCGCCGCGGTCGTGTGACCGATGGCTCCCACCACCAGGCCGTCGAGTGTGCGGGACATCCGCCAGCCCTCCACCGCGGACGGGGATGCGAATGCCACTGCGTCCACCGGCTCGAGGTCGGGGGCGATGGGGACGGTCCGGTAGACCTCGAAGGGGACGATCTCGGTCCCGTCGGAATCGATTCGCTCGAGCGGTTCGGGATCCGAGCCGGCCGCACAGGGGACCACGACCCGCCCGAGCGGCAGAGCCGTCTGCAGCTCCGCGACCAGGTCGGCGAGACCTCCCGAGCCGATGAATCTCACCCGCCCGCCGGCCGCTTCGACGGCCCTCGCCGTTGCCTCTCCGACGGCCGCCACCGGCAGCGTGGGCATGGGGGCCTCACTCCACAGCACGTCGACGGTGCGGGCAGATGTGATCAGCACCAGGTCCGCCGTGGCGGCCTCGCGTCGAACCTTCCCCAGCACCTGTTCCGGGGCGGTCTCGACCCGGATGCACGGCAGCCGCACCGGCGCCAGCCCGCTGGCGGTGAACCATGCAGCCGCTGCTTCGAAGCTGTCGGTCGTGATCGCCACCCGCCTCACAGACCCAGCTCCTCCCGTGCCCCGGCCACGATCTCCTCGGGTGACTCTCCGGACACGACCGCTCGCCGACTGCCCCTCTCGTCGGAGACGAAACAGGTGAGCCGCATCTTCCGGCCGTCCCACTCTGCCAACGCCCCCAGCGCCGACCTGCACCCGGCGCCGGTCTCGGCCAGGAGGAGTCGCTCCGCATCGAGGAGCGGGCGAAGGGAAGGGTCGTCGAGCTGCGCCCCCAACTCGGCGCCTGCGGTGCCGAGTGCCGCCTCCACCGCCAACGCCCCCTGGCCGGGGGCGGGCACCATCCGCTCGGTGTGGAAACGCTCGGCGACAGCGTCCTCTCTGCCCAGCCGTTCCAGCCCTGCCTCGGCGAGGATGGCGGCGGCCGGACTCCCGGTCGCCACCTTGGCCAGACGCGTGTCGACGTTTCCCCGGATGGGCACGGGTCTGAGATCGGGGCGGAGCTCCGTCAACTGCGCCGCACGCCGCGGGCTGGAAGTCCCGACGAGGGATCCGGACGCCAGTCCGTCGAGGGTCACTCCGATCAGGACGTCCCGTGGCGACCGGCGCTCCGGGAACGCCACGAGCTCGAGGCCGTGCATTGGAGAGACGGGAAGGTCCTTCAGGGAGTGGACGGCCAGGTCGGCTCTCCCGTCGAGCACCGCCTCCTGGACGGCGCGCACGAACGCACCGACCTCGGTCAACCCCGTGAGCGAACTGGTCCGATCCCTGTCGCCGAGGGTCTGGACCTCCAGCAGCTCGACCTCGTCGACACCGACCCTCGACCGGAGCAGGTCGGCGACCCGGTTCGCCTGGGCGAGGGCCAGTCGGGATCCCCGTGTGGCGATGCGCACCTTCGTCATGGGCCCACCCCGAACGCGTCGGCCAGCACGTCGAGGGCTTCCTGGGAGCGGGCGGTGTCGTTGATGTAGGAGATCGGTCGATGGAGGATGCGCCGTGCGACCGTGCGGGCCAGCTGGCGGAGGACCGCCTCCGGGTCGTCGGCCGCCTCCAGACGACGGGCGAACCGGCTCACCTCCTCGGCCACCGCCGACTCGGCCTGGTCCACCATCCCTGCGATGACGGAGTTGGCGCGGTCGGGCGTGGAGATGCGCCTCCAGGTCTTCCCGGCCAACTCGGTTACGGCGGCCTGGAGCTCTGGCGAGGGCGGCGCGTCGACACGGGCGGCCACGTCGTCGACCGTCCGGTAGTCGACGACCGGAGTGTCGGGCGCGGGGGTGAAGCCCGGTGGCATGCCGAGATCGATGAGCAAGAGGGGATGACGCCTCGAGGCGAGTGCGGCCGAGACCCGCTCGGCAGGGAACGGGGCCCCGTTTCCGGGAACCGTCGAGATGACCGTCGGGAACGTGGCGAGTGCCTCCAGGGCGTCTTCCCACCGCCGGGTGTCGTGTCCCGCCACCCGGAGGGCACGGCGTGAGAAGACGGACACGTCGGAGTCCCCCAGTGCTTCGGCCGCAGCCCGCGCCATGGCTCCTGCCCCCAGGATGGCGACACGCTCGTGATGTTGGACCTCTCTGGCGGCCAGGGCGGCCAGATAACCGTGGGAAGAGATACCGGTGCGGCGGCGTGCGGCCCGGGCGACGGCGACCGCTCCGTCCAGGATCCCTCTCAGCCGGTGCGAGTCCGTGTGGGCGTCGCGGAACGCCGCCAGGGCCGAGCGAAACTGACCCAGCACCTCTACTTCGCCCACGACGGGGGACTCGAGCCCGGAGGCGACGCGGCACAGATGGAAGAACCCATCCTCGTCGTGCCGGACCTTGGCCAGGTCCAGCAGTTCGTCGGTTTCGCCGTACAGGGCCCGGAGCGTCGGGCGAAGATCCTCCTCCCCGGCGACGGCGATCTCGACACGCAGACAGGTGGAGAGGATGAACACATCCAAGCCGGCACCGCGCAGGCGGCGATGGGCAGCCTCGAGGGCGTCGGCGACGAGCGCCAACTCGGCCCGGCGCTGCGCCGGCACGCCGGGAAAGGCGAACGTACAGGTGGTGAGTCTCAGTTCGATGTGTCAGGTCGGGGATCGTCGAACGTACGACCCGACCCCATCGACAGCGAGTCGAATTCGATCCGACACGCTGTCGGCAGGCCACCTCGTCTTCTGCCCGCGGGCGAGCGGTGGAACAACGCCACGACACGCCGACCGGGCGTGCCGCCCGTGCTCAGCTCGCGGAAGCTGTCTCCCAGAGCCCGAGCAGGTTGCCCTCTGGGTCGGTGAAGTATGCGTAGAACCCCATGTCCCCGACCTTGTCGCGGCCGCTGACGACCGAACCGCCTGCTTCTTCCACTGCCGCGAGTGCTTCGTCGATGTCGGGCACGTCGATCACAAGGGTCGGCGACCGGAACTTCTCGTCGCGTTGCGTCATCCCGCCGTTGATGAAGCCGGGCTCGGTGGGTCCCTGATCCCCGCTGGGCCCGGACGTCACCATCGTGTAATTCAACTCGGGCATCTCGTCGAGCTGCCAACCAAAGACGCTCGCGTAGAAGTTGCGTGCTCTCTCCCCATCGTCGAAGGGGATCTCGAAATGGACGACTCGACCGGTCACGACAGGCCTCCTTGGATCTTGGGCCTCATCCTTACCCGACCGGTGGCACGGTCCATGCGCGGGCTGGAACCTCAGAACGAACACCCCATGCCAGGCTCTAGAATGAGCAGTCTCGCGGGTGTAGTTCAATGGTAGAACACGAGCTTCCCAAGCTCGGGGCGAGGGTTCGATTCCCTTCACCCGCTCTCTTCGAACACGAGGCCCTGATCACCATCCGGCAAGCTCGGGGCGAGGGTTCGATTCCCTTCACCCGCTCCGATTCGGCGTACCCCCTACCCCCGCCTTCGGCGGTACCTTCCCCCAGCTCCGCTGGGGGACTGATCCTGAAAGCCAAGCTCGGGGCGAGGGTTCGATTCCCTTCACCCGCTCTCTCGCTGGTCAGGATTTCTCCCCCGTGGAGCGGCAGCGGAACGGGGGAGTGGCCCGAAGGGCCGAGGGGGCGCGCACCGCAGGTGCGCTGGGGGACTGCACAACTAAGCCTTGGAGAAGTTCTCGTAGTACCGGGATGGCGTCGGGCCCACCTGACCCTTGTACTTACTCCCCAGCACCCCCGAGCCGTATGGGTTCTCCGCCGCCGACGTCATCTGGAAGATGCTGAGCTGGCCGATTCGCATCCCGGGATAGATCGTGATGGGGAGGTTGGCCACATTGGACAGCTCCAGGGTCAGGTACCCGGCAAAGCCCGGGTCCACGTAGCCGGCGGTGCTGTGGATCAGCAGGCCGAGACGACCGAGGGAGGACTTCCCCTCGAGACGGCCCACCACGTGGTCGGGGAGGGCGACCCGCTCCAGGGTGCTGCCCAACACGAACTCGCCGGGATGGAGGATGAACGGCTCGTCGTCGGCCACCTCGACCAGCTCGGTGAGATCGTCCATCCGCTCCTTGACATCGATGTACGGGTAGCGGCTGTTGGCGAACACCCGGAACTGGTTTCCCACCCGGAGGTCGATGCTGGAAGGCTGGATCGAGTCGGGGTCGAACGGCTCGACGACGAGCCTGCCCTCGTCGATCATCTTGCGGAGGTCGCGGTCGGAGTAGATCAACGTCGCCCCATCACATCACGTCCCGGCCCAGGTTGGCGAACCGGGTGAACTCGGGCTGGAAGGTGAGCTGGACCGTCCCCTGGGGACCGGACCGGTGCTTGGCGATGTGGATCTCGGCGATGCCCCGGCTCTCCACGTCCTCGGGGTGGTAGTAGTCGTGCCGGTAGATGAACATCACGATGTCGGCGTCCTGCTCGATGGCGCCCGACTCCCTCAGGTCGGCGAGACGGGGTCGCTTGTCCTCTCTCGACTCCAGTGACCGGTTGAGCTGGGAGACGGCGATGATCGGCACCTCGAGCTCACGGGCGAGGTTCTTCAGACCTCGGGTGATCTCGGAGATCTCCTGCTGACGGTTCTCCCGGTTGGCCGCTTGCATCAACTGCAGGTAGTCGATGACCACCAGGGAGAGACCGTTCCTGCGCTTGAGGCGCCGGCACTTGGCCCGGACGTCGGTGACCGAGACGATCGGCGAGTCGTCGATGAAGATCGGCGCCTGGTACAGCTTCCCGGCGGCGTCGACCACCCGGGGCCACAGATCGCCGAGCTGGCCGTTCTGGAGCTTGCGGGAATCGACCTTGGCCACCGACGAGAGGATCCTCTGCACCAACTCCTCCCGCGACATCTCCAGGGAGAAGATCGCCACCGACTCGTCCTTGAGCGCGGAGTGGACCGCGATCCCGAGCGCCAGGGAGCTCTTCCCCATCCCGGGGCGGGCGGCGACCACCACCAGGTTGGCAGGTCGGAGGCCCGGCACCAGCTTGTCCAGGTCGACGAACCCGGTCGGGAGCCCGATGACCTCGGAGCCCTGCTGTTCCAGGATCTCGATCTGCTCCAGCACCTCGCTGAACATCGGGCCTATCTCCATCAGGCTCTGGGGAGAGCGACGCTCCGCCACGCCGAGGACCGCCTGCTCGGCCCGGTCGACCACCGCGGTGATCTCCTCGTCGATGTCGAATGCGAAGTCGGTGATCGAGGCGCCGGCCCGGATCAGCTCCCGCCGCTTGGCGTGCTCTTCGACGATGCCGGCGTAGTAGACGACGTTGGAGGTCGACGGGACGATGTCGACGAGACGGGTCAGGTAGGCGACCCCGCCGATCTTCTCCAGCTCACCGCGCCGACGCAGCTCCTCGGCGACGGTGATGGCGTCGATCGGCTGGTTGCGGTTGAAGAGATCCCGGACCGCCTCGAAGATCGCCTGATGGGCCGGGACATAGAAGTCCTCGGGATGGATGCGATCCATGACCTCGTTGACCGCCTCCTCGGAGAGGAGCACCGCTCCGATCACCGACTCCTCGGCCTCCCTCGAGTGAGGCGGGTTCCGGTAACCCGGTCGCATCTCGGTCTGTTGCGTCGTCATCACCCTCCATCAAATCCAAGGGCTCTGACAGATTTCTCACCGGTCAGAGCGCGCAAAACCCCGCCGGGAGGGGAAGTGCTCCTCTGCCAGCGGGGAAGCTCAGGCAACATAGACCACGGGGCCGCCGGACGCGAAACTGCCGCGAAAAATCGGGGCAGTTCGCGAAGACCGCGGCCTAGGTCGCGAAATCGACTGATCGGAGGGACGCGCCTCTGGGGTCCAGGGCGGTATGCGCGGGCTCCGTGGCCTGGTTGTGACCTTGCGGCCCTCGGGCCGCGCCCCCTCCCCTCCTTCGGAGGTACTCCCCCGCTTCGCTTCCGCTCCGCGGGGGAGAAATCCTGAGAGTTTCAGGCGGGGATGACGTCGAGGGTGATGGGGAACTCCACCTCGGGGTGGAGCTTGATCGTGATCTCGTGGAGACCGATCTCCTTGATCGGCTTCTCCACCTCTACCTGGTTGCGCTCCAGTTGCACCCCGGTGAAACGGTTGATGCCCTCGATCACGTCGGCGACGCTCACCGAGCCGTAGAGCTGGCCTTCGTCGCCGGCGTGGGCGGCGATGACCACGCGGGTCCCGGCGAGCTGCTGGGCCACGCCCTCGGCAGCCTCACGGGCGCGCTCCTCGGCCTCGATCCGGGCCTGGCGAATCCTCTCGGCTGACTCGAGGGCGCCAGGGTTGGCCTCGATGGCGTAGCGCCGGGGCAGCAGGTAGTTGCGGGCGTAGCCCTTGGCGACGTCGACGACGTCACCCTTCTTGCCCAGGGGCTCGACGTCTTGGGTGAGTATGAGCTTCATCGTCCACTGATGTACGGCAAGAGGGCCATCTCCCGCGCGTTCTTGATCGCGGTGGCCACCTTGCGCTGGCACTTGGGGCACAACCCGGTGACCCGACGGCCCCGGATCTTGCCTCGGTCGGACAGGTACTTGCGGAGGGACGACGCGTCCTTCCAGTCGATGGTCCCCTCGGCGCACATCTGGCACGGCCGGTTCTTCGCCCCGCGGCGAAACTCCTGGCGACGGCCACGCGTGGGCGCCGGGTTCCGGTTGTTCTTACGAGCCAATTGTCATCACTCCTAGAACGGGGCCTCGTCGGGCCCGTAGTCGTCACGTGCGACCGGGGCCGGCGCCGGCGTGTTGCCGGGGCGGCTCGCCCAGTCGTCGCTCCGCTGGGTCTTGTTCACCGTGGCGGTGGCCCAGCGCAGGGACGGGCCGATCTCGTCGATGGCGACCTCGACCACCGAGCGCTTCTCGCCCTCCGGCGTCTCCCAGCTGCGCTGCTCGAGACGGCCGACGACGATGACGCGATGGCCCTTCTGCAGCGACTCGGCCGCGGTCTCGGCCTGCTCGCGCCACAGGGTGCCGCTGAAGAAGCTGGTGTCCTCCTGCCACTCGCCGTCCTGGCCCCGCCAGCGGCGGTTCACGGCGAGACGGATCTTGGCCATCGCCACACCGGACGGGGTGAAGCGGAGCTCGGGATCCTCCACCAGGTTCCCGATCAGGGTCACGTTGTTGGACATGGGATTCTCCTCACTCGTCCTCGGCCCGACTATGCCGGACTGGTGGGACGATTTCCAGCCGTCTAGTCCCCGAGACGGACGATCTTGTGCCTGACGACCTGATCGGAGAGGAACAGCGTCCGATCCAGGGACGACACCACTTCGGGTGTGCCCCGGAACGTGATCACGCTGTAGTAGCCCTCGCTGAGATGGTCGATCTCGTAGGCGAAGCGACGCTTCCCCCACAGATCCCGCTTGGTCGGCTCGGCGCCGGCACCGGTGAGGTGCTCCTCGAGCGCCTGAACCGCCTTCTCGACCTCGTCCTCGGCCAGATCCGGCCGATGGATGGTCATCACTTCGTAGTCGCGCATGTCACCTCCTGTGGACATCCGGTTGGACGGCTCCGTTCTTCGGAGCAGGGGTATCAGCCGGGCGACGGCGCGAGACGTCGCCGGCTGCTCACCGTATGGTACCGATCGGGCCGTTCTTCAGCCACTCGCCAGCCGGGCGCCGGCCGGCAGCGCCCGCTCCCCGGCCGGGGTCTCCAGTGCCCGCGAGATCGCCACGGGTGACGGGTAGGTCGGACATGGGTCGGACACGCACGGGAGCATCGTGTCCACACCGGCGAGCCGGAGATCCTCGTCGAACCACCAGATGTCGAGCGGCATCGGGGTGTCCTCCATGGTGAACACACGCTGGTCGGCGTCGCCCCAGACGAACAGCACCCCGTCGATGCCATCGGGGAGCTCCTCGATGCCTTTCAGGCCCTGGGCGCGCTCCTCGGCCGTGTCCGCCACCCAGACCTGCAGCGTCTCGTCACCCACCCTGACGGTGTCGATGGTGAAAGGGACGTCGACCCGAGAGCCGGCACACCCCGCGACCAGGGCTGCGACGAGCACGCCGACGAAGGTCAGCCTGCGGATCCGAATCCCTTCAACAGCTCCGCGGTGACCTCGTCGGGGACGTGATAGCTCTCGTCGGCGCTGGGGAAGCTCCCCGACTCCACGTCCGTCTTGAACCGGGTCAGGGCCTCGACCGCCTCGTCGGCGAGCGAGGCATACGGTCGGACGAACTTCGGGTAGCGACCCGACCCGAGACCGAGGACGTCGTGGAACACCAGCACCTGGCCGTCGCAGTTCGGGCCGGCGCCGATGCCGATCGTGGGCACCCCGACCTCCTTCGTGATCAGTTGGCCGAGCACGTCGGGAACACCCTCGATGACGATGGCGAAGCATCCGGCCTCGGCGATGGCCCGGGCGTCTTCGATCATCTCCCGGGCGGCCTCGACCGCCTTCCCCTGCACTTTGAAGCCACCCATGGCGTGGACCGACTGCGGCGTCAGGCCGACATGACCCATCACGGGGATCTCGGCGTCGAGGATGGCCTCGATCATCGGGACGCGTTTGCGGCCGCCCTCGAGCTTGACCGCCTCCGCGCCACCCTCCCGCACGAGGCGGCCCGCGTTGCGCACCGTGTCCTCGACCCCGAGGTGGAAGCTGAGCCAGGGCATGTCGGCCACGACGAGGGCCCTGGGCTTGGCCCGCTTCACGGCCCTGGTGTGTAGGACCATCTCGTCGATCCCGATCTCCAGCGTGGTCTCCATGCCGTGGACCACGTTGGCCACCGAGTCGCCGACCAGGATGATGTCGACCCCGGCGCGGTCGGCGATCACGGCACCGGGGTAGTCGTAAGCGGTGACCATGGTGATCGGGGTGCCACCCTTGCGGGAGCGGATGCCCGGGACCGTCACCTTTTCATCTGCCATGGGGGAAGGGTACCCAGTGGCGGTGCATGCGCTTCCGGTTACCTTGAACGGGTGAAATTCAAGGCCCTGCTGCTGTTGGTCGCCCTCCTCGTCGCCTCCTGTACCTTGCAGAGAGAGTTGACGGTCGAGGAGGACGCACTACTCAACCGGCCGTCGACCACCGCGGCTCCCGTCACCACGACGAGCACCACCAGCACCAGCACGACCACCACCACGACGATCCCTCCGACCACGACGACCACGCTGGTCCCCGAGGACGGGCTGACCGCAGCCGAGCGGGTCCTCGCGCCACTCCACACCATCGGTGGAGACATCTCGCCGAAGTCGGTGGTCGCCTCCCAGACGGGTCTGTTCGTCGCCCAGAACATGATGTACCGGCACACGGTCACGGTGTACGACCGCGACTTCGACCTGATCGCCACCATCGACGATGCGGTGACTCCTTCGGAGTACGGGTTTCCCGAGTTCGACGTCGAGCTCCGGGGCTCGCCGGTGGAGGCCGCCTTCGGATTCGGCGGGACCAAGGCCTACATCTCGAACTACGAGATGTACGGAGGTGGCCTCACCACGGCGATGGACGACGGCTGCAACCAGGGGAACTGGCCCGACAGCTTCGTCTACCGCGTCGACACGGAGACCCTGGAGATCGACCAATTGTTACGCGTCGGATCGGTCCCCAAGTTCCTCGCGGTGACCCCCGACGACTCGAAGCTGCTGGTGGCCAACTGGTGCGGTTTCGACGTCAGCGTGATGGCCCTGCCGAAGGGAGACGAGATCGCCCGGGTCCCCGTCGGGCGCCACCCGCGGGGGATCGCCATCACACCCGACTCACGCACCGCCTACGTGGCGGTGATGGGCTCGACGCGGATCGCGGTCATCGATCTGGAGTCGCTCGAGGTGTCGTATCTGGAGGGGATCGGTCGCAGTCCGCGGCACCTGGTGATCAGCCCCGATGGCTCGACCCTGTACGCCAGTCTCAACGGCGAGGGCCAGCTGGCGAAGATCGATCTGGCCACGGGTGAGGTCCTGGCGAAGGTCGCCACCGGCAATGCCCCGCGTTCGATGGACATCAGCGACGACGGGACGGCCCTCTACGTCGTGAACTACAACTCGAACACGCTGAGCGTGGTGCGGACCGAGGACATGACGGAGATCGCGGAGCACCCCACCAACTTCCGGCCGATCGGGATCACCTACGACGCACCGACCCGCCAGGTGTGGGTGGCCAACTACTCGGGCACGATCCAGGTGTTCGAGGCAGTGGCTCCCTAGGCGCCGTCGCGCCCCCTCCCGGCTTCGCCGGCCCTCCCCCATTCCGCTACCGCTTCATGGGGGAGAAGTCCTCAATCACAGCTGTGATCGGATCCAGTCGATGTCCGCCTTCTGCTCCACGGCGCCACCTGGTGTCTCCACGACGGTTGGAGCCTGCGCCTCCCGGATCACCTTGATCAACTCCTCGGGCGGGATCTTCCCGTGCCCGAGGTTCTCGTGACGGTCGCGGCGGGAGTCGAACGGGTCCTTGGAGTCGTTGGCGTGGACCAGGTCGATGCGGCCGGTCGCTTCCATGACGCGGGCGACCAGATCGTCGAACGGCTCACCACCAGCCCACGAGTGGCAGGTGTCGAGGACGAACCCCACGCCGTACTCCCCGATCCCCTCCCACAGCCTGGCGATCCACTCGACACGGCGCGCCACCGCCTTGTCGCCGCCGGCGGTGTTCTCGATCAGCACCGGCACCTCGGTGTCGAGGACCGCAAGCGCCTTGCGCCACCGCTCGATGCCTTCCTCCTGGGGGCTGTCACCGGTCACGTGCCCGCCATGAACGACCACGCCGGCGGCACCGATCTCGGCCGCGGCGTCGCAGGTCTCCTGAAGGATGCGGCGGCTGGGGATCCGGATCTTGTTGTCGTCGGCGCACACGTTGATCAGGTACGGGGAATGGACATAGATCGGGATCTTCGAAGCCCTGAGCTCCTCGGCATCGGCCCGGGGCTCCGGTTTCCGCCAGCCCTGCGGGTTGGACAGGAAGATCTGCACCAGATCGGCGCCCCTGGCCTCCGCCTCCTCGAGAGGGTGAGCGGACGGGGTGTGGGCGCCTACGGGGATCACTCTTCCTCCGTGACCGCTCCGACGTCGAGGACGGCGTTCTGCACGGCGTAGTCGGCGAGGGCTTCGGCCACCATGTGCGGGTCTTCGGCCCAGTCCTCGGTGAGGATCCCAATCTCCTTGGGACCGATCCAGCGCGCGCCCCAGGGGTTGTCCGGGAGCAGTGCCGGGTCGTCCACCTCTACGGCCAGCAGCGGGATCTTGGCGCCATCGTCCTCGACGGATATGACGTCGATGTCCATGACGCGTGCCCAAGGAAGGCTGGTAGGGGGGCGGAACGGGCCTGACAGCTTGAGTAGCAGCGCCTCGGGACGGGCCTCGATCATGGCGGTGGGGACGAACAGCTCCTTGAGTCCCCACAGGATCAGTGTCACCCCGAAGGCCACCATCGCCCAGGCCCAGATCTCGTCCCGGGGCTCGAAGATCTGCGTGTCCTCGGGGCGGAACAGCATCTCGCGGAGAGCGTTGGTGAGC
Organism: Acidimicrobiia bacterium; assembly: GCA_036375695.1. Taxonomy (GTDB): domain Bacteria; phylum Actinomycetota; class Acidimicrobiia; order Spongiisociales; family ZC4RG35; genus ZC4RG35. The sequence goes on along the minus strand of DASVBU010000007.1, from coordinate 94,055 downwards.
CGCCGATGTGTGACGACGTCGAGGCCGAGAACCAGGAATGGGATCCCTGCCATGGCGAGAAGCCACATCCGCAGCGCCGATCGGCGCACGACGACCGTCATTCCTCCACTCCCAGGTCGGCAACGCCGAAGACGCTGGTGAAAGGTACCCCCGCCTCGGCGAACCTCGAGCCGGCGGTCCCGCCGGAACGGTCGACGAGGGCCACCACCTGAATCACCTCGATGCCCTCGGCCCGGAGTGCCTCGATGGCCTCCATGGCGGCGCTTCCGGTGGTCGTCGTGTCCTCGACCACGGTGACCCGGTCACCCGCCTCGATCGGCCCGACCACGCGCCCGCCGGTCCCGTGATCCTTGGCCTCCCTGCGGACGGAGAAGGCGCGCAGCGGGCGGCCGACGCGGGCGGCGGCGATGGCGGTGGCCACCGCGATCGGGTCGGCGCCCATGGTCATCCCGCCCACCGCCACCGCATCGGTATCGATCAGCTCGAGAACCGTCTCGCCGACGAGGGCCGCACCCTGGCCGTCGAAGGTGGTCTGACGGGCATCGAGGTACCACGAGGAAACCTGGCCGGAACGGAGGGTGAAGGGGCCATCGGTGCGGAGGGCGTGCTCGACGAGGTGGAGGAGGAGGGCTTGGCGTGACACGTGGCTCCAATCGTATTTGCGAGGCCCCGGCAATCCTCTAGTTTCGCCTCCGTGGACCTGATCCTCGTCCGTCATGGCCAGCCCGACTGGACGCCCGGCCAGAAGCAGCGCAACGACCCCGATCTCACCGAGACCGGCCGTCGGCAGGCGTTGCGCGTCGCCCGGCGTCTCGCCGAGCTGGAGAAGGTGGACGAGATCTGGGTCTCCACCATGCGGCGGGCGGCGCAGACGGCGGAGCCGGTCAGCCGTGAGTTGCGGCACGACGCCGAGCCGCACGAGTGGCTCGAGGAGATCCGCAACCCGCCCGACTGGGAGGGCGCCCCGGCGGAGGAGATCGAGCGCCACTTCGCCGATGCCAACCAGAGGGACATGGAGAGGATGTGGGACGGCCTGCCCGGTGGGGAGAGCTTCCGGGCGTTCCACCAGCGCGTGGTCACGGGTCTCAAGGAGACGTTGGAGCGGCACGGGGTCAGGCCGATGTCACCCGCACACCGTCATCTGTGGACGGTGGAGGACCCCGACCGGACGGTGATCATCGTCGCCCACGCCGGGACCAACGCGGTGGTTCTCGGGCATCTCCTCGGGCTCGACCCGGTACCTTGGGAATGGGAGCGCTTCAGCCAGCCGCACACGGGTGTCAGCCGGCTCAAACTGATGCCGATCTCGACGGGATGGTCCTTCTCGCTCCGTCAACTGGGCGACGTCTCGCATCTGGACCCGGATCTCGTCACGGTCTGACGCGCTGGAGGCGTCGCACGCGCCCGCGACCCCCCTACCCCCAGCCGCCGGCTGGGGGACTAGGTCATTTGCCGAAGCGGCGGTCGCGGCCCGTGTAGTCGCGCAGGGCGCGGAGGAAGTCGACGTGACGGAAGGCGGGCCAGTTGACGTCGACGAAGACGAACTCGGCATAGGCCGACTGCCAGAGCAGGAACCCCGACAGGCGGGACTCCCCCGAGGTGCGGATGAGCAGGTCGGGGTCGGGCATGTCGGAGGAGTACATGTGCGCCGCCAGCGAGTCGGCGTCGATGTGCCTGGCCAGCTCCTCGGGTGGGACGCCCTGGGCGAGAAGATCGGCGACCAGGTCACGGGCCGCGTCCACGATCTCCTGCCGGCCCCCGTATCCCATTGCGAGGTTGAGCCGACGCGAGCCCTCCCGGGCCCCCTCCTGCGCCCGCTTCGCTGCCGCCACCAGGCTCTCCGGGAGGAGATCGAGACTTCCGATCACCTTGATCCTCATGTCGAACCGCGCCGCCTGCTCGGGGAGGCGGGCGAACAGCTCCTCCAGCACCTCGAAGTACGGATCGAGCTCCTCCTCGGGGCGGGCGAGGTTCTCCCGGGAGAGGAGCCAGGCGGTCACCGCCGGGATCTGGAGCTCGTCGGACCAGGCCAGGAACTCCTCGAAGCGGCGCATCCCCACGCGATACGACTCCTGGTAGCTGGCGAGGCCCTCCTCGCGGGCATAGCGGCGGTGGCCGTCGAGCACGACGCCGATGTGACGGGGCAGCCGCTCCGGGTCGAGATCGGAGCGGAGTCGGCGCTCGTAGATCCGATAGAGGAGGCCGAGTTTCATCCGTGGACAGGGTACCGGCGTCCGGTCAACGCAGTGGCAGTGTCGGGGCCTCGGCGCAGAGCGCCTCGACCTCGTCGATGTCCTTGGGGACCGAGAGGGTCATGTTGTCATGGCCGTCGGCGGTGACGATCACGTCGTCCTCGATCCGGACACCGATCCCGAGGAACTCCTCGGGGACGCGGTGCTTGATCTTCTCCGCGGCCTCCTTCTCTTCCTTCTCCAGCTTCGCCGCCGCCTTGCGGCCGAGACGGATGCGACGCTCGTTCCACTCGTCGATGTCATAGGCGAGCAGGGTGAGCTCGATCTCTGCCTTGTCGGCGGCGACATAGAGGCCGGGCTCGACGGTGAAAACCATCCCCGGCTCCAGCGGGCGGGGCTTGCCGTCGAGGCGGTAGCTGCCCCGGTCGTGGACGTCGAGGCCGAGCCAGTGACCGGTGCCGTGCATGTAGAACTCGGTGTAGTGGTGCATGGCCAGAGACTCCTCCACCGAGAGCGGGAGCAGGCCCAGGTCGACCATCCCTTCCACCAGCACGGCAAGCGCGCCGTCGTGGATGCCCCGCATCGTCGAGCCCGGATGGGCCAGCTCGAGACCCCGCTGCTGCGCCGCCAGCACCACTTCGTAGACGGCTCGCTGGGGACCGGTGAACCGGCCCGAGGCCGGGAAGGTGCGGGTGATGTCCGACGAGTAGCCGCCCACCTCGGCGGCGGCGTCGATCAGCACGAGGTCGTCGTCACCGATCTGATCGTCGTTCTCGACGTAGTGGAGGATGCAGGCGTTGGCGCCCGAGGCCACGATCGACGGGTAGCCGTTGCGGCGTGAGCCCTCGAGCCGCCAGTAGTACTCGAGGGCCGCCTGGACCTCGTATTCGTGCTGGCCGGGCCGAGCGAACCGCATCGCCTCCCGATGTCCCCGGGCGGACAGCTCGCAGGCGCGGCGCATCAGCTCGGCCTCGTGCTGATCCTTGAAGAGCATCATCTCGCCGATCGGGACCGAGACGTCCTTCACCGCGGAGGGGACCAGGCCGCCGAAGCGCTCCCGATGGGCGCGGGCCTGGTCGATGGCGGCGGTCACCACGGAGTCGAGGCGGTCGCCGCTCCGGTACCAGACGACCTCCCGGCCGATCATGTACCGCTCCAGGACGTCCTCCAGCTCGGAGACGTCGTAGGCGGCATCGGCGCCGAAGCGCTCCTTGGCGCCTTCGGGACCGGTGCGGATCCCCGTCCAGACCTCCTGGGCCGGGTCCTTGGGCCGCACGAACAACGTGTACTCGGCCTCGTCCGATCCAGGAGTCAGCACCGCCACCGCGTCAGGCTCGTGGAACCCGGTCAGGTACCAGAACATGGAGTCCTGGCGGAACTCGTGATGGACGTCGTAGTTGCGGATGACTTCGGTGGCGGCCGGGATGATGGCGATGCCCGTGTCGCCGATTTGCTCGGCGAGCCGGCGGCGGCGCCCGGCGAAAGGATCGGTCATGCGGCGCAACTTACCTGCCCGAGGGTGATTGTCAGGAGCGAAGCTCCAACTCGACGATCACCGGGAAGTGGTCCGATCCCAGCGCGGGCCCCAACTCGCGGCTCCTCACCCCGAGCTGGGACGAGTGGAGGACGTGATCGATCGGGACCCGCAGCAGCGGGTTGCCATCGGCCGGATAGGTGGCCTGGATGCCGAACCCGATCCCCGAATTGCGCAGACCGGCCCCCTCGAGCTTCCGGAAGGCCCACGACCATGGCGTGGCGTTGAGGTCGCCGGCGACCAGCAGGGGCCCCTCCCGATCCTCGGCCCAGCCCGCGGCGAACTCCAACTGCTCGTCCCGGATGGAGGCTCGGACGGAGTCGGTGGGCGAGTTGGGATGGCTCGACAGGACGGTGAGCGGTGTTTCCCAGCCCTGGGGCACGAACACCAACTCCACGGCACGCGGCTCGGCGCTGGCGAACCCGTGGGACTGCCAGTCGAGCAGCTGCCCCTTGACCAGGACCAGGGTCCCGAAGATCAGCTCGTCGGCGCGGGGGCGGACGATCCGGTATTGGGCGCCGAGTGGCTCAACCGCCAACTCCCAGGGGCGGTAGGCCTCGTGGAGCAGCACCAGGTCGGGCTGACGCTGCTGGATGAACTCCAGGACCTCCCCGTACTGCTCGTTGGCCGATCCGCGCAGGTTGAACGTCATCACGGTGACGGACGGTCGGCTCGGGTCGGAGTCGCCCGGATTTCCCACGAACAGGGGGAGCACCACCACCAGGTTGACCGCGGCCGCCGCCAAGATCACGGCGCCGAACCGGCGCCAACGGCCCATCATCAGAACCGCCCCCAGGACCAGCAACGCCACCACGTACTGGGGGCGGAAGTTGGCCAGGACGTCGAGCACCCAGAAGAACCGCCCGAAGAACGCCGCCACTGTGATCACGGCCAGGGCGGCCGCCGGGAGGGCGACGACGATCATCACTCCTCCTCGTCGGGTGGCGGGCCGGGGTCGTCGAGTCCCCTGGATCCGGCCCACTGCCTGACCAGCTCGAAGGCCTCGCGGCGCGTGTACGGGCCCTCGTCGATCCGCTTCTCGAGCAGGATGTCCATGATCTCGCCGACCATTGGCCCGGGCGGGATCCCGAGATAGCCCATGACGTCGTGCCCGTCGATGGGCGCCCGAAGCCTGGCCAGCTCCTCCTGCTCGGAAAGGACGGCTATTCGATCCTCGAGCTCGTCGATCCCGGCCTGGATCTGCCGCTGCCTCTTCTCGTTGGCGGTGGTGACGTCGGCGCGCACGAGCGCATTGAGCCGGTCGAGGAGGTGACCGGCGTCGCGGACGTAACGCCGGACCGCGGAGTCGGTCCACCCCAGCTTGAGGGTGTGGGGTCGGAGGTGGAGGAAGACCAGGCGGCTGACGTCGTCCACCACCTCCTTGGGATACGCCAGCTCCCGGAGCCGCTCGCGGGTCATCCGGGCGCCCACCACCTCATGGTGGTGGAAGGTCACGCCGTTGGGCCCGAACTCGCGGGTGTCCGGCTTGCCGATGTCGTGAAACAAGGCGGCAAGCCGAAGGACCAGGTCGGGCTGGGTGCGGTCCACCACGGCCAGGGTGTGGGCGAGCACGTCCTTGTGACGCTGCTCGGGGTCCTGGGCCATGGCGAGCCGGTCCAACTCGGGGAGGAAGTAGGTGGAGAGACCCGTGGCCACGATCATGGCGAGGGCCGCGCCCGGGGCCTCGGCGAGCATGAGCTTGGAGAACTCGTCACGGATCCGCTCCGCGGAGACGATTTGGAGGCGGCTCGCCATCCGCTGCACCGCGGCGATCGCCTCGACGTCGGCGGCGAAGCCGAGCGTCGCCTGGAACCGGAAGAGCCGGAGCATGCGGAGGGGGTCGTCACCGAAGGAGATCTCCGGATCGAGAGGGGTCCGCAGCACCTTGCTCTCCAGGTCGTCGAGCCCGCCGAAGGGATCGACCGGGTCGAAACCGGGCAGTTCGACCGCGATGGCGTTGACGGTGAAGTCGCGTCGGGACAGATCGGTCTCGATGTCGTCGGAGTAGGTGACCTGGGGCTTGCGCGACTCGTCCCGGTAGACCTCGGAACGGAATGTGGTGATCTCCACCGACCGCCCGTCCTTCATCGCCCCGATGGTGCCGAACGCCTCCCCGACCCGATAGATGGAGTCGGCCCAGCCCTTCAGGATCTCGACGATGCGGTCGGGGCGGGCACTGGTGGCGAAGTCGAAGTCGAGCTCGTCGACCCCGCGCCCGAGCAGGGCGTCCCGGACCGATCCCCCCACCAGGTAGAGACTCTCGCCGGCGGCGGCGAACAGGCCGGCGAGCTGCGCCGGCGGCAGGTCGGGTGATCTGAGGGCGTCGAGGGGGAGCACGGGCGGCCAAAGGTTATCCGGGCCACGAATGAGGGCCGGTCCCCTGGGGGACCGGCCCTCTTGTTGTTAGCCATCGGAGGAGGAATGGCTATGCGTTCTGATCCCGGGACTACCCGGGGTCAGGGAGGGTCAAACCGCCACGCCCGATGCCATCACCTTCGCCCTGAGCTCATGGGCGTTGCGGGCGTGCGGCAGGACGGTCTCGACTTCCAGGGCGCCGTCCGTGATGGCCCTGACGAAGGCCTGGTCGAACGTCTGCATCCCGTAGAAGCCGCCATCCTTGATGATGTCGTAGAGCTGCGAGGCGTCGCCGGCCCGGAGCATCCAGTCCTGGGCGCGCTCGTTGTTGGTGAGGACCTCGCAGGTCAGCACCCGGCCGGTGGGCCCGTCGAGGAGGAGCTGGCTGATCACGGCCTGGAGCTGGCTCGCCAGCATGGCTCGGGCCACTGGCTGCTGGGACTCGGGGAAGAGGGAGACGAACCGGGCGACCGTCTCGGCGGGATCCTTGGTCCGCATGGTGGCGAGGACCAGGTGCCCCGTCTCCGCGGCGCCGAGAGCGGCGCGGGCGGTCTCGTGGTCGGCGATCTCGGAGAGCATGATCACGTCGACGTCGTGGCGAAGAGCGCTGCGCACCGCGGTGTGCATGTCCGGGGTGTCCACGCCCACCTCGCGCTGCACCACCACTGAGTTCTTGTCGGGATGGAGCACCTCGATCGGGTCCTCGATGGTGAGGATGGCACGCGTCTGGTTGGTGTTGATCCAGTCGAGGATCGACGACACGGTGGTCGTCTTGCCCGATCCCGACGGGCCGGTGATCAGGACGAGGCCGGAGTTGGAGGCGGCGAGCTTCTCGGTGATCCGGGGGAGGCCGAGGTCGGAGAACGAGCGGCTCCCCGAGACGACCCGGCGCAGGACCAGGCTGACCGAGCCGCGCTGACGGAAGGCGGTGATGCGGAAACGACCCAATTCCTGCTTGCCGTAGGCGAAGTCGGCCGTGCCGTTGGCCTCGAAGTCGGCCGCAGCCTTCTCCGTGAACAGCGCCTCTGCGTAGGCCTGGGTGTCCTCGGGCTTGAGCGTGCCGAAGTCGTTGAGACGCCGAAGTTCACCACCGGTGCGCACGATCGGCGACGATCCGACCTTGAGGTGGACGTCGGTGGCGTCGAGGGCGACTGCGTTGCGCAGCAGGGAATCGATGTCTCTTTCCATGGTTCTCCAGGAGTGATCGAACCCTGTCGTTATCGACCGACGGTGGCCGGAAGTTGAGCTTCAGATCGACCAATACCGCCGAACGGCGGCCAGGACCCGCTCCAGGGTCGGCGTGGGGTCCTCGACCGAGGGCACGGAGTCGTCGTCGGGCAGGTCGCCGGCGAGGCCGCGAACCGTGGCCGCCACCCCCTGCTCCAAGGCCGTGAGGTCGTAGCCGCCCTCGAGAGCCACCACCACTCGCTCCGGGGGGAACACCGAGGTGAGTCGGGACGCCATCCACCCGTAGTCGGAGGCGGTCAGGGACATGTCGGCGAGAGGGTCGTCGACGTGGCCGTCGTATCCGGCCGACACCAGGACCCAGTCGGGCCCGAACCGTTCCATCACCGGCATGACCACTTCGTCGAAGGCCATCCGGTAGGCACCGCCGCCGGTCCCGGGCAGGAATGGGATGTTGATCGTCGTGCCCGGAGCGCCTTCGTCGATGTCGGAGACGGCGCCCTCGTGCGGGTAGAGGGGCCACTGGTGGAGCGATACGTAGAGGACGCCCTCGTCCTCGATGAAGGCCTCTTGAGTCCCATTGCCGTGATGGACGTCCCAGTCGACGACGGCCACCGTCTCCCCCCGCGCCCGGATCCGAGCCGCCGCCACCGCCACGTTGTTGAACAGGCAGAAGCCCATGGCGCGGCTGCGGAGGGCGTGATGACCCGGTGGCCGGGTGACGGCGAAGCCGGCGGCGTCGGAACGCCCCCTGAGCTCGTCGACGAGGAGCGCCACGGCACCGGCGGAGCGCAGGGCGGCGTCCCAGGATTCGGGAGACGCGACGGTGTCATAGTCGAGCCATCCCCCACCCACCTTGCAGAACCCCTCGACGAACTCGACGTAGTCGGAGTCGTGCACGCGGGTGAGGTCGGCACGGTCGATGGCGGGCGCCTCCATGCGCACCATCTCGAGGCCGGAGCCCTCCAGGCCGCGCATGACCGCTGACACACGCTCTGGCCGCTCGGGGTGTCCCTCGCCGGTCGCGTGGTCGTGGAAGACCGGGTGGCTGGCCACCACCAGACGCATGCCCATACTCTCCCACAGATGAGGGACATACCCTCGGTCGAGGGGACCTGGCCCGGACGTCTCGTCTTCCGACGAGCCTGGGCGAGGGCGGAGGCCCGCCCCTGGAGTGACTCCTGGCCGGGGAGCCAGGTGCGGCTGATCCGTGGAACACATCAGTTCCTCGCCACGGTCTGCCGCCAGCTCGCCGACCTCGACGCCGCCCCCGTCCATTCACCGGCGCTGCTCCCTTCGACGACGGGTCTCTGGAGACGCGCCGGTTTCGAGGCGCACGAGTCGCTCCTGGTGATGGAGCGACCGTTGTACCGGCCCTCGTCCGACGACGACCGCGTCTCCGTGGTCGCCGACCCGCCGTGGGACGACCTGGTCGCGGTCGACGATTCCTCCTTCGAGGGGATCTGGCGGATGAGCCGGATCGGACTCGAGGAGGCCTTCCAGGCGACGAGGAAGGCCGCGGTGCTCGTCGCCGGTGACGCCGGCCGCGTCGACGGCTTCGCCATAGTCGGGGCGGAGCACGGCTACTCGTATCTGCAGCGTCTCGCCGTCCAACCGGACGCCCGCCGCCAGGGCCTGGGGACGGCTCTCGTGCGGGCGGCCATGGGCTGGGCGGTGCGGGCCGGCGCCCACCTGATGATGCTCAACACCCAGCACGACGCCGACGACGCCCGCCGTCTCTACGCCGACCTGGGCTTCTCCGAGACGGGGTCGCTGCTCCATGTCATGCGCTGGGCAGGGCCATACTGAGACTCGATGCCGACGGCGATACCGGATCGCTTCCGTCTCGAGATGCGTCTCGGCCGGGACGACGACGTGGAGGAGTGGCTGGCCACCGACACGTCGCTCGACCGTCCCGTCCTCGTCCGCACCCTCGGGCCCGAGACGAGCTCGACGCGGCGCCGGCAGTTCGTCGAGATGGTGGGGGCGGTGGCTGCGGTCAATCACCCCAACCTGGCGCGGGTATTCGCGGTGGATGAGGTGCCCGGCGGCTGTTACGCCATCCTCGAATGGTCGGGTGGCTCCACCATCGCCGACCACCTGAACGCGGGCCGCGGGATGGAGCTGACCGAGTTCCTCCCCAACGCCGCCGGTCTCGCCGGTGCGGTGGCGGCCCTGCACCAGGCGGGGCTGGCACACGGCGCCATCGACCCGTCCGCGATCTCCTACTCCCTGGCACACCCCGCCAAGCTCGGGGCCTTCGGGCGCATTCCCGGCACCGACATGAAGGGCGACGTCATCGCATTGGCCCGAACCCTGGAGATGGCGCTGACGATCGCACCGCCCGGGGGTCCCCCACCGTCCGAGCGGATCGACGGCCTCTCCCCCGCCATCGACCGGATCCTGAGAGGCGCCCAGCGCGGGGAGTACACCGCCGCCGCCATGGAGGAGGCGTTCATGGCGGCTCCGACACCACGGGAACCGGCGCCGGAGCCGCGTGCCGGGTCCCGCCGTCTCCTCTACGCCGCGGCCGCCCTCCTCCTCATGGCCGCGGGCCTCGTCGCCCTCGGCTACTTCCTCTCCGAACCGGCAACACCCGTGCTCCCGGGCGGAGCGACGACCACGATCGCCCCGTGACGACGAGCCACCAGGAGGAGATAGCTCTCCTCGCCCGGGCGGCGGAGGGGGACCACGATGCGTTCACCGCGATCATGCGCGCCCACGAGGACCGGATCTTCGCGGTGTGCATGAGGATGCTCGCCGACCGGGAGGCAGCGCTCGACGTCACCCAGGAGACCTTCGTCACGGCCTTCCGCAAAGCGCACCAGTTCCAGGGCAACTCGGCGGTGGGGACCTGGCTGTACCGGATCGCGGTCAACAATTGCTACGACCATCTTCGTCGCGACCGGCGCCGGCCCACGGACAGTCTTCCGGAGCACTTCGATCGGGCGGACCCGTCCGCCAGGGAGGCGGTCGAGGCCTCGGCGCATCGCCAGGAGATCGAGCTGGCGCTTGCCGCCTTGCCCAAGGAGTACCGGGCGGCGGTCATCCTCTCCGACATCGAGGGGATGAGCCTCCCCGAGGTCGCGGCGGCGCTCGGGGTCCCGGTGGGCACCGTGAAATCGCGATTGTTCCGGGGCCGTCGCATGCTGGCGGACCGACTCGGGGAACCAAACGGGTGACGGGGAGCATCTAAGGAGACGGAATGCGGAGTCAAAAGCGGGAAGAGATGGAGGCCCGGGTCCGGGAGACCCTCTCTTCCCTCGATCCCATCGTCATGAGCGAGACCGAGCGGTCCGACCTGCGGCGCGCCGTCTGGTCGGAGATCCGCTCCCCGGCCCCGGATCGCACGTCGGCTCTCCAGGCGAGGAGGGTTCGTCTCGCCGGGGCCGCGGCCGTGGTCGCGGCACTGCTCGGTGTCGCCGTCCTCTCCGATCTCGGAGGCCAGGACAACGCCTTCGACATGCTCTCTGGAGCCAGTGGCGGTGCCGCCACCACCGCGGCAGCCGCCGAGAACTTCCAGGACGGTCCCGGTATCTTCGGACGGCCCGACGCCGCCGACGGCGGCTCCGAAGATGGGGACGCGCCGGCCCCGGCACCACCCGAACCCGAGACCGTGTTGATGCGTTACGCCGAGCTGGTGCGCACCGGTGCCATCGCCCCCGCCGCTCGTGCCGACGACATCCGGTACGCCGCGGACTCGGCCTGTGGCGACGCCGACGGGCTCGACGGCATGGAGCCCGTGGCGGTGTTCGAGGTGGACGGGGTCGAGTATCAGGCCTGGGTGCCGGAGGGCGAAAAGGTCGATGCGGACACCGCGGTCACCTTCGTCGAGGCCGGCACCTGTCGCATCGTCGCCACCGAGTGACCGACGGGCGGCCGCGGCTACGCTGACCGCCAGATGCGTCAGTACGCCGTCCAGTTCGCCGATTTCCTCGAATCGCTGGCGAGGCGTGTCCGCAGCGTCACGGTGGACCGGGTGGCGCGTCTCATCCGGGCTTCGGGCCTGGGAATCCTCGTGGCCACTTTGGGGTTCGCGACATTGATCTTCCTCGTCTGGACACTGTTCGGTGCCCTGGAGATCCCGCTGACCACGGCGGGTGCCTATGGAGTCCTCGGAGCAGTGCTCGTGGGCGTGGGAGGATTCATGTGGTTCACCAGGTCCAGGGAGAAATGACACACGAGCGTTTGATCATCATCGGGTCGGGGCCCGCCGGTCTCACCGCCGCCCTCTACGCAGCGCGCGCCGACCTGCAACCCCTCGTCTACGAGGGCTTCTCCGCCGGCGGGCAGCTGATGCTGACCACGGAGGTCGAGAACTATCCGGGCTTCCCGGACGGCATCCTCGGGCCCGAGCTCATGGACAAGTTCCGCAAGCAGGCGGAGCGGTTCGGGGCCAGGCTCATCCAGACCGATGTCACGGAGGTCGACTTCACCGTGCGCCCGTTCCGTGTCAAGGCGGGAGCCGACGAGCACACCGCCGACGCGGTCATCATCGCCACCGGCGCGGTGGCCAAGTGGCTCGGTGTCCCGGGCGAGCGGGAGTTCATGGGACGCGGCGTATCGGCCTGCGCCACCTGCGACGGCTTCTTCTTCCGCGACCGCACCCTGGTCGTGGTCGGGGGTGGCGACACCGCCATGGAGGAAGCCCTTTTCCTCACCAAGTTCGCTTCCAAGGTCACCGTGGTCCATCGCCGCGACGAGTTCCGGGCGTCCAAGATCATGGCGACCCGGGTCCTCGAGCATCCCAAGATCGAGGTGCGGTGGAACACGATCGTCACCGAGATCGAAGGCCGGGACAACACGGTCACCGGGGTGGTGCTCCAGGACACCGTCACCGGCGAGACGTCACGGATGGCCACGGACGGCGTGTTCGTCGCCATCGGTCACCGGCCGGTCACGGATCTCTTCGCCGGCCAGTTGGAGCTCGACCCCAACGGGTACATAGACGTGGAAGAGGGAAGCACCCGCACCTCGGTCGAGGGGGTGTTCGCCGCAGGAGATGTCACCGACCACGTTTATCGTCAGGCAGTGACCGCGGCAGGGTCGGGATGCATGGCCGCCATCGACGCCGAGCGCTGGCTGGCCGCCCACGAGGCGACCACGGCATCCCGGTAGGTTTCGAGACAAGGAGTTGCGAATGGCAGAGATCATCACGGTGGACGACACCACGTTCGACCAGGCGATCCGGGCCGGGAAGCCCGTGCTCGTCGATTTCTGGGCAGAATGGTGTGGGCCCTGCAAGGTGATCGCCCCCGTCCTCGAGGAGATCGCCTCGGAGCAGGACTCCATCACCATCGCCAAGCTCAACGTGGACCACAACCCGCAGTCGGCCGCCGCCCACGACGTGATGAGCATCCCCACGCTGATCCTCTTCCACGATGGTGTGGAGAAGAAGCGGATCGTCGGCGCCGCTCCCAAGCACCGGCTCATGGCGGAGCTCGCCGAGTTCCTCAACTGACGCTTGCTTCGCAAGCGGTACCCGGTACCGAGTACCGAGTACGCCGAAGGCCCTACCCGGCAACGGGTAGGGCCTTCGCAACTCTTACAGTTGCGGCATGCGTCTCTACCGGCTCGGTGACGTCGGCACCCCGATCCGTGACATCCAGGAACGCCTCCAGGCATTGGGGTTCGACTCGTCCCCCGACCCTCGTGGGACCTTCGGTGAGCGCACGCGGGAAGCGGTGATCGCCTTCCAGAAGGCGCGGGGTCTCGAGCCCGACGGGATCGTCGGACCCGAGACCTGGCGGATGTTGTACGAGGCCGGCTACCGCCTCGGCGATCGTCTCCTCATGCTGCGCCGACCCATGCTCCGTGGGGAGGACGTGGCCCAACTCCAGTCCCACCTCTCCTCCCTGGGGTTCGACTGCGGGAAAGTGGACGGGATCTTCGGCCCCCACACCGAGCGGGCGGTGATGGAGTTCCAGCACAACCGCGGCCTGGCAGAAGATGGAAGAGTCGGTCCCGAGGTCCTCACCGAGCTCCGTCTGGTCACCAGGGCGCAACCGGGGGCAGATCGGCAGCGGATCAGGGAGCGGGAGTGGCTTCGCTCCCTCCCACCGACGCTGGCAGGGACCAGGGTGTACCTCGACGCCGCGTGTCGCAGCCCCGAGGAGATGGAGCGTGCCTGGGAGGCGGCGTCGGCGGCGGCCGAGGAGATCAGAAGGGCCGGTGGGATACCGGTCATGTCACGGGCCGAGGACTCGGCGCCACCGGAGCGGGTTCGAGCCGGCCGGGCCAACCAGCAGGGGTCGGATGTCATCGTGTCGTTCCAGGAGACCCAAGAGGAGGGCGTGTTCTATTTCGCAACCGAGCACACCAAGTCGGAGGCCGGTCAGGAGTTGGCCATGGCGCTGGCGTCGGTGGTCGGCGGCGTGGTCGAGGGCAGGTCGGCGCCGATCCTTCGTGAAACACGCGCCCCGGCCGCGGTGATCGCCCGCAAGCCGTTGAACGAGGAACTGGGGCGTCAGGTGGCCCGGGCCCTCGAGGTGTTCCTACGTTCCATGGCCACTAGGCCATGAGGCGATAGATCCTCTCCAGCTCCTCCACCGAGCCGAACCTGATCTCGACCTTGCCCTTCTCGTTCCGGAGGCTGATCTTGACCTTGGCGCCGAGATGGTCGGCGAGACGACGCTCCAGCTCGATGATCTGGACCGGCCTGATCTCGCGCACCCTGGTGTCCGGCTCGCCGGGCGACTCCATCTCCTTCCGGGTCTTGACCGCGTCCTCCATCTGGCGGACACTCCATCCCTCGGCGATGGCCCGCTCCGCCAGGTAGAGGGCATAGCGGGAGTCCTCGACACCGACCAGGGCGCGGGCGTGACCTGCGGAGAGCTTGCCCGAATCGACCAGACTCTGGATCGGGCCGGGCAATTGCAGGAGACGAATGGTGTTGGAGACCGCGGGGCGGGACTTCCCCACCTTCTGGGCCACGTCCTCCTGCGACATTCCAAAATCTTCCATGAGCTGGCGGAAGGCGTGAGCCTCCTCCAGGGGACTGAGATCCTGTCGCTGCAGATTCTCGACCAGGGCCTCGACGAGACTCGACGACGGCGACGACCCACGGATCACCGCCGGCACCATGGTCAGCCCGGCCTTCTTCGCCGCCCGCCACCGCCGCTCGCCCGCGATTAGGACGTACTCCCCCTCGTCCGGGGTCACCACCAGCGGTTGGAGGACACCGACCGCGGCGATCGACGCCGCCAATTCCTCGAGACCGGCCTCGTCGAACTGCCGACGGGGCTGGCTCGGGTTGGGTTTGATCGACTCCACCGGGATCTGGGCGAAGTCGGGGGTGCTGGTCTGCGGCTCGATCGGGATGAGGGATTCCAACCCACGCCCCAAGCCGCTCTTGCGAACGGTCATTGCCTACTGCTCCTCTCCGCGGTGACGATCCAGGAATTCCCGTCCCAACTGCCGGTAGGCGATGGCGCCACGGCTCATGGGGTCGAACGCCTCGATGGGCTCGCCATATGAAGGCGCCTCGGAAAGACGAACCGAGCGAGGGATGACCGTTTTGTAGGCCACGTCCCCGAAGTAGTCGCGCACCTGCTCGGCGACGTCCTTGGACAACTTGGTGCGCCCGTCGTACATGGTCAACACCACACCGCCGACCTTCAAGTCGGGGTTGAGATTGGATGTGACCAGTTGGATGTTGCGGAGCAACTGGCTCAGACCCTCCAATGCGTAGTACTCGCACTGGATGGGGATCACCACCTCGTTGGCCGCGGTCAGTGCGTTGACCGTGAGCAGACCGAGGGAGGGCGGGCAGTCGATGAACACGTAATCGTAGTCGTCCTCGGTGGAGTGGATGGCGGTCTTGAGACGGGTTTCACGTGAAAGAACCGCGACCAGCTCGATCTCGGCCCCGGCGAGATCGATGGTGGCCGGGACCACGAACAGGTTCCGCACCGAGGTCGGCTCGATGGCGTCTTCTATGTGGGACTCCTTGAGGAGGACGTCGTAGATGGAGGTCTCGATGCTGCCCCGCTCCACTCCGAGACCACTGGTGGCGTTGCCCTGTGGGTCGAGATCGATGAGGAGGATGCGATGCCCGGCCAATGCGAGGGACGCGGCGAGGTTGACGGCGGTCGTCGACTTCCCCACCCCGCCCTTCTGGTTCGCCAACGCGACGACCGTGGTGTTCATTGCCGGCGCATGATAAGGAGCCAGACAGTCCGGTCAAGTGATACCAGGGTGACTTCTTCGGTTGCCCACCCGTCGTGTTCGGGTCGGCTCACCCACGACCCACCGACGACGGCGATCCCGCCGGGTTCCAGGATTCGGACGAGATGTGGTCGAAGCTGCTCCGGGGGGAGCGAGGCTCGAGAAACCACCACCGGAACCGGGCCCTGGAGCCGTGTGATCTCGTCCTGTCTCACCGTGACGTTGTCCAGACCCAGGACCCGGACCACCCGTTTCAACAACTGGACACGTCGTCCGGAGCGATCGACCAGGACGCATTCCGTGTCGGGGAGCAGTATCGCCAACGGGACACCGGGGAGACCGGCCCCGGATCCGAGGTCCCACAACACGGGTGGGGGTTCGAAGAACCGACGGTAGATCAGTGAGTCGGCAAGATGACGATCGCCGATCCGGTCGGTCTCACCAGACCCCAGACCACCGGCGGGGATGGCCTCATCGAGGAGCCAGTCGTGGTATCTGTCGAGAAGTGCCGTCTGCTCGGGGGTCAAAGGGTGACCGATTTCCTCGGCCACCCTCGCCCAGGATGGGGTTTCACGTGAAACCGGGCTACTCCTCTTCGCTGCTCTCCACCTTGGAGAGCACCACGTAACGACGTGGTGGTTCGCCCTCGGAATAGGAAGTGACACCTTCATGGGCCGCGGCGACATCATGGATGACCTTGCGATCTGCCGGGCTCATCGGCTCGAGCATGATCTCACCGCCCTCCTCGAGCAGTTGCTGGATGAGTTGCTCGGCGTAGATGGTGAGTGCCTGACGACGTCGCTCGGCATAACCGGCGATATCGAGACGAAGACGTGCGGAATCCTGCCCGTGACGTTGCAAAACGGTCCTGGTGATCTCGTGGATGGCAGCCCGGACACTACCCCGCACCCCGACCAGGGCCTCTGTCTGGTCCCCGGAGACGTCGGCGATGATGACGTCGTCCTCGAGTCGTGTCGTCACCGTGCCCTCCAGCCCATAGGCCTCGACCAGGCCTTCGAGAAACTCGCGAACCAGCTCCGCCTGCTCCTCGAGGGGAAGGATGGGACGATCGTCGGGCACGGTCTTCTCTCTCTTCTCGGGTTCTCTACGATCCTCGTTACGGGCGTGACGACCACCACTACGGTTCTGACGACCCCCGCGACCCCCATTCTTACCCGATTCGTGCCGACCCTGCGCCCGATTCTGCTCCTGACCACCGCCGCCCTTGCGACCCCGTCGCTTGCGACGCTCTCTCGGGACGGGACGGGGCTTGATCCGAACCACCGCGTCCTGCCCACCGAGACCGAGAAAACCCCGGGTCGGCTCGGTGATCACATGGACTTCGAGACGCTTCGGATCGTCGATACCCAACTCCTGCATCGCAGCCTCGATGGCCAGTTCGACCGTGCGGGCCCTGACCTCGATCTCGACGTTCTCCACGTCATCTCCTCCTTCTGCGCCGACGACGGTCGGCAGATCCCTGCTGCTTCTTGGCCTCGCCGGTGGTCTTGTTCGGGGGAGCCTTCTCCTGCTCTTCCTCTGTCTTGGGCACCGAGGGGCGACCGTCGATCTTGAAGATCAGTGCCTGTTGCCCGAGACGGAAGAGGTTGGCGGTGCTCCAGTAGATGACGAGACCGGCCGGAAAGTTCCAAGAGATGAAACCGATGAAGAGGGGGAGGATCTTGGTCATCGCCTGTTGGGCGGCGGCACCCTGCTGATCGGGTCGCACCTGACCATAGGTGGCGTGCCATTGCTGCACGTACTGGGTGGCCACCATGAAGGCGATGATCAGGAGATAGGGGAGGGCGACCATGACCCCGCCGGCCCAGGCATCGGACGGCGACTGGGTGAGATGCATCCCGAGGAAGGTGGCGGTCTCGCTCTGCATGGCCGCGGCGAATCCCGAGTTGTTGTCGATGTAGGCCAGGGGTGTGCGCAGCAATTGGAAGAGGGCGAACCAGATCGGCATCTGGATGAGCAAGGGGAGGAGACAGCCACCGGGGGTGGCGCCGGCCTCGCGTTGCACCTCCATCAGACGCCGTTGCAACTCCTGGGGGTCGTCCTTGAACTCGGCCTGGAGCTTGCGCACCTTGGGTTGGATCTCCTGGAACGCACGGGTCGCCCGTGTCTGCTTCAGGGTGAGGGGGAAGACGATGAGGTTGATGAGGATGGTGAGACAGATGATCGCCATCCCCGCCGCCCCACCCAACCCCAAGGGGGCGAAGACGTCGTGGAAGAAGACCAGGACGGTCCCGAGGATCTGTTTCAGGGCGTCGAAGATCTGGCCCATCAGGTTCTACTCCAATGTTCGGGGACGGGGTCATAACCCCCCGGGTGAAGCGGATGGCATCTCCCGATCCGCTTGGCGGCCAGCCACGACCCTCGCAGGGCGCCGTGGCGTTGCACGGCCTCGAGGGCGTACTGCGAGCAGGTGGGCTGGAACCGGCAGTTCGGGCCCAGATTGGGGCTTACCAGTTTCTGGTAAATCCTGATCGATCCGCCGAGGATGCGCCGGGGGATCGAGGTGACGAATCCGATCATCGCTCCTCCAGGGCCCGCTCCAGCCAGCCGAGGAGCTCGGGGAACGGGGCCTTCTCTGCTTTGCGATTGGCGATGATCACGTAGTCGACTCCTGGTTCGAGGGCCGTCATCGCAGCTGCGTGCCTGAGACGCCGCTTGATGCGGTTGCGGACCACGGCCCTCCCGACGGAACGGGGCACGACCAGCCCGACGCGGGGCGGTCCGGGTCGGCCTGGTGCCCTGACCACCACGATCCCGCCACTGCGTCGTCTCGTCCCTGCGCCCAGAACTCTACGAAAGTCCTTTGGGGTGCGAAGGGACTCAGGCCGCGAGACGCTTCCGGCCCTTGTCACGCCGAGCCTTCAGGATGGCGCGGCCCGCGCGCGTGCGCATGCGATGACGGAAGCCGTGACGTCGCTTGCGACGCCGCACTTTCGGTTGATAGGTGCGCTTCATGATGGGAAAGAGCGAAGTCCTGGAACGGGAACACTGCAGGTTACGGGTGCGGGAAAATCTATGTCAAAGCGTCCCGAGGTCGGTGACAATCGGCTTGCCCGAATCGGTCGACCTGGATCCGCCACCCGGGACGGCCGATCTCGCGAAAAAACACGGAGACCGCGAAAAGTCGCGGAGCGTGATCCGGTGTCACAAGGCACTTCCAATGCCTACGGCATGATCTGGAAAAAGCCCTCCCTACCTGGGATTTCGCCTGTGGACAGAGCGGCCCCACATATTCCACAACATCGATTCTCGCGTTCTTGACGACCGTCTCGGGGCCTCCAATACTCGCCCGACCCAGACGATGGGGGTGAGGCCGCCACTTCCCTGCCGCGCGGAGCGGCGACAGCCCGAACCCCGAAACTGAAGGATCCCCGATGGGGTGTCCCATGTGTTTCCACAGGTGTGGAACTTTCTGTGGACAACTACATCAGGGTGAGGAGGAGAGGCGTGACGCAACAGACGGCGCAGACCACAGACAGTTGGATCGCTTTCCGTGAGATGCTGCGCAGTGGGGTCTCCAAGAGCAATTGGGAGACCTGGCTCTCCCGTCTCGAGCCGGACTTCGAGGGGGACCAACTGGTCCTGGTCGCCCCGAGCGAGTTCCATCTCCGCTGGGTGAAGGACAAGCACGGCGACCTGCTCGCCACGGCCTACCGCACTGCCTTCCACACCGACACGGGCCCCGACTTCCGGGTGGCGACGCCGGTCGAGATCGCCGACACCCTGGGCGAGCCCGCACCGGTACCCGAGCCGGCCCCGACACCGGGCGACGTGGTCTCCAAGGAGACCAGCCTCATCCCCCGTTACAAGTTCGAGAGCTTCGTCGTCGGCCAGTCCAATCGATTCGCATGGGCGGCCGCCATGGCCGTGGCCGAGCAACCCGGCGCCCACTACAACCCCCTCTTCATCTACGGCGGGGCGGGTCTGGGCAAGACCCACCTCCTCAACGCGGTCGGCCACCAGGCGCTGGAGATGTATCCCAACCTGGTCGTCCGGTACGTCACATCGGAGCAGTTCCTCAACGACTTCATCGACAGCATCCGCCGCAAGCGGCCCGACGACTTCAAGCATCGCTACCGGGGTGTCGACATCCTGCTCCTCGACGACGTCCAGTTCTTCGAGGGCAAGGAAGAGACCCTCGAAGAGTTCTTCCACACGTTCAACTCGCTCTACATGGCGGGCAAGCAGATGGTGATCAGCTCCGACCGCCACCCCCGGAACCTGTCCTCGCTCGAGGACCGGCTCCGGAGCCGGTTCGAGTGGGGGCTGCTCACCGACATCCAGCCCCCGGACGTCGAGACCCGTATCGCCATCCTCAAGCGCAACGCCGAGTTCGCACCGCGGCCCGTGCCGCAGGACGTCCTGGAGTACATCGCCACCCTGGTCTCCGACAACATCCGCGAGCTGGAAGGGGCCCTCACCCGGGTCACGGCGTGGTCGGCGCTCAACCGCCGGGACATCGACCTGGAGACGGCGACGCGAGTCCTCCAAGACATGATGCCCAGCGACGAGCCGACGCCGCTGAACGCGGACACGATCATCCGCACGACCGCGCAGGCGTACGGCTTCGTGACCGAGGACCTCCTCTCCTCGAGCCGACGGCAGCCCCTCGTCCTGGCACGTCAGATCGCCATGTACCTGTGCCGGGAGCTCACCGACCTGTCACTTCCCAAGATCGGGGAGAAGTTCAACCGCGACCACACCACCGTCCTCCACTCCGTGGAGAAGGTGAAGCGCATCCTCCGGTCGGATCGGGCGGTCTTCGACCGTGTCAATCAACTCACACAGGACCTGCGGAAAGGTGGTGCGCTTTCCACAGGATGAGGAGTTGTCCAAGGGGCGGGTCACAGGGAGCACTTCTTGTGAACAAGGGTCTGCACAGCGAAAACCCCTTGAAGAACCAGGCTCCGACGCCACCAGTCCACATTTCCCCAGCCCCTACCACCACTAATAATCTTCGATGAATAGGTTCAGCAGAGAAAGAAGGGAACGACACCTGTGAGAATCCGAGCCCAGCGAGACGATCTCGCTGACGTCCTCGCCCGAGCCAACCGTGCGGTTGCGACACGAACTGCTCGACCAGTCCTTCAGGGTCTCCTGTGCGAGGTATCGGGCTCCAGACTCCGGGTGACGGGAAGCGACGAGGAGATCACGATCCAAACCGAGTCCGAGGTCGAGGTGCTGGAAGAGGGGCAGACCGTGGTGCCGGGACGGTTGCTCTCCGAAGCCGTTCGGAAGATGCCGGCCGGGATGGTCACGCTCGGCGCCACCTCGACCGAGGTGGAGATCCAGGGCAACGGCCCTCGTTTCAGCCTGCGGCCACTGAGTGTGGAGGAGTTCCCGCTCCAGCCGGAGACCACGGACGAGGGCGTGGAGATCGACGGAGAGGTCTTCACCGAGGCGATCAACCAGGTGACCGTGGCGGCGTCGGTGGACAGTGCCCGGCCGATCCTCACAGGTGTGTATTTCGACACGTCCGAGTCGGGGCTGCGGATGGTCGCCACGGACTCCTACCGTCTGGCGAAGCGGGAGCTGGCCGGGGTCAGGCTGGATGGCAGCGGCCTCGTGCCGGCCCGTGGCCTGAGGGAGCTGCCGCGCTCCATCGGCGCGTCGACGATCAAGGCGCAGATGCGTGATCGGGAGGCGGTGTTCTCCTCCGACCGGGGCCGGATGCGTCTGCGTCTCATCGACGGGAACTTCCCCAAGTACGAGTCGGTGCTCCCGGACAACTACCCGAACCAGGTGATCGTGGACCGCGAGGCGCTGCTCGATGCGCTCGGGCGGGTCACCCTCGTCGCGGAGGATCACATCCCGGTGCGTCTCAACATGACCGAGGGCGGGGTCGAGGTGGCAGTGAGCCGACAGGACGTCGGTGGGGAGACCGAGCATCTCAGTGGGCAGTTCGACGGCGCCGAGGAGGAGGTTTCGATCGCCTTCAACCCCCGTTATCTCCAGGACGGGGTGTCGGTGCTCACCGGTGACAAGGTTCGTATCCGGGTCGTCGACGGTTACAAGGCGAGCATCATCGACAACGGGGACGACTCCGAGTTCCTGTATCTCCTCATGCCCGTACGGGTGTGAAGGTCGACTGGCTCTCGCTCCTCGACTACCGGTCGTATCCGACTCTCGAGTGGCAGCCCGACCCCGGCGTGAACCTCCTCATCGGGGGAAACGGGGCAGGGAAGACCAATCTCCTCGAGGCGGTGTCCTATCTGTCCACCCTTCGCTCCTTCCGCGGGGCGCCGGACCTGGACCTGGTGGCGGAAGGCGCCGACGCGGCCGTGATCCGGGCCGGTGTCGTCTCCGGCGATAGGTCGCGGACGGTGGAGATGGAGATTCCCGTCGCCGGTTCGCGCCGGGTGCAGATCGACAAGACGCGACTCGCCCGCACCACCGACCTCCTCGGGGCCATCCGGGTGGTGTCGTTCCTTCCCGAGGACCTCGACCTGGTGAAACGGGGCCCGGCGGAGCGGCGGGACCTGCTCGACGATCTCGCGGTGCAGCTCTGGCCGGCGTCGCATCTCGATCAGCGCGAGTACGAGAGGGCGCTGCGACATCGCAATGCCTTTCTCCGCACCGGTGACCCCGATCCGGTCACCCTCGGGGTCTGGGATTCCCGCCTCGCCCAGGCCGGCGGCAAGGTCCTGGCCCGGCGCGCCCGGGCGATCGACCTGCTCGGGCCGCTGCTCGCCGAGTCCTATCGCTCGGTCGCCGGGGGCGGGGATGCCGGTGTCACCTACCGTCCCTCGTGGACGGATGGCCCGTTCGAGACGTTGTCGGCCGGGGACTACGCCGAGAAGCTCGCCGAGGCCCTTGAGCGCGCCCACCGGGAGGATTACGAAAGAAGGGTGACCACCGTCGGCCCCCACCGCGACGAGCCGGGGTTCTCCCTCGACGGCGCCGATGCCCGGACCAGGGCCAGCCAGGGCGAGCAGCGCACCATCGCCCTCGCCGTGAAGCTGGCCTCGCATCACGCCGTCGCCGACATCATCTCGGAGATGCCCGTGCTCCTCCTCGACGACGTGTTCTCGGAGCTCGACCCGGACCGCGCGGTGGAGCTGGCGCGGTCCCTCCCGGAGGACACGCAGACACTGATCACGTCGGCCCGACCCGAAGACGTGCCAGTGCGCGGGCGGGTGTGGAAGGTCGGGGAGGGGCGTGTGGAGTGAGCGAGCTCGAGCCCCTCGCGGAGGGCCTGGAGAAGGTGTTCGGGAAGCTGGGCCTGCCCGATCCCAAGGTCATGTCAGCGGTCATGGAGGAGTGGGCGGAGCTCGCCGGCCCGCCGTGGACGGGGAAATCGAAGCCGGTCGTGGTGCGGGGTCACACCCTCGTCGTCGAGGCCAGCTCGCCGTCTCAGGTGGCCTTTCTCCGCTACGGGATCACCAAGCTGCTCACCACCCTCGGTGAGCGTTTCGGGGAGGGCGTCATCACCGACGTCGATGTGGTCCCACCGCGCCGTTGAGGCGCGCGGAGGGGCTTTTGAGTTCGTTTTGGGGAGCCTGGACAGGTAAAATGACATTCGTGAAAGTCACCGCTTCAGAGCGGGTTCCGTCGTGCTCGGGGCCCATCGCAGCCTCGATCCCGAGCGACAGAGGAAGCGCTTGACCGCCACCCGCGATTCGTATCAGGCGAGCGACATCACCGTCCTCGAGGGTCTCGAGGCCGTGCGTCGCCGACCCGGCATGTACATCGGGTCGACCGGCCCGCGCGGCCTCCATCATCTCGTCTGGGAGGTCGTCGACAACTCGGTCGACGAGGCCATGGCGGGGGTCTGTGACAGGATCTCGGTCACTCTCCTCGCCGACGGCGGCGTCGAGGTGGTGGACAACGGGCGCGGCATCCCCGTCGGCCGCCACGAGAAGACGCGGCAGTCCGCCCTGACCACCGTCCTCACCACCCTTCACGCCGGTGGGAAGTTCGAGCAGGGCGCCTACACGGTGTCCGGCGGCCTCCATGGCGTGGGTGTCTCGGTGGTCAACGCCCTGTCCACCCGGCTCGAGGCGGAGGTGCGGCGCGACGGGGCGGTCTGGACCCAGGTGTTCGAGCGGGGCAAGCCCAAGACCAAGGAGCCCGCCAAGGGCCGGCCGGTGAAGAAGACCGGGACAACCATCCGGTTCTGGCCCGATCCCGAGATCTTCACGGAGACGACCGAGTTCGACTTCGACATCATTGGCGCCCGTCTTCGGGAGACGGCGTTCCTCAACCGCGGCCTCGAGATCACGCTGCGGGACGAGCGTCGGGACCCGCCGGTCGAGGAGGTCTTCCACTACAAGGGCGGCCTGGTCGACTTCGTCAACCACCTCAACACCAAGCGGGAGCCGCTGCACCCCCACATCATCGACATCTCCGAGGTCGCCGACGACGCCGAGCTCGACGTGGCGATGCAGTGGACCAGCACCTACAACGAGTCGGTCCTCTCCTTCGCCAACAACATCAACACCCACGAGGGCGGGACCCACGAGGAAGGGTTCCGCAAGGCCGTGACCAAGGCGATCAACGACTTCGCCCGGGCCAAGAACCTCCTCAAGGAGAAGGACGAGAACCTCACCGGCGAGGACGTGCGTGAGGGCCTCACCGCGGTGGTGTCGGTCCGCGTCCGGGAGCCCCAGTTCGAGGGTCAGACCAAGACCAAGCTCGGCAACACCGAGATCCGCTCCTTCGTGGAGAAGGTGCTCAACCGGCGTCTCCCCGAGTGGCTGGAGAAGTACTCACCCGAGGCGCGGCGCATCGTGGAGAAGTGCATCAGCGCCGCCAAGGCCCGCGAGGCGGCACGCAAGGCCCGGGAGCTGACCCGGCGCAAGTCCGGCCTGGAGTCGGGCGGGCTTCCCGACAAGCTCGCCGACTGCTCCAGCCGTGACCCGGGCGAGTCCGAGCTGTTCATCGTCGAGGGCAAGTCCGCCGCCGGCCCCGCCAAGGCGGCCCGGGACTCCGCGACCCAGGCGATCCTCCCCATCCGGGGAAAGATCCTCAACGTGGAGAAGGCCCGTCTCGCCAAGGCACTGCAGAACACCGAGGTCCAGGACATCATCACCGCGATGGGGACGGGCATCGGGGACGACTTCGACCTCTCCAAGGCCCGGTATCACAAGGTGATCATCCTGGCCGACGCCGACGTCGACGGCGCCCACATCCGCACCCTGCTCCTCACGCTGCTCTTCAGGCACATGCGGCCGCTCATCGAGGCCGGCTTCGTCTATATCGCCCAGCCGCCCCTCTACCGGGTCAAGGTGGGATCGCAGGTCCATTACCTGAAGGACGACGCGGCCCTGGCGGAGTTCCTCGAGGAGCACCCCAAGGCCAAGCCCACCCGCTTCAAGGGTCTCGGTGAGATGAACGCCGCCGAGCTCAGGGAGACCACCATGGACCCGGAGTCCCGCGTCCTCGTCCAGGTGCAGATGGAGGACGCCGCCAGGGCCGAAGAGGTGTTCAGCACCCTCATGGGAGACGACGTCGCCTCCCGCAAGACCTTCATCCAGGAGAACGCCGGCGACATCCGGTTCCTCGACATCTAGACCCACATGACCAGCGAGACCCGCCCAGAACTCCCCGAGATCGAGATCACCGACGAGATGGAGGCGTCGTTCATCGACTACGCCATGTCGGTGATCGTCTCCCGCGCCCTCCCGGACGTGAGGGACGGTCTCAAGCCGGTGCAGCGGCGGATCATCTACTCGATGTCGGAGTCCAACATGGGTCCGACGGGGCCCCACCGGAAGTGCGCCAAGGTCGTCGGCGACGTCATGGGCAACTACCACCCCCACGGCGACCAGGCCATCTACGACGCTCTGGTGCGCATGGGGCAGGACTTCTCGATGCGCTACCTGCTCATCGACCCGCAGGGGAACTTCGGGAGCATCGACGACCCGCCCGGCGCGGCCCGGTACACGGAGTGCCGGCTCACCCGTCTCGCCATGCACATGCTGGAGGGGATCGACGAGAACACCGTCGATTTCGTCGACAACTACAACGGGGAGCAGCAGGAGCCCTCGGTCCTGCCCTCCCGCTTCCCCAACCTGATCGTCAACGGCTCGCAGGGCATCGCCGTGGGCATGGCGACCAGCATCCCGCCCCACAACCTCACCGAGGTCATCGACGCCTGCATCCATGTCATCGACAACCCCGATGCGTCGGCCGAGGAACTTCTCCGCTTCGTCAAGGGCCCTGACTTCCCCACTGGCGGGTATCTCCTCGGCGCCGGCGGCGCCCGGGAGGCGCTGACCACCGGTCGCGGCTCGGTCAAGGTCCGGGCGGTGTGCGACATCGAAGAGTCGAAGAAGGGCCGGACCGCCATCGTCGCCACGGAGCTGCCCTACCAGGTTTCGATCGAGCGGATCATCTCCCGGATCAAGGAACTGGTCGAGGACAAGAAGATCACGGGGATCGCGGAGGTCCGGAACGAGTCGTCCGATCGGGTCGGCACCCGCCTCGCCATCTACCTCCGCAAAGAGGCGGTGCCCCAGGTGGTGCTCAACCAGCTGTACAAGAACACGCCCCTCCAGGAGAGCATCCCCTACAACATGGTGGCGCTGGTCGACGGGGTGCCCCGCACCCTGAACATCGCCGAGATGGTCGGCTACTACCTCGATCACCAGATGGACGTGGTCGAGCGGCGCACCCGGTTCCGTCTCGACCAGGCGAAGGCCCGGGCCCACATCCTCGAGGGCCTCATCGTCGCGGTGGACAACATCGACGAAGTGGTGGCGATCATCCGCGGGTCGGCCGACACCAGCGAGGCCCGCGCCAACCTCATCGAGCGGTTCGAACTGACCGAGATCCAGGCCAACGCCATCCTCGACATGCCACTGCGGCGGCTCACCGCCCTCGAGGTCGACAAGCTGCGCGCCGAACTGGCCGAGCTCCATGAGCGGATCAAGGACCTGGAGGCGATCCTCGCCGACCCCGGTCGACGCTGGCAGATCATCAGAGACGAACTCACCGAGATCAGGGAGAAGTACGGCGACGAGCGGCGCACCCGGATCGTCCCCGACGATGGCGAGCTCAGCCTCGAGGATCTCATCGCCGACGAAGAGATCATCGTCACCGTCACCTCCTCCGGCTACGTGAAGTCGGTGCCCGCCTCCACCTACCGGACGCAGTCCCGAGGTGGTCGTGGGGTCAAGGCCGCCGAGGTGCCGGGCGATGAGGTGATCAGGCACCTGATCCACACCACGGCGCACGCCTATCTGTTGTTCTTCACCAACAAGGGGCTGGTGCATCGGGTCAAGGCACACGCCATCCCGCGCAAGGAGCGGACGGCCAAGGGCGTCCTCGCCCAGGCCGTGCTCCCGCTCGGCCCCGAGGAGATCATCCAGGCGGTCATCGACACCCGGGACTACGAGACCAGCCGCTACCTGGTGATGGTGACCAAGAAGGGCCAGGCGAAGAAGACCGAGTTCAAGGAGTACGACTCCCGGAACAACACCCTCGTGGCCATCAGACTGGCGGACGACGACGAGCTGGTCTCGGTCCGCACGACCAACGGCGAGAACGACATCCTGATCTTCACCCGGGACGGCATGGGGATCCGGTTCGCCGAGAAGGAGCTCCGGAGCATGGGCCGGGGCACCCAAGGCGTCCGGGGAATCAAGTTGCGCGAGGGCGACGAGGTCGTCTCCGCCGTCTCCAACGTCGAGGGCGACGAGGTGCTCCTCCTCACTTCGGCCGGGTACGGGAAGCGCACCGCCATGAAGGAGTTCCGCCGTCAGGGCCGAGGCGGCATGGGGGTCAAGGCCTTCAAGCTGACCCGGGCGCGGCGGTCGCTGGTGTCGGCTCTGGCGGTGTCCCCCGAGGACGAGGTGTTCCTCGTCTCCACGGCGGGTGTCGGGATCCGCACGGCGGTGGGGTCGATCAGCCGGCAGGGGCGGGACGCCACCGGCGTCAAGGTCATCGACGTCGGTGACGGGAACGAGTTGGCGGCGGCCGCCCTGGTCGACGATGTCAACGGCGACGCCCAGTAGCGCGATTCACGCTTCCGCGGGCTGGGTACGTAGGGTGGGAACCCGGAGAAGCGACATGACGTTTTCTATTCGTCCCCTTCTCGTAGACTTTTCGTCGTAACCCCCAGGAGCCCAGTGGCCACAGTTCGGCGCGTCAGACGCATAGTGCGGAAGATCGATCCTTGGACCGCCCTCAAGGTCGCGTCCTTGGTGTGGGCGGTTCTCGCCGTGGCCCTCGTCCTGGGCATGGTCATCTTCTGGGCCGTGGTGGATCGCGCCGGCATCCCCGACAAGCTCACCGAGTTCCTCACCGAGATCACCCTCATCGAGCAGGGGACCCAGCCGTTCGCCAACACCGAGCAGTTCCTGCGGGCGGTGATCTTCAGCGCCGTCGCCTGGTGGGTCGCCATGACGGGCCTCACGGTTGCCGGCGCCATCGTCTACAACCTGGTCTCCGACGTGGTTGGGGGCCTGGAGATCGTGGTCCTCGAAGAGACCCTCAATGCCCCGTTCGCAGCCGCTCCTGCGTCGGTGCTCCACCCTCCGGCCGACTACAGGACCGGAAACGGCGGTTCGACCCCACCGTCCGCGCACGTGGACATCCCCACCGAGGAGACACCGGTGGTGGAACCCGCCGTCGGCGACTAGGCCGGGGTGGTTGCGCTCTCGGCCATCACCAGACCCATCTCGGTGACGGCCCTCAGATAGGACAGGGAATCGCCCCACACGGGCCTCGGTGTGCCGTCGGCCACCGCCACGCCTGCGGCGAGGGTGATCCCGGTCATGAAAGCCCCGTCGTCGACGACGGCCACGGAACGGTCCCGGCCCTTGACCATCACGGCGGCGAACGAGCCATTGGGCTTCCCGGCGAGCAGGCTCCGCCCGCCGACCGCCGTCTCGGCGACACCGACCCTGCCGACGGGGTCGGGGAACCTGACCCGCCCGCCGAGTTGCGGGGCGAGGTCGGGGTGGGCCACCGCGATCTCCTCTGGATCGTTCTCCCTCTCGGCCAGGGCGAGGGCCAGGCCCAATGGTGACGCTCCCCATACCACGACCCCCGGCAGCCGTTGGGGGCCGTCCCAGACCATGGGGACGCCCGACGATGCGTGTCGGGACGGTGCGTCTGGTCCGGTCACGACGAGGAGGTCACAGTCGGACGGGTCCTCGACCACCTGGTAGTAGCGGGAGTTCGCCGGTCCGATGATCACCAACTGATCGACGGCGGGATGGGCCGCGAGAGAGTGAGCCGCGCGGGACGCAGCCTCGCCTGCCGCCGGGACGCCGACCTTCACGAAGGCTGGACGGGGGTCCAGGTCTCGGCAGACTCTTCGCCGGCCCGACGGGCTGCCATGACGATGCCGGCGATGCCCAGGGCCAAGAGCGCCAGGATCAGGATGCGCTTCATGTGGCGAGTCTAGGGATGATCGGGATTTGCGGATCAGAGATCGAGACGGACGGTGAGCGGGTCCTCGGACGTGATGCGGAAGCCCTGGCCCTGGAACAGGTCCAGGGTCCCGTGATAGGCGGCCTGCGGGCTGGACGGATCCCGGACCGGGTACCCCTCGACGGCATCGAAGCCGTGGTCACGCGCCATTGCCACCGCGCCGTCGAGGAGCAGCCTCGCCACACCGTGGCCCCTGTAGGGCGGTGCCACGGCGAAGCAGACGACCGAGCAGACGCGTTCGTCGCCCCCTTGGCGATGGCCGGGGAACTCCGCCCGGGACGTGGCGTTGCACCAACCGGCCAGCCGGTCACCCGAGTAGGCGACCACACCTGTCGTTCGACCCGTGCTGATCCGGTCGTGCTGGGCCCGCCGCACGTCCTGCCAGGGCTGGTTGCCCCAGTCATGGTTCCCGGCGCCTCCGAGGAAGTAGAACATGCAGTAGCACGAACCCCAGGCGGGGTTGTCGGCGAAGAGCTCGTGGTCGAAGAACGACAGGATCTCGTCGGCGGCAGCGGGCTCGACGGGGACGATCCTGATCGGGTCGATCGTCTCCAGGCGTTCCGTTCCGCCGGTGGCCCGGTCCTCCGCCTCCAGGTAGTTGCGGACGGCCACGGGCGTGAGCCCGTACTCAGGATGCGCCTCGGTGAAGTGCCGATGGACGGGGTCGACGACGGTGTCGGTGTCCGCCTCGGTGATCTCGACGCCGCAACCACAGGTGAAGGCTCGCATTCGAGCCAGGTTATCGGGAGGTCAGATTTCGATGTCGTGGGAGAGGGCGTGCCCCTGGGCCCAGTCGACGCCTGCGTCCTTGAGACGATCGACGACGTCGAGAGACTCGACCCGCTTCGCCACCAGGAAGACGCCGTTGCGATGGCACCAGTCGGCGAGCCGGCGCATGGTGCCGACAGAGACGGTCTCGTGGACGGCGTCGAGCTTCACGAAGTCGAGATGGTCACTGCACTCCGTGACCTTGGCGAAGGTGTCGTCGTCCAGCGGCTCTCCGTCGAAGCTCACGCCGATCCCGGCTTCACGGGCCGAGGCGATCTCGTCGGCGATGGCCGAGCCACCGAACTCCGACGCGGGAACGTCGAACACGACCCTTCCCAGGGACTGGCGGTCGATCTCGGCGGCCAGGGCCCCCATTGCCTCGGGAATGGTGTTGACGAACAGGACCGTGGTCCGGGGGAGGCGATCGACGACCTCGAGTGCGGTCCGCCCCGATGCCACCGACAATTCGAAGCCCAGACCCATCTGTTCAGCGGTGGCGAACCAGAGACCGGTGGGGATGTCCGGTGCGGCCGGGAAGCGCGCGTAGGCCTCGTAGCCGCGCAATACGGGCACGGACGGTCGGATGTCGAACACGGCCTGGAATCGGGTCTCGATCTGGTTCGACTCGAGCACACGCGGCAGCAGGCGTTGCACGATCCCCTCCCAACGCCAGACCGTCGCCAACGCCTCCAGGTCCCGCGGATTCGATCTGATGTGATGCGGTCGGAGGACTGGCGTCTCCACACTCACGGCATCGGCGGCACGGCGTCGAATCTTGAATGAGTCCTTGGGACCAGGTTCAAAAATGGGTCTCGCGCCGATGATGTCGGTGTGCCCTCCCACACCGGAAGGTCCCTGTGGGACCGCCTCAGGGACCTTCCCCCGCCTCGAGGGCTGACTCCTCGACGCCTCGCGTAAACCGCGGCCCCGCTTGCTGCGTGTCCGGTACATGCGAGCAATCGGAATCCTCCTCGTTCTGATCCTGGCCGCCTGTGGTGTCGGGCAGGCACTCGGTGGTTCCTCGGTGCCGTCCGTGGCACCGCCGGAGACCTCGGCGCAGGCCTCGACCACCCTTCCACCGACGACTTCGGTGCCCGCGTCGACCACGACCACGCTGCCGCCGACCACCATGCTGCCGCCGACCACCATGCTGCCGCCGTCGACGACCCTGCCGGGAGACCTGGGCCGCGTCGTGGCGCTGTTCGGCGAGTGGGTGGAATCCCTGGCCGACGGTGATCTCGAGCGGGCGTGGGACCTGCTCACACCGGAGTCACAGAGGAGGATCGGCGGCTACGAGCGCCTCGCCGCCCTGCGCACCGATTTCGCCGAAGGGTGGGGCGCCTGGGCATGGGCCGAGGATCTGGAGTACAGCCTGGACCATGGCGAGGACGGTCACGCCCTGCTGGTCGTGAACGGCGTCGTGGAGCAGGAAGGGTCACGGGCGGACCGCGAAGTGATGATGCCCCTCTTCTTCACCGACGAACGCATCCTGCTCGACCCGTTCCGCGGTCTCGACCTCGACTTCGAGGCCGCGCCCGAGCAGGAGGATGACGAGGGTGCTTCCGCAGATGGGTATCCGCTTCCGCCGGATTCGGGTGAGGGCCGCCGCATCGTCTATTCCAATTCCGATCAGCGCATCTGGCTGGTGGAGTCGGATGGCAGCATCGAGAGGACCTACCCGGTGTCGGGCCGAAAGGGTGTGCCCGCACCCGGGACCTACGAGGTCTACTCGAAGTCGGAGGTGGCCAGCGCCGGGCACGACGGGATCACCATGGCCCACATGGTCCGGTTCGCCCACGGGAGGAACCTGCCCATCGGGTTCCACGCCATCCCCCGGGACGGTGACGGCGAGCCACTGCAGAGTGAGGAGCAGTTGGGCGAGTACATGAGCGCGGGGTGTGTTCGGCAGACCGACGAGGACGCGGCCTTCCTGTACGAGTGGGCCGATCTCGGGACCAAGGTCGTGGTCCTGCCGTGACCTCAGCCCAGTGGGAGGGAGGGCTGGAACGCCGCCGGCTTGTTTCGTTCCCTCGGGGGCCTGCGGCGGGAGGTCCCCCGGGACAGGTAGGCCCGGTTGCGATACAGGGCCTCGTAGCGGGCCACCAGCTCGGGATGGGTGTCACCGAGCCAGCCCATGAAGTGCTCCTTTACGCCGGGGCGGAGATGGAGCTTGATCGTGGAGATCGAGCCGGCTCCCGCTTCCCGACAGGCGGCCTCCACCGCCGCCACCTGGTCGGGATGGTCCGAGAGGCCGGGGATGATGGGTGCTATGAGGACCCCGGTGCGCACGCCGGCCTCGCTGAGCTTGGCGATGGCCTCCACCCGCCGCATGGGGTGGGGTGTGCCCGGCTCGGTCTCCCTCCACACCTCGGGGTCGAGGGTGCCGATGGAGAAGCTCACCGATACCTCGGTGTGACGTGAGGCCTCGACGAAGAGGTCGAGGTCGCGAAGCGCCAGCGTCGACTTGGTGAGCATGCCGAACGGGTTGCGACGCTCGACCAGCACTTCGAGGATGCCCCGCGTCAGCCGATACTTGCCCTCGGCGGGCTGATAGGGATCGGTGTTGGTCCCCATCGCGATGTGCTCCCCGGCCCATCGGCCCGGGGCGGTCTCCGCCCGGGTCAACTCGACCGCGTTGATCTTGACCACGATCTCGGTCTCGAACTCCCGCCCGATGCCCAGACCCAGATACTCGTGGGTGGGACGGGCGAAGCAGTAGACGCAGGCGTGGCTGCAGCCCCGATAGGGGTTGATCGTCCAGCCGAACGGGAGGTTCGGGGCGTCGACACGGTTGAGGATCGTCTGCGCCTCCACCTCGTGGAAGGTCAGACCCCGATAGGCGCCCCGGCCCGGGACGCGTCGACTCAATTCGAACAGGCCGCCCTCGTTGGGGCCTCTCCAGCGCAGGTCACCCATGACCGGGACACCATACCCGAACAGGTGTTCGACGCAAACGCGGATCTCACCAACGGGTGAGCAGCCAGAGCTCGGGCTCGAACCCTCCGGCGTCGATGTCGGCGAACATCGACACGGCCCGTGTCTGCGCCCGGCGGGCCTCGTCCTCCCGGCCGGCACGGTGATGGATGTCGCCGAGATGGCTCCACAGCGCGGCCTCGCGATGCCGGTGGCCGGTCCGTTGGGCGATGGCAATAGCCTGCTCCAGGACCGTGCCGGCGCGGTCGTGGTCGCCGCGCTCGGCGAGGACGAGCGCCTGGCTGTTGAGCGCCGCCATGAGCAGGACCTCGTCCTCGCCGGCGAGCTCGGCGGCCGCCTCCGCATGGGCCAGGGCGGTACCCGGGTCGGTGGTCACCGCGGCGAGGATGCTGCGCACCCGGGAGCGTTCCAGGTCGCTGCCTCCTTCCTCCGCCGAGGCGCGTGCCCTCTCGGCCAACTCGACGGCCACGGCTTGCCTGCCGGTGCGCATGGCGAGGAGCGCCCAGTCGGAGAACAGGGCCACTTCGGCGGCGCCCGAGTCCAGGGCCGACCGATACAGGTCCTCGGCGGAGTCGAAACGGCCGAGGAGACGCTCGACGTCACCGAGTCGATGCAGGATCACCCCGGAGAGGTCACCGGCCGAAGGACCCGCCAGGGTGAGCTGTCGTCGAGCCTCCTCGTATCGGCCGGCCGCCATGTCGAGCTCCGCGATCGCCAGTCTCGCTTCGGCCACCCGGTTCGTCCCCAGGGCCAGGGCCGACTCGTAGAAGTGGCGGGCCATGTCGTGGGCGTAGACGGCTCGGGCGAGGTCCCCGGCGAGGAGGTACCAGGTCGCGGCCTCGGGTCGAGCGGCGGCCTGGTATTGCGCTGCGACCGACGCGGCGGCGGCGACGTCACGCTGCACGTCGGGCCGGGCTGCCAGCGCATCGCCGGCGCGGCCATGGAGCAGACGGCGCCGAACCAGGGATGCGGACTCGTATGCCAACCGCTCCATCGCATCCAGGGTGAAGCCGATTCCGTCGGCCGTCTCGCGGAGGAGCCCCAAGGCAGTCAGCCTCTCCACCCCCTCCACGACCTCTTCCTCAGAGCGCCCACTGGTGTCCCGGAGCAACCCGGGATCACAGGTCCCGCCGAGAACGGCCGCGGCGGTGAGGAGTTGTCGCTCCAGGTCACCCAGTTCGTTCCACCTCGTCTCCAGATAACGGGTCAAACCGGGTGTCGATGTGCCGTCACCGGAGGCGAGGGCCTCGGCCGCGAGGAGGGGGATCCCGCCGGTGCGGAGCTCGAGGTCCCGTGCTGCCGTCGCGTCGTTCCCCACCAACGGGAGCAGCTGGGTCACCGTGAGGGGCTGGAGCGAGATCCTCACGTCTGCGGTGGACATGAGGTCCGCCAGCTCGGCAGGCGGGGCCTCGCCTTCTCGCGCCAGGACGAGGACGAGGACGGGCAACCCCTTCGTGCGGCGGGCGACGAAAGCGAGCACGGCCGCCGATGACGAATCCGCCCAATGGGCGTCGTCGACCACGATGAGCAGGGGTCGGCCGGCTGCCAGAGCTCCCACGGCGGCGTGGATGGCCTCGAGCAACCTGCTCTCGCCGTACGGGTCGGCGATGCCGGCCCGACCGAGACCGGGCAGCAGGCGGGCCAGCTCTCCGATCACCCATGCCGGGAGCCCGGCCTCCTCGATGCGTTCGATCGCGGGCCGGAGGAGCTGTGTCACCACGCCGTATGGAAGGTCCTGCTCCATCCGGTAACCGCGTCCGGCCAGGACGGTCCAGCGGTCCGACGCCGCGGCGATGAGCTCGTCTGCGAGCCGGGTCTTGCCCATCCATGGTGCTCCTGTCATCGCCACGACCTGACCTCCTTCCCGGGCGGCGTCGAGCGCGCCCCGGAGGCTCTGCAACTCGGCTTGCCGATCGATGAGACCCGGGGGGACGGGAGCCTGCTTGGAGTCCGCCTGCCTCACCCGCCTCCGGGCACCGGGCGGTGGCGGGAGGTCCTCGTCGAGGATCGCCTCGTACAACTCCGTGGTCTCCTCGAGTGGTGGCACGGCCAACTCGCGGTCGAGCACGGCGACGCACTCCCGGTAGGCGTCGATGGAGCCGGGCCGGTCGCCCGCCCAGGCCCGGAGCAGCATGAGGAGGCGATAGGCCGGCTCGTGGAGTGGGTCGAGTTCGATCCACCGCACCACGGTCGCGGAGGCGGCGTCGAAGTCCCCGGAGGCGGCGAGGCCGGAGGCCAGTCTCTCGAAGACGCCGGACATGCGGATCTGGAGTGCCTGGGCCACGTTTCGGGACCAGTGCTCGAACTCGGGGGCGGACCGGACGGCGAATCCCTGGAGGAAGTCGCCCCGATAGAGGGATGACGCCTTCTCGAGATGTGGCATGCAGAGCGGGCAAACATCACCTGGCGCGTGGTCGTGCCGGGTCGTGGCATCCAATTCGGCGAGCAGTTGGCCGTAGTCGGACACGACCTGGTCGCTGAGGGTGACGGTGCTGCGATCGGAGTCGATCAGGTCGGCTCCCGCCGCGGTGCGCAGGGCAGACAGGGTGCGACGGAGGGTCGCCCGGGCACGTTCCTGTGACGAATCCGCCCAGAGGAGCGCGGCCAGGGTGTCCCTCCGCGCGGTGCGTTCCACCACCAGGTAGGCCAGGAGGGCGATCGCCTTGGTGGTGTCGACCCTGATCGGCTTCCCGTCGACCAGGGCCTCCGGAGTCCCTAGTAGGTTGACGTCGAGCACGGCAGCAACCTAACCCACCGTTACGGGTGCTGCTTCGATGTGGCTGACCGGAACGCCATGGTGGTAGCGATTCCGTAACGGACGATGGTGAGGGTGGGGTCTACGACATGAACCACCACGTACCAGGATGAAGAGGGCGCGCTGGGATCTGCGGCGGTCGCTGGTGACCCTGGTCGCCCTGGCCAGCCTGGCGGGCATGGTCCTCGCCACCCGACGAGGCCCCCTGGCCAACGCCGTCTCCGGCGGCTGGTTCCCGCTGTACTGGCTGGGTTGGCCGATCGCGGGGTGGATGATCCTGACGCAGAGGCCCGGCAACCGCATCGGGCGACTGTCCCTCGGCGTGGGCGCGATCATGGGCCTGGCGTTCGGGTTGCAGGCCTTCGTGTACGACGTCCGTCCAGCCATCGGCCCGTGGGTGGAGTTGGCCTACACGGTGCTCGGCATAGTGCCCTGGATCGTCATCGTCGCCCTTCTCAACACCTTCCCCACCGGGGCCTACGCCACGCGGTGGGAGGCCCGGCTGGGGAGGTTGCTCATCCTGGTCGCCCTCTGGGCCGTGCTCGGATTCACGATCAGTCCCGAGCCCATGTACGACACGGGCCGGCCCAGCCCTCTCGCCGTGCCCGGCCTTGCGGGTCTGGCCGTGATCACCAACGAGTCCGGCTTCTTCCTCATCGTTCTCTTGGGCGCTCTGGCTCTCCTGAGGTTGTTCGCCCGCGCCCGCGGGAGCTCGGGTGTCGAAGGTCAGCAGTACCGGTGGTTGCTCCTCGGTGGGCTCGTCTTCGTGTTGGACAGCGCCCTCGGCCAGGTCCTCCCCGAGAATTCCATCGCCACCGACTTGTGGGTGCTGGTGGGAGGTTGGGCCATACCCGTGTCGATCGGGGTGGCCATCGTCCGGTACCGGCTGTACGAGATCGACCGGATCCTCTCCCGGACCGTGTCGTATGTGATCGTTGTGGGGCTCCTCGCAGCCCTGTTCTTCGTCGGGGTGACCGCCCTGTCTTCCATCCTGCCCACCGAGAGCCCCCTGGCGGTGGCCGGTTCGACCCTGGCGGTGGCCGGTTCTTTCAACCCGGTCAGGCGTCGTGTCCAGAGTTGGGTGGACCGCCGATTCAACCGATCACGCTACGACGCGGTTCAGGTCGTGGAGCGTTTCGTGGGATCGTTGCAGGACAAGGTGGACGGGCCGGAGGTGGTCGACGGATGGGTCGGTGTGGTGTCGGAGACGATGCAGCCGGCCTCGGTGGGCGTCTGGCTCCGTAACGGTTCCGGGACGATGGGGGAGTAGACATCGTGACGATGCTTCAGAGATTGCGACGGCGCCGGGCCGAGAACGGGCAGACATCCGTAGGCAAGGGGCCCGTGACGCCGACGACCCTGCTCGACCCGATCCCCATCCCGTCGGGCGACCCCCTCGAGACTGTCCTCTTGTCCGCGGGCGGACCGGTGGGCGTCGGCGACCTGGAGCTCGTCTCTCCGACGCTGGAGACCATCCGCTCCGCGGGAGTCGAGCTCATCGTCCCCCTCATCGGCCAGGGAGAGCTCCTCGGCGCCCTCTATCTCGGGCCCCGTCTCTCCGACCAGCCGTACTCGAGCGACGACCGCAGGCTCCTCGGTGGTCTCGCCGCCCAGGTGGCGCCGGCGATGCGGGT
The DNA here is from genome assembly GCA_036375695.1 of Acidimicrobiia bacterium. GTDB lineage: Bacteria > Actinomycetota > Acidimicrobiia > Spongiisociales > ZC4RG35 > ZC4RG35. Next base: position 57,131 of record DASVBU010000007.1, on the reverse strand, counting down.
CGCCCAACTGATCCGGGAGCAGCAGGCCGAGGCCAAGGAGCGGGAGCGGATCGAGCAGGAGCTCAAGGTCGCCGCCCTGATCCAGCAGACCCTGCTCCCGAAGGAGCTGCCGGCGATCCCCGGTTGGCACGTCAGCGCCTTCTATCGCCCCGCCCGGGCCGTGGGCGGGGACTTCTACGACTTCATCCCCCTGGGCGACGGCCGGCTCGGCGTGGTCATCGGCGACGTCACCGACAAGGGTGTGCCCGCGGCATTGGTCATGGCCACCTGCCGGTCGATGCTGCGGGCCGCGGCGCAGCGGCACGGGTCACCCTCACAGGTCCTCGCCGAGGTCAACGACGCCCTGGTCCCCGAGATCCCGGCGGCGATGTTCGTCACGTGTCTGTACGCCATCATCGACACGGAGCGTGGCGACGTCGTGTTGGCCAACGCCGGCCACAACCTCCCCTACATGCAGACCTCCGACGGCGTCGTCGAGATCCGCGCCGCAGGGATGCCCCTCGGCCTCATGCCCGGCATGGACTACGAGGAGAAGCGTTACACCATGGGCTCGGGCGAGATCATGGTCCTGACGAGCGACGGGATCACCGAGGCCCACGACCCCAGAGGCGAGATGTACGGCTTCGGGAGGCTGATGTCCCGCGTGGCCCGGCGGTCGGACGACATGGTCACGGCGGTGGTCAGCGACCTGGAGGCCTTCACCGGTCCCGACGCGGAGCAGGAAGACGACATCACGCTGGTGGTGGTGCGTCGGTCGAGCTCGGCCCAGGACTCGGCGCTGGCCTTCGAGAGCGGTGAGCTGCTGGACGCCTTCACGGTCGCCAGCGAGGAGGGGAACGAGCGCGTCGCCATTGCCCGTCTGGCGGAGGTGGTCGCCCCGCTCGGGTTCGAGGAACGGGACGTCGAGCGTCTCAAGACAGCCCTCGCCGAGACGGTGATGAACGCCATCGAGCACGGCAACGAGAACCGCCCCGAACTCGAGGTGGGGGTCGAGGTCAGGGCCACGGACGAGGTCCTGACGATTCGCGTCACCGACCAGGGCGGGGCGAAGGAGATACCCGAGGCGCAGACCCCGGATCTCGAGGCGAAGCTCGCCGGCACCCAGACACCTCGCGGCTGGGGCCTGTTCCTGATCGAGAAGATGGTCGACGAGGTCCGCTCCACCAGCGACGGTCGCACCCACACGGTGGAGCTGATCGTGAAGAGGAAGGGAGCGCTGTGATGGACAGCGAGTTTCGGGCCACGACGGCGCCACTCGACGACGGAAGTGTCGTGACCCTCGTGGGCACCGTGGACCGTGGCGCCAAGGAGACCCTCGAGGCGGCCTACGCCGAGGCGACCAGCCGGCCGGGACGCGTGGTGTTGGACTTCCGGGGCGTGGACTACATCAACTCCACCGGGATCGCGGTCATCGTCGGACTGCTGGCGAGGGCCCGCGCCGAGGAGCGGGAGATCCACGCATTCGGACTGTCGGACCACTACCGCGAGGTGTTCACCATCACCCGTCTGGCCGACTTCATGACGATCCATGACGACGAAGAGGCCGCGGTCGCGGCCCGGTGAGAGGAGACCAATGCCATCCGCCAATGTGACGATGACCGTACGAGAACTGGCGCCACGCGTCCGCGCCGTCGACATCGTGGGCGAGATCACGGCCTTCTCCGAGGCCGAGATCACCAGGGCGCACGAGGAGGCCTCGGCAGGCGGCGTCGACGCCGTCATCCTCAACTTCGAGGGCCTCCAGTACATGAACAGTGGCGGTATCGGGTTGCTCGTCACGACGCTGATCCGGGCGCAGCGGAGCGGGCACCGGCTCCTGGCGTGCGGTCTGACCGACCACTATCGCCAGATCCTCGCACTCACTCGCATCGACGAGGCCATCGAGGTCTTCGACGACGAGGAGGCCGCCCTCGCCGCAGTCTGAGCGCAGATCCGTCGGTGTGAGGGTCGCCTCCTCGCTGGCCCTGGTCTCCGGGGCGGCCGCCCTGAGCGCGATGGCGATCTCGGATGCGGAGGAGCCCGGTGAGGTCCTGCTCGGTCTGGCAGCTCTGGTCTTCGCGGTCGTCGGCGCTCTGATCCTCTACCGGACAGACGGCAACCGCGTCGGCTGGGTGATGACCGGCATCGGCGTGTTCCTCCTCAGCAGCGGTGTCCTCGACGACCTGGCAAAGGGAGGCAACGCGCTGGCGGGGGCGATCGGTGGCGCGGTTTGGCTCTCCTGGTTCGTGCTCGTCGGGCTCCTGGTCTACTGGTTCCCCGACGGGAGGCCTGCCTCGAGTAGATGGGGCTTTCTCGGCTGGGTCGGGGCGGGTATCGGGCTGCTGGCCGCGAGCTATGTCGTCGCCGGTCGCATCTGCATGGAGACCGCCGGGGATGGCTCGTGTCTCGTCTGGGCGGATAACCCGATCGGCATCTCCTGGATCCCCAACCCGGAGCACGGGCCACTCTCCACGGCCGGGTATCTGGTGCTGGCGATATTCGTGGTCCTCGCCGCGCTCTCGCTCGTGTCGAGATGGATCAACGCCCGTCATCTGGAGCGGCAGCAGATCAAGTGGTTCGCCTTCGCGGTCTTCGCCATGATCGTCACCACCGCGATCCAGGAGACGCTGGCCGACCTGATCCCGGTCCCCATGTTCGTTTGGGACCTGCTGACAGGGGCCGCCATCCTCGGCCTCCCGATCGCGATCGGGATATCGGTCCTCAAATACCGTCTCTACGACATCGACAAGATCGTCTCCCGCACCGTCACCTACCTGCTGGTGGTGGGCCTCCTCGGTCTGGTCTTCGTAGGAGTCGTGACCGTGATCGGGTCGATGATGCCGACGGATTCGTCCCTGGCGGTTGCCGCCTCCACCCTGGCGGTGGCGGCGCTCTTCAACCCTCTCCGAAGGCGCGTTCAGGGCGCCATCGACCGCCGATTCAACCGGGCCCGCTACGACGCCTGGAAGGTGACCGACGCCTTCGCACGCTCGCTCCGCTCCCGCGTCGACCCCGACGACATCGCCACGGGATGGAGGGACGTGGTGGCCGAAACGGTTCAGCCGGTGTCCGCCGGTGTCTGGATCCGGTCGTAACGATCGCGGAACGCGTGCCCGGCAAGATCGGTGGTGTCGAAAGGACACGTATGGCGGAACCGATCAACGCCGACAACTGGGCCAAGCCCGTGGATGCGTTCCGTCTCGGGGAAGTCCCCGAGGGGGCACCGACCGGCAACGTCGAGGGACGTCGCCCGGTGGGTCCGCTGCAAGGATTCGGCCAGCTCTGGCAGAAGACCTACGAGGTCAGGATCCCGGGCCCGACGCCGGAAGAGGTGATCGCGACCTGGAAGACGAAGTTCGGGGACTTCTGGTACCCGTCGAACAAGTTCTACGCCCCGGCCGGCGGCATCGCCCCCGGTGAGATCGCCGTCATCGGCGGCGGCAAGGGGCCGACCCGGGTGACGACCGGCGTCCGTGTGATCTACGCCGACGAGCGTTCCTGGTCGTACATGACGCCGGAGGGTCATCCCTGGGCGGCCATCATCACATTCAGCGCCCATGAGGACGACGAGGGTGTCACGGTCGCCCGGATCCATCTCCTGGTCCGCGCCAACGACCCGCTGTACGAGGTGAGCTTCAAGATCTACACCTCGCGGCTGGAGGACAAGATCTGGAACCACACGCTGAGCCAGGTCGCCGGCCACTTCGGGGTCGCCGAGCCGAAGGTGGAGATGACGGCTCAACTGGTGGACCGGAAGCGTCACTGGAAGTACGTGTCCAACCTGTGGAAGAACTCGGCGATACGGACACTGCTCCGCCGGGACCGCTGAGCGGGGAAGAGGGGAGACAAAAAAGTGTCTGGCCGACGAATTCCGAAGAACCCATCGGCCAGACAGCGGATTTGTATCAGATCCCGAAGCCGGCGTGCAAGTGGGATCGACGATTTTGTTTCGCGATCTTCTCAGCCCTGTTCGCACGGGTCGCGGGAGTACCTCTCGCACTCGTCGGGGAGGAAGTCCCGAGTGACCAACTCGCCCGCCAATGCACGGAGCTCGTAGGGGTCGACAGGCATCTGCCTGATGCTGAGCCCATGGGGATAGAACAGCCTGCTCCCGTCGGTGGAGAACCGGACATACGGCGTCGTCATGTCCGCTTCGTACTCGAAGAGAAGGGCACCCGTATCCACGTCCCAGATCCGGATCAGGCCATCGAACCCCGGGGACGCCACGATCCCCTGGGGGCCCACGGCCGGGCCTGGGGTGGCACCCGAGTGGGCCTGTCTGGTGAACACCAGTGCCTCATCGGTCGTGGCGCCCTCGACCACGGCGGCGAGGTCCAGGACCCAGACCGTCCCTGCAGTCGTACCACCAACGATGCGCCGCCCGCTGGAGTCGAAGCTCACCACGAGGACGTACTCCCAGCTGGGTGGGGGGTCCAGGGCGACCAACTGCTCGCCGGTGTGGGTGTCCCAGACGCCCACGGTGTCCTGGTCGGTGGCGACGAGATAGCGCCCGGCCTCGAAGGTTCCTTCGGGGTTCAGCTCGGCTGAGAAGGTGTACGAGTAGGGCAGGGTGAGCACCGTCTCGCCCGTCTCCAGGTCGATCAGTTCGGTGTTGGGGGCGCCATCGGGCTCTTCCGGGCACAGTGATCCCGACAGGAGGACCCGGGTGCTGTCCGGTGAGAACGCGAGCGCAGCCCGGCAGCGCTCGAACTCCACGACGGGATCCCAGGAGGGCAGGAGCCTCAAGCTGGACGACATGTCCTCCCGGAGCGACCCGAACAGGGTGAAGTCGGGGCTCACCATCCTGAGCCCGATCGGGACGCTCTGGAGCTCTCCCTCGATGGCCAGGACCTCGTCATGCGAGGCGAGGTCGATGAGACGCACCCCGTCGCCCGGGTCGAAGATGGGAAGACCGGTGCTCGCGGAGACCATGTAGGCGAGCCAGCGTTCGTCGGGTGACACCTGGAACCCCCATTGCGGTCTCGACAGCGACGCGAACCCGAACGCCTCCGAGCCCATGGATACGTCCCACATGAGCGGGTTCTCGCCGTTGGTGAGGAGTCGATCGGGGCCGACGAAGGTGATCGATATCACGTTCGACAAGGCGCCCTCGAGAAGGATCTCGGGGCGCCCTCCCTCGAGGTCGATGACGTGGATGGTGGAGTCGTATCCGGAGTAGGCGAAACGCGCGCCGTCCGGGCTGACCGCCAGGGCCAGGATCCCGGGATCCTCCACGCTGATGAGGACCTCGTTGGTCATGGCGTCCAACACCTCGACCCGCTCGCCGACGCGATGGGCTAGGCGACGCCCGGCGGGATCGGCCGCGGCGATGTCGGTCATGCCCGGCACGTCGACCGCCCCGATTTCCCGGGCCTCGCTGATCGAGTACCACGTCCAGCCTCGTGAGGCCACGGGGACGAAGAGCGTGTCTTCACCGAGGAAGGTCGCAGGGCCCGTCGGGCCCGCGAATCGGATCCGGGTGATCTCCTCGCCTCGGGCCCAGTCCACCACGGCGACTTCGGTGCCGCCGGAGAGTGCCAGAAGCCGTCCCGAGGCGCTGAAGGAAACCGGGAAAGCGCCCGTGCCGTTGTCGAGCGGCTGGTCCGGAATGGGGACCAGGTCGATTCGGGCCACCTCGGCACCGGTGGACGCCCGGAACAAGATCACGTCCGGTTCACCTTCCGGGACTGCCGAATAGGTCCGGGCACCCTCGATGGTGTATGCGACCGCGATCAACTCACCATCGGGGTGGAATGCGGTCGAGTCGGCCTGGATGCCCTCCAGGTCCGGACCGACGAGCTCGGACAGCGGGGATCCGCCCGCATCGAACACGACGACGTTCCTGGGGTTGTCGACAGACTGGGCAGCCACCCGGGATCCGTCCGGGGACGACATCGGGCCGAGCCGACCCGCCGCCGGGTAGCGTGTGATCAGGCGCCAATCGAACATGGCATGGGCCAGGGCACTGACCGCCTCCTGTGTCGGCTCCGCACCGTCCCTGATCGAAGTGTCGAATGCCTCCATGGCCACCAGGAGGGCCAGCTCCGGATTGGCGAGCTGACGGGAAGCCCCGGCGAGCTCCCTGCTGATGGAGAGGGTCGCCTCCCGGCGGGCTGCCTGCCGCTGGAAGAACGCCAGGATGGCGAAGAGGCTCACCAGGACCATCCCCACGGACAGGGTCGTCAGCGCTCGGCGGCGGCGGCGGCGCCCGGCCGCGATCTCCTCGTTGCGGGTGATGACGCTGGCGGTGATGAAGTCCTCCTCGTCGCCGGTCAGGATCACGCCCGGGCCGGCGGACCATCGCTCGATGTCGTCGAGACGCGAGCCGCGGAGCAGGTAGCTGGGGTCCTTGTCGGACGCGACCCAGTCGTGGGCGGACTCCCCGACCCGTCTGGCCATGACGAGGGTCTCCCGGGCGTCGTCGATCCAGGTCTCCAGCCTCGGCCACGTGGTCAGCAGCGCCTCGTGGGCGACCTCCACGGTCGGACCTCGGGTCACCGGGTCCCGGTCGAAGCTGATGAGGCGGAACCGGGCGTAGGCGTCGAGCACCTTCTGCAGGGCCGCCCGATCCACGGCCAGCGATGTCAGGTCGTTCTGGCGGGCGCGTTTGCGCGTCACCACTCCGACTTCGTCGACCGCGACCAGACGGAGGAAGACCTCCCTCGCCACCTCCCGGGCGACAGGGCTCAGGTCCTGGTACAGCTCTTCGGCTCGTCGCCCGATCGCCCCGGCCACGCCACCGGTCGACTCGTAGGCGGCGAAGGTCAGCGTGCCTCCTTCCCGGGCGGCGAAGGTCTCCGTGAGCGCGTACTGGAGAAGTGGCAGAGCGCCCGGTTGGCCCTCCACGTCGGCGACGACCTGGGTGACCAGACCCGGTTCCAGCTCGAGGCCGACGGCACGTGCCGGGGCGGCGATCGACTGGGCGAGGCCGTCACGGGCCGGTGGCCCGACTGTCACCAGCCCGGGGGCGATGGCTGCTGCGAAGTCGCCGTAGGAGAGTGGTCGATCGAGGAAGTCGGCCCGGATGGTGGTGACGACGCGTATCCGACCCCGCTCGTCGTCCGCCACCGCGATGAGGTTGTCGATGAAGGTGCGCCTGACCTCCTCGGAGCGCACCAGCGAGAACAGCTCCTCGAACTGGTCGATGATGAGGAGCAGCATCGAGTCCTCGGGGAGGATCCTCTTGCAGACGCGGAGCAACCCCGTCGGTGCGGTCAGCTCACTCATGATGTCGTCTGCGCCTCGCACCGACACACGGCGCAGGGCTGCCTCGAGCTCTTCGAACGGGTAGGAGCCGGGGAACATGTCGGTGATCAGCCAGTCCTGGGATCCCGCCAACGCCCCGGCGCGCAAGGACGGCACCACGCCTGCCCGGACCACCGAGGACTTCCCGCTCCCCGAAGGCCCCACGATCGTGACCAGCCTCTGCTCGGAGATCGTCTGCAGGAGATGTCCGACGAGTTCGGCGCGGCCGTGGAAGTCGGCCGCGTCCATCTCGGTGAAGGCACGGAGCCCCTTGTACGGGTTACGGATGGGCTCGCCGCGTGGCTCGACCAGATCCGATCCCGTGGACACGTCCATGCCGGCAGCCCGCCTGAGGTCTCGGAGGAAGTCGGACACCCGGGAATAGCGGCCGGGCGATGCGGCGACGGCGCGGGCGACGACCTCGCCGAACCCGGCCGGGAGGCCGGTCGTGTCGGGCTGGCCCCGGGGTGGCTCCCCGGTGAGCAGGTGAAGGGCCAGCCTGCCCAGGGCCTCGACATCCGTGAGCACGGTCGGAAGACCGCCGTCGGGAGCCAGCCCGATGCCGAAGTCCCCCAGATAGGCGTTTCCCTCGTCGTCGAGGACGACGCTGGACGCGGTCAGGTGCCCGTGGATCACTCCCCGGCGATGGGCGTGGCCGAGGGCGCCGCCGATCTGGTCGAGCAATCGCATCGCCGGCTCCAGGTGCCAGTGCTGGGCCCGGAGGGAATGGGCCAGGCTGCCGCCGGCCATGAACGGCACGACCAGATAGGCACCACTCGGGTCCCTCCAATAGTCGTGCAAGGGGAGGATGTGCGGGTGGCCCAGCGCTGCGACCGTCTGTGCCTCCTTCTCGAAGCGGGCGACGAATGCCGTGTCGTTGGCGAACTCGGGCCGGATCGACTTGACGACCACCTCCCGGCCCACCGAGTGTTGGTAGGCGCGATAGGCCACACCCAGAGCGGTGGATGCGAGGACCTCTCGCAATTCGTACCCACGAAGCGAACCGGCATCCATCTTGTGAGGGTTCGACGAACGATCGGGGAGGAGCGAGGGGTCCTGAGCCAGGATTCGATCCTCGAGCTCCTGCAGTTCGGCCCCGGGCTCGATCCCCAGTTCGTCGACCAGTCGGGCGCGTGCCTGCTGGAAAGTGCGGAGTGCCTCGGCCTGCCTCCCGGATCGGTAGAGGGCGAGCATCAACTGTCCCCAGAACCGCTCCCGGAGCGGGTACTCGCGGACGAGGGCGTCCAGCTCGCCCACCAGCTCCCCGTCCCGTCCCAGCGCCAGATCTGCCTGGATCCGCGCCTCGACTGCGTTCACCCGCATCTCGTCGAGGCGTTGGATCTCGGAGTGGAGCTCGAGATGGTCCACCCCGCCGTACGGCGCTCCGTACCAGAGGCCGAGGGCGTCTGCGAGCTCCTCCCTGGCCGCCCCCGGATTGGTGGCGAGGAGCGAACGGCCCTGCTCCAGCTTGGCCGTGAAGTCGAGCACGTCGAAGCTCCCGGCGTCGGCCTCGATCAGATATCCGTCGCCGCGGCGGAGGATGAGGTCGCTCTTGGTGGCTCGGCGGAGGTTGTAGATGTAGCTCTGCAGGGTGGCCCTGGCCGCCTCGGGCGGCTCGCCGCTCCACACGGCGTCGATCAGGGTGTCCTGCGCCACCACCTGATTGGCACGGCTGAGGAGTACCGCCAGAACGATCCGTTGGCGGTGACCGCCGAGTCTCGAGGCATGGCCGTCGACCTCGACTGTGATCGGGCCCAACGCCCGGTACCTCACAGTGGCGATTCTTACTCTCCTTGGCTCTACCCCTGCGTCCCGAATCACCGTGTCATCTGCCACTGGGAATCTGCTGGTAGCGGTGGCCAGGGGGCTCCCAGAGTCGTACCAGCGGCGTGATTCATGGTCCGGACCGTGTCGACGGGAGAAGAGAGAGCCGGCAGAACGGCAGCCGAACTGGTGGAGGACGCCAGTCGGCACCTGGTGAGCCTGTCTCCCCAGGAGGTCCGGGGCGAGTTGTCGGACGGTGCGGTTCTCGTCGACGTGCGCGAGGAGGACGAGCTCAGGGTCTCAGGCTGGATCCCTGACTCGGTGTGGGCCCCGCGGGGAATGCTCGAGTTCTGGGCGGACCCTGCGGATCACCGTCATCGGGTGGAGTTCGACCACCGTCGCCGCCTCATCCTCTACTGCTCGTCGGGGGAGCGGTCGGCCCTGGCTGCGTCCACGTTGTGGACCCTGGGCTACCGCGACCTCGGTCATCTCTCGGGTGGGATCGAGGCTTGGAAGAGAGAGGGACTACCGGTGGAGAAGCCATGAGCGGACCCGCCGAAGGGAGACGCCCATGAGACGAAAGACGACGATCACCAGCCTTGCGGTGTTGCTGGTCCTATCGGCTGCACTGGTCGCCGGCGCGGCCGGGCCGTGGGGCCAGGCGGTGAGCATCGAGGACTTCGGGGCGGGTGCGCATCCGAGCTTCAACCTGGACAACTCGACGGAAGGGTGTCCCTTCATCTCGCCGGATGGCAAGAGGTTCTTCCTCATGTCGACCAGGCAGGATGAGACGTCCCAGGGCGGGCAGGACATCTGGGTCTCCACCCGGAGCGGCCCCAACGAACCGTGGAGTGAGCCGGTGAACGTCGGGCCGCCGATCAACTCGACGTCGAACGACTTCTGCCCGACGATCTCGGCGGACGGGAAGACGTTCTTCTTCGCCAGCAACCGTCCCGGGCACTGTGGTTCGGCCACCAACGCCGATCTCTACACCGCCCAACTGGATGAGAACTCGCATGCCACGAGCGTCACCCACCTGGGTTGCGTGGTCAACAGCCCGTTCGAGGAGCACAGCCCGTTCCCGGCTGTGATGCAAGGGATCGGGAAGGTCTTGTTGTACTCGAGCGGCCGGCCGGCATTCCCGGGCGACACCACGACCGACCACGACATCTACATGTCACCGCTGTCGGGCGGGGCCTACGGGCCGGGGATACCCCTGGAGATCAATACGCAATTCGAGGAGGCCCAGCCGAACCTGAGGGTCAACGGCAAGGAACTGTTCTTCTGGAGCAACCGCGGCGGCGCGGCGACGGGTCCCGACATCTACACGTCCACGCTGTCGAGTGACGGCTGGTCGGATCCGGTGAGTCTGGGCGCCCTGGTGAACAGCACGGCCCCCGACACGCGTCCTTCGCTCTCCAGGAACGGGAAGGTCCTCTACTTCGGTTCCGGTCGTTCCGGGATGGGTGACATCTACGTGACGAGCCGCTGAGTTCGGGGGGACATGAGCAGAGGGGCTCCGTCGCCGGGGCCCCTCTCTCATGTGGCCGACAGTCGTAGGTCTAGGCGCCGAGCTTGGCGACCATGGCCCACACGACGAACACGAACACCACCACATACCAGGGCAGCGCCCAGCGCATCGGCGCAGGGAAGGATGCGGGGCCTTCGGCCTCGCCTGCCCTCTTCATCGCGGGCCCGAAGACACGGCCCTCGAGAGCGCCGCTGACGACGATGGCGCCGATCCCGATGATCACGAAGGCGTGGGTGAAGCTGAACCGCTCCGAGTTGAGGACCATCCCTATGCCCGTGAGCAACAGCGTCACCACGGCGACGCCGAAGAAGGCACCGATCTTCTCCTCCACGGCCATCACCCTGCTCAGGGTGCCCTCGGCCGCATGTCTCCGGTAGGCGAGGGTGGCGTAGATGCCGCCACCGAGCCACAACCCTGCGGCGATGATGTGCAGGGTGAGAAGGATCTGCTGCAGAAGCACCATCTCAGGCTAGCTCCGGAACGGTTGCGCCCGGTTTCATACCCGTGGGCCCGAGCCGGCGAAACGACGCGCCGGGGCGCTACCCGGCCTGGGGACGCCGGGGCGCGTAGCGGACGGTCCCGAACGGCCAGTGGGTGGCGAGCCACTCCGAAACGGCGTCGTAGAGCACCATGTCGAGGTCGGCACGGTCTGCCCGCACCCACGACTGCACCTCGGCGTCGCTGGCGCCCGTCGGATCGGGGTAGATGTAGACACAGCCGATGACGTCGTCCGTGTCGTCGAGGACGGTGTAGGTGAACCCGACCCGCCGCTCGAAGTCGTCGGCGTGTCTTTGCAGATCGGCGAGGTTTCGCTCCAGGGTCATGCCCTCCAACGGGGGCCAATCCCCGTCGGGGAAGCCGGGGGTGGATCGGATGTGCTCGATGCTGCTCATCCAGGCCGTGTGATCACGCTCATTGTGCTCGGGACCGAGGGGCTCGAGACGGAACTGCGGAGTGACCAGTTCCCGGGGCGGGTTGAAATCGTCGGGTACGAAGGGGTCGGCCACCACGTCAACCTAGTCCTCGGGGGACCGCCACTAACTTGTCGTCCGCATGTTCGAGAGTCCCAACCAGGTGCTTCGCACGTTGCAGCAACTCGAGGAGTCGTTGTACGAGCCGTCGACCCGCTTCGACGAGGCCTACATGGAAGAGCTGCTCGCGCCCGACTACATGGAGTTCGGGTCGTCGGGACGGGTGTGGACTCGCGGTCAGATCATTCGCACCCAGCCGGTGGACATCGACGCCCGGCTGCCGTTACCCGACTTCGAGGTGCGTCTGCTGGGGGACGAGGTGGCCCTGGTCACCTACCGGACCGAGATGGGCATCGACTACGCCACGGCGGCCAATCGTTGCTCGGTGTGGAAGAAGTGGTCCGACGGTCGGTGGCGTCTCGTCTTCCACCAGGCGACGCCGACCAACCGTCGTTGACTCAGCGGGCGAACGGGTCGTCGAGCAGGTCTTCGAGGTCGGGGTGGAGGTCGTACCACTCCTCCCGGAGGATGTCCATGGAGATGTTGTCGACGTAGCGTCCGTCTTTGAAGATGGCGTTCGGGGTGCGGGTCGCAACCTTGAAGCCGAGCTTCTCGAAAGCCCCCACTGCACGCTCGTTGCCGCTCTGGGTGTAGAGACGGACCACCCTCAGCCCGAGCTCGTGGAACAGGAATCGGAGCAGGGTGTCGGCGGCGTCGTGGGCCACCCCGGTGCCCCAGAACCGCTTGTGGACCGCCAGGCCCCAGGTGGCCTCCATCCGGTCCACGAGGTCGGAATAGGAGATCATCCCGGCCGCCTCGCCGGTCTCTTTGACCTCGACGATGAAGATCCCATCCGTCCTGCGGTAGGAGAAGTCCCTCTCCCAGTACCGGCGGCGGATCATCTCCAGTGTGTAGTCGGGAGGAAGTGTCCGGCTCCAGGCCTGGGTCTCGAGGTCGTTGCGGAGCTCGACGAAGAGTGGCAGGTCGGACTCCCGCACCTCGCGGAGTCTGACGATGTCACCTTCGAGCGGCACGATCACCCTCCCAGTCGACACGCTGGACGACGAACTCGACCTGGTCGAAGTAGACGCCGTCCCTGACCCCGGCGCGTCGCTTCCTACCGACCTCGAGAGCTCCCAGCGCGGCGGCGAAGGCCAGGCCGGCTTCGTCCCAGCTGGGGACGCCTCCCTGGATGACCATCGCCGGCGTGTTCAGGAAGAGGTGATCCAGTGCCTGACGGACCGCTCCGGTGCCGTGTCCCTGCCGCTGGTGCTGCGGGTCGATGACAACATGGATCCAGGGGCTGAGCGCATCCCACCACCAGTCGGCCCGGACGACGCCGACCACGCCGTCGGCCTCGGCCACCCAGGTCGCACCCAACTCGGGCTCGATCATCCCCTCGATCGCCTTGGTCAGGGAGGCCGATGACTGATTCGTTCGCTCACGATCCAGACCCCGACGTCCATCCAGGGACGGATGCGCCAAGAAGGCGGCGATGGTCGCCACATCCTCGGGCTCGATCGGACGCAGGTGCAGGTCGGACAAGGACCCGTTTCTAGCGGGTCGGCCTCCTGTCCGTCCCGGATTTCCGCGGGCACGCAGTGGGAGCCCGCGAGTAGCTTCCCGCCATGACCGGCTTGTCCGGTTCTCGGGCGGTGGTTCCTGTAGGCGACACCTTGCGCCGGGTGGTGGCCACGTACCAGGTCCTGGTCTGGATCTGGCTGATGATCCAGATCTCGGTCATCTTCGCCGCGGGCCAGCCGGGGAATCGCGTCGTCCTGGCCGGTGCGGCGGTGGTCGCCACGCTCTGGGTGGGAGTCACCCTGTGGGCGGCCCGGGACGCCCGGAGGCTGGGAAGCCTGGCCTTCGTCATCGTCGACGGAGTCATCGCACTCTCCCTCCGGGGTGGCCCCCTCGTCATCCGAATCTCTACCAAGGCCGCGATGAGCGGTGAAAGCGTGGAGACTTTCTGCGCGAGGAATCGCGCATACCGGGGATCGAGCTTGGCCAATGAGAGCGTGTCAAGCCGTGTCCCGACAAGACGCCGAACTACGTCGATCCCTCGCTCGAGCTCAGCCGCGACAGGATCAGGGTCGCTTGCGACGGATTGCACAAGAGGAACATATCACCGTGCGCTCGTGGACTCCCAGCTGATGCCAGGCGCTCGTGCCCCGCTCTCGCCCCATGGAGAGCTGTACATGGCGGTTCAGACAGTCTCAGATCTCCCGGCCCTAAGTTGACGAATGTCAACTAGTGATTGGGAAAAGTGAGTGGGCCCACGTGGACTTGAACCACGGACCTCATCCTTATCAGGGATGCGCTCTAACCGGACTGAGCTATGGGCCCTCGGGAGACGAGATTCTAAGGCGAGGCCGCCCGGACGTGAAAGCGCGGATGTCGGGTCGGCCGGATCAGAGGACCTCGAGCGCGACGAGGATGATCGTCACGATCACGACGGCCAGGGCAGAGAACGACGCACGACTCGGTCGCCTCGCTGCCCACACTGATCCACCGATCATTCCGAACCCACAGAAGACGAAGAGAACTTCGTCCCGCCCGAGTCGGACCGGTTCGGAACTGAACTGCTCCAGCCACTGCATGGCGGCAAAGGCGAACGCCAGCATCAAGAAGCCGATGATGCATCCGAGAGTCCCGCCGGCAATCAGGATCACCCTCCCGATCGGACGACTCGCCCATCTCGGCCATGGTTCGAGCACGCGACTCATTCCGAACATCTGACCATCGTGACCCGGTCGAAGTATCCCAGCGTTGTCATATCCACCGGAGGCTCCGTCTTCGACACCTATCGTCCGGATCATGACCGACACTCCGGCACTCAGGGCTCTCGCCGAGACCGACCTCGAGTATCGGGTAGTCCGCACCGAGCGCGCTCGCAGCGCCGAGGAGAGCGCCCGGTTCCAGGGCATTCCCCTCGGCGCGCTACTCCGAACGCTGGTGGTGCGGCGCGGTGAGGACGACTACCTGTTCGTGCTGGTGCCCGGTGGGCGGAAGTTCGACTGGGCCAAGCTCCGTGACCTCCTCGGCGTGCGACGGATGACCATGCCCGATGCCGAGGAGGCCAAGGAGGTCACCGGGTACGAGCGTGGGGCCATCACCCCGTTCGGGGCCCGGAGATCCCTACCCGTGATCATCGACTCGTCCGCCTTGGGGCAACCCGTGGTCGCCATCGGTGGTGGGGCCCATGGCGTCAACGTCCATCTCTCGCCACATGCCCTGGCCGAGCATCTCGAGGCCCAGGTGGCGGAGATCAGCGTCCCCGAAGAGCAGCCCTAGGACGGGCAAATAGGATCGGATCCGTTACGCGGAGGTCCTCATGACTCCTGGGTTCAACCGGGTATGGGCCGCCGCGGGGGTGTCCAACCTCGGCGACGGGATATTCGGTGCCGCTCTGCCGCTTCTCGTGGCGTCGATCACCCGCGACCCCCTCCTCGTTTCCGGCGTCACCCTGGCGGGCCGCATCCCGTGGCTGTTGTTCGGCCTGGTATCGGGGGCTCTGGTCGACCGCATGGACCGCAAGAAGGTGATGGTGGTGACCGACCTGCTCCGTGCCGCCGGGATCACCCTTCTCGCCCTGGCGGTGGCGACCGACACGGCCGGGCTCAGCCTCCTCTACGTCCTCGCCTTCGGCTTCGGTTTGGCGGAGACCTTCTTCGACACGTCCTCGGAGGCGATCATGCCCAGTCTCGTCGGTCCCGACCAGTTGCCGTCGGCCAACGCCCGCCTCCAGGGGGTCGAGTTCGTGGGCAACGCCTTCATCGGCCCGCCCGTGGGCGCCTTCCTCTTCACGGTCGCCGCCGCGGCCCCGTTCTTCGTCAACGGTGGATTGGTGCTGGCCGCTGCCCTCTTCGTGCTGGCGGTGCCCGGCACCTTCCGCACCGCGGATGCCGAGGTCGGCCCGATGCTGAAGAACGTGGCCTCCGGGATGCGGTGGCTGTGGGCTCAGAAGGTGGTGCGCACCCTCGCCTTCCTGGCGGGGAGCACCAACATGCTGACGTTCGCGATCATCGCCATCTTCGTCCTGTTCGCACAGGAGCGACTCGGCGTCTCCGATGTCGGGTACGGGGTGCTCCTCTCCCTGCTGGGCGTCGGTGGCCTCACCGGTGCCGTGATCGCGCCCAGGGTGGTGCGGATGCTCGGACCCGGGAATGCCATCCGGACCACCCTGTGGATCCAGGGGATCGCCTTCATCGTGATGTCACAATTGACCGCCCCGGCGCCGGCGGGCGTAGTCCTCTTCCTCTTCTCCGCCTGCACGGCGGTCTGGAACGTCGTCGCCGTCTCGTTGCGACAGAGCCTCACCCCCGATGCATTGCGGGGCCGCGTCGCCGGAGCCACACGAACATTGGCCTGGGGGTTCCAGCCCCTGGGCGCACTCATGGGCGGGTTGATCGCCTCGGCACTCGGCCTGCAGGCGCCGTTCTACCTAGCCGCCGCCGGAACGCTCCTGTCCATGCTCCTGACGTGGCGGATCATCTCCAACCGGACGATCGAGGCAGCCCGCTCCGCGGCACCTGCTTGAAGCTCAGAAGTCGCGACGCATCACCATTCGCCGCTTGGTGGGCCGGCTGACCTCGGCGAGACCGGCGGCGGCGAAGGTGTCCGGCGTCCCCGCGTGCAACTCCTCGGGGATCACGTTCTTGGTCGTGATCGGGTACGCCTCGACCGCCCGGGCGCCCCGGCTGCGGGCGAACTCCACCGCTGCCTTGGCCATCTCCTTGCTGTAGCCACGCTTGCGGTGCCCGGCACGGGTGAAAAGACATGTGATCGCCCACACGGTCGGGTCGGCCTTGTCCTCGTCCCGACCCTCCCAGGGAACCCTGAACACACGGACCAGACCGGGGTAGTCGGAACGCGGCTCGACGGCACACCATGCCACCGGCTCGTCACCCACGTACCCGACCAGGCCGGTGGTGCGGTCGGAACCCGGGTTGCCGCAGTCGGTCTGGTCCCATAGCCGGAGCATCCGCTCCTCGACCGGGACCGATCCGAACGACTCGCCCGGCTCGAGCTTGTACCGCTGGCATTGGCAGACGTGGCCGGTGCCGCGCTCACCGAACACGACCTGGAGGTCGCCACAGGCGGCCTGGTTGGCGGGGACGATCCTCAGCTCGTCGGTCACGACCGACCCCACAGCAGACCCATCATGTGACCGAGTCTGGCGGGAGACCCGGAAAGATGCTGTCCTCTAGCTGCAGTTCTCCACGAACCACTCCTCGAGTCGGGTCGCCGCGGCGTTGAAGCGCTCCTCATCCATTGACTCACCGAGCTCCATGAGTGCCTCGAGCTGCTCCTCGGTCGGTGTGGCCCCGGGCTCGAGGTTGATCTCGGCGAGGCCGAGGAGGATCTTCTCCAGCTCGTCGGCCACGATCTGGAAGTCCTCGCGGATCTCGTTGGGTGCGGCGTCGGCCGCTGCGTGCAGCTGGGCGATCGCCTCTTCGAAGTCGATCTCGGCGCCGCTCAACGCCTGGTCGTACCCCGCCATCGCCTCGTTCATGGCGTCGCTGCCGCCACAGACGGTGAGGTCGGGGGTGCCGGTGCCACCCTCGCCATCGTCGGAGGTCGTGGTGGTGTCGTCGTCGACGGTAGTGGTCGTCGCTTCGTCGGGCCCGGTGGTAGTGGTTGCTGCCGAACCGCCACCACAGGCGGCGAGGACCGCCATCGCCACCACGAGGCAGAGGAGTCTGAAAGCGTGCTTCACCCGAGGAACCCCCGTTCGTTGGTGCCGTCGCCCTGACGGCGGTCGCCAGCCTATCAAGTCGGCTATTTGGGTTCGATCACAAGGAGCGGGATGCGACGCGTGGTCCTCTCCTGGTAGTCGTCGTAGGCCGGCCAGATCGACACCATCTGCTCCCAGAGGAAGGGCCGTTCGTCCTCGGTCGCATCCCGGGCGGTGGCCTGGAACACCTCGGAGCCGACTTGCACCTCGACGTCCGGGTTGGCCTTGAGGTTGAGGTACCACATGGGGTGGGTGGGGGCGCCGCCCTTGGAGGCGACGACCACGTAGGCGTCGCCCATCCGCCCGTATATGAGAGCCGAGCGACGCAGTTTGCCGGTCCTGCGGCCTCGGGTGGTCAAGAGGAGCGATGGCACGCCGGGGCGCCATTCGTGACCCTTCTCGCCGCCCGTCTCCACGTAGTCGCGGATGTGGTCGGCGACCCATGATGATGGGGAGTCGTAGACCTTCTCCTGCTCTGGCATGGTGCCAACGACCCTAGAGCGGCTGCCGGGACAAGCCCAAGACGGTCAGGCGGGTTGGGCGAGCCGCGTCCCCACCGCGTACGAGCCGGGCGGGAGTCGTGTGTCGTCGTCCACGAAGACGACGGTCCGGCCGAACGGCCACAGGGCGAGACCGGTCATCTTGAGGACGGCGATCCCCAGAGGGATGCCGATGATCGTGATGCACAGGACCAACCCGAACACGATGTGGAGCAGGGCCAGCCACCAGCCGACGAAGACGAGCCAGAGGATGTTGAAGATCGCCGAGACCGCGGCGTTCGAGTCCGGCGCCGGCACCACAGCCCTCCCGAACGGCCACACGGCGAACCCGGCGAGCTTGAAGAGTTGGATCCCGAAGGGGACACCGACGACGGTGAGGCACAGGATGATCCCGCCCACGACGTAGACGACCGCGAGCTCGATCCCGGCGAACAGGAGCCAGATGATGTTGAGGATCACCCGGAGCACGACGGGAGCCTACAGACCCGCCTCGATGATCCGCTGCAGGACCCCGCCGGCTGCCCGGTCGGGAGGGCCGACCCGGTCGCGTTTCCCCAAACAGGACCCCCGGTACCATTGGGGTCGCAAGGGGACGTAGCTCAGCTGGAAGAGCACCGGCTTTGCAAGCCGGGGGTCGTGGGTTCGAATCCCATCGTCTCCACCGTCATCCGAGCTGTCGACGCAGGACCAATCCCTCCCACGGTCGCAGCGTCACGCCCTCATCCCGTGGCTCGGCCGCCGGCCGGTAGTTGCCCAGGACCAGCTGGGAGCCCACCCAGTCCGGACCTACGGCGGCGAACTGCTCGTCACCCGAGAAGTTGCCCAGCACCAGCAACTGCTCTGCCCCCATGGTGCGGGTGAACGCGTAGACATGAGGGTGATCCTCCAGCAGCGGTTGGAACTCGCCCTGTTGGACCACCGGATCCTCGTGACGCAAGGAGATGAGCCGCCTGTAGGTGTGGAAGACGGAGTCTGGGTCGGCCATCTCCGCCTCGGCGTTGACGTGCTCATGGTTGGGGTTGACCTCGATCCAGGGCCGTGCGGTGGTGAAGCCGGCGTTGGGCGAGGCATCCCATTGCATCGGGGTGCGGGCGTTGTCCCGGCTGCTGTTTGCCAGCCAGGCGAGCAGTTGCTCGTCGCTGAGCACTCCGCGTCGTCGCTCGAAGGCGACGAAGTTGAGGGTCTCGATGTCCCGGTACTGCTCGAACGAGGTGAACCGGGCGTTGGTCATCCCCAACTCCTCGCCCTGGTAGACGAAGGGGGTGCCCCGATGGAGGTGGAGGATGATGGCGAGCATCGCCGCCGACTGACGCCGGTAGGGGCCGTCGTCACCCCAACGGGAGACGATGCGAGGCTGGTCGTGGTTGTCCCAGTAGAGGGCGTTCCAGCCCACCTCCGCCAGACCGGTTTGCCACCGGGTCATGGTCGCCTTGAGGTCGGCGAGTCGGAGCGGGATGCGCTCGAAATGCCCGTCCGGGCCGTGGTCCAGCATCATGTGCTCGAAGGTGAAGATCATGTCGAGCTCGTGGCGGGCGGGGTCGGTGTAAAGCCTGCCGTGCTCCACCGTCGCCCCTGGAGTCTCGCCGACGAGGAGTAGCCCGTCGCGACGACCGTGGAACACCTCCCGGTGCATCTCCTGGAGGAACTCGTGGATCCTGGGGCCGTTGATCGTCGCCGTGGCCGGCCCGCCGTAGATCGTCCCCTCCGGGGGCACATCCGGTAGGGACCCGTCGGGCCGGACGTCTTTGGAGATGAAGTTGATCACGTCCATCCGGAAGCCGTCCACTCCCCGATCGAGCCACCAGCGCATCATGTCGTACACCGCCCGTCGCACCTCGGGGTTTTCCCAGTTCAGGTCGGGCTGCTTGCGGCTGAACAGATGCAGGTAGTACTCGCCGGTGTGGGGGTCGAACTCCCACGCCGGCACGCCGAAGAACGACCCCCAGTTCGTCGGCTCCGCGCCGGGTGTTCCCGGCTCCATGCCCTCCCGAGCCGGTCGCCACCAGTACCAGTCGCGCTTCGGGTTGTCCCTCGAGGAGCGGGACTCGACGAACCACGGGTGCTCGTCGCTGGTGTGGTTCACCACCAGGTCCATGATCAGCTTGATGCCACGCTCGTGGAGGGCCTCGAGGAGCCGATCGAGGTCGGCCATCGTGCCGAAAATGGGGTCGATGTCCCGATAGTCGGAGATGTCGTACCCGGCGTCGTCATGGGGACTGCGGTAGACGGGAGACAGCCACACCACGTCCACACCCAACTCGGCGAGGTAGTCGACCCGTTGGAGGATGCCCTTCAGGTCCCCGACGCCATCGCCATCCGAGTCCTGGAACGAGCGCGGGTACACCTGGTAGACGACGGCACGTTTCCACCAGGGTTCGTTCGGAGCCGCGGTCAGCGGACCACCTCGTAGACCAGTTTCTGGATCCCGTTCGAGTAGCACTCGCTCTCGAGGAGACGAAGCGGCTGCTTGTCCTTGTCCGTGTCGCTCCACATCCGCTTCCCTGCGCCGAGTACCACGGGGAAGACGAGCAGGTGGTAGCGGTCGATGAGGCCGGCGTCTCCGAGGCTCCTGGCCAGCGTGGCCGACCCGTGGATGGAGATCGGACCACCCTGGAACTCCTCCTTGACCCGTGCCACGTCGTCCAGGGAGCGGAGGATGGTGATCTCGCCCCAGTTGTCGACCAGCTCCTCCTCCCGGAGGGTGGTCGAGACGACGAACTTGGGCATGGCGTTGTAGCGGGGGAACTCCTCGATCGACGGCCAGACCGGGCTGAAGGCCTCGTAGCTGACCCGTCCCATCATCAGCGCCCCAGCCTCCTCCTGCTCCCGCCCCTTCAACTCGTACGCCTCGGGCACGAACTCGATCCCCTCGAAGGTCCAGCCGCTGTTGCGGTATCCGGGCTCACCACCCGGAGCCTCGACCACTCCGTCGATGGACGTGAAGGCGGTGTAGATCAGGTCGACCATCCCTCTCCTCTCGCGGGCCTGTGGATCATGGCACGAACCCGGGATCAGGTGGTCCGCCGCGTCACCAGCAGCGAGTCGCCGAACTCGTGACGCAGGTACCCGTTGGCCGAAGCCTCGGCGTGGGCGCGTTCCACGAGGTCCCGGCCGGCGACGCCCTCGACCATCTGCAGATGCGATGCGCCGGTCTCGTGCCAGCCGGTGAGGATGCCATCGACACCCCGCACGCCACGCTCCGCAGTGATGATGAGGTCGGTGACACCCGATCCGGGGTGGACGACTCCGCTGGTGTCGGTCACCGTCTCGATGGCGCGGACCGAGGTGGTCCCGACCGCCACCACCATCGAGCCCGCCTCCCTGGCCTGGTTGATCATCCGCGCCGTCGTCTCGGGGACGCGGTAGCGCTCGACGTCGGGGAGCTCGCCCTCCTCGAACGAGGCGACGCCGGCGTGGAGCACGATCGGCGCGATCGTCACACCGTTGGCGACGAGGGACGTGAGCAGACTGGTGGTGAACGGTCGGCCTGCGCTCGGCATCTCCGCCGAGCCGGGCTCCCGGGCGTAGACGCTCTGGTAGTCCGAGAGCGGCCACGGGCGATTGGTGTGGGCGTAGCGGATGGGTGCCCCGTAGGCCCGCAGGTACGCCATCGTGTCGCCGAGACCCCGCAACTCCGCGATCCAGAGACGCGGCGTCCGGGAGTCGCGAGTGAACAACACCGCCTCCGCCCCACCCGGAAGACGGACCACACCACCGTCGTAGTCGACCCAGCGGTACGAGCCCGTACCCACGGGTTGCCGTGGCTCGACCGTCCAAAGGGTGTCGCTGATCGGCGAGGAGAGGTGGATGCGCACCGGGGTCCCGTCCGATGCCTCGCCGTCCAACGAGGCGGGGATGGTCCTGGACACGTTGACCACGAGGACGTCGCCCGGGTCGAGGAACTCCCCGATCCGGGAGAACCGGGTGTGGATGATGTCCTCACCGATGGCCACCATGAGGCGGACGCCGTCACGACGGAGCCCGATGCGCTCCGGCGGCGCACCGGCGGAGCCGGTCTCGGCCAGGGACTCCCGCGCCAGAGCCGTCATACGGGGCTCTCCAGACCCTGCACCTGGTATCGGCCCGAAGGCGGCCGCTCTTCGATGAGACGGATCATCCCGGGGACGCTGTGCTCGGGTGACGGGAGATGGGAGATGTCCTCGTCGCCCACCGCGTCCTGATGCATCCGGGTCCGCATGTCGCCAGGGTCGACCCAGTAGACGGAGATCCTCGGCTCCTCGGCCGCCAACACCCGGCTCAACTGCTCCAGTGCCGCCTTGGAGGCCCCGTAGGCGCCCCATCCCGGGTACCCCTCGACGGCGGCATCGGACGTGACGTTGACGACCACGCCGTGGGATTCGGTGAGCAATGGCAGGGCCGCCTGGATCAGACCGAGTGGCCCGACGACGTTGACGTCGAACACCCGGGCCAACTCGTCGAGGTCCACCTCGGCGAGCGCCGGTAGCGGCGTCGGACCCAGTGTCGAGGCGTTGTTCACGAGGAGGTCGAGACGTCCCACCGCCCGTACGGCTTCGATCAGGTCTGCCCAGTGGAGCGGATCGGCCACATCCCCGGGGACGGCCTCCACACCCGGGAGTTCTGCCGTGGCGGCGGCGAGATCGTCGCCGTGGCGGGCGTCGACGATCACCTTCCAACCGTCCGCCGAGAGCTGTCTCGTCAATGCGAGCCCCAGACCGCGTGAGGCTCCGGTCACTATTGCGCATCTCATCATGTGCGCAACGTACAACTTCAAGTTAACTTGAAGTCAAGTCGATTCTCGGGAGACCATGGATTCAACGGATCTGCTCACCATCGGGGAGCTGTCGAGGCGGACCGGGGTCGCCACTTCGGCCCTCCGCTTCTACGAGGACAAGGGGCTGATCGCATCGGAGCGCACCGACGGCAACCAGAGACGCTTCCGTCGCTCCACCATCAGACGGGTCTCCGTGATCCGGGCCGCGCAGCGGGTCGGCCTGAGTCTCGAGGAGATCTCCGCAGTGATGGAGGAGCTGCCATCGGGCGTCGCCCGCCAGGCCGATTGGGAGCGAGTCTCCAGCGTCTGGCGTGACCAGCTCACCGAGAGGATCGCCCGTCTCCAGCTCCTGCGGGACCAACTGGACTCCTGCATCGGCTGTGGCTGCCTGTCCATGAACAGGTGCGGTCTGCTCAATCCGCAGGACGTCGCGGGGCGGACCGGGGTCGGTCCCCGCTATCTGGAGCCGGATCGGTGATGAGATGGTGGCCTTGATAGGCTCGAACCTGAAAGGAGTGACATGCGCAATGCCGTGATCGTCGACGCCGTTCGCACTCCGGTGGGGCGTCGCAACGGGGTCTTCAAGGACATCCACGCCGTCGATCTCGCCTCGATCCCGCTTCGGGCGCTCGTGGAGCGCAACGACCTCGATCCTTCTCTGGTCGACGACGTGATCATGGGCAACGTCGGCCAGGTCGGTGAACAGGGGTACAACATCGGCCGCAACGCCCTGCTCGCCGCCGGGTTCCCCGAGTCGGTCCCTGGCGTCAGCATCGACCGCCAGTGCGGCTCGTCGCAGCAGTCGGTTCACTTCGCAGCCCAGGCCGTCATGTCGGGCGTACAGGACATAGTCATCGCCGCCGGTGTCGAGTCGATGACCCGGGTGCCCATGGGCTCCTCGGTGCAGAACGGCCCCGGTCTTCCCTTCGGGCCGAAGATGATGGAGCGCTACGCCAACGGCCTGGTGCCGCAGGGGATCTCCGCCGAGATGATCGCCGAGAAGTGGAACATCTCCCGCGAGGAGCTCGACCAGATCTCGCTCGACTCGCACATGCGCGCCGCACGGGCCACCTCCGAGGGCCGCTTCGAGACCCAGATCGTCCCGGTCGAGGTCACCGACGAGGAGGGCAACACCAGGACCGTCACCAGGGACGAGGGCATTCGTGAGGACACCAGCCTGGAGAAGCTGGCCTCCCTACAGCCGGCGTTCCAGGCCGACGGCAAGGTGACCGCGGGCAACTCCTCCCAGATCTCCGACGGGGCTGCCGCCCTCCTGATCATGGGTGAGGACACCGCAGAGCGTCTCGGGTTCGAGGCACGGGCGATCATCCGCACCATGGTGATGGCTGGCGTCGACCCCGTGATCATGCTCACCGGTCCGATTCCGGCAACCGAGAAGGCCCTGGAGCGGTCCAGTCTCGGCGTCGACGACATCGACCTGTTCGAGGTCAACGAGGCGTTCGCCTCCGTGATCGCCGCCTGGAGAATGGAGCACGGGGGCTCCGACCCGGCGGCCCTCTGGGAGCGGACCAACGTCAACGGTGGCGCCATCGCCCTGGGCCACCCGCTGGGGGCTTCGGGCGCCCGGCTGATGACCACCCTCCTCAACGAGCTGGAGCGGACGGGCGGTCGCTACGGGCTTCAGACCATGTGCGAGGGCGGTGGCATGGCCAACGCCACCATCATCGAGCGGGTGTGAACCAGCCCAGCCAGGGCGTCAGATGAGCCTGCTCGACGTACTTCTGGCGGTGGGCATGGCGGTGGTCATCTGGTCCGTGGCGATGGTTCTGATCCGAATGCTCTCCAGCAAGCCGCCGGAGGTCGATCCGACCGACATCGTGACGACAGACCAGGACTATCGCTGCACGGTGTGTGGCGCCGAGGTCACGATGCGGATGGTCAACCCGGCCGAGGACAAGCCACCGAAGCACTGTCGCGAGGAGATGGTGCCGGTCTGGAGGCCCTGACCTCGTCAGTGCCTCCGCACTTGGTACTCGGTACTGGGTACTCGGACTCATCCCCGTTGAGCGGCACCGCCGTGGTCCAGGTACCAGGTGCCCAGTACCAAGTACTTACACCCTTGTAGTTATCCACGGAATCTTCCACAGGTTGTGGAGAATCACACGCGTGTAAGTCACTTTCGTGGGGTGGGTCGTTTGCGCTAGCGTCGCCGGCGCCATGCCCGAATCCAAGCGCCGCAAGCCGAAGAGCCGACCGCTGTCATCGGCTGCACAGGCGGCGTCCAAGGCCAAGGAGCCCAGCCCGACCTGGTACGTGGCCATGATGGCCGGGCTCATGATCGTGGGCGTGCTCGCCGTACTGGCCAGATTCGTCTTCCAGTTGGACCAGATCGTGATGTTCGGCGGGCTGGTCGCCATCGCGATCGGTTTCGCGATGACCACCAACTACCACTAGGGATTTCCGGGCGGTCCCGGAGGTGGTGGAGGCCCGGGGGTGGTGGTCGTGGTGGGGGGTGTCGTCGTGGTGGGCGGCGCCTGGTACTGCCCCAGCGTGATGGTCACCGTGCTGCCCTTGTCCACGGTCAGACCGGGGTTGGGCACCTGCGCCACCACCAACCCGTCCTGGGCCGGGTCGGCAACCGGCTGGCGGCCAGCCGCCACGTTGAGCTTCAGCCCCAGGGCTTCGACGGCCTCACGCGCCTGCTGCTCCGTCATGCCCCGCAGATCGGGCACCTGGACGGGTGCCGGGCCCTGCGAGACCACGATCAGGATGGTGTCGCCGATGGTGACCTCGGTGCCGGCCTCGGGATCCGTCCGGATCACCATTCCCTCGGGGACCTCGTCCGAGTACTCGTCCTGGGGCCGGACCAGCAGGTCGAGGGCGTTGAGCTCGGCCGTGGCGTCACGCTCGGACTTGCCGACCACATCGGGCACCACCACGGTCTCCGGGCCGCTCGACACCACGAGGTTGATGGCGGCATTGCGGCCGACCCGGACCCCTCCGGGTGGGGACTGTTCCAGGACCACACCCGCCTCGAAGTTGGCGTCGGGGCGCTCGGTGACCTGTCCCACGGTCAGTCCGGCAGCAGTGATCGCCTCCTCCGCCTCGTCCAGAGGCTGGCCAACGACCGGTGGCACCACCACCTCGGCCGGTCCGGAGGACACGTAGACGGACACGCTCGATCCCTCCGGTGCCTCCTCACCGGCGGGCGGGTCGGTCCTGATGACGACATTGGTCTCGATCTCGTCGTTGGGCTCGGGCACGGGGATCGGGACGAAGCCCTCGGCGCGCAGCATCTGAAGGGCCACGTCCTGCGTCTGACCGGCGACGTCGGGGATGACGACCATGTCCTCGCCCGTCCCGATCGCATTGCGGAAGAGGAAGAACACGAGGATTCCCAATGCGGCGAGCAGGGCGAAGGCCGTGACGATGAAGGGCACCTGCGACGGCGGCTCCTCCTCGATCTGGCGGTAGACCTCGTCGGGGAGCGCCGTGGGCGGTGGCATCGAGGGGAGGAGACGGGTGCCGTCCTCACCGCCGCCGACGACGGCCGGCAGCGGGATCTCCGCCGAGATCGGCTCCCCTGCGAGCACGGAGAGGAGGTCCTGACGCATCTCCTCCGCGGACTGGTACCGGGCGGCCGGATCCTTGCGCAGCGCCTTCATCACGACGTTGTCGAGGTCACGGGAGACGTCGGGGTTGAGCGAAGAGGGTGCCGGCGCCTCGGCCGAGACGTGCTGGAACGCCACCGACATGGGGCTGTCCCCCAGGAATGGCGGGCGTCCCGTGAGCATCTCGTAGAGGACGACCCCCAGCGCGTAGACGTCGCTGCGGGCGTCGGCGGGAGCGCCCTGGGCCTGCTCCGGGCTGAAGTAGGTGGCCGTGCCGATCACGGCACCGGTTCGGGTGAGCTCCTGGCTGTCGTCCCAGGCCCGGGCGATGCCGAAATCCGTCACCTTCACGGTGCCGTCGCGGGCGAGGAGGATGTTGCCCGGCTTGACGTCGCGATGGACGAGACCGGCCCGGTGGGCCACGGACAGGGCGGCTGCGGTCTCGGCGGCGATCTCGATCGCACGTCTCGGGAGCAGAGCGCCCTCCGACTTGAGGACGTCGCGCAGAGACCGTCCCTCGACGATCTCCATGACGATGAAGTAGGTGTTCTGCGCCTGGCCCCAGTCGAAGATGCCGACGATGTTGGGGTGGCTCAGGTTGGCCGCGGCCTGGGCCTCCCGCCGGAAGCGCTTCACGAACGCCTCGTCGGACGAGTACTGGGAGTGGAGCACCTTGATGGCGACGCGGCGGTTGAGAAGGGTGTCCTGCCCCTCGTACACGTCGGCCATGCCCCCCCGGGCGAGGTGGGACGTGATCTGGTAGCGCTCGGTCAGGGCCGTGGGGGTTTGCATGCGGTCAAGCGATTGTAGGAAGTGTGACGCCCCAACTCAGCGGGTGGTTTCAAGCCAGGCCTCGACGATGCGCGCCGCGATGGGCGCCGCCACCGTCCCACCCGTGGCGTTCGGGCCGGTCCGTTCGTTGCCTTCCACCAGCACTGCAAAGGCGATTCGGGGGTCTTCGGCGGGTGCGAAACCGATGAACCAGGCGTTGGAGAAGTCGCCGACACCCGTGGCCGTGCCGGTCTTGCCGGCCACCTGGACGCCGGAAACGGCCGCCCTCCGACCCGTCCCGTCGGTCACGACCTGGGTCATGAGCTCTCGGAGAGTGGCCGCCGTCTCGGAACTCATCGCCCTGCCGATGGGAGTCGGCTCGGTCTCCTCCACCGTGATCCCGTCCGCGTCGAAGACGCGTCGCACCAGGTAGGGCGTCACCGCCACACCGTCGTTGGCAACCGTCGCAGCCACCATCGCCATATGCAACGGCGTGGCGCGCACGTCGCGTTCCCCGATGCCACTCTGCCCCAGCGCGGCGGAGTCGACAGACAGGTCCTCGGTCCGGAAGGTCGCCTCCGGGACATCCCAGGGGAAGTCGAGCTGGCGGTTCCAACCCATTCCGTCCGCGGTGAGGCCGATGTTGGGCGCCCCGGTCTGGATGGCGAGGTCGGCGAAGATCGTGTTGCAGCTGCGGACGAAGGCCCGGCGGAGCTGGACCGAGTTGCCGTCACCACAGGCACCCCCGTCGAAGTTGGAGATGGTGGCGGTCGACCCGGGGAGCTGGAACCGGACCGGGTCGGCGAAGATCGTGCTCGGGGTGGCGATGCCCGTGTCCATCGCGGCCGCCGCCACCACCACCTTGAAGGTCGAGCCCGGTGCGTACAGCTCCCTGGTGGCTCGGTCGGCGAGAGGCCGTGTCGGCTCGCCGAGGAGGGCCTCCCAGTTGGCGGCGGCGTCGTCGGAGACCAGCGACGCCGGATCGAAGGTGGGGTTGGAATAGGAGGCGAGCACCGCTCCGGTCTGGACGTCGAGCGCCACGGCTGCGCCGGTGAGGTCGCCCAACGCCTCGGCGGCGGCGCGCTGGATGCGAGCGTCGAGGGTCAGCTCCAGGTTCCTCGGCGCCAGGTCGGCTCCGAAGATCACGGCGATGATGTCGCTGATGGTCAGGTCCCGCCGGGAACGCAGCTGGTTCGAGTAGGCGGCCTCGATCCCCGACTCGCCGACCAGGTACGAGGAGAAGCCGACGACATGGGCGAAGGTGCCACCCTCCGGGTACTGACGGAGGAAGTCGCGGCTGTTCTCCTCCTGCACCGACTGGGCGACCACGGTGCCGTCGACGGTGACGATGACGCCCCGTTCCTTGCCCCGGACCGTCAGGGCCGGCCGCGGGTTGCGGACATCCAGCTTCAGGGCGTCGGCCTGGATCACCTGCAGCCAGGTGACCGACACGAGGAGGGCCCCCAAGGCGAGGTACAAGCCGACGGCGAGACGGCGGATCGGCCCGTTCATGGCGCTTCCTCGTGACTGATCCGGAGGAGGAGCGCGACCAGGATGAGATTGCCGACGAACGCCGACCCGCCATAGGACATGAACGGCAATGTGATCCCGGTCAGCGGGACGAGCCGGAGAACCCCTCCGACGATGAGGAACACCTGGACACCGAGGGTGAGGGTGAGACCGGCGGCGAGGAGCTTGCGGAAGGTGTCCCGGCTGCGAAACGCGACGCCCAGGCCGACGGCGACGAGCAGGGCGTAGAGCGCGATGACCACGACGGACCCGGCCAACCCCAGCTCCTCTCCCACCGCGGCGAAGATGAAGTCGGTGGAGGCGTTGGGGATGAGGTCGGGTCTGCCCAGCCCGGGCCCGGCCCCGGCGAGACTCCCCGACGCCAGCGCGAACGCTCCCTGCGCGATCTGGTAACCCTCGTCGGCGTAGTGCTGGAACGGCCAGAGCCAGGCGGCGACCCGGCGCTGGACGTGGTCGAAGCTGTAATAGGCGGCGAACCCGGCGAGCAGCGTGAGCAGCCCCCCGGTCACCAGATACCCGGAGGTGCCGGTGGCGGCGTAGAGGAGGAGGACGAAGCCGGCGAAGAGAAGGATCGAGGCGCCCAGGTCCCGTTGCCAGATCAGGATGACCACGCTGGCCCCCCAGGCGAAGAGGAGGGGGAGGAGTTGGCGTGGCTCGGGGAAGCGGAACGGCCCGAACTTGCGGTGCGCCTCGCGTAGGGCGCGTTGATGGTCTGCCAGGTAGCCGGCGAAGAAGACGACCAGACCCAGCTTGGCGAGCTCCGCGGGTTGGAACCCGATGGAGATGAACCCGAGGTCGAGCGTCACCCAGAGACGCGACCCACCCTGCTCCAGGCCCTTGAGCGGGAATCCCCAGCCGGAGGGCAGGTTGGGCAGCAGGAGCAAGACCACCGACACCAGCAGGATCAGGTTGCGGTAGCGACGGAGCAGGGAGGTGCCCCTTCCGGCCAGCAGCCACAGCACCGTCGTCGCCGTCGCCGACCCGATCAGGATCCACCACCTCTGCAGCCCTGCCCGCGTTGCCGAGAGGGAGAACACCGTCATGAACCCCAGGCCCGTGATGGCCACCACCAAGGGAAGGAGCAGTGGGCTGGCCTTGGGCGCCCAGCGCTGCGTCGCCAGCGAGAGGCCGCCGAAGGCGATCACGAAGACGAGGAAGGTGACGCCCACCTGGACGTCGATGCCCGCGTCCCTGGCGAAGTTGACGAGGGTCACCCCGAACGAGGCGAGAGCCGAGGCGGTGACGATGCTGGCCAGCTCGGCCTTTCGGGTCATGTCAGTCCAATGCTTCGATGACGATCACCGAGATGTTGTCCAGCCCTCCTGCCGCGTTGGCCAGGTCGATCAACCGCCATGCCGCCTCCTCGACACCCTTCTCGTCGAGCACCTCGCCGATCAACTTGTCGGGAACCATCTCGGTGAGCCCGTCGGAGCAGAGGAGGATGCGGTCCCCCGCTTCCAGGTCGAGGTCGATCTCGTCGACGTTGACGAAACGGGTCAAGCCCAGGGTTCGGGTGAGCATGTGACGCTGCGGATGTGACGCCGCCTCCTCCGGGGCGATGCGGCCCTGAGAGACGTACTCGGCGGCGACGGTGTGATCCTGGGTCACCTGGCGGAGCTCGCCCTTGCGATAGTGGTAGGCGCGGGAGTCGCCGACGTGGGCGAACCGGGCCTTCCCCGCGGGGTCCAGGGTGACCAGGGTCATCGTGGTCCCCATGCCCTCCAGGCTGGGCTCGCGCGCCACTTCCTCGCGGATGGCCCGGTTGCCGGCTGCCACCCGGTCGGCGGGTGAGAGCTCGTCGGTCGCCGCGGCGGCGTTGACGGCGAGCCGTGACGCCACCTCACCGGCGACGTGGCCGCCCATCCCGTCGGCGACCATGAGGGTCACGACCTCGGCGGACTCGCCGGCCGAGTCGGGATAGAGCGCATCCTCGTTGTTCTGTCGGACCATGCCTTGATGGCTGGCCGCCGACCAGATGAACCTCACCTGACCTCCATGACCGTCTTGCCCACCTGGATCGTGTCGCCACGGCGCAGCGTGACCGGGGCCGTCACCCGGCGCCCATTGACATAGGTGCCGTTGGTGCTCCCCAAATCGTGCAGTGTGATCCCGTTCTCCGCCGCCACCAAGCGCATGTGGAATTCGGAAGCGTAGGGATCATCGAGGACAACGTCCGCCTCTTCCGACCTGCCCAGCACCGTCACATTGGTCACTTCGATCTCCTGCCCGGCGAGGCTCTCCGACCTGACGAACAAGATCCGGCGCCCCTCGCGGCGTTGGCGGCGGACCGAGATGCTGAGATGGGAGCCGATGGCGCGGGCGATCTGCCAGACGAACAGGTAGACCAGCCCCAGGAAGATGATCCGAAGGAGGGCCAGGATGAGATCAGGCATCCCGCTCTTCCATCCACCGGAACGGCTGTGCGGCTAAGACGATCATCGAACCCGGGTCGAGGGGCGCCGGCGTCTCACCCACCCGCTTCCCGTCGAGGAGTGTGCCGTTGGCCGAGCGCAGATCCGCGATGTAGGCGCGCCCGCCCTCACGCCAGATCAGGGCGTGTTGCCGGCTCACCGATTGGATCGGGATCACCACGTCGGCCTCCTCGCCCCGACCCACGATCGCACGGTTGTGACCGATCTCGAGTGAGGTGCCCTGGGCGATCAGCTTCGCCCAGGCCTTGAGGGGCCCGGGCACCACCTCGGCGTGGCACGCCAGGTGGCCCGGGGTCACCCGGTCGGAGGCCTCGACACGAACACGGCACGGGCCCTCGAGGCGGAGACCCTGATCGGCGGTGTAGCGCTCCAATTCCTCGGTCAGAGACCGCTCCAGATCGGCGGGATCACCGTCGAGGTCCTTGGCGTTGACCAGGAGGGTGTAGTGGTTGGCCGTCGCCGGGCCGCTGTCGTGCTCGAAGCGGGCGAAGTCCGCCTCGCGGGCGAGACGACCGGCGATCTCGGTCGGGTGGAGCCGGCCCGAGAAGACCCGTCCGGCCACGCCTTCCAGCAGGCGCTCGAGACGACGCTCCAGGCCGCGTACCAGGTTCATGGTGCTCGCCAGGTTACGGGCTGTCGCCGGGTCGGCGACTTTCCGGAACCCTTCGGCCGACGGTACGATTCACCCCGATTCCCCGGGCGAGTGGCGGAATTGGCAGACGCGCAGGATTCAGGTTCCTGTGATCGCAAGATCGTGGGGGTTCAAGTCCCCCCTCGCCCACGAGGAATCCTCCTCCCTCGGGCGTCACGCTCGCAGTTGCCGTACCAGGGGCAACCGTGTGTACTTTGAGGCGCTTTGACCTTCGAAATCCCCTCCCGCCCCCGCCGGCGTCTGCTGGGACGGCTGCTCCTCCCGCTGCTGGTGGCGGGTTTGATCATTCTGGGGATCGTGGTCACGGCGGCCGGGGCTGAGACTCGGGCGCAAATCGAGTACCTGACCCGTCTCGCGGACAGTGCCGGAGAATTGGCCGACGGTCCGGTAGCGCTGTCGGGCGTCATCGATCGTCTCAGCACGATCAGTCGCGTCGAGTTCACGACGGCGATGGATGGTCTCGTTGCCGACCTCGGGGCCGCCACTGCGATCCTGGACGAGGAGCCACCCAGTCGGGCGGTGCTCCCCATCACTGCCTTGTTCCGCCAGGCGGTCGACGCCTGGCAGGAAGGGGTCGCGGGTCTCTCCTCTGCCCTACTCCAGGCGGCCGACGATCCCAGCGACAACACCGCCGTCGAAGGGCTGGTGGTCGCCCTGTCGATGCTCGAGGTCGGTGACACGATCTGGGCGCAGCTCGTGTCGGAATTGGAGAGCGACGACGTCCCTGATCCGATCCGGCCCTTCCCGGAGATCGCCATGTCGCCGGGCGAAGGCGCGGCCCTCCCGCTCGCCCTGGGCTACATGGAGGCCGCCCGCGCCGAGACGAACACGCTGGGGTTGCGTCCCGGGATCAAGGTGAGCTCACTCCTCTCCGATCCCGAGTGGCAGGTGGATGCCAACGACCAGGTGGTGGTGCCGATCACCGAGGAGATCATCTTCTCCGTGGTGGTCACCAACGTGGGCAACGTGGACACGCAGCCCGAGACGCTCGTCCTCACCGTCATCGGCGGGACGGAGCCGGTGCAGATGACACTGCCCGTGGACCCGCTGCCCCCGGGCCGCCAGGTCACCCTGACGTTCGAGCCCATCCCGGTGACACCTGGCACCGTGTACGAGGTCAGCGCCGCGATCACGGTCGACTCACCCGACACGGACCTCGAGGACAACACCATCGTCGTCCCATTCGTCGTCGGCGACGATTGAGGCGCTCGGTACCATCGGTCGCCACATGCTCGATCCGCGTCTCCTCCGCGACGATCCCGACGTCATCCGCCACTCGTTGCAGCGCCGCGGAGCAAAGATCGACCTCGACGCGCTCATCGACCTCGACGCCCGTCATCGGGCCGCACTGAGAGAGGCAGAGGATCTTCGGGCGAAGCAGAAGGAGGCGGGTCGGGAGATCGCCACCCTGGACGGCGACGCCAAGCAGCAGGCCATCGCCGCCGTGGCCGATCTCGCCGAGCAGGTGAAGGAGAAGAACGCGGAGGCCGACCGCCTCGGTGAAGAGTTCCGCCTCGCCTGGCTGGAGGTCCCCAACCTCGTCGCCGACGACGCCGCCGACGGTCACACCGAGGACGATGCCGTCGAGATCCGCCGGCACGGTGAGACGGCGACCGAGGGGACCGATCACGCCACGCTCGGGTCGACGCTGGACATCATCGACACCGAGCGCGCCGCCAAGGTCTCCGGTTCGCGTTTCGGGTACCTGAAGGGGAAAGGGGCGCTGCTCGAGTTCGCCCTGGTCCGCTGGGCGATGGACCACCTGGTGGAGGAGGGATTCACGCCGATGATCCCGCCGGTACTGGTCAAAGAGGCCGCTCTGGAGGGAACCGGGTTCTTCCCCGAGGCCCGGGAGCAGGTCTATGAGATCCCCAAGGACGAGCTGTTCCTGGTCGGCACCGCCGAGGTCCCGCTCGCCGCTTACCACATGGACGAGATCCTCGACCCCGACGACCTGCCGTTGAAATACGCCGGCTTCTCCACCTGCTTCAGGCGCGAGGCGGGGACCTACGGGAAGGACACGGCGGGGATCTTCCGGGTTCACCAGTTCGACAAGGTGGAGATGTTCGTGTTCTGCACCCCGGAGCAATCCCGGGAGATGCATGAGCGGATGCTCGGGATCGAGGAGAAACTGGTGCAGGATCTCGAGGTCCCGTACCGGGTGGTGAACATCGCCGCCGGCGATCTCGGTGCCTCGGCGGCGAAGAAGTACGACATCGAGGCGTGGTTCCCCGGCGAGCAGCGCTTCCGGGAGATCACATCCTGCTCCAACACCACGGATTTCCAGGCGCGGCGGCTCAAGGTCCGCGTCCGTGGCGAGGCGGGCAACGAGATCGCCCACACCCTCAATGGAACCGCCTGCGCCGTCGGTCGCACCATCCTGGCGATCCTGGAGAACCACCAGCAGCCCGACGGGTCGGTTCGGATGCCCGAAGCCCTGGTGCGTTACACCGGCTTCGACACGATCGAGCCGTGAACCATCCCGACCGGGTCTTCGCCAGGATCGCCCGACGCTACGACCGGATCAACGCCATCCTCTCGCTGGGCCGGGAGCGGGCCTGGCGCCGGGAAGGGGTGCGTCGTCTCGGTCCGGGACTGGCGCTCGACCTCGGGTGTGGCACCGGTGCCACCGACTTCGAGGGAAGGCAGGTGGTGGGTCTCGACCCGGTGCCGGAGATGCTCGCCCTGAGTCCCGTGCCGGCGAAGGTGGTCGGGTATGGCGAGGCACTTCCGTTCGCCGACGGGAGCTTCGGAGGCGTGTTCAGCGCATATGTGTTCCGGAACCTGACGTCGGTCGCCCTGACCCTGGAGGAGATCGCCCGGGTGTTGCAGCCAGGCGGTGTGGCGGTGGTGATCGATCTGGGCCGGCCCCGGAACCCGCTTCTCCGGATGCTCCATCGGCTCGGTACGGCGATCGTCCTGCCATTGGTCGGCCTCCTGTTCGCCGGCGCGCCGGGCGAGTACCGGTACCTGCATCGCAGTCTCGACTCGCTGCCCCAGCCCGAGGCCATGTTCGCCGGCGGCCCGCTCGTGCTGGAGGAGGTGTGGCGCATGGGCCTGTTCGGCTTCGTCTACGGAGCGAAGTTGAAGAGGCCACCTGCGGATTAGTCCCCCACGACCGGAGGGAGTGGAGGTCCCGTCAGGCAGCGTGCTGGCGCGGGAAGTGGTACGCAGCGTTTGCCCCCTACCCCCGCCTCCGCTTCGCTCCGGCGGCGGTACCTTCCCCCAGCCTCCGGCTGGGGGACTGATCTTGGGCTTACCCCCGCCTCCGCTTCGCTCCGGCGGCGGTACTTTCCCCCAGCCTCCGGCTGGGGGACTGATCTTGGGCCTACCCCCGCGTCCGCTCGCTCCGGCGGCGGTACTTTCCCCCGGCCTTCGGCTGGGGGACTGATCCGGGGTACCCTATGCGGTGATCGTGTAGGCGGGGCGCTAGGGGTGCCCTGTACCCGAAACCCTCTTCATGCGGGGCTGAATCCCCCGCCCGAGGGGCACGACACGCCGGGGGTGTTCCACCCCTGACGGCGGAACCGAGGCGTTGACGGCCGGGTCCCCGGCGGCGGAGCGCCGCGAACCGGGTCAGGTCCGGAAGGAAGCAGCCCTAAGTGGTCGGCTCCGGGTGTCGAGGACAGCCCGGCCCGAGTCCACGACCGCCGTTGCCGGCGCCCACCGTGTCTCGACGGCGGGGTCACGATCAAGTCGGACCGAGTCTCGCTCCGGAGCGGTTACCGTCGCCCGTCATGCCCGCCCGACGCTTCGGAGACACCTTCCCGCGGCTGTTCGCCGCGGCGCTGTTCCAGGAGCTGTGCTTCGCCTTCCTGATCCACATCCCGGGCTACTTCGAGAACCTGGGGGCGACCGAGGGGCGGATCGGGCTGCTCTTCTCGGTGTGCGCGGTCGCCTCACTGCTGATGCGGCCCCTGCTCGGCCGGATCCTCGACAAGACCCACCGCCGCACGGTGCTGCTGATCGCCGGCCCGGCCAACGCCATAGTCGTCCTCATCCTGGCCACCACGGAGACCTGGGGCCCGTATCTGTGGGCGATCTTCCTCGTCCAGCGCGTCCTTCAGCTGGGTCTGTTCACCACGATCATCACCTACGCCGCCGACGCCATACCGGTCTCCACCCGAACCCAGGGCCTCGCCATCTACGGGCTGTCCGGTCTCGTGCCCATCGCCGGCGGGGGCTTCTTCGGCGACGTGGTCATCGACGGGTTCGGCTTCGGAGGGCTCTTCGTCGGGGCCGCCATCTCCATGGCGATCTCCTGGGGGATCGTCTGGACCATGCCCACGCTCCCGATCCGGACACCCGAGCCCAGACGGAGCTTCTGGGCCGCGTTCGCCCAGAGGAACCTGCTCCCGCTCTGGTTCGGCACGCTCATGTTCGCCATCGGGATGGAGTCGGTGTTCACCTTCACCAGGACGTATGTGGCCGACCGCGGGGTGGGGAGCACGGGAGTCTTCTTCGCCGCGTACGGGACGGTGGCGGCTTTGACCCGGATCGTCGGCGGACGTGTCTACGACGTGGTGCCCCATCGTCCGATGCTGGTGTCGTCCCTCGCCTTCTACGGCCTGGGTCTGGGGGCGATGGCCTTCGCCGAGCATGTCGCCGTGCTGGTGATCGCAGCCGGCATGACCGGGATGGCACATGGCGCCGCGTTCCCGTTGTTGTCGTCGGAGGTGGTGAACCGGGCCCGGGAGTCGGAGCGTGGCTCGGCGATGTCCATCTTCACCGCCCTGTTCGACGTGGCCCTGCTGTTGGGGGCGCCCCTTGTGGGGCTGGTCATCGACCTGTCGGGCTACCGGTTGGCGTTCTCGGTGGCCGGCGTGGCGCTGGTGCTCGGTGCCCTCACCTACCTCATCTGGGACCGGCGATCGGTCGCCGCCGAGCTAGCGATGGCGGGCGAAGAAGTCTGACAACAGGGCGGATGACTCCTCGGCAAGGACACCCTCGGCCATCTCGACGCGATGGTTGAGACGGCGGTCCTGGGGGATGTTGTAGAGGGACCAGGCGCCCCCGGCCTTGGGATCGGCAGCCCCGTAGACGATGCGATCGAGTCGCGCCCACACGGCGGCCCCCGAACACATGACGCAGGGCTCGAGTGTCACCACCAGGGTGTGGCCGGTCAAGCGCCAGTCGCCGATCTCCCGCGCACGGGACGAGATCACCAGCATCTCGGCGTGGGCGACGGGGTCCCTGAGCTCCTCCCGACGGTTGCGGTCGGCGGCGACCACCTCTTCGTTGGCATCGAGGAGCACCGCGCCGACGGGCACGTCGCCCGCCTCACCCGCCTCCCGCGCCAGGGCGAGGGCCTTCTCCATGGCCGGGGCGTACCGGCCGGTCGGGAATGGATCACTCATCGGTGGGCATTATCCTTTAGGTCGCCGAGCCGAGCTCGGCTTCGTGTCTCGTACCCCGTACTCCGGTCGCCGGTTCAGGTCGGGCCACGGGTGCGGGATACGACTTTGGAGGGATCGCATAGTCCGGTCTAGTGCGCGGCACTGGAAATGCCGTTGGGGGTTTGCGCCCCCTCGAGGGTTCAAATCCCTCTCCCTCCGCGGTGCACCAGCTTCGCTGGTGCGGTACCTCAGTACCTGGTACTCGGTACGTAGAACAATTGAATCCTCGTACCAAGTACTCGGTACTGGGTACAGCCGACCGAAGGTCGGCATGTTGGAGGGGTCGCATAGTCCGGTCTAGTGCGCGGCACTCGAAATGCCGTAGGGGGTTATCGCCTCCTCGTGGGTTCGAATCCCACCCCCTCCGCCAAGCCAATGTCACCCATTGCTCAGGCGCCAAGCGTTCCGGGTGAGGGACATGACCTGCAATTGAACTCCACGCACCGGATGGATGGTCTCGCGTGCGAGGGAGAACCCGAGGCGCTCCATGACCGCCTTCGACTCGCTGTTCTCGGGCTGGCAGATGCTGACGATCGCATCTAGTCCAAGTGTCTCGAATCCGAAGCGGACCCAAGCTTGCCCGGCCTCCGTAGCGAATCCAATACCACGGTGCTGCTCGCCTAGCCTCCATCCGACCTCGACCGCCGGAAGGATCTCTGGGAGGAATGCCGGAACCGACAGGCCGGCCCATCCGGCTAGCTGCTCGGTTTCGGCCACCACAACCGCGGACACCCCTATCCCTGGATCGCGATAGCTCTCCACGGTGCGGGCGAGGAATGATTCGGTCTCGCTTCTCGACCAGCCACGACCGTAGGGGTAGTGCCAAAACGATTCCTGAGCGTGCAACTTCGCAAGATCGTCCAAGTCCTCGATCGCCAGCGGACGCAACACGAGGCGATCCGTGATGAGAGTTGGCCAGGCTTCCATTCGAACCCCTGATGTGGAGTCGGTCACCTCGTCGCCACTACAAGGACTCGCATGTCGTCGATGGTGGGCGTGGCTTGGTCCCGGCCGTAGAACACGACGTCCGCGAAACCGGCCGAAGCAAGCCATTCCTTGAATTCGGGGATGGTGGGGAGTCGCACGGTGTGCTGGCTCCTCCTCACCTCGCCACCTCGATGCACCACACGATCGGTCCTAGCTCTACCGGTGATCGGATCGAACTCAGTGGTGTCGATCATCACGTCGTCGCCTCTGGAGCTGGTCGAGGAGAACGGAGCTGGCACGAACCGGCGGACGAAGCCGTCATGATGCAGCGTGTCGATCACCAACTTCCCGCCCGGTTTCAGAACGCGAGCGAACTCCCCGAGTACGGCGTTGTTGCCCGCGTCGTCGAAGTAGCCGAAGGAGGTGAACCAGCACACCACGGCGTCGAACGGCCCGTCGACACCCAGGTCGCGCAGGTCGCCGACCCCATAGTCCACCTCGACCCCTCGTCGAGCAGCGTCGGCGATTGCGAGTTCGATGAACTCCGGGGTGGCGTCTATGCCCGTCACCTCCAAGCCGTGAGCGGCAAGGAGATTGGAAACCCTTCCGTGCCCACACGGAGCGTCCAGGACGCGGTTGCCTGGGGTCAGGCCGAGAACCTCGACGATTCTCGCCGCGTCGGCGGCGTTGCGGTCGTCGTCGAGGAACTGGGCGTAGAAGTAGAGGTAGTCGTCGCCGAATGTCTCTTCACGATCGAAGAGTTCCATTTCGAAAGGCTAACGAAGCCCAGCGAAACCCAGATCCACCAAGAAGTGGCCTACTGAAACATTTGATCAGACCGCCGAAATCTCCAGTTCATTATGGCCGCAAGCCCCCCGCTGGACATGTAGTTTCTCGCGATCCGTCATACCGGCGGTGGGATCCGATGGGAGGGATCATGTCAAGACAACGAGTTGCCCTGCTGGGTGCGTTGGTGGCTCTGGTGATGGCTCTGGCTCCGGCTGCTTGGGCCGGTGAGGTGAAAGGCCCACCCGGACCGGGCGGCGCCACCGGAGGGGAAACGCCAATCGCCGGGTTCTTCGGCGGAACAGGCGCTGCCTCGATCTGCTCCTTCTCGGGGTTGAACGATGAGATCTCCGAAGAGGAGCCGACGCAGGTTCAGTCCTACGGACGATTCATGGTGGCGATCATGCATGGCGCGGAAGTGGACGTGAAGACTGCCAAGGCGATTCTTGGTGAGGCTCCCGGCGACTCCTGTAACCCGAATCGGGCTCCGTTCGGGAATCCGAAGAAGCAGCCCTAAACCAATAGCGCTCCGCGGAAACCCCCGGAATGTGTTCCGGGGGTTTCCGCCTTTCTCCGGGATGCCTTCTAGCGTCTGCGGCGTTGGATTACCTGGAGGGGTGTCCGAGCGGTCGAAGGAGACGGTCTTGAAAACCGTTGGGCCCTCACGGGTCTCGTGGGTTCAAATCCCACCCCCTCCGCTCACGGCTTCGAGCACTTCGAAAGGAAGGCCGTGTCATGACCGCGCCACAGGCATCCGATGGGCGGCGGACGAGACCGTCTCCTGGCTCTGCGGTCGTCTTCCTGCTGGTGGGAGTCGCGGTCATGGCCGTCGCCCTCTATCTCTTCGGCTGTCGTGACCCGATCGGGTTGCGCTTGGGCCCTTGCCCCGAGGTTGCCTCCCCCTCGATGCTCTACGACATCGAGCGCAGCCTCTTCGGCGCCTCGGCGATCGTCACTGCGATCGGGTTGTGGATGCTCTCCATGGTTTCCGGTGAGATGACCGCGAGGGTGGGTGCCTTGATCTTCCTGGTGGGCGCATTCCTGATCTTCACCGTGGAGGCGGCCTCTGCCGCCGGCTGGCGGATCCTCCAGGCCCGCTCCCTGACCGCGGGCTATGTGATCCTGGCCTGCCTCGGTCAGGCGGGCGTCGGATGGGGCCTGATCCGCTGGATGAGGGCGGTTGGCTGGATCGTTGTCGTCTTCAACCTCGGGCTGCTCGTAGGCCTGCTCGTTCTCACCCCCAACGACATGTACTTCCCGGTGGCGCACGTGGTGATGCCGGCCGTGATCGCGGTCGCGCTGCTGGTCACTGGACGATCGGCAGACGACTCCAGCAGTCGTGCTGCGACGGAGTAGGGGTGAGGCCGGCTTTCACGTACGCTATGTGGGCCCGGAGAGGTGGCCGAGAGGTCGAAGGCGCTCGCCTGCTAAGCGAGTAAGGGGTGATACAGCCCCTTCGAGGGTTCAAATCCCTCCCTCTCCGCTCCGTGATTCGGT
The DNA here is from genome assembly GCA_036375695.1 of Acidimicrobiia bacterium. Taxonomy (GTDB): domain Bacteria; phylum Actinomycetota; class Acidimicrobiia; order Spongiisociales; family ZC4RG35; genus ZC4RG35. The sequence goes on along the minus strand of DASVBU010000007.1, from coordinate 17,088 downwards.
GCCGGTCTCCAACGACGGCACCGCTATTTCATCGTCAACCATTGACTTCTCTTCCGCTCATTCGGACAATCGAAACATGAGCGAGGTCGAGAACGCCGTCGCTGCGGCCGCGGGCTCGAAAGAACTGGAAGCCGAGATCCGTCGTCTCGAATCCCTGGTGTCCTGATGGCTACCAAGCGTGACTCGTCGATCGACGCCTTCATCGCCTGGGCCATTTGCGGGCTCCTGTGGTTCTACTCCTACCTGGCCGCCCTCTCGGTGGGCGGGGTGGTGATGATCCTCGCCGTGCTCCTCACCGTCCTGCTCGGCAGGCGAACCATTTCCTTCCGGTTCCGGGTCGCACTGTGGATTGCCTTCGGGTCGTGGGTGCTCTGGTGGGTCCTCGTCGTCGCCGGGCCGGCATCCCGCTCGGTCGGGGCCATGATCTCCGCCGGTCTCGCCTTTCTCCTGCTCGCCTTGACAGGGGGCCCCGGTGCACTTGGCCTGCCCTTCGGAATCGGTCTCTTCGCGTTCGTCTCCGGGAACTGGATCGCCGACGGTGGGCAGATCAGCGGGAACGATCGCCTCATGGCCGGGATCGGACTCGCAGTCGCAGCAGCCGCCGTGGCGGTGTGGGTGGTGTTGGGTCTTCGGGCACGCAGGCGAATCGTGCCGGACAGGCCGGATCAGGCCTGACGCGACTCAGCGATCCACTCCTCGACGGCGGTGGACAGCAGCGGCAGTGGCATGGCGCCGTTGACCAGCATCTGGTCGTGGAAGCCCTTGATGTCGAACCGGTCGCCCAGCTCGGCCTCGGCGTGGCGACGGAGCCGCATGATCTCGAGCTGGCCGATCTTGTAGGCGACCGCCTGGCCGGCCATCCCGATGTACCGGTCCACCTCCTGCTCGATGGTGAGCCGGCCGATCGGCGTCCACTCCTCGAGGAACTCGATCGCCTGCTGCCGACTCCAACCCAGGGCGTGCATCCCGGTGTCGGTGACGAGCCGACCTGCCCGCCAGGCGTCGGCGCTCACCATCCCCAGCCGGTCCACCGCCGAGCTGTACAAGCCCATCTCGTCGGCGAGACGCTCCGAGTAGAGCCCCCAACCCTCGGTGTGGGCGTACACCTGGGCGTACCGGCGGAACGTGGGGATGCCCTCCAGCTCCGCGGCCAGTGACCGGTCGAAGTGATGGCCCGGCACCGCCTCGTGGAAGTGGATCGACTCGTACTCGAACCGGTCGCGCTCCTCGGGTCGGTAGGTGTTGAGGAAGTAGGTGCCGGGTCGGGAGCGGTCCATCGGCGGCATCAGGTAGTACGCCGGCGGCATGGCCGGCGCCTGCGCCGGCGGCACCGGGACCACGTCGCAAGGCGTATCGGGTCGAGCGCCGAACCAGTCGTCCACCGCGTCCCAGGCACGAGCCACGGCCGCCCGGCCGTGCTCCAGCATCTCCACCTCGGATCGGAACTTCAGGTCGGGGTCACCGTGGAGTCGGGCGAACACCTCGTCCTTGGTGGTCGCCCCGAAAGCGTCACTGCCGATCTCCACCCACTCCGCGGCGTTGATCTCAGTCGCCCACTCCTGGCCGGTGTCGTGGATCTGCTGCGGCGTGATGTCGAGCTGGGTGTACTTGCGGAGCAGTGCGGCATAGATCTCCTCGCCGCCCTCCATCCACACCAGCCCGCAGCGGTCGTCGCCACGGGCGTGGGGGAGGACGTGCGCCCTGATGCCGTCTGCATAGGCCGCCACCGCGGGACGGATCACCTCGGTGACCAGGCGCTCCGCCTTGTCGCGCCAGTCGGCCCCGTCGCCCGGCACCTTGAGGACGAGGAACGGGTCGCTGTCCAGCGGTGAGTCCACATAGGCGTCGAGCTGGGCGAGGACCCGTTCCACCGGGGCCCGAGCCGGGGTCATGCCCCGCGCGACGTTCTGCCGGTGGTACCCCAAGGCCCCGTCCAGGTACTCCGGGATCCGCTCGTACCGGCGTAGGAGCATGTCTGCCTGTTCCCGGTCGGCGACCGTGTTCTGACGGCTGTCGCCCAGGATCCGGGTGTGGGGCCCGATGAACGGGTCGATCGGCGCCACCAGGTATTTGGTGCGGATCTCCTCGGCGAAGGTCGATGCCTCGTAGATCAGCAGCTCGCGGGTGATCCGCTCCTGGGTCGTGAGGCCCTCAGTATCGAGGGCCCGCGCCGAGTCTGCGATGTCCGAGAACCGTCTCTCCATGTCGCCCAGCCACTCGTCGTCGAAACGCCGCAACCGGTCGTCGAAGTCGTGGACCCCATAGACGGTGGCAATGGTGGGAGAGAACTCGCATCTGGTGGCCCAGTGGCGGTCGGCGAGGTCGGAGAGAGTCATGCCCCGACCGTAGCGGTGATCAGTCGACGACGAGGCGGTAGCCCATGCCGCGGACGGTCTCGATCCGATCCTTGCCCAGCTTCCGGCGCAGGTACCCGACGTAGACGTCGACCACGTTGGAGCCGGGATCGAAGTCGTATCCCCACACGTGGGAGAGCAGCTGCTGCCGGGAGAGCACCTGGCCCGGGTGCCGGAGGAAGGTCTCCAGCATTGTGTACTCCTTGGCCGAGAGCTCCATCTCCCGGTCGTGAATCGTGACCTTTCGGGTCCGGACGTCCATTGAGATGTCCCCGGCGGTGATCAGGTTGGCGTCACCCTGGGAGGAGTGATCGCGGAGACGGATCTTCACGCGGGCCAGCAGCTCCTCGAACCGGAAGGGCTTGGTGACGTAGTCGTCGGCGCCGCCCTCGAGGCCGGCGACGGTGTCGCGGACGCCGGAACGAGCGGTGAGGATGATCACCGGGAGACGCTCTCCCCGGCCGCGGATCTCTGCCAGCACCCGATGGCCGTCGAGGAGCGGGAGGCCCAGGTCGAGGATGACCAGGTCGAAGTCCTCGTCCGTGGCGGCGTGGGCCGCGGTGCGCCCGTCCTCGACGACCAGCGTCGAGTACCCGGCGGCGCGGAACCCCTTCTCCAGGAACGATGCGATGCCGGGCTCGTCCTCGGCGATCAGGATTCGGGCCACGGCTCCTCCTCCGATGGGGCGGCGGGCAACACGATCTCGAACTTGGTGCGTCCCGGTCTGCTCTGCAGGTCGACACTACCGCCGTGGCCCTCGACGATGGCACGCACGATGGAAAGGCCCAGGCCGGCGCCCGTCCCCGAGCGCCGGTTGTTGCCTCGATAGAACCGTTCGAACAGGTGCGTCCGGACCTCGTCGGGCACACCTGGCCCGTCGTCCTCGACCCAGATCCGCACCCTCGCCCCGTCCAGCATGCCTCCGATCGACACCTTGACGTCGCGACCGCCGTGCTCGACCGAGTTGCGCACCAGGTTGGTGACGGCCTGGGTGAGTCGCTGGCGGTCGGCGGTGAACACTCCCGGATCGGCACGCTCCAGGGTCACCTCACGACCTGCGAGCCCCGACGCCTTGACCGTCATCTCGTCCATGAAGTCCTGAAGGTCGATCGGGCGGGCTTCGATGAAGTCGGGGGTCTCGGAGCGGGCGAGGATGAGCAGGTCCTCGACCATGCGGGACATGCGGTCGAGCTCGCTGTTGACCAGCTCCATGGTCTGTCTCCGCTCCTCGGGGTCGTCGCCGAGGAGCTCGAGCTGGCCGCGGATCACGGTTATGGGTGTGCGCAGCTCGTGACCGGCGTCGTCGACGAACCTCCGCTGGGTGGCGAAGGCCTCCTCGAGCCGGTCGAGCATCTCGTTGAAGGTGCTGGCGAGACGCCCCACCTCGTCATCGCTCTCCACCGGGATGCGGCGGCTCAGGTCTGACTGGGTGATGCTGCGGGCCGTGTCGGTGACGAGACGGACGGGCCGGAGCACGTCGCCGGCCGCGATCCAGGCGACGACCGAGGCGAGCACGAAGATCGAGCCGAGCACCAACGCGGTGATCCGGATGGTGTCGTCGACCGGCTGCTGGCGCTCCTGCATGTAGAACGCGGCGACGAACACGCCACCGGCCTCTCCGGTCTCGTCGAACATGGGCACGGCCACGTAGCGGAGCGGCCCGTTCCCGGTGTTGACCGCATCCCGCTCGGGCTGCGTCAACGTCGCCCATCGGTCCACCAGCTCCGTCGGGACCGGTCGTGACGGCGCCACCTTGTAGGGGCGGCCGTCGACGAATGTGACGACGAACTCCCCGGAAAGGGGGGCGTATCGGGCGAAGAAGGTCTCGAAGATCGCCTGGACGTCGCCCCCGAACGCCTCTCCGGTGGCGGGGTTGGGGCCGGCGGCGATCTGTCGCAGCTCTTCGACCTCCTGGTCGAGCGCCTCGTCGGCGTTGTTGCGGACGGCCCCACCCAGATAGGCGCGCTGGATGAGGAGGGCGGTGACGAGGGCGAAGGCGAGCAGACCCACGTACCACCCGAGGATTCGCCACCGGGTGGAGCCGAAGCGACGACGTTGCTCCCGGGTCTCGATGATCGGTCAGGCTAGGTGGAGGCCCGCCGGGAGGATTCGCCGGCGTCCATCAGGGCGTGTCCGGTGTGTCCGGCGTGCGGGGTGTATCGGGAGTCGGTGGGGTCTCGGGGGTCTGCGGCGTCTTCGGGCTGGCCACCGTCACGCCGGTGGTCGACGTGGGCTGGTCGTCGTCGAATGGCGAGCTGGTGGCGATGTCGAGTGTCCCGAACGTCACAGCGGGGATCGTCGTCACCGTCGTCGAAGTCACCCGGCTGATCGGCGTCCGATCCTGGAGGTTTATCGGGTCGGGGTCGGGCACCCCGTCACCGGGGTCGGCCATCGCCAGACCCGTGAGACCGATGGCGGAGACGGCCGTAACGGCGGCCGCCACCTTCCAGTTCCGCCTGACCTGGTCCTTCAACTGCATCTTGTGTCCCCAATTGTCGTGGTCGAGTGTCGTTATGACGGATGATGAGATCCCCTGAGAAGACGATGAGAGCTCTCTCATGGAGGACAGGGCCGTCCCGGAGGACGGCCCTGCTTCCCGGGGGTCTTGCTGGTCAGGGTGTGTCGGCGCTGTCCGGGCTGTCCGGCGTGTCGGGCGTGTTCGGCGTGTCGGGGCTGTCCGGTGTGTTCGGAGAGTCCGGGCTGTCCGGCGTGTCGGGGCTGTCCGGTGTGTTCGGAGAGTCCGGGGTGTTCGGGGAGTCCGGGGTGGGTGGTGTGACCGGGCTGTCCGGGGTCGCAGTATCCACGCTGTCGAACGGGGTGTTGGTGGGCGTCGGGTCGAGACTCCCGAAGTTGACACCCGGGATCGACGGGGCCGACGTCGAAGACGACGGGCTCGTGACCGACGGCGAGGTCGATGACGAGCTGCTCGATGAGCCCGACAGCGATGAGATGCTGGTGCGGTCGTCGAGGTCGATCGAAGTCGAGGTGCCGGTCGACGGTGACGTGGCAGCAAGGGCCGTGCCACCGATGGCGGTCACCGCCGTCACGGCCGCCACGACCTTCCACTTCTTCGAAGCCTGTTCCTTGAGTTGCATGGTGAGTTCCTTCTCTTCGATCAGCGACTACGACCAGTGTCGGATTCGGTCGTGAGATCAATCTGAGAAGGGGATGAGAGTTCTCTCATCCATCCGCAGTGCGCTCTCCACCCACGTTTCGGCGATGGCCACCCGCGCCGCGACTTCGTCAGGCCAGTTGCGCGACTGCACCCGGAACGGCCCGGTGGCGAGGAGCAACGACATCGCCGCGGCGCGGCGACGGAGGTCCACCGGATCGACCACGGAGTCCCACAGCCGCACCAGGGTGCTTCCGTACTCCCTCACCCGTTCGGGCCGGGGGCTGATGGGCCCCCACACCGAGAGATGGGCGAGCATCGTGGAAGGGTCATCTGCGGCTCGCCCCAGGCCGTAGGTGTCGACGTCCAGGATCCCGAGGATCTTCCCGTCATCGACCATCAACTGGGCCTCGTAGTAGTCCCCGTGGACCGGGCGGTCGGCGGGCAGGGTCTCGGAGCCGATCCCTTCGGCCAGCCGTTCGAGACGCTCGGTGAGCTCGGGGCAGATCCTCATGACCATCGGGATGGCCCGCTGGGCGCGGTCCAGCGGGGAATGTGCCTCGTCGAGCCCGTCCGGCCGGGGGAGGTCGGCGACCAGGCCGGCCACGGTCTCGGGTTCGGGCAGCGGCAGGTCGGGGTGGGCCATGGCCTCGCGGAGCGTGATACCGGGCATCGCCTGGAGCACCACCAGGCCGAGCCGTTCGTCGTAACCGAGACTCGCCGGCACCGGCAACACTTCGGCGAGTGTGCGGTGGATGCGGTGCAGACCCTCGATGGCGTTGGGACGGACGACCTTGAAGAAGAGTCGCTCCTCGGGTCCCCGCACCTCCACCACGGCACGGCGGGACGGTCGGTAGGCGCGGAGATGGGTCGTGGTCGGGCCGGGCTTGCCATCCAGGCCGACCAGGACCTCTTCGGCCGCGGCGGGGTCGATCGCCGAAGGCAGACCGGGCAGAGCCGGATCGTGGGGGAACCGCCACACTCCGACGCGACGCCCCTCGTCGTCCTCGATGATCATCGCCCCGTGGGGGATCCGCCCGGCGGCGGCGACGAACTGTTGTGTGCCGTCCAGGGGGCCGCCTCGCACCTCGACCTGATATCGCACCACCACGCTCCTGCCGGGGGACCAGGAGACTTGATCCACACGGCAGGAGGCCACTTCGCCCTGCAGCGTCTCGACCGCGGCCGTCAGGGGTGGCGGCGCGTCGGTGCCGAGGAGGACGGCGAGCTCGGGAAGGTCGGGGTCGCGGAGAGTGGCTGTCCTTGGATGGGTCAAGGGCTCAGCCCCGGTAGACCCGCGGCTTCTCCGGCTCTTCGTGCTCCTCGATCGGCGCCGGGTACCTCTCCTCGAGTGCGAGGTAGATCGGCGACGCGGTGAACACCGATGAGTAGGTCCCGGCGAGGGTGCCGATGATCAGGGCGAGTGCGAAGTCGCCGAGGGTGTCCCCGCCCAGGAAGAACAGGGCGAAGAGGATGAACAGGGCCCCCAGGCCGGTGTTGATCGTGCGTGGGATGGTCTGGAGGCAGGAGTCGTTGACGATCTCCTCGAGCGGGTCGTCGGGACGGAGCTTCCGCTGCTCCCTGATGCGGTCGAAGATGACCACGGAGTCGTTGACCGAGTAGCCGATGACGGTGAGCATCGCCGCCAGGAAGACTCCGTCGAATGTCTTCCCAAGCCAGGCGAAGATGCCGATCAGGACCGCGAGGTCGTGCGCCATCGCCAGGACCGCGGCCAGACCCATGGTCCAGCGGAACCGGAACGCCAGATAGATCAGCTGGATGAGCAGGGCGATGCCCAGTGCGATCAGGGCCTTGTTGCGCAGTTCGGCGCCGATGGTCGGGCCGACGAACTGGGAGCGGACTCGCTCCGAGCCCTCCGTGACCCTCGCCACCGCCTGATCCACCTCGGCCTGGCGATCCTGGCTCAGGTTCCCAGTGCGGATGAGGAGGTTCCCCTCTCCCGAAGTCTGCACCACCGCGCGGGGGAGCCCGATGCCGGCCATCTCGAAGCGGACGGCGTCGAGGTCCACCGACCCCGCCACGTCGTACTCGAGGAGCAGGCCGCCGGAGAACTCGACGCCGAAGTTTGCGCCCCTCGCCAGCGGGCCGGCGAGGGAGAGGACCACGATGACGCCGGCGATGGCGATGAGCATGCCGGTGCGGCCCACCAGGTTGGGCCGGGTCTCCGCCAGGCGGTGACGGAACTTCTGCCCCACGCCGAGACCGAGCAGCCCGGGTCGGGAGGCGATCGCCTCACTCCGGGTGAACAGGTCCACGAGGACCCTCGTGAACACCAGGGCAGTGAACATCGACACGATGACACCGATGGTCAGGGTGACGCCGAAGCCCCGTACCGATCCGCTGGCGAAGAAGAACAGGAGGATCGCCGCCAGCAGCGTGGTCACGTTGGAGTCGGCGATGGCGGTGAAGGCCCGCTTGAAGCCGGCGAACGACGCTTCCCTGACCGATGCCCCCGCTTCGTGCTCCTCCTTGATCCTCTCGTAGATGAGCACGTTGGCGTCCACCGCCATGCCGACGGCGAGGACGAAACCGGCGATGCCGGGGAGGGTGATGGTGGCGCCCAGTGCCAGGAGCGCACCGGCGGAGAGGACCGCGTAGACCAGCAGCGAGATGGCCGCCGTCACACCGAGGAGCCGGTAGTAGACGATCATGTAGAGCAGGGTCAGGCCGGCACCGATGAGGGCGGCGTCGACGCTGGCAGCGATCGCGGCCTCGCCGAGCGTCGGCCCGATGGTCCCCTGTTCGACGATCACGACCGGCACCGGAAGGGCCCCGGCCTGGAGGAGGAGGGCGAGCTCGGTGGCCGACTCCTCGTCGAAGTTCCCGGTGATGATGGTCTGCCCACCGGTGATGCCGACATCGCACGGGACGTCGAAGTTGACCACCGGGCTGGAGATCACTTCTTCGTCGAGGAGGATGGCGATGCGCCGCTGCGGAGTGCCCTGTGGTTCGCAGGCGGCCTCCCCGGTGAGCGCCGCCCACTCGTCGGCGCCGTCCCCGTGGAAGTTGATCTGGACGATCCAGCCGTTCTGGAAGAACGGGATGGCGTCGCTGAGGTCTTCACCGGTGAGGCGGGCGTCCCCGATGATGATCGGGTTGCCGTCCTCGTCGTCGACGATGGTCCCTTCCTCGGGCTCCTCGTCGGGTGCGGTGGGGATGCCCAGGACCGGGTGGAAGGTGAGTTGGGCTGTCTGGCCGATCAGGTCGATCGCTTCCTGCGGATCCGAGACGTCGGGCAATTCGACGATGATCCGCCTCTCACCCGACGCCTGAATGTTGGGCTCGGAGGTCCCCAGGGCGTCGACCCTCCGTCGCAACACCTCGACGGTGCGCTGGATCACCGTCGAGTCGACGGTGACACTGTCGGTGTCCTGGGCCTCGTAGACGATCTGGGTCCCGCCCCGGAGGTCGAGCCCGAGTCTCGGCTGCGTCGTTGCCACGAGGTAGGCGGAGCCGGCGATCATCAGGAGAGAGACCACGAAACGCCAGCCGAAGCCCTTGGACAACATCACGAACCCTTTGTCGCCAACGAATCGACGTTAACCGCGGTCGGGAAGCAAGCCATCTCTCGGCGAGCCATGGCGGCGACCGCTAACTTCCCGCCGTGGACAAGGGCCTGACGGGCGGCAGGGCCGGTCTCGGCTCGGTGGCGGGGATCGGTCTGGTGGCGGGGACCATGGAGGTCGCCGTCGCCCTTTCGTTCGCCGCCCTTCTCTTCGCAGGCATGGGCCCGGCCGCGTACGCCAAAGGGGCGGCCTTCGTGCTCCTCGGCGCCATGGTGTCCAACCTGATCTCCTCCCGGTGGTCGTCGATGCCCGGGGCCGTCATCGTCCCGCAGGACACCTCGACCGCGATCCTCGCAGCCACCGCCGCGCCTTTCCTGGTGGTCATGGACGCGGGCGCGGCCTTCGCCACACTGGTCACCTACGTGGCGGTCGCCACGGTGGTCACCGGGGCCCTCATGTGGCTCATCGGCGTCCTGCGTCAGGGTGGCCTGATCAGGTTCATCCCCTTGCCCGTGATCGGGGGCTTCCTGGGCGGGACGGGCTACCACCTCGTGGTCGGCGGGGCCGACGTCATCACCAGGGGGTTCGACTGGAGCACCGCCGGCGTGGCCGGGCTCGTCGGCGGGTCCGTCTTCGCCCTCGGCATGCTCCTCGTGCTGAGGAGGTGGCCGAGACCCAGCCTGGTCCCGGGAAGCGTCGTGGCCGGGGCCGTCGTCTTCTTCGTCGCTCTATGGGTCAGCGGGACCTCGATGGCGGACGCTCGCGCTGCCGGGTTGCTCATGGAGTCGGTCCGCACGGGTCTGGGATTGCCGTTCGCCGAGTTCGGCTCGGCCGACTGGTCCGTGGTGGGTGCGGCGTGGGGTGGCCTGGCCACGGTGCCTCTGGTCGCCACCCTGGGCATGCTGCTCAACGTCAACGCCCTGGAGATGTTGCAGGGACATGACGCCGATCTCGACCGTGAGCTGCGGGCAGTCGGGATCGCCAACGTCGCCGGCGGGGTGAGCGCCATGCCGGCGGCGTATCACACCCTCGGTATCACCGCCCTCGGCTACCGGGTCGGGGTGCGCAACCGGGGTGTTCCCGTGGTCGTCGCCGCCATGTGCCTGTTGGCGATCGTGATCGGCGGCCCCCTCCTCTCCCTGCTCCCCATGCCCGTGATCGGCGGCCTGATCATGTTCATCGGTCTGGGCTTCATCACCGACTGGTTCGTCGACCGGCGGCGTCACATGACCGGGCCCGAGGTCCTGCTCATGGCCGCGATCACGGTGGCGGTGGCCACGCTCGGCTTCCTCGTCGCCGTGGGGCTGGGCCTGGTGGCGTCCACGATCATCTTCGCCGTCCGCTACGCCGCCATGGACCCGGTGCGTCACCACGCAACCGGCCTCGAGATGCGCAGCGTCGTCGACCGACCCGCGGAGGCTGTCGGCGTGCTGGGCGAGCGAGGGGATCGGATCCTCGTGGTTCAACTCCACGGCTTCCTGTTCTTCGGGACCGCCAAGCTCGCCGTCGAACGGGTCGGCCGGCTCGTCTCGGAGGGGGACGACCTCGAGGTGGTGATCCTCGACCTGGAGCGGGTCCACGGCGCTGATGCCACCGGTGTCTCGGTCATCGGCAAGGTGGCCGCCATGGCCGATCGCCACGGTGTGAAGCTGGTCGTCTCCTCGGTCCCCGCTTCCCTGCAAGGGGAGCTCGATGCAGTGCTCGGGGACTTCCAGGGCGTGGAAGTGGCACAGGATGTGGATCACGCCCTGGAGTTGGCAGAGAACCTGGTCATCGGCGACATCACCTCACCCGACTCGTGCGATCTCGAGGATGTGTTCGGGCCTTCGGTGTGGAACCGTCTCCGACCGCATCTCGACCGCCGCGAGGTGGAGGCGGGCGAGGTGGTGATCCGTGAGGGCGAGGCCACCACCGGGGCGCTACTGGTGGAGCGGGGTCGTCTGGTCACGGAGATCCCGACGGACCGCGGCTATCGCCGGGTCCGCTCGTCCGGCCCGGGTGCCATCGTCGGCGAGATGTCGATCTACCGATCCGGGGGCAGATCGGCACGCGTCACGGCGGCGGAGTCTTCCGTCCTGTGGAGCCTCGACGACCGGGCGATCGCCAGGATCGAGAGGTCCGACCCGCGGCTCGCGGTGGACCTGCATCGTGTCATGGCGGCGGTCATGGCCGAGAGCGTCGCCCAGGGCAACGTGGCGATGGTGGCGCTATTGCGCTAGCGGCCGGCGGCGCAGCTCGTCCCGGATCTCGGCGAGGAGGGCCGCCTCGGGGGAAGGGGCAACCTCCTCCTCAGCCACTTCCCCCTTGGCGAATCTGGCACGCAGGGCGTTCATCGGCTTGACGATGAAGAGGAAGAGGGCCAGAGCCACCAACAGGAAGGCGATGACGGCGTTGATGAAGTTGCCGTACCGGATCTCGGCTTCGCCCACCTGGACGGCCAGCTCGGAGAAGTCGGGTGCGCCGAAGATGCCGGCCACGATCGGCATGATCACGTCGTCGACGAGAGAGGTGACGACGGTGGCGAAGGCGGCGCCGAGCACGAAGCCGACCGCCACGTCGAGGAGGCTTCCTTTGAGTGCGAACTCCCTGAATTCCTTGATCACCCGTGCTCCTTCGGTAGGCGTGGCCGTCGACACTACCCTCGGTGTCGGGGCCGCGTCAGGGGTCGTTTCGAGGAGGTGAGTCCTGTGGCTGCCGCCGCTCGCGGGTCGGCTTCGGTGGAGGGACGTGTCGCGGTCTCGCACCGGATCGCCTCCGCCGCTTTCCGCATCGCCGGTCTGTTCGGTGTCGTCGCCGTGGTGTGGGCGGTGGTGGTGCTGGTCCGGGGCGGCAGTTGGTGGGGGCCTCTGCACTCGTTCCTCGCCGGAACCGTCCTCTTCGCCATCGCTGGTGCCTCCCAGATGTTCACCATCACCTGGGCCGCCGCCCCACCGCCACCGTCGGCCGTCTCGACCGCCCAGCGTCGGATCATGGCCGCAGGTGTCGCGCTCGTGTTGTGGGGCGTGGCCAGCGAGACCCTTTGGGCGGGTGGCCTGGGTGCGGTGACCGTGGTCGTCGGGCTGGGGCTCCTCGCCTACTCACTCGTGGCTGCGATCCGGAAGAGCCTGCTGCGGAGGTTCGACCTGGCCACCCGCTTCTACCTCCTCGCCATCGGCTCCGGCATCGTCGGAGTCGGGCTCGGTGGTGTCATGGCCACGGACATCGCTGGCACGCGATTCACGGACATCCGGACCGCCCATGCCCGTCTCAACCTGGTCGGGCTTCTCGGGCTGACGATCGCCGGAACCCTGCCCACGATCCTCCCCACCTTCGTCCCCAGCAAGGCCGTGTCCGGCAAGGAGGCGGTGGCGGCATGGTGGGCGGCCCTGGTCGCGTCGCTCACCATGGCGGCCGGCGCGCTACTGGGTGGGGTGGCCGCGGGCATCGGTGTCGCCCTGGCCGGTGTCGCCCTGGGATTGATCCTCGGTGGGATCCTGTTCCGTCTTCGTGGCAAGGGTCGGAAAGGTGGGCTTCCCTACTTCCAGGTGTCGATAGGTGTCTGCTGGCTCGTCATCTGGACGCTGGTCGACGGTGTGTCGCTGGCGCGGGGAGAGACCGCCATGCCGTTCACCGGTTGGACCGCGGCAGCCGCGCTGGTCGGTGTCGGCCAGGTGCTGCTCGGATCCTTCGCCTATCTGATACCGGTGCTCGCCGGCCCGCCACCCCGGCTCGGCCGCAACCTGGCCCGCACCAAGGGGCACCCGTGGCTGCCGCTCCTGGCGGCCAATGCCGGTGGTGTGGCCCTGGTCGTCGGTGCCGGCGAGGTGGCGGTGGCGTCGCTGGCACTGTGGCTTCTCGACTTCGGGTGGCGACTGGCCCGGCTGGAGTGGAGGGATCGGGCGTGATCTTCGACGACGGGAATCGGGAGATCCCGGGAGGTGTCGAAGGCGCACCCCGGCGGGTCGTGGTCGTTGGAGCCGGGATGGCGGGCATCGCCGCGGCCAACGCCCTGACCACCGCGGGCGTCGACTGCGTGGTGCTGGAGGCGAGGGACCGGGTCGGTGGCCGTCTCCACACCGTCGACCTCGCCGGCGGCACCGTGGACCTCGGCGCGGCCTGGATCCATCACCCGGTGGGCAACCCGATGACCCGCATCGCCGACGCCCTTGGCGTGCCGAGGGTGTCCGGCGACTTCCGCGGCGACACCGTGTTCGTCGATTCCACAGACGGGGCCGTCACCAAGATCGAGGCCTCCGCGCTCAACGAGTTCGAAGACCGGTTCTATGCGGCGGTGGAGCTATACCGGGGCGAGTTGGGCCCCGACGCCAGCGTCGAGGACGCGGCCCGGTCATTCTGGGCCGAGGTCGGCGCCACCCGGTGGCAGGAAGTGTTCGTCCGCATCTTCTCCGAAGCCGACTCGGCGGCGCCGATGAGCGACATGTCCCTCGCCGAGTTCCCTTTGGGCAACGAGTTGTACGGGGGCTCGGGGATCGGCGACTTCCCGGTCGGTGGTTACCGGGAGATCGTCCGCGGTCTCACCGGCGGCTTGGAGATCAGGACCAACAGCCCTGTCGAGTCCATCACCTGGGGCGCCGACACCGTCGAGGTCCTTCTGGCCGACGCCACGGTCGAGCAGGGGTCGCACGTGATCGTGACCGTCCCGCTTGGTGTACTCAAGGCGGGGACGATCCGGTTCGGCCCGGCTCTGCCCGGGGCCAAGACGGACGCGATCCGGCGTCTCGGCTTCGGGAGGTTCGAGAAAGTGGCTCTCGGCCTCGATGGGCCCCTGGGGACGGACAAGCCCCACATGTACCCGATGGCCGAGCAGGACTTCCGTGTGGTGCTCGCCATGGAGCGGTTCATCGGGAAGCCTGCCGTGGTGGCAACCGCTTTCGGCACGTCGGCCGATGTCATCGCCGGGAGCCACCCGGAACAGGCGGTGGCGCACCTCATGGGCCACATCCGCCGGGTCTGGGGAGACGTGGGCGAGCCAACCGAGCTGCGGGTCACCTCCTGGAGCACCGACCCCTGGTCGCTGGGCTCCTACTCCTACATCCCGGTGGGGTCGAGCCGCGCGGACATCGAGACGCTGGCGGAGCCGGTCGGGGGCCGGGTCCTGTTCGCCGGCGAGGCGACGTCTGTCTCCCGCATGGGCTTCGCCGACGGGGCGTTCTCCACCGGGATCCGGGAGGCGAAGCGGCTGCTCGGCCGTCCGGACGTCGAGCTCACCCTCTAGGGCTCAGCGGGCATCGACCAGCCACCAGGTGTTCATCGGTCCCTTGCCCTTGATGTCCACGATCCCCCGGTGCTCGCAGACGAAGCGGTCCCGAATCAGTTCGTAGGTCGACTCGCTGATCTGGATCCGGCCCGGCTCTCCCTGGGACTCCATACGGCTCGCCGTGTTCACGGTGTCGCCCCAGACGTCGTATTGGAACTTGGAGCGTCCGATTACGCCTGCGACTGCAGGGCCGGAGCTGAGACCCAGACGGAATTCGAGGGGCCTGCCGATCCGGTGCTCGAGGGGGGATCGATACCGGCTCATCTCGAGTGCCATGTGGGCGACGGCCACTGCGTGGTCTGCACGCTCGCTGGGCACACCGGAGGCGACCATGTAGGAGTCCCCGCTGGTGTGGATCTTCTCCACCCCGTACTTCTCGACCAGTGTGTCGAAGTGGGAGAAGATGTCGTTGAGCACCTCGATGAGGGCATCCGGCGGCAGGTTCTCCGTCAGCGGAGTGAACCCGACCACGTCGGCGAACAGCACCGAGATGTTGTCGTACTCCCTGGCGATGGTCTGATCGTCCTCCTTGAGGACCTCGGCGATCTCCCTGGGAAGGACGTTGAGGAGGAGCCTCTCCGACTTCTCCTGCTCCTCGTCGAGCTGCTGGAACGCCCGATCCTTCTCCTCGACCAGATGGTTGAGGGCGAAGAAGGCGACACCGGTAGGGGCCACGATGTTGAGCACGAAGAACGCCGTTATCACACCTCGCGGAAGCCCGTTGGAGACCTGCAGCGAGGGTTGGATGGCCTGGGCGGCGAGCACCAGCAGCAAGTAGGCGCCGAACCAGAACATCGCGTTCCTTCGGCCCGACATCGTGAGTGCCCCGATCGGCGCCAGGAGCGCCCAGGTGATGACTGCGCTCCCGCCGACGAACCCGCCCAGGGCGAGCTGGAGGACGAAGGGCAGGCAGAGGATGAGGAGAAGCTGGACGAAGCGGAATCCCCGGTAGCGGCCGGTGACGCCGTAGAAGACGAGGCTCACCGTCACCGCGGCCGAGTAGGAGAAGGGGATGAGGGCGGCGGTTCGCTCGTCGAAGATCGTGTACAGGATCCCCCAGATCACGCCGATCACGGCGACGACACCGGAGACCATCACCAGCATCCGCTTCTGGATCCGCAATTCGACCGGGTCGTCCTCCCTCTCGGACGACCTTCGGATCCGGTCCATCCACCCCATTCAGCCCATTAAAGCGGCTCCACCTCGACCCGCCCCGGTCGAGCCGAGGCGCTGCTCGATATCGTGGACCTCCAGGTCGAACCGACCTCCTTCGACTCCGAGCACCACCAGTACGCCGCCGTGGACTGCGGCGGTGCTCGCCGACGGCGGGAGCGAGAGGTCGACGCTGCCACCGTCGGGCCGGATCAGCCTGGACTCCGGCGTGCCGGGGATCAGCACCAGGTCGTCTATGCCCGACACGGGACGGGGGCCGCCGGTGATGCGGAAGTCGGTCGTGCTGTCGAGGAGGAGGTCGGGTTCCGCCTCGGGCCCGTTCGAGACGAGGATGCGGGCGTGACCGGTGGAGCCGTCGAGCCAGATCACCCGGTCATTCGCGGCGACCGGGCCCGCGATGGGGCACGCCTCTATCTGCCAGGTCGGCGGTGTCACCGCGATGGGCTCGGTGTCGGGGGTCATCTGGTAGGGGTCGCGATAGCCGTCCGCCGTCGTGTTGCGGAAGGTGATCCACAGCTCGCCGTCCCGAGCCTCGAGGTGGGGCCGGCAACAGCCGCACACCGATGGGATCTGGGTGTCGGTGAGGTTGGTCTCCAGGGTCCGATCGCCGGCGAGGGTCCACATGTACAGGTCGGCCGGCTCTTCGGCGTTCTCGGGTGCGTCTCGAGGATCGATCCACACTCCGTGGAGGGTCTCGCCGACATAGGTGACCGCCGGGAGGAGCTGCATGCCGCGCGGCTCGGTGTTCATCCGGATCGCCTCGCCAAAGGTGACACCACCGTCCTCGGAGATGGCGACGTAGACGTCGGAGTCGAGCGAGGTCCAGGCGACGGCGATCTTCCCTTGGGGGCTGACGGCGATCGACGGGCGGAACTCGGCGAGCGGTATGTCGGTTACCCCCTCGGCCACGCGGGTCGGCTGCGACGGCATGCCATCGTCGATGACCGAGACCCAGAGGCGATGACCGGCGCTGCTCCGGGTTGTGTACGCCAGGACCATCTCGTTGTCATCGATGGCGTGGAGTTCGACGTGCTCCACCGCCGCGCCGGGGTCGGGGAGCTGGAAGAGGGGCTCGCTGGTGGTGGTTGTGCTCTCTCGGGTGGTCGTGGTCGTGGTGGACGCGGTCGTACCAGACGTGCACGCCGCCAGGAGCAGGCAGCAGATCAGGGTCACCGAGGACGACGGACGGCGCATGGCCGAACGATACGACCCTCGTCTGGGAACAGGGTCCCGGCCACCACTAACATGTGGTCACCGACACGGAATCCGATGCGGTTTCGTGCGACCTCGCCGGTATTGCGCCCGTAGCTCAATTGGATAGAGCGTCTGACTACGGATCAGGAGGTTGGGGGTTCGAGTCCTCCCGGGCGCGCCAGATCGCTGAGACCCTGCTCAGACGGGGGTTTCGCCGCGTCGGAGCATCGTTGAGTCGGCAGAGGCCATGCCGTGGGAGCCATTCTCCCTGGTCGCGTAATCGCTGCAGTCGAGATGTCAGCTCCGCAGGTTGCCGACATGCTTGTCGACGCGAGCACAGCTCAGATGGAAGCACAAGCGGCCCGTCTTGCGAAGGGCCGTCGCCGAAGGCATCTCAGGTTCCGAGAGATCCGTTTGGTCAGGTCGGTGGGTGACCAAGAGGAGACTCATCGACTGCGAGAACGATTGGTA
>DASVBU010000004.1:0-87823 GCA_036375695.1 Acidimicrobiia bacterium | reverse complement strand
ACCCGTCCCATCGCTGGACACATGTTCACGAACTACGACGGTGTGCTCAAGGTCGACGGCGAAGTCGGAGACAAGAAGACCTACGACCCGCGCAGCTACATGAAGGCCGCCGAAGCGAACATGGCCGCCCGCGTGGTGCAGGCTTGCCAGGATCTCGGTTCCGTGGGCCAGATGCTGCGGTAATAACGTGTCCCCGCCATGACCTTCGACCAGCGTCACTCGACCTGGGCGAACTCGAACCGGTTCGTCCCGCGGGTCTTCGTTCAGCCGTTCAAACGCTTCACCCAGATCGAGGCCGGCTCAGGCATAGTGCTCCTGGTGGCAGCGGCGGTGGCCCTGGTATGGGCCAACTCGTCCTACGCGGACAGCTACTTCCACCTGTTCGAAGAGCTGATCGTCGAGTTTCAGTTCGGGCCCATCCATCTGGAGGAGTCCTTCGGTCACATGGTCAACGATGGCTTGATGGCGATCTTCTTCTTCGTCGTCGGCCTGGAGATCAAGCGGGAATCGGTGCTCGGTGATCTGCGTGACCCCAAGGCCGCGACGTTGCCGGTGGTCGCGGCCCTCGGCGGGATGATCGTCCCGGCGTCGATCTTCATGCTCTTCAACGCCGGGACCGACGCCGCCGCGGGCTGGGGGATCCCGGTGGCAACGGACATCGCCTTTGCCGTAGGTGTCGTCACCGTTCTCGGCAGGCGGGTGCCGCCGCCGGCGAAGCTGTTCCTGCTCGCCGTGGCGGTCGCAGACGACATCATGGCCATCGTGATCATCGCCATCTTCTACACGGGCGAGCTACGTCCGGGATACCTCCTCGGCGTGATCGGCGGCCTTTTGATCGTGTGGATCGCGGGACGGGTGCGAATCCGATCGATGATCTTCTACGTGCCGGCGGCCCTGGTGGTCTGGTACCTCGCCCTGGAGTCCGGGGTTCACGCCACGCTCACGGGCGTCGCCCTCGGGTTCCTCACGCCGGCCCGGCCCTATTACGAGCCCAAGGACTTCGACGAGCGGGCCAGGGCCATCCTCGACCAGTTCCCGGTCGGCGCCGTCGGCGACGAGCTGGCCATCGAGCACGCCGAGCACGAGATCATGCTTCTCTCGGAGATCTCCAACGAGACCATCCCTCCGCTCAACCGGCTCGAACACCGTCTCGCACCATGGAGCTCGTTCGTGATCGTGCCCCTGTTCGCCCTCGCCAACGCCGGTGTCGATTTCAGGGGTGTCGACATCCTCGGGTCGCTCGGCTCCCGCGTCGCCCTCGGTGTCTCCCTCGGGCTCGTCGTCGGCAAGACAATCGGCATCTCGTTGTTCTCCTTCCTCGCGGTGCGGATCGGGTTGGGGCAGCTGCCGTCCGGTGTGGGCCGCAAGCACGTCATCGGGCTGGCGGCCGTGGGCGGTATCGGGTTCACGGTGGCCCTGTTCGTCGCGGGCCTGGCTTTCGACGATCCGGCAACCACCGACCTGGCGAAGACCGGCATCTTCGCGGGATCACTGGTCGCAGGGCTGCTCGGGTCCGCCCTGCTCCGCTACTCGGGAAGGCGGGCCGGGAAGTGAACGAGCCTCCGGATACCATCCTCTGCGTCGAATGCCTGGGGCAGGCGAGGCTGATGACGCACCTGCCGGACGACGAGCCGGTCGAGCCGGGGACCCTTCTCGTCTATCACTGCCCCGACTGTTATGGCCGTTTCGACGTCGTCTGGGAGCAGGACTAGTCGATCCGGAATCGGTCCGGGTCGAGGCCGAACTCGTCGCAGAACTCCTCCAGCCGGCTGCGCTCCACGCCCTTCCATTCCAGGTCGGTCAACTCCTCCTCGATGGGGACGTCGAGGCGGAGGGTGGCCAGGTCGCGATAAAGCAAGGCGGCGTCGAGGTTGTCCCGCAGGGAGGTGATGAGCCGGTCGGCGCCACGCACCGGGACCTCCCAGAGCGAGGCGTCGAGCGGGATCATCTCCAGCCGCCCGTATCGGGCCAGCACCGTGGAGGCGGTCTTCGCGCCCCACCCCGGGATCCCGGGGATGCCGTCGGCGGTGTCCCCAACCAGCGCCAGGTAGTCGGGGATCGACTCGGGGCCGACGCCGAACTTCTCCCTCACCGCGGCCTCGTCGAGGATCTTCTGCTCCCGACGGTTGTACAGGACGATCCGGTCGCCGAGCACCACCTGGGCCATGTCCTTGTCCGGCGTGCAGATCACGACCTGCTCGACGTCCTCCACCCAGCGCACCGCGGCGGTGCCGATGGCATCGTCCGCCTCGTACTGGATGTTCCGCCAAACGACGACACCGAGTGCCTCCAGCGCCCGCTCCACCGTCGGAAACTGCGCCAGAAGCTCCGGGTCCATGCCGGCGGAAGACTTGTAGCCCGGGAACATGTCGTTGCGGAACGACTCGATCACCGTGTCGAAGCTGGCGGCGAGATGGGTCACGCCCGGCTCCCGGAGCAAGGCCAGCGTCGAGTCCATCACCCCCACCGTCGCCTTCAGGTCGGAGCCGTCCCTCGCGGTGAAGGTGTCCCGCCGCCCGTAGTGGGCGCGGAACAGCTCGTAGGTACCATCGAGAAGGTGGAGCCGCACCACGACGATGCTACGACCTCCGGGGATCCCTGGCGGCGCGCCAACGAGGAGATCGGGGAGCTGGGACGGCGGCTCCGCGACCTCTACCGGAGCGTCGCCGACGACGAAGGGCCCACGGAGGACGACATCAGGGATGCGTTCTCCACGCTGGCCGGGGCATGGAACAAGGTGGCGACGACGTTCGGGAACGCCCTCCAGGATCCCGGGGTGCGGCGCCACCTCCGCACCGCGGTCGGGTCGCTCGCCGACGCCGTCGGCGCCACGGTGAGCGGTCTCGCCGCCGAGATCTCCCGGGAGGACGCCGCCGGGGAAGAAGAGTGACCATGCCGGGCCCGTTGATCACGGTCGACGAGCTCGCCACCCGGCTCCGGGAAGTCAGGGTCTACGACATCCGGTGGTCCCTGGCCGAGCCGGAGGCCGGCCACGCCTCCTATCTCGCCGGCCACGTGCCAGGAGCGGTCTTCGTCGACCTCGACCGGGACCTTGCGGCCCCGCCCTCCCTAGACGGGCGTCACCCGCTGCCCGAGCCCGCCGTCTTCGCCGGCACGCTGGGTCGTCTCGGGCTCTCCCCCGGGGACGAGGTCGTGGTCTATGACGACTCGGGTGGTGCGGTGGCCGCCCGCATGTGGTGGATGCTCCGGTCGATCGGTCACGACACGGTCCGGGTGCTGGATGGCGGGTACCAGGCATGGGTGGGAGCCGGCCATCCGGTGGAGACCGGCGAAGTCGTCCCCGACCCGTCCAGGTACCCGATCCCCGACGGCTTCACCGGCGTGGTCACCCGCCACCAGCTGGAGGGCAGGGCCCTGGTCGATGCCCGCGTTCCCGAGCGGTTCCGCGGCGAGGTCGAGCCGGTCGACCCCAAGGCCGGGCACATCCCCGGAGCGGTCAATCGCCCCTACCCGGGGAACCTCGACGAGTCCGGCCGCTTCCTCCCGCCGGAGACCCTGGCGGCGCGGTTCGAAGGGCTGGACAGGCCCGTCGTCTACTGCGGGTCGGGGACCAACGCCTGCCACCTCGCATTGGCGATGGAGATCGCCGGTCTGGGGATGCCGGACGTATATGTGGGCTCCTTCTCGGAATGGTCGCGTCGCGACCTGCCCGTGGAGACCGGTCCGTGACGTCATCCGACACGAGGATCGTCCAGGCGATCGAGTCGTCGGACACCGACGAGCTCCTCCGCATCGTCGACGGCATGGTCGCATCCCGCGACTGGGAGGGCCTGGTCTCCCTGCGTCGACGCTGCCAGGAGGCGGTGACCAGGGGTCGTCAGCTCTGGGGTGTCGACGAGCACATCCGCTACCGGCTCGCCCTCCAGGCGCCGGGCCGCTGGGCGGGACCGGCCGTGACCGAAGGGCCGGCCCGCTTCGCCCTCGGCCCGCTGGCCGAGGTGGCGGCCTCCACCAAGACCTGGGAGGAACTCGCCCCGCACCTGTCTCCCGGCCCGGAACGACTCACCACCGCCGCGGAGCGCGTGGTCCGCGGCGAGTCGGGGACAGGCCCCATCGTCGACCTTCCCGACCATCTCCAGCCCTGGGAGCCGGAATACCGGACGCCGACCTATCACTCCGACCGGGTCGAGGACCAGTCACCCCCACCCCCCGCGGTCGAGCCGGTCGACCTGCCGAAGGAGGTGGGGACCGTCTCCGACCCCGATTCGGAGGATGCCCTCGCCCATCTCGTCTCGGCCTGGACCGACGAGTCCAACGGCCGCTGTCAGACGGTCACGGTGGAGGGAGGGATCGTCGATGCCATCCGGGGTCTGGGCTTGTCTGCGGCGCGGCTGGCGCGGATACCCGCCGGGGACGCGTTGGCCTGGATGGCATGGGCCGGCGCCTCCGCCGGCGCCCACGGGCGCAGAAGGGGCGCCGCCGCGGGGCGGTACGGCGCCTGGTGGGTCGTGGCGACCCTCTGCGACCTGGACTGGCCGCCCGATCCGGACGCGATGGGCGAGGCGGTGCGACGTCTGGAGTGGGCCTGGTTCGACGACGGCGCCCCGGGCACCGGGTGGCAGCTGCGACTGGCCGTGGCCGATCCGGACACCGGGCTCGCCTGGGCGGTATCGGCCATCGACTGGTCCGACGACTCCCCTTAGGCGACGGTGACCCGGATGGAATGCCAGCCCGTGGCGCCGCTGGGCGCAGGCGGTCGAATCATCTCGTCCTGGACCACCCCGTCGCCGTCGGTGGCCCGGACGGTGAGCAGGTGCCGACCGGGCGCGGCGTCCCAGTCGGCCTTCCATTGCACCCAGGCGCTGTCCGACAGCGGCACGGACATCTCGGCCTCCACCCAGTCGGAGTCCTGGCCGAGACGAACCTCGACACCGGAGATCCCGCGGGACGGTGCCCACGCCACCCCGGCCACGACGACCGGGCCGGCGTCGATGTTCGACAGGTGGGAAGGCGTGTCGATGCGGCTCTGGGTGTGGACCGGCCCCTCCTTGGCCCAACCTCGTGGGATCCAGTAGGCGTCGAAGGCGTCCCAACCGGTGAGCTCGATCGTCTGCAGCCACTTGGTGGCGGAGACGTACCCGTAGAGGCCGGCGACGACCAGCCGGGCGGGGAAGCCGTGCTCGTAGGGCAGGGGCTCCCCATTCATTCCCACCGCGAGCAGGGCGTCACGACCGTCGTACGCGGCCGCGATGGGGAAGCCCACCGTGAACCCGTCGACGGAGCGCGCCACGACCTGCTCCCCGTCCGGGAGTGGCCCGGCCCGGTCGAGGATCTCCACCAGAGGAACACCCAGCCACCGGGCATTGCCCACCAGGCCTCCTCCGACACGGTTGGAGACACAGGAGAGCGTCACGTCCCGCTCCACCATGGGCATGTCGAGGATGTCGGCGTAGGTGAGCCGGTATGGTCGGGAGACCGCCCCGGTGATCTCCAGGGACCAATCGCCGATGTCGACCCTGGGCACGAACAGGGCCGTGTCGATTCGATAGAAGTCGTCATTGGGCACGAACAGTGGCGTGATGCCCGACACCTGCAATTCGGCACCGTCGCCGGGCTCCGGGAGTGGCTCTGCTGCCGCAGGTAGCACCACATCCTCCCGTCCGGAGAAGATCCGCTTGGAGCGCTCCAGGAGGACACGTCCCGTGGCCATGGCCACCACCGCGAGACCGGCCACCGCTCCCAGACCGGTCATCAGCGCACGACGCGACGGGTCGGCCTCGGTCGTGGTTGCCGATGCGGTGCGCCCGTAGAGCCACCACAGCACGGTCAGACCGGTGACCGCGGCGAGTATCGCCGGCACCGCCGCCACCGTCGCCGACACACCGGGATCGCCGGTTGCCGCCCAGGCCGCCAGCACGGCGAAACCTCCGAATGCCACACCTGCCACCCACCACCGGCGTCGGGCTGCCACCCCCACCAGCGCGCCGAGCCCGAGTGTGACCAGTGCGATGCCGGTGAGCAGAACGGCCTTGTCGGCGGTGCCGAACACGGAGATGGCGAAATCACGGACCGGCGCGGGGACGCCATCGACCACCCGGTTCCCCACACCCTCGGCGAGCGAGGGGAGCACAGGGAAGATCCCCGCCGCCAGTTCCGAGACCCCGAGGGCCAGACCTGAGGCGGCGGCGCCTGCGGCGGCGTCCCTGGACCTCACCACGTTGACGTTACGCCACGGCACACCGGGTGGTTCCGGGTTTTGAGAATCGCGATGCACGCAGGCAATAGCCTCCCCTCATGATGTCCGAACCGCTCCGCTGCGCCTGGGTGGGCAGCGACGACCTCTATCTCGAGTACCACGACAACGAGTGGGGCCGGGCCTCCACCGACGACCGGGCCCTCTTCGAGAAGATCTGCCTCGAGGGGTTCCAGTCCGGGCTGTCCTGGATCACCATCCTCCGCAAGAGAGAGGCCTTCCGGGCGGGCTTCGCCGGCTTCGACCCGCAGACGGTGGCCGGCTTCGGTGAGGAAGACGTGGGCCGACTGCTCGCCGACCCGGGGATCGTCCGGCACGAGGGGAAGATCAGGTCGACCATCAACAACGCCGAGCGCGCCCTCGAGGTCATCGACGAGTTCGGCTCCCTCTCCTCCTACTTCTGGGACTGGGCCGACGGGGAGGACCCGATCCCGACCGCAGAGGTCGCCTTCACCGAGACCTCGACGGCGCTCTCCAAGGACCTGAAGCGACGAGGTTGGACCTTCGTGGGGCCGACCACGGTGTACGCCTTCATGCAGTCGATGGGCCTGGTCAACGATCACGACCCCGGCTGCTGGGCCCGGGAGGAATGCTCCCGTCTGAGACGGCTGGTACTGGAGTCCCGCGTCTAGGTTTCCCCGCCATGGAGCGGCCGAGCTTCACCATCGGGATCGAAGAGGAGTACCTGGTGGTCGACCGCGAGACCCGCGACCTGGTCACCAGCCCGCCGCCGGGGATGTGGGACGCCCTGCGAGACGTACTCGGCCCGCAGGTGACACCCGAGTTCCTCAAGGCCCAGATCGAGGTGGGCACCAAGATCTCCGAGAAGGTCTCCGACGCCAGGGCCGACCTGGCCGCGCTGCGACGAGAGCTCGCCTCGGTGGTGAGCGAGCACGGCGCCGCCATCATCGCGGCGTCGACACACCCGTTCGCCAACTGGGCGGCCCAGGAGACCACCGAGCACCCGCGCTACCTCAAGCTGGCCACCGACATGGGCCAGGTCGCCCGGCAACTCGTCATCTGCGGCATGCACGTCCATGTCGGCATCGAGGACGACCACCTCCGCATCGACCTGATGAACCAGGTCAAGTACATGCTCCCGCACCTCCTGGCACTGAGCACGTCTTCGCCGTTCTGGGACGGCCGCCCCACCGGTCTCCTCGCCTACCGGCTGGTCATCTTCCAGAACCTCCCCCGTACCGGCCTCCCCGACGAGTTCGTCTCCTGGGGCGAGTACCAGCGCTATCTCGACCTCCTCGTCGGCGCCGGGCTCATCGAGGACTCCACCAAGCTGTGGTGGCACATCCGACCATCGGGCCGCTACCCGACCCTGGAGATGCGGGTCTCCGACGTGTGCACCCGGCTCGACGACGCCATGACCGTGGCCGCCCTGTATCAGTCCCTGCTCTCGTTCATGTACGGGTTGCGCCGTAGAAACCAGCGCTGGCGCAGCTACCAGCCGGCGCTCATCGACGAGAACATCTGGCGGGCGCAGCGATATGGCGTCGACGGCGAGCTCATGGACTTCGGACGGGGCGAGCTGGTCCCCTTCGCCGACCTGGTCGAGGAGCTGATCGATCTCGTCGCCGAGGACGCCGCCGAGCTGGGCGTGACCAGCGAGGTGGAGCACGCCCGCGACATCGTCTCCGATGGCACCAGCGCCCACCGCCAACTCGCCACCTATGAGCGCGCAGTGACCGATGGCGCCGACGAGAGGGAGGCCCTGATGGCCGTCGTGGACCATCTCATCACCGACACCCTCCACGGCCTCGACAGCTGAAAAGCCCTGCGAACACGGGCTTCTTGGGCCTGTCGGCCCAGGGTGAGGTCGGGCCTGCGGACCCATGCGCCCGGGTTCCCGGGGTGTCGAAATTCGCGTCATGATGACTTCGAACATCGCCAGGGAACGTGGCGCCTCGATGGTCGAGTACGCCCTTCTCATCGTTTTCGTAGCAGCGATCTCCGTCCCCGCCGTCGGCATGGTCGGTCGCAACACCGAGAAGACCGTCACCACCGTCGCCGAAGCCCTGGAAGACGGTGGCGGCTCCGTGTCCGGGTTGCCGTCCGACGAGCAGGGCGACCCAGGCGATCCCGGCGACCCGGGCGATCCCGGTGACACGGGCAACCCCGGCAACGGTGGCGACCCCGGCAACGGTGGCAACCCCGGCAACGGTGGCGACCCCGGCAACGGTGGCGACCCCGGCAACGGTGGCGACCCCGACAACGGTGGCGACCCCGGCAACGGCGGGAGCGGTGATCCCGGGGACACCCCGGCCGCCGAACCCGAGTGGGAGCTGGGTGAGCCCACCACCGAGATATGGCAGGAGAAGAAGAACCAGTACATGTGGACCGCCACGCTTCCCCTGGTCAACACCGGGAGTGAGGACCTGGTCTTCGAGATCGAGATCGTCCCGGTCAAGCACAACGGGAAGGACGAGAAGAACGAGGTCGAGACCTTCACGGTCGTCGTCCCCGCCGGCGGTCGTTTCGACCTGGAGTCCATGGAACTCGACCTGAAGAAGAACAGCGGCACGTTCTGGGTCCGATTCGAGATCGTCTCGGTCACCACCGCCGAAGGTGAGCCGGTGCCCGTCGCCGCCGGCGAAGTCACCGTCGAGCACCCGGCACTCCCCTAACCCCGGTTCCACCAAGTGGTCCTTCCCGGACGATCCTCCGGGAAGGACCACGGCGCGCGGGGGGCTAAAGTGACCCGGCGATGAGCGACCTGCTCGAGGCCGCCGCGGCGGCCCTTGGAACCCCGGCTCCCCTGGTGAGGAGATCCGCGGCGGCACGAGCCGCCGCCACGGGAGTGTCCGTCGACGAGATCCTCACCGCCTGGGCCGGAGGCGCACCGGCGCCCTCCGCCGCCCCGACCGCACCCGTCGACACCGTCGAGGCACCCTCGGAGGCCGAGCCCGCCGCCGCACCGGCACCCGCGCCCGAGCCCGAGCCGGTGGCCATGCCGGCTTTCGAGGCTCCACCGGTTGCGGTGATGGAGATCGAGGAAGTGGAGCCGGACCTGGAGCCGGTCCCGATGGCCACACGGGTCGGCACCGCCGTGCGCATCGGATCCTGGGTGGGCGCCGCACTGGGCATCGTCGGGTTCCTCGTCGCCACGATGACCTGGGCGCCCGCCGCCGTCATCCCCGCCGAGGGGGCTGCGGTCGCCGTGGAGGTCTCACCCGACACCGTGCTCATCGCCATCGCCGCGGTGTCCGTGGTGTTCGGCGCCATCGTCGCCTCCTTCTCCCGGGCCGCCACCTCATGGCGCGACCCGGCGATGGAGCTGTCCGGTCGACGCTCGACGACCGCATGGCTCGGAGCGGGCCTCGGCCTGGTCCTGGGGCTGGCCGCCGGGGGGGTCCTGACAGGCGCCCTCGCCACGCCCGTGGGCGAGGACGGCGCCTTCGTCCACCTGCCCGTGTTGGGGACCGTGATCGTGATGGTGATCGGTGGCGCCGTGCTGGGTGCCCTGACGGCCGCCTTGCCGCAGCTGCTCGGGACGCCCGTCGCCGTCGCCGAGGAGGAGGCGGCCGAGGTCGAGGACGTCCGGAAGCGTCTCGGAGCCACCCTGAGTGTGCCCCTCACGGGGTTCCTCCTGCTCCTCTTCCTGGTGCTCCCGTTCGCCTACATCCTCATCCAGTCCAACCACCTCACGGCCAACGGCGCCGCCGCGGTGGCGGTGATCACGGCCGGCGGCATCCTCGGCTTTGCCGCGCTGTCGGGGAACCGGCCCCACGTCAGGATCACCTTCGGCGAGCTGATGGTGGCCGTGATCGGCATCGGGACGGTTCTGCTCCTGGTGATCGCCGTGCTCGTCTTCCGCGACAACGGGCAGCACGAGGAGGCGGGCACCACGGAGACCGCCGCCGTCGTCAGCGTTCTCTAGATCCGGCTCTCGTTGACCGCACCCGTGTAGTCGCCCTCGACGAGAACGCGATGCACCGCTTCCGCGGCCTCGATCGCCACCCGTCGCTGTGCCTCGGCGGTCGAGGCACCGAGGTGCGGGGTCAGCACGAGGTTCGGCGCATCCAGCAGCGGGCTGCTCTCCGGGAGCGGCTCCTCCTCGTACACGTCCAGGGCTGCGCCGGCGAGTTGGCCGGATTCCAAGGCCTCGACCAGGGCCGCCTCGTCGATCACGCCTCCCCTGGAGACGTTGACCAGGAACGCCCCCCGCTTCATCTTCCCCAGGGCGGAGGTGTCGATGAGATGCCTGGTCTCGTCGTTGAGGGGGACGTGCAACGACACCACGTCCGCCTCCCCGAGGACCCGGTCTATCGAGCACAGCTCGATTTCACCCGCATCGGTCAGATATGGGTCACATCCCAGCACCGACATCCCGAACGCACGGGCCCTCGCCGCCACCTCGCGTCCGATCCTCCCGGCGCCGACCAGACCCAGGGTCTTCCCATGGCATTCGACCCCCTGGAACGCCGGCCGATCCCACTCGCCCCGGCGAATGGAGGCGTCGGCCGCCGGGATCCTGCGCATCACGGCGAGGATCAGCGCCATGGTCATCTCCGCGGCCGCCAGGGTGTTGGCCGTGGGCGTGTTGAAGACGGCGACGCCGCGCCGGGACGCCTCCTCGACGTCGATGTTGTCCACACCCACCCCGGCGCGCGCCACGACCCGCAGGTCGTCCGCATGATCGAGGAGGGCGGCGTCGACCTTGGTGGCGCTGCGGACGATGAGCCCGCTCGCACCGCCCAGTGCCGGACGGACGTCGGCGCCCCTTGCCTCCACCACCTCGAAACGGGGGTCTTCGACCAACGCGACCAGGGAGTCCACCGCCACGCCGTCGGCGGCCACCACCCGGTGGTCCATCAGATCACTTCCTCCAGTTCGGCCAGGAGGGCGTCGACCTCCTCGACCGTGTGGTCTCCCATGTGGCCGATCCGGAAGGTCCGGTCGCTCACCCTGCCGTAGCCGGCACCGAGGACCCAGCCCCGCTCCGCCATGGCGGTGACGACACGGTCTGGCGCCGGATGGACGATGCAGGTCACCGTCGGGGACCGGTGGCCCTCGTCGGCGAGGACACCGAGACCCTTTTGGTCGACCCAATCCAGGACGCGGGCCTGCATGTCGTGGTGCCGCTTCCAGCGCGCCTCGATCCCCTCGTCGAGGATCCGCTCCAACTGGCGCTCCAAGGCGTAGAGAAGGGATATCGCCGGCGTCGCCGGGGTCTGATTCTTCCCCAGGCCCTCCGCCAGCATCACCAGGTCGAAGTACCAGCCACGGTCCGGGACGGTGGCGGCCCGCTCCATCATGGCATCCGAGGCGACTCCGAAGGAGATGCCCGGAGGCAGCGCCAGGGCCTTCTGCGAGCCGGTGAGGACGAAATCGATCCCCCAGTCGTCCGGCCGGGTCTCGACGCCACCGACACCCGTCACCGAATCGACCAGCAGCAGGGTGTCCGGATGCTCCGCCACCACCGAGGCGATCGCCTCCAGCTCCTGGAGCGCACCCGTCGAGGTCTCCGAGTGCGACAGCGTCACCGCGTCGTAGCGCCGGTCGGCCAGCCGCCGGGCGAGCTCGTCGACGGGATGGGCCGAGCCCCAATCCACCTCCCAGACCACGACCTCCTTGCCGCATGCCCTGGCGATGGCGGCGAAGCGGCCGGAGAACGCGCCATTGACCAGCGCGAGGACGGGCCCGGATCCGACACCATTGCGGATTGCCGCCTCCATGAGACCGGAGGCGGAGGAAGTGGACACGATCACCGGCCGGGAGGTCTGGAACACCTCGGCGAGGCCGTCGGCGATATTGGCCATCAGGGTTCGGATGGCCGCCCCGCGATGCCCGATCATGGGCCTGGTCTGGGCCGCCAGGACGTCCTCGTGAACCTCGGTCGGGCCGGGGAGGAAGAACCTGCCGGTCGGTGTGGGCGTCATTCCCGGTTTCTACCAGGGCGCCGGGATTCCTCCGGAGACGTCATCCTCCGCGAATGGCCACGACGCCCAGCGCGGC
The DNA here is from genome assembly GCA_036375695.1 of Acidimicrobiia bacterium. Lineage (GTDB taxonomy): Bacteria > Actinomycetota > Acidimicrobiia > Spongiisociales > ZC4RG35 > ZC4RG35. Next base: position 75,642 of record DASVBU010000004.1, on the reverse strand, counting down.
CAGCACCACCAGGTAGACCCCGATGGCGAGGCCGAACCCGGCGGCGAAGAAACGGCTGACGAGGCTCTTCTCGAACCGCAGGTGCATGTACCAGCCGACCACGACGACGAACTTCATCGCCGAGAGGACGATGAGCATCATGTTGTTGAGGATGCCCAACTCCAGCTGGCGGTCGATGTAGAACAGGGCGACCTCGATGGCGGTGATCAGCGCCAGGATCCCGGCGATCTTCCAGTACTGGGCGGGTGTCGGGTGTCGGTGCTCTTCGCTCATGCCGGGGGAACCGAGATCAGGTAGACGACCGTGAAGATCACGATCCAGATGATGTCGACGAAGTGCCAGTAGAGACCGACCATCTCCACGTTGAGGCCACCCTTGTCGCTCAGGCCCCGCCGATGGGAGACGCCCCACAGTGACAGCAGCATGAGCACACCGATGGCCACGTGGATCCCGTGGAACCCGGTGAGCACGTAGAACGCCGACGCCGCCGGGTTGGTGGTCAGCTTCATCCCCTGGTTCACGATGAACTCGGTGAACTCGAAGACCTGGCCGCCGAGGAAGACCGAGCCCAGCGCGGCGGTGGCGAACAGCCACGTGCGCGTCCCGTTCTGGTCGTTCCGGGACATGGCGTTGTGGGCCAGCACCATCGTCAGCGAGCTCATCAGCAGCACGAAGGAGCTCACCGAGGTGAACGGGATGTCGTAGACCTCCGACGGGTACGGCCCCGGGAACCCGGCCCGGTTCGAGTAGAGCAGGTAATTGGAGATGAGGGCGCCGAAGAAGAGGAACTCGGAGCTGAGGAAGACCCACATCCCCAGCTTGAGCGTGGGGATGCCGGTTGCCTCGTGCTCGTCGTGAGCCGGCTCGGCGACATGGGCGACGTCGGTCATACCTCCGCCTCGCCTTCCTCCTCCACGACCTCGTCGTGCTCCTCCACGTGGTCCTCGTGATCCCCATGGTGGGGCTCGTCCACCGGCTCGATGCCCCAGCCGATGCCCGACGCCAGCACGATGAGGGCGCCGACCACGATCAGGGCCTTGCCCACGATGCTGGTGTGATAGATGATCCCGTAGAAGATGACCGGGATCCCCAGGCCGACCAGGAACGGGAAGTAGCTGTGGCTCGGCAGGTGGATGGGCGTGCGCGGGTTGCGCCCCACCTCGTCGAGATGATCGAGCAGCTCGTCCGCCTCCGGCCGACGCACCGGGCGGCCCTCCTCGTCCTCGTCGTACTTGACGTGCCAGAAGTGGTCCAGCCTCGTCACGGTGGGCGGCTCGCTGAAGTTGTGCTCCGGCGTCGGGTTGGGCGTCATCCACTCGATCGTCCGGGCGTCCCAGGGGTCCATCCCTGCGATGGCGCCGCGCCGTCGGCTGGTCATCCAGTTGACGATGAAGACGAGGATCGAGATGGCGATGATCGCCGCCCCCGCGGTCACCGCCTGGTTCCAGCCGTCCAGGCCCATCTCCGGCGCGTACTTCCAGGTGCGGCGGACCATCCCCTGGAGGCCGAGCCAGTGCATCGGGCCGAACGTCAGGTTGAAGCCGATGAACTGGAGCCAGAAGTGCCACTTGCCCAGCCGGTCGCTGAGCATCCGGCCGGAGTACTTGGGGAACCAGTAGTAGAGCCCGGCGAACAGGCCGAAGACGGCGCCACCGAAGATCACGTAGTGGAAGTGGGCCACGATGTAGTAGGTGTCGGTCTGCTGCCAGTCGGAGGGCACGATCGAGTGGGTGACACCCGAAAGGCCACCGATGGTGAACATGGCGATGAAGCCCATGGCGAACAGCATCGGCGTGGTCAGGCGTAGGCGGCCGCCCCACAACGTCCCCAGCCAGTTGAAGATCTTGATCCCGGTGGGGATGGCGATGGTCATGGTGGCGAGACCGAAGGCCGCCTGGGCCACCGGTGTGATCCCCGAGGAGAACATGTGATGGGCCCACACGCCGAACCCGAGGAAGGCGATGGCGGCACCGGCGAACACCACGGCCGAATATCCGAACAACGGCTTGCGCGAGAACACCGGGAACACCTCGGAGACGATGCCCATCGCGGGCAGGATCAGGATGTAGACCTCCGGGTGGCCGAACAACCAGAACAGGTGCTGCCAGAGGATCGGGTCACCACCTGCGTTGGCGGCGAAGAAGAGCGACCCGAACTGCCGGTCGATGGTGACCATGAACAGGGCCACGGCGATGATCGGCAGGGAGAACAGGAGGAGGAACGCGGTGACGGTGGTCATCCAGGCGAAGACCGGCATCCGCATGAGCCGCATCCCCTTCGCCCTCATGTTGAAGACGGTGACGATGAAGTTGACCGCCGACACCAGGGAGGACAGTCCGATGATCTGGAGACCGCCCGCCCAGTAGTCCATGGCCGTGCCGGGCGAGTAGAACGGCCCGGCGTTGGGTTGGTAGCCGAACCAGCCGCCGTCCGGCGAGTGGGCGAGCCAGTTGAAGGTGCCCGGGCCGCCACCGGGGGGCAGGTTGCCCGAGATCCCCTCGACGCCCGCAGGCGGTAGCGACGTGCCGAAGAAGAACGTGGAGTACAGGAAGATCGCCCCGAAGAAGAAGACCCACCACGACAGCGCGTTCAGCCTCGGGAACGCCACGTCCCTCGCCCCGATCAGCAGCGGCAGCAGATAGTTCATGAAGGCCGCCGAGGCCGGCATGACGAAGAGGAAGATCATCGTCGTGCCGTGCATCGTGAACAGCGCGTTGTAGGCGCCGGCGGTGAGGAACTCCGAGTTGGCCTGCGAGAGCTGGACGCGGAGCAAGAGAGCCTCCAGACCGCCGATGATGAAGAAGGTGAAGGCGGCGTAGCCGTACATGATCCCGATCCGCTTGTGGTCGACGGTGGTGATCCACGACCACAGGCCGGTCTTGGATCGCGGTCTGCGGAAGATCGAAGTGGCCGGACGTTCTGCTGTTGCTGTCATCGGCTCCCCTCCAGGAACGCGATCAGATCATCGATCTCCTGGGCGGTGAGACCCAGGTCGGGCATGTAGCTGCCGGGCTTGACCGAAGGCGGGTCGGCGAGCCATCGAGCCAGGGCCTCCTCCCGGCTCTCGCCGAACTCCGGGAGCGTGGCGCCGGCGAACACGCTGCGGGAGGCGAAGTGGGTCAGGTCGGGCCCGTTGAACGCATCGGGGTCGAGCACGTTGCCACCCTCGCCATCCACCCGGTACGAGTGGCACTGGGTGCACCCGCGGTTGAGGAACACCTGGTAGCCATCGAAGGCAGGCGTCCCCTCCTCGGGTAGCACTGCGAGCTGCTGCTGCTCCGCCACCCATTGCTCGAAGTCGGGCTCGGAGAGGGCGAGGACCCGGGCCCGCATCAGGGAGTGGGAGAGGCCACAGAACTCGGCGCAATGTGCCCAGAACTCGCCAGGCTCGTAGGACTCCAGCCGGAGCTCGGTCGTCTGCCCGGGGACCAGGTAGCGCTTGCCGTGGAGGGCCGGGGCCCAGAAGTTGTGGATGACGTCCGCAGAGGTCATCTCCAGACAGGCCTCCTCACCGGCGGGGATCACCACGACGTTGGCGGTCTCGATGGCCGGGTCGAAGTCCGGGTAGCGGACCTCGAACCACCACTGATGGCCGATCAGCTCGACACGCATCGACTCCGGATCGCACCCGGTGAGGTCGAAGACGCCCTTCACGCTGGGGACGGCCACGATGGCCAGGATCAGTGCCGGGATGATGGTCCAGACGACTTCGATCTTGGCGTTCCCGTGGAGCTGTTTCGGCTCCCTGGCGCCGTCGCGGTCGCGGAACCGGAGCACCACCACGATGAGCGCCAGCACCACGAAGAAGAAGACGAACGTGGCGATCCCGAAGACCATCCAGAACAGCTGGTCGATCCGCTCGGCGTTGGGCCCGGCCGGCTTCCACGAGGTGAGAACGGCGTCCTCGATCTCGACGAGCGAGCACGCCCCGAGGGTGAGGGCGAGACCCAGGAGTGCGAGGACGCGAGTCAAACGACCGGATTTGGCCATCGGAACGGCATCATACGGAGAAACCTCTCGGCCGACCAAGTCACGGCCCGGGCGGGTGCGGCTCCGCCCTGGAGGACGATCGGAGACCTCATATGACGGTGTCGAGGAGGACCGCGGCGAACAGCGCCGCCAGGTAGTAGTTGGACGTCATGAAGAGGCTCATCGCCCGCGAAGGCTCGCGGTGGGCCCGCCAGGTGTCCCAGAGGAACCACGCGCCCAGCACCAGCGCACCCCCCAGATACACCCACCCCATGTTCGCCAGCGGGACCAGGAGGAGGGACACGGCCACGACCAGCGCCGTGTAGAGGAGCATGCGACGTGTGGTCGCCTCCACCCCTGCCACCACGGGCAGCATCGGCACCCCCGCTTTCTCGTAGTCGTCCCTGTAACGAAGGGCCAGGGCCCAGAAGTGGGGCGGCGTCCAGTAGAAGACGACGAAGAACAACACCCACGCCGCCGGCTCGAGCATGCCGGTCACCGCCGCCCATCCGACGAGCACCGGCGCCGCGCCGGCGGCGCCACCGATGACGATGTTCTGCGGAGAGCGGCGCTTGAGGGCCAGGGTGTAGACGAAGACGTAGAACAGGAGCGCCGCGGTGGATATGGAGGCCGCCAGCCAGTTGCTGGTCAGCCCGAGCACCACGAATCCGATGACGCCCAGGGCGCACCCCTGGATGAGCGCATGCGCCGGGGGCACCACATGGGTGGCGAGCGGTCGCCGCCGCGTGCGGCGCATCACTTCGTCGATGTCCCGGTCCAGGTAGCTGTTCAGGGTGTTGGCGCCCGCCGCGGATGCGGTTCCACCTATCAGAGTCGCCAGGACCAGCCAGGTGTCGGGCCACCCGCGGGCCGCCAGCGCCATCGACGGGACGGTCGTGATCAGGAGCAACTCGATTATCCGCGGCTTGGCCAGGGCGACGTGCGCCCGGAATCGGGAGCGCCTCTCCCGGACGGGATCGGGGACGGCGCGACGCTCCGAAGCCGCTGGTGTTGACATCTCGGGCGCGACGTTAACCCGGCGGGGGAAGTAGCCCCCGGCGAGATACGCTGGCAGCGATGCGGTGGCTACGACGGATCCTGATCTTCATCCTCGTGCTGCTTCTGGCCGGGGCGGGCTACCTGCTGTGGACGATCCGCCGGTCGTTCCCCCAGGTCGACGGGGAGATCCGGGTCGAAGGCCTCAACGACGTCGTCACCGTCCACCGCGACCGTTGGGGCATCCCGTACATCGAGGCGACGTCCGACCACGACCTCTTCTTCGCCCAGGGGTTCGTCCATGCCCAGGAGCGCTTCTGGCAGATGGACTTCTGGCGGCACATCGGCTCGGGACGACTCTCCGAGATGTTCGGCGAGAGCCAGGTGGAGACCGACATGTTCCTCCGCTCCCTCGGGTTCGCCGACATCGCCCGACAGGAGCTGGAACTGATGCCCGCCGAGCATCGTCAGTTGCTCCAGGCGTACGCCGACGGCGTCAACGCATACGTATCCACCCGTTCCGAGCCGGAGCTGAGCCTGGAGTACGCAGTGCTCGGCCTCCAGAACCCGGATTACGAGATCGAGCCGTGGGAGCCCATCCACACCTTGACGTGGGCGAAGCTGATGTCCTGGGACCTCTCCGGCAACCTCCACGACGAGGTGCTGCGGGCGCAACTCTCCGCAGTCATCCCGCGCGAGCGTCTCGAGGAGATCATGCCCCCCTACCCCGACGACCAGCCGGTGATCGTGGAATCGGAAGGTCCCGCCTCGGGCCCGCCGAGCGACGCGGCGATCCCCGCCGGATCGATGCCGATGCTCGACCGGGCGGCGAGGAACGCTCGCGCCCTCCACGCCATCACCGGTGGTGGTTTTGCGGGGATCGGCTCCAACAGCTGGGTGGTGGACGGGACCCGCACCGCCACGGGCGGCCCGATACTCGCCAACGACACCCACCTCGCCCCCCAGATGCCGGCCATCTGGTTCGTCAACGGATTGCACTGCTCGATGCGCTATCCCGAGTGTTCCTACTCGGCGACCGGTCTCTCCTTCCCCGGTGCACCGGGTGTGGTCGTGGGCCACAACGGCCATCACGCCTGGGGCGTCACCACCGAGATGGTGGACACCCAGGACCTGTTCGTGGAGCGGGTCAACCCGGAGGACCCCGACCAGTACGAGGTCGAGGGCCAGTGGGTCGACTTCGAGACCAGGACCGAGACGATCCGGGTCGCCGGTGGCGAGGACGTCGAATTCGAAGTCCGGTCCACCCGGCACGGCCCGGTCGTGTCGGGGACCCTGATCCACGATCAGGCCTTCGACGGCTCCACGGTGGTCGAGGTCCCCGAGGACTACGTGGTCGCACTGGCTTGGGAGTCGCTGAAGCCGTCGACGATCTTCGAGGCGATCCTGGGCATCGGACGCGCCCGTGGCTACGGCGAGTTCCAGGACGCCATCGCTCTCTGGGACATCGCCGCCCAGAACGTGATCTACGCGGACACCAGTGGCGACATCGCCTATCACGCCACCGGACGGGTGCCCATCCGCGCCTCCGGAGACGGCTCGGTGCCCGTCCCGGGATGGACCACCGAGTACGACTGGGTCGGCGTGGTGCCCCTGGACCAGCTTCCCACGCTGTTCAACCCCGCCTCCGGGATGATCGTCACCGCCAACAACCCCGTCACCCGACCGGGCACCGGCAACATCCACTTCGGCCTCAGCGGCAACCGGGGGCTGAGGGCCGCCCGGATCATCACCATGTTGGAGTCGGCCGGGGCGCTCGACGTCGAGGACATGCGTCGCCTCCAGATGGACACGTTCGACACATTCGCCGCCGAGATGGTCCCGCTCCTCCTACAGGTGGGCTCCAGCGAGCCCGGAGTCCTCCGCATCCAGGAGCTGCTGCGCAACTGGGCCACGTCCAGCGCTCCGTTCAGCGCCACGGGCGACTCGGCCGGGGCCGCGGCGTGGATGGCCACCTGGCGCCATCTCCTCCTGGAGGGTTTCGGCGACGAGCTCGGGGAGGACCGTCTCCCCGATGGCGAAGATCGATGGATGCTGGCGGTGAGCAGCCTGATGAACGAGCCCGACAACCCGTGGTGGGACGACACCACCACGGAAGGGGTGGAGACGAGGGACGACATCCTCATCCGCGCCATGAGCGAGGCTTCGTCGGAGCTGACCGCCCGCATGGGCGACAACCCGGGCTCGTGGTCATGGGGCAGACTCCACGTCGCCCGGTTCCGCAACCAGTCGCTCGGGCAATCGGGGATCGGCCCGATCGAGTGGCTGTTCAACCGGACCGCCCCACGGCGGGTGGGCGGGTCGTCCACCCTGGTGAACGCCGTGGGCTGGAACGCCGCCGTGGGCTACGAGGTCGACTGGATCCCGTCCTTCCGGATGGTGATCGACATCCAGGAGCCGTCACGCTCCAGCGTCATGCACTCCACGGGGCAGTCGGGTCACGCCTTCCACGTCCACTATGACGACATGATCGAGCCGTGGGTGGAGGGGATCCAGGCGCCGATGCTGTGGGAGGCGGACGACATCGAGCGCGCCGCCCGGGCCACGCTGACGCTCGGGCCCTAGCCCAGGAAGGCCTCGAGCTCGGCGAGGATCTCGTCGGGGTGCGTCCACACCACCTCGTGGTGGGCGCCCTCGATCTCCACGGTCTTGGCTCCCGGGATCAACGAGGCCATCTCCAGCTGCCACTGGGCCGGCACCAGCATGTCCCGCGTGGGGACCACGACGAGGGTGGGGACGTCCAGCCTCCCCACCCAGTCGGTCGAAGTGAACCTGACCGTGGCCAGCGTCGCCTGGGCGCCCGCCTCGGGGTGGCGGCGATGGGTCTCCTGCCACAGCCATCGGGCGTGCCTGTACTCGACCGCCCCGACCCGGAGCAGGTACTCCGTCCGTACCTCGGGCGTGCCCAGACCGGTGAGACGCTCCCAGGCACGGGTGACCAGGGCGCCCGCGACCAGGGCGCGGCGACGTCGTGCCGGGAAGGCGGCGAACGTGGCGATGAGGACGAGACGCCTGACCAGCCCCGGGTGCCGCACGGCCAGGGCCTGGGCGATTGCGCCACCCATCGAGTACCCGACGACGTCGGCCGCTCCGACGCCGATCCGCGTCAGGATGGCGGCGATCTCGTCGGCCACGTCCTCGACCTCGTATCGGGCGGTGGCGAGTGGCGAAAGCCCGTGGCTGCGGTGATCGACCAGGATGACGCGGCGGTTCTCCGCCAGCTTGGGGCCGATCCGGTACCACTCGCCGAGGGACGACCCGCCGAGACCGTGGATCAGGACCACCGGAGCGGCATCCGCCGGGCCGGCCTCGCGGACCAGGAACTCCTGGTCGCCGATGAACACGGTGCGACCCTCCAGCCGCCACGGATGCTCCTGCGGGGGTCGGAATGCGGGCTGGTAGGGCGGTGCGAACAGCCTCCAGGCGAGCAGGGCCCAGAAGGCCCGGCGGAGCCATTTCATCGCAGCTCGCCCCTGGCGAAGATCAGGTCCTCCACGGGCACCCCGCCGACCAGGTGCTCGTCGATGATCCGGTCCAGCTTCTCCCTGTCGAGACCGGCGTACCAGGTGCCCTCGGGGTAGACCACCGCGATGCAACCCTGCTCGCAGATGCGGAGACAGTCCACCTTGGATCGGAGCACCGAGCCGGTGCCCGGCTCCACCTCCTCGTGGTCCTCGGTCCCCTGCCACGACGGTGGAGCCGAGGTCACGCCCAGCTGCTTGAGGCGGGACTTGAGATGGACCCAGAGCTCGTGCGTCTCCTCACGCGGGGCGCACTTGGGGTTGGTCTGGTCGGCGCACAGGAAGATGTGGCGCCGGGCCCGGGGGATGGACAAGGCCTCGGCGATGTCGGTGAGCCTCTGCGACGGGTCCATGAGTGAGGCGAGGCTATCGACCTCGGGTCGATAGCCTCGCCTGCGTGCGGGAGGAGAGGGAAAGACTCAGCCCTCGACGACCACCACCTTGGCCCGCATCCACGGGTGGGGCATGCAGAAGTACTCGAACTCGCCGACCTCGTCGAAGGTGAAGCTCCATCTGTCGCCGGTGTTGAGGAAGCCGGAGTCGAAGCTCCCGTCCACGGCGGTCACCGTGTGCATCTGGCCCGGGTCCTCGTTGACCCACGTCACGGTGGTGCCCTTCTCGATGGTGAGGACGTTCACCGAGTAGTCGGCCGGGTCCTCGTTCTCCGCGAACTCGTCCGGGGCATCCATCGGTTGCGCCGTCCAGGCGCCATTGACGATGGTCACGGTCTCACCCGCGCCACCCTGCGGGGTGGTCGTCGTCGGCGGGTTCATGTCGTGCCCGCCGCCACCGTGCCCTGCCTCGCCCTCGAAGATCTCGGGGTTGGCGTCACCGGAGATGACGACCTGGGCGATGGCGCCCTTGTCCACGGCTCGGGTCAGGGCATGGTCGACCAACACCGCGGTCATGGGGACGTAGCCGACCATCTCCACAACGGTCCCGCCACCGGCTGGGACGAGGGTTGTCTGCGATCCCCGCAGCGGGGCATTGAGCAAGGCGGCCTCTGGATAGACCTTGTCCCAGTGCGATCCGATGGGGTGGAAGTTGGAGTCCAGGTTCAGCCCGGCGTTGATGAAGTAGATGCGGGCTCGCTCGCCCACGCTCATCTGCAGGGCGTTGTCACCGGTGAGCGCCCCCACCGCGCCGTTGAACACCACGTGGGACGGGTGCTCCATCGTCGCCGCGGCCCGGTCGAAGGCGACCTCCGTCCCCTTCTCCCCGGTCGTGTAGTACTCGGACTGGGTGATGTACCACTCGTGATCGACCTCGGGGAGCGGAGTCTCCGGATCCACCAGGATCCCGCCGAACATGCCATGGGCGATGTGGGCGGGGATGTCGCCGTAGGCGCAGTGGTACATGAAGAAGCCCGGGTAGAGGAGACGGGCCTCGATGGTCTTGGTCTCACCCGGTGCCACCGTGGTGGCCTCGGCGCCGCCGCCTGGGCCCGTCACGGCGTGGAAGTCCACGTTGTGCGGGTTGTGGTTGCCGGCGGGGTTGGTGATGGTGAACCGGACGACGTCGCCGACACGGGCCCTGATGATCGGGCCGGGCGTCCCGACGACGATGGCGTTGTCCTCGCCGTCGACGAGGCGGTAGCCCCAGGTCTCGGTCTTGGTCCCCGTCGCCGGGTCGATGGTGGAGACGCCCTCCACCACCTCGAACTCGACGTCGACGATGGCCTGCGTCGTCCTCCCCGAGGGGGGCGGGACGTTCGGTGCCACGGCGACGTTGACTTCGCTCGCCGGGGCCGGCTGCAGCTGGCTCTTCGGAGTCAGCTCCGGCACCACGTCGCCTGCCACGGCGGGGCCGGTGGGCAGGCCTTCCAGATACTCGTTGACACGCTCCTCCACCAGCCGGTCGTCCACCGAGTTGCGGGACGCCGTGATGGTCAGGGCCGCGATGGCGATTCCGACGGCGACCAGTGTCCCGATCACCCCCAGCGCCACCATCGTGCCCAGCGTGTAGTGGGGGTGGCGAGGCACTTCCTGGACCTCGCGCCGTTCCATCAGGCTGGTCATGACATTTCTCCTTGCAGTACTCGCATGTCTTGCAGACCGTCGATCAGGACCTGTCGCGCCTCCGCCCACACCGCATGCACCTCGCAGCTGGACTCGGGACAGGGGCCGTCGCGCAGGACGCAGCGCCCGTAGGCGGCACGCCCCTCCATCAGCTCGTAGACGTCGATGACCCGGGCCCCGAATGCCTCGGGGGTGAGGACGTAGCCGCCACCGGGTCCCCGCTCCGACCGGACCCACCCGGCGGCGACGAGGAACGGCATCACCTGGGCGATGAACCCGGGGGTGGCGCCGACCTTCTCCGCCAGCTCGGTCCTGCTGAGACGGTTCCCGGGGGCTTCGGCCAGCTCACGCAGTGATGCGAGTGCCAGCTCGGTCCTTCGTGAGAAGCTCAATCTCATGTTGTTGAGTCAACGACTCAACAACTGGCTCCCACTAGGGACTTTGGTCCCGAATGGGGAGGACCCCGACCGCAACGGGGGGGCCGCTGGCCCGTACCCCGTACCGCGAGGGGAGCGCAGTCGGGTTACGAGGTACGAGGCACGAGGTACCTACTCTTCACCTTTCCATGTCGTCCGAACACGAACCCACCCTTCTCACCCCTGCCGCCCTGGCCAAGCTCAAAGAGGAGCTGGAGCATCTCAAGACCGCGGGCCGGCGGGAGATGGAGGACCGCATCGCCGAGGCGCGGTCTCACGGCGACATCCGCGAAAACGCCGATTACGACGCCGCCAAGAACGAGCAGGGGCTCATGGAGGCCCGCATCCGCAAACTGGAGCATCTCATCCAGACGGCGGAGATCGTGGAGGTCACCTCGGTGGACCGTGTCGAGGTGGGTTGCGTGGTGACCGTGGTCGACTCCGACGGCGACGAGCTCGAGTACTTCGTGGCGCCGACGGAGAACAAGGTGCCCGGCGTCCTCCTCGCCTCGCCTTCCAGCCCTCTCGGGTCGGCCCTGATGGGCGCCCGCGTCGGCGAAGAGGTCGCCTACCAGGCGCCGGCCGGCACCTTCACCCTCACGGTCACCGGCATCCGGCCTTTCGGCGGCTGACCGACCCGTTACGCTGGCGCCGCCCAGGGGGTCAGCAATGAGGATCCGGCTTCGCAGCCCTCGACAGCTCGCCAGAACACTGCTCGACCTGGCCCGACGCCGTCCTGCCGACGTCGCCGAGTACCTGGAGCAGAACCCCGAGGAATGGGAGGCCCTGGCCGGGGCCCTGCCCGGTGACGCCGCGGACGTCCTGGAGCAGCTCGACGAAGAGGACGTCGTCGACCTCCTCCGCGGCCTGGAGCCCTCCGACGCCGCCGAGGTGCTCGAGGAGATCTCACCCGAACTGGCAGTGGAGCTCATCGAGGAGCTCCCGGTGGAGCAGCTGGCCGCGGCCCTCAGCGAGATGCCAGGCGACGCCGCCGCCGACCTGATCGGCGAGCTCGACGTGGAGATCCAGGAGGACATCCTCGCCGCCATGTCCGCCACCGCCGAGGAGCAGGTCCGGACGCTGCTCACCTATGCGCCGGACACGGCAGGCGGCCTGATGACCACCGAGGTCGCCCGTCTCCCCTGGGGCCTGACCACGGGCGAGGCCGTCGAGCGCATCCGGCAGCTCCACGAGGAGTTCGAGGACCTCTCCTACGTCTACGTGGTGGACGACGAGGGGAGGCTGGCCGGCGTCATCTCCTTCCGCGACCTCGTGTTCCGGCGTCCCGGCTCGCCGCTGGCCGACGTCATGGTCCCCGACCCCGTCTCCGTGCTCCCCGACACCGACCGAAGCGAGGTGGCGGAGCTGTGCCAGCGGTACCACTTCTTCGGCGTCCCCGTCGTCGACGAAGACGGACTGCTCCTGGGCATGGTGACCGTGGACGCCGTCATGGAGACCATCCAGGAAGAGGCGTCCGAGGACTTCGCCACCGCCGTCGGCGCCGGTCGCGAGGAGACCGTCTACACCGGCATCGCCGAGTCGGTGCGTGCCCGCGCCCCCTGGCTGATGGTCAATCTCGCCCTCGGGATCATCGTCGCCCTGGTCGTCGAGCAACTCACCGGTGTCATCTCCGACCTCCCGGTGCTGGCGGCCCTGATGCCGATGATCGCCACCCTGGGCGGCAACTCCGGCCAACAGAGCCTGGCCGTCGTCGTGCGCAGCCTGGCCACCGACACCATCCCGGGCAGCCAGGTGCGTGGCGTGGTCTCGAGGCAGACCTGGATCGGGCTGATCAACGGAGTGCTCCTCGCCGTTGTCGCCGGCGGGCTGGCGATCCTGCTCCTCACCATGGACGTGTTCGACGCCGGGGATCGCAGCGTCACGCAGATCGGCCTCGCCGTCGCCCTCGGTGTCGTCTTCAACCTGCTCGTCGCCGGTCTTGCCGGCACGGCGATACCCCTGGCGCTGAAGCGGCTGGGTCAGGACCCGGCCCTGGCGTCGACGATCTTCCTCACCCTGATCACCGACACCGTCGGGTTCGGAGGCTTCCTCCTCATCGCCGGCTGGCTGGCCGGCTGATCAGGAACCGAGGATCTGCTGCCCGAACTCCTCGAAGGGCCCCTGATAGACCACGGTGTCCCCCGACACCAGGCTGATCAGGTGATGCTGGTCTATGAGCCGGCTCTGCTCCTCGGTGCGCTCGGCTTCCGCGACCGCGAACGCCTCCGCCGCAGCCGCGTCGTCGAAAACCTCCACGCCCCAGAGATCCGGGTCGGCCTCCTTGAGGTCGGCGATGAATCCGAAGAGGTCGACGTCGGTGTAGCCGCCCTGCGGGATGACGATGTGGAGCACCTCGCCGTTGGTGGTGGGGAGCCGCGCCACCGTCTCGTAGTCGGTGACCGGCTGGCCGCGAAGGGTGGTGTTGGATGCCTCGGGAACGCTCGAAGTGGTCGTGGTCGCGCCGTTGGTCCCACCCGGGAGCGTGCCATCGCCGGCAACCGAGGTCGTGGTCGTGGTCTCGGGATCACCGGTGCAGGCGATCAGCGCCAATACTGCCACCAGGGAGGCACCGAGCAGGCGGGCACGTCTCATGCCGTACTCAACGCCTCCTCTCTAGCCGGGGTTCCCCACATGGGCCGAGAACGCCTCCTGCAGGGTCTTCGTGATCGGGCCGGTCTCGTACCCGTGATCACCCACCGCGCAAACCGGGTGCACCTCCCGCACCGTCGACCAGACCATGGCCTCTTCGGCCTCCAGCATCCGCTGCAGGGGGGCCTCGACCTCTTCCACCGCTATCCCTTCGGCGTTGGCCAGCTCCAGGGCGACGCGTCTCGTGATCGAGTCGAGGATGCCGAGACCAAGACCCGGGGTCTCGAGCACGCCGTCGATCACCCAGGCCACCGAGAAGGTCGGGCCCTCCAGGACGATGCCGTCGGTGCTGAGCAGTAGGGCGTCGTCGAAGCCCTCCGCCTGGGCACGCCGGGTCGACGCCATGTTGGGCGCGTACGACGTGAGCTTGGCCCCCGCCAGCTCCCAGGGGGCGCCGGCGGCATGCCACGGCGCCGTCATCGGGAACAGGCGGCACGGCGCGTCCGGCCTGTCCCACCCGTGCCCGAAAACGATGACCAGCGGCTCACCGGGCTCACCGGGGACGCTGGAGCCCCTGGTGGCCACGACCCGGACGACCCCGTCCTGCACTTCCTCGGCCGCCCTGGTCATCCAGTCGGCGAGGAGGCTGCGTCGGGGCAGGTTGATCTGGAGCTTCCGGGCGCTGGACTCGAGACGGTCGATGTGGTCGTCGAGACGGAACAGGGCGCCGTCGTAGACCTTGATCACCTCGAAGACGGCGTCGCCCCTGAGGACCGAGGAGTCGGTGACCGGGATGCGCCCGTCGGACGGTTGGCCGTTGATCAGGATCGTCGTCGTCATCTCGGTTCCGCACGGTAGGCGTTGGTCATGGGCAGCCGGCGGTCCTTCCCGAACGCCTTGGTGGTGATCTTGGGCCCGGGTGCACCCTGCCTTCGCTTGTACTCCGATCGGTCCACCATCGCCACCACTCTCCCCACGGTCTCCGGATCGAAGCCCTGCGCCACGATCTTCTCGGGCCCCATGTCCTGCTCCACGTACAGCTCGAGGATCCGATCCAGCTCTTCGTATGGCGGGAGGGTGTCCTGATCCGTCTGTCCCGGTCGCAGCTCGGCCGAGGGTGGCTTGGTCAGCGTGCCCTCCGGCACCACCTCCCCGTCACGGTTCCGCCACCTGGCCAGTTCGTAGACCAGCGTCTTGAACACGTCCTTGAGGGGGGCGTAGCCGCCGACCATGTCGCCATAGAGCGTGGCGTAGCCCACGGCGGTCTCCGACTTGTTCCCGGTGGTGAGGACCAGGTGCCGGTGATGGTTGGAGATCGCCATGAGGAGGTTGCCCCGGATCCTGGCCTGGAGGTTCTCCTCGGTCACCCCCAAGTCCTCCTCGCCGAACAGCTCGTGGAGGGTCTCGAGATATGAGGCGTGCATGGGCTCGATCGGCACCACGTCGCATCGGATGCCCAGGTTGGCCGCCAGTGCCAGCGCATCCTCCACCGAGTGCCGGGACGAGTAGCGAGACGGCATGGCCAGCGCCCAGACGTTCCCGGGGCCGAGGGCGTCGGCCGCGATGGTGGCGGTCACCGCCGAGTCGATTCCCCCGGACAGACCGACGGCGACCGCGGTGAATCCGTTCTTGCGCACGTAGTCCCGGACGCCGACCACCAGGGCGGTGTAGACCTCCTCGATCGGGTCCATCAGCGGGGCCACGGTGCCGGTCTCGAGGTCGGTGACGAAGAGGTCCTCCTCGAACTGTGGAGATCGGTGGACCACCTCGCCATCGGGCCCGATCACCACCGAGGCGCCGTCGAACACCAACTCGTCCTGGCCACCTACGAGGTTGACGTAGACCACGGTCGCAGCGGAGGCCCGGGCCCGTTCGGCCAGCATCGACTCCCGCTCCCTGGCCTTGCCGCGGTGGTATGGCGAGGCATTGATGTTGAGGAGGATCCGGGCGCCGGCGGCCGCCTGCCGCGACGGTGGGCCATCGGGCAGCCAGATGTCCTCACATACCGAGATCCCGACCGTCGTGTCCCCGACCTCCCAGACCAGGTCGGGTTCGGTCCCGGCCGCGAAGTTGCGATCCTCGTCGAACACCCCGTAGTTGGGGAGCACCACCTTGTGATAGGTGCCGACGATGCGGCCGTGCTGGAGGAGGGAGGCGGCGTTGGCGACGTCGCGGGGCCTGGCGTCGGGCGCACCGGCATGGGTCCCCTCGGCCGTAGGGTCGAGATGACCCACCACCACCGCCATCTCCCCCGTCGCCTCCGCCAGGCGCTGGAGTGCCTCGAGGTTCGCCGCCACGAAGTCCGGACGATGGACCAGGTCCTCAGGGGGGTAGCCGGTCAGGGCCAACTCGGGCGTGAGGAGGATGTCGGCGCCGCGGTCGGCCGCGTCCTTCATGGCCTCGAGGATCCGTCGCTCGTTGCCGCGGATGTCGCCGACCACCGCGTTCAGTTGGGCGCCCGCGACGCGAAACGTCATGCCGTCACGTTACGCGGAAGACCCGGATGTCACGGCCGTCTTAGCCTGTCGCGTGGACATGGACGACCGGGTCGAAGAGGCATTGGCGGCGAGTGGCGACCCCGAGGCGGCGCGCCACCGGCTCGAGGCCGTCCTGGCCGCCGATCCGGGCCTGGCCGACGACCCCGTGCGTCTGGCGCGGGTCGCTCGAGTCTGTGGGGCGAGCCGCGCCCTCGCCTCGGCCCTGGCGGTCCACCCCTCCCTGATCGACGGCGAGACGCCACCTTCGGCCTCGGTGCCACTGCGTCTCCGCGCGGCGCTGATCCCGATCCTGGCCGACGATCTGGAGGGCGTGATCGACCTGCGCACGGCGACGGCGCGCTGGTCCGATGCCGTCGATGTCATCACCCGGGAGGTCCTCGAGGAGGCCCGCCAGGCCCTGCTCCCCCAGCATCCGGCACTGGAGGAAACTGCCCTGGCCGTCATCGCCATGGGAAAGTGGGGAGCCCGTGAGCTGAACTACTACTCGGACCTCGACATGGTGTTCGCCCACGAGGGCCCGGACGGAAGCTCGGACCCGGCGCGCGCCGCGGCCATCGCACTCGCCTCCCGGGTGATGACCACCCTCTCCTCACCGACCTTCGAGGGCACGGCCTTCGTCGTCGACGCCACCCTCCGACCCGAGGGCGCCATCGGCCCGCTGAGCCGCAGCCTCTCCAGCCACCGGTCCTACTACGACCGCTGGGCCGAAGGCTGGGAGCTGCAGGCCTTGCTCAAGGCGCGCGCTGCTGCAGGCGCCGCCGAGGTCGGGAAGCGCTTCGTGGAGATGGCCCACGAACTGGTCTGGGAGCGGGGCCTCGAGCCCGAGGAGCTGAGGGCGATCCGGCTCATCAAGGCCCGCTCCGAAGGGGAGGCCGCACCCCGCGACTTGAAGCGCGGGCCGGGAGGGATCCGGGACATCGAGTTCGCGGTGCAGATGCTGCAGATGGTCCACGGCCGTTTCGACCCCGACCTGCGCAAGCCCGCCACGCTCGACGGCATCGACGAGCTCGGCGCCAACGGCTACATCGCCGCCGATGAGGCCGAGCGTCTCGCCGACGCCTACCGCTTCCTGCGCCAGGTGGAGCATCGTCTCCAGATCTGGGACCTGACCCAGACACACAGCCTCCCAGCCTCATTGGAGGAGCGGGAGCGGCTGGGCCGCAGTCTCGGGTGGATCGCCGATCCGGTCGGCGAGTTCGACCGCAGGCTCACCGAGGTGAGGGCCACCGCCCGCGACCTTCACGAGAGGCTCTACTTCCGGCCGATCCTGGAGTCCCTGGCCGGGATCCCGTCGGCTCGTCTCGAGCCCGAGGCGGCGCGGATGCGTCTCGCCGCCCTCGGGTTCCGCGAACTGGCCGCTGCGGAGGCCGCGTTCGCCGACATGACCGCCGGCCTCTCGCGACGGTCCCGCGCCATGCAGCAGGCCCTGCCCCTGACCCTCGACTGGCTGTCCCGCTCCCCCGACCCCGACCTGGGTCTCCGCCAGCTCCGTCTCCTCCTGGCCCACACCACCGACCACGGCGCCCTCGCCACGCTGATCCACACCAACCCCGTGGCCGGGGAGCGTCTCTGCCTGCTCCTCGGCACCGGCGAGTTGCTCGGGGCCCTCCTCGACCGAATACCCGAGTTCGCCACCACCCAGCTGTCCGCCGACGAGCCGGACTGGAACATCCGCGACCGAGCCGGGGCCATCGACCGCCTGATCGGCCTGCTCGACTCCCGGCCCGACCCCGACGAGAAGGTCGGGACCATCCGCCGTTTCGCCCGCCGTCGCACGCTGCGCATCGCGGCACGGGACATCATCGATGGGGCGCCACCCGAGGTGACCACCGGCTCGCTCTCGGACACCGGCGACGCCGTGATCACCGGGGCCCTGCACGCCCTGGGCGCAGAGAAGGGGTTCGGCGTGCTGGCCATGGGCAAGTGGGGCGGTCGCGAGCTCTCCTACGGGTCAGACCTCGACCTGGTCTACGTCCACGCCGATGACGGTGACGAGGCAGTCGCCCTGGCCGGCGAGGTGGAACGGATGGTCTCGGCGCCGAGCCGTCATGGGCCGGGCCTGGTAATCGACACCGAGCTCCGGCCCGAGGGTCGCCGGGGGCCGCTGACACGATCTCTCGAGGGCTACCGCCGCTACTACGCGGAGTGGGCCGAGCCGTGGGAGGTCCTGGCGCTGGTCCGGGCCCGGCCCGCGGCGGGCGACCCGGATCTGCTCGACGCGTTCATGGAGATGGTCGAACCGGTGGTGTGGCGGCCGGAACTGGACGAGGCCTTCGTCCGCTCGATTCGGATGGTGAAGGCGCGGGTCGAGACGGAGAGGCTGCCTGTCGGCGTCGAGCCGGCCCACCACCTCAAACTCGGCCCGGGGGGCTTGAGCGACATCGAGTTCGTCACCCAGCTACTCCAATTGCGTCATGGCGCCACCGAGCCCGCGGTGCGCACGCCGAACACCCGGGAGGCCATACGTGCCCTGGGGGGCATGGGCGCCCTGGCCTCCGACGAGGCCGGCGCCCTCGAGGAGGCCCTCGAGCTGCTCACCCGGCTTCGTCTCCGTCTCCATCTCCGTGGTGGTCGGAGCAACGACATCATGCCGACCAACGCCGACGAACTGGGTCGTCTCGCCGCCGCTCTCGGCTTCGATCGCCGCACCGAGCTGATGGAGCAATACCGCCGCCACACCCGTCGCGCCCGCCGCGTCTTCGAGAAGCGGTTCTTCGACACCTGATCAGTCCCCCAGCCGAAGGCTGGGGGAAAGTACCGCCGGCCGAAAGGCCGGGGGTAGGGGGTGGTTCTCTCCAAGTGCCGCCTGGTTACGATCCCTCCATGCCCGACCTGGAGAAGACCGTCGCCGTCCTCACGCCCGAGATCACAGAGCTGCGCCGCCTCCTCCATCGCAACCCCGAGCCCTCCAATCAGGAGCAGCGGACCACCGAGATCCTCGCCGAGACCCTCGACGCCGCCGGTCTCGACCCCGTGGTCCGCGAGGCGGGGACCGGTCTCTGGGTGGACATCGGGGAGCCCCGTGTCGGGTTCCGGGCGGACATCGACGCCCTCCCCATCCACGAGCCGGACGGCAACGACCCCCGCTCGGAGAACCCGGGCTGGATGCACGCCTGTGGTCACGACGCCCACTCCGCCATCGCCGCCGGGATCGCCATCGGCCTCTCCCGGCTCGACGTCGAAGGCGGGTTCCGGGTCTTCTTCCAGCCGGCCGAGGAGTCGATCGTCGGGGGCGCCGTCGACCTGATCGCCGAAGGGATCGTGGACGGTCTCGAGGCGGTCATGGCCTTCCACGTCGACCCCACGCTGGAGGCAGGTCGCATCGGAGTCCGGTCCGGTGCGGTGACCGCAGGGACCGATGGCTTCACCATCGCCCTCGAGGGCCCGGGGGGTCACACGTCCCGGCCCCACCGGACCGTCGACGTCGTGGCAGCGGCCGGCAAGGTCATCACCGAGCTGCCCACCGCCGTACGTGCCGCCTTCGACGCCCGCCTTCCGGTGGTGACGGCCTTCGGGGCCGTTCGTGGTGGCGAAGCCCCCAACGTCATCCCCACCCGGGTGGAGCTGAAGGGGACGATCCGGTCGCTCCACCCCGACATCCGGGCGGCCCTGCCCGAACTGGTCGAGGCCACGGTGGCCCGGATCGCCTCGACCTACGGCGCCGATCACCGAGTCGAGTATCGCAGGGGTGTGCCGCCGGTGATGAACGACGTCGGTGTCGCCGACGCCTTCGCCACCGCCGCCCGAGCCGCCCTGGGCGACGGAGCCGTCGTCCCCACCGAGACCAGCATGGGCGGGGAGGATTTCGCCTACTACCTCGACCGCGTCCCGGGCGCCATGTTCCGGCTCGGCGTCCACTGCGGTGGCGACGACATCCACTCCGCCGGGTTCCGACTCGACGAGGGGGCCATCCCCATCGGGATGACCGCCGGTCTGGCGGCGATGGTCTCCCTGGCCCGAGACTGAGTCACGCCCGCAGGCCGACGGCCCGGGCCACCGCTCTCAGCTCCTCCACGAGCGCCGCGAACGCGTCCGGCCGGAGGGCCTGGGATCCGTCGACCAGGGCCTCGTGGGGCTCGGGATGGACGTCGATCATGACTCCGTCTGCACCGGCGGCGAGGGCGGCCTTCGCCAGGGCGGGGACCAGGTCCCGGCGACCCCCGGCGTGTGAGGGGTCGACGATCACCGGCAGGTGGGTGCGTAGCTTGGCCAGCGGCACCGCCGAGATGTCCAGGGTGTTGCGGACACTCGGATCGAACCCGCGCACGCCGCGTTCCACCATGACGATCTGGTGGTTCCCTTCGTTGTAGATGTACTCGGCGGCATCGATCCACTCCTCCACGGTGGCGGCGCGGCCCCGCTTCAGCTGCACCGGCTTCGACTGGCGTCCGACCTCGCGGAGCAGGGCGTGGTTGGACATGTTCCGTGTGCCGACACGGAGCATGTCTGCATAAGAGGAGACCAGCTCCACGTCACGCGGATCGAGGACCTCGGCGACGAAGGGAAGACCGGTGGCGGCACGGGCCTCGGCCAGGTACTCGAGCGCCGCCTTGCCCAGGCCCTGGAACGTGTACGGAGAGGTGCGCGGCTTGAAGGCGTCACCGCGGAGGATGGTGGCGCCGGCCGCTTTCACCGCCTCGGCCACCGTCAGCAGCTGCTCGCGGCTCTCCACCGCGCATGGTCCGGCGACGATGGTCAGGCTGCCGTCGCCCACCGGGACGCCCCCCACCATGACCACGCTGTCCTCGTGCTGGTAGCCCCGCCCGACGCGTCTTCCCCCGCGAACACTGGGCACGACCCGCTCCACACCGGGCAGGTCGTGCCATGGGGCTTCCTCCTGGAGTCGGATCTCGGTGGTCCCGCTGATCACCGTGCGTCCGCCCTCGGTGGTCACGGTGACCTCCGCTCCAACGGTTCGAAGGCGCGCCACGACCGCAGCGACTTCGTCTGAGGTGGCGTCGGGGTGCATGACGATGACCATTTACTGCCTGACACGGTAGTTGCCCCCATGGGTACGATCGGCGACGTGGCCGCCACCGACACCCACCCACCCGGCTACGAGCCGCACATCGGTGAGAGCCGCCAGTACTGGCGGGACATCGTTCTCGGGGTCAACGACGGCCTGGTCTCGATCTTCCTCCTCGTCGTCGGCGTCGTCGGCGGCGGGCTGGCCAGCCGCGACATCCTCCTAGCCAGCATCGCCGCCGCCGTGGCCGGCGCCATCTCCATGGCCGCCGGCGAGTATCTGGCGACCAAGTCCCAGGACGAGGTGCTCAGCGCCGAGCTCCGGCTGGAGCGGACCCACATCGCCCGGTTTCGGGAGCTGGAGATGTCGCAGCTCCGCGGCTTCTTCACCGACATGGGGATCAGGCCGGAGCACCTCGACGGCGTGATGGCCGCCTTCGAGGACAACGACGAGGCCCTCCTCCAGGCTATGGCCGCCCTCGAGTTCGGCTTCGTGGACAAGGAGCGACGTTCCCCGTACAAGGCGATGGCCGCATCGGGCTTCCTCTTCCTGGCCGGCTCGATCCCGGTGATCCTCCCGTTCGCCATCACCACCGACGTGTTCACTGCCACGGTTTGGGCCACCGTCCTGACGGCGCTGGGCCTGTTCGCGGTAGGGGCCGTCAAGGCCAGGGTGAGCCGCACCAACCCGGTCAAGTCGGGCCTGGAGAACCTGGTCATAGCCGGGCTGGGTGGTGTCGGCGCCTACTTCCTCGGGGACGTCCTCGGCCGGGTGCTGGCGGGCTGATCGCTGGCTGCGACCGACTGCTTGCAGTTTGCTAACGCTTGCTGTATGCTTGCAGGGAGTGAACGAGAGCAAGCACACCGACCTGGGTGACTTCATCCGCACCCAGCGGGAGAGGGCCAACCTCTCCCTGCGACGTCTGGCGGAGAAGGTGGGGATCTCCAACCCCTACCTCAGCCAGATCGAGCGGGGGATCCGGAAGCCATCGGCCCAGGTCCTGAGGAACCTCTCCCGTGCGCTCGAGGTCTCGGCGAACACGCTCTACACCAAGGCGGGCCTCATCGACGAGGACCTGCCACCGGTGAGCGTCAACGACGCCATCGAGAGCGACGAGCGTCTCACGCCGGACCAGAAGAAGGTGCTGCTCGACATGTATCGGGCGCTGGTTCGTTCAGCCGGCGCCAGTAGAGAAGAGGAAGTGTCATGAAGACCAAGAGCGTCCTGTACGCCGCGGTCGGGGCCCCTGTGGTCCTGGCCCGCAAGGCGAGCGACAAGGCGTCCTCCCTGAAGGAGGCCCTGGACAAGAAGACGAGCGCCTACACCCGCAAGGCCGAGGCCAAGATCGAAGAGCTGGCCGCCGAGGGTGAGAAGGTCGTCTCCAAGATCGAGAAGGGCAAGGTCGTCGAGGAGATCCAGGCCAAGGTCGATCTCGACCAGGCCAAGGAGCAGGTGAGCAAGCTGCGCGACCAGCTCGAGGACATGCTTGCCACGTGGAAGAGCTCCTTCCGCCCCGAGAAGGAGACCGTGAAGGCCGAGACCGAGGCCAAGCCGGCGGCCGAGAAGCCTGCCGCCAAGGCCACCGCGGCCAAGAAGCCGGCCACCAAGACGACGGCGCGCAAGCCCGCCGCCAAGAAGCCGGCCGCCAAGACGACCGCCGCCAAGACGACCGCCAAGACGACCGCCAAGACGGCGTCCGCCAGGAACTGATCGAGGCGCTCCGCGCCGGTACTTGGTACTCGGTGCCGAGTACCTGGAAACCCCGTACCTCTGCCCTCGCAAGGAAAGGGAGGTACGGGGTTCCTTCGTATCGTCAGCCAGCCATGGGCCCGAGTGCCGAATACTCAGTACTCGGTACGCAGTACGACGGCCACGAAGTGGCCGCTAGTTGATCGACGGCTCCAGGTCGGCGGCGGCCGCGATCCAGGACTCCACCATGGCCTCGGTGGGAAGACGGTTGACGATCTTGGCCGAGCCGTTGAGACCGATGATCTTGGCCACCAGGGCCGTGGGGTTGCGTCGTCTCAGGTCACGCAGGGTGTCCACTCCGGCGGCGACGAGGAGTTGGGCGTATTCGGAACCGACGCCCGGCACGCGCAGCAGGTCGGCGTGGTGTACCCACAACTGGAGGTCCTTCTCGGAGATGCCCGTCGCCTTGGCGAGTTCGGCCCTCCCCCGTCTCGTCGACGCCGTTTCGATCAGGCCCTTGGCGGTGCGGATCCCGGCCTTGCGCAACTTGGTGGCACGCTTTTGGTCGATGCCGGCGACCTGGTCGATTCGCGCCATATCCCCTTTCTCCGCTGTCCAAAACCTCGGCCGGACTCTAGACCAACATCCGGCTAGCCCGCCGGGTGCCGGGGCCGCAGCTCGGTGACGTCCGCCTCGGTGTCGACGTCCCGCGGCGGCTGCTCCGGGAACCAGACCTCGTTGACCCATTCGGGGTGGGCGCGCCACAGCCGCATCGCCCCCTCGTCACCCTCGAGTGACATGACGCGCGACCAGAGCGATCGGTCCACCACCACCGGATTGCCCAGCGTGTACCGATACTTGGGGATGCTGACCGGGCGACCCTCTGCCCTGTGGGAGTCGAGCAGCCGGCCGACGACGTCCGGTGAGACGTCCGGCTGGTCACCCATCAGGATCACCACGCGCTCGGCCCTCGAGAGACGCGTGAGCGCGTCGAGCCCGACGCGAAGCGAGGAGGCGATCCCCTCCTCCCATTCCGGGTTCTCGATCACGCCGGCGTCGCCGAGGTCGATCTCGGCGAGGACCCGCCCCGACTCGGCGCCGACGACCACCCACACCTCGTCGACGGGCATCTGACGGGTCAGGTCCATCACCCTGCCGAGGAGGGTGGTGTCACCCCACGGCTCCAACTGCTTGGGTCGGCCGAGACGTCGCGACCCCCCGGCGGCCAGTACGAGTGCTGCTGTCGGCATCGCTCGGGTCAGACCGGGACCGGGAAACGGATCAGGGCACCGATGCCCTCGTTGTCCAGTGGTGACGCCACCTCGACCTGGTGGACCGAGCCGCCCGCCGCCACCACGGCCTCGATCAGGTCGGCGACGACATCGTCCGTCTCCGCCAGTTCGGAGCCGCACACCGGGCACTCGACGCCCAGCCGACCCAGATAGCCACACGACGGGCAGACCACCCCCGGCTTGACCAGCATCCCGGCGATCACCAGGGACTCGATGCCCTGGCTGTTGGCCGCCGCCAGGGCCGGACCGAGACCGAGGACCGCCATCCCGCCGCTCCAAGCCGTGTCACAGACCCGCCCGGCCAGCGCGGCGTGCCGATCCCTCCTCACGTCGACGTCGAAGATGGCGGCCTCCGCGCGGAGTGCCGGCTCGGTGACCGTCCCCGGCACGGCAGCGAAGGTCACCCTCGGGAGCTGGGCCAGGTATGGGTGGAGCGCCCGGGCGACACCGTCGGAGACATCGCCCACCCCGCCGATGGCCAGGTAGTCCAGCGACCGCTCCTGGTGTCGCTCCAGGAGACGCTGCCCCGCCTCCTTCCACAGCCGGGCGGCGTTGTCGTCGGCGCGCTGACGGGCGGCATACTCGGCGTTCCCCTCGAAGCCGCCGTAATCGCGTTTCACCGGCTCGGCATGCAGCGGCGAGCCGATCTCGGTCACCACACCGCCGGAGACGACGAAGGTGCGCGCGGTGAGACGGTCGGCGACGATGAAGCCGCCCCGGAGATCACGAGGCTTGGTCCGCAGCGGGCGCAAGTAGGGCCGGTGACCGAGACGGGCGACGTCGGCGACCTCGTGAGCCAGCGCCTCCACCGTGAACACGCCGTCGGCGTCCGACGCGAAGACGGCGTAGGCGGGGGCGGACTCGGCTTCGAAGGTGTCGGCCAGGTCGCGGATCCTCTCCGCGTCGGCCCGGACACTCATCTCCACGACCCGGGACCGCTTCGCCGCGGTCTCCCGGATGGGACGGAGCAGGTCGGCGAGCAGGGCGGCGAACCCACCGGGGCTGGGACGTGACGCGTACAGCGAGACAAGGGAGCCGTGAGCGCTGCGGATCTCGGTGAAGGGATCGGAAGGTGCCGTGCGGGGGAAGCTACTCATCGACCCACCGTCGTGTCAGTTCGGTCATCAGCTCCTCCTGTAGGAACGCGAAGTAGTCGAGGATCCAGGCCTGATCCGGCTCGAGCGATGCGTAGTCCTCCTCGACCTCGATGCCCAGCCGCACGCCCAGGACCAGACGCGTCTCGTTGAGCACCCTGAGCACGGCATCCGCCTCGGAGTCGGTGAGGACGGCGTCACCCTCGGTCGAGACCATCCGCGTGAAGACGCTGCGGTCGGCGCTCTTCGCCTCGCGGAGCTCGGGACCCATCAGCCGCCACCACTCCTCGTTGGCGTCGGGGTCGGCGAGGTAGACCGGCGGCGCCAGACGCTGGTGGGCGGGGTCGTCGGGAGCCAGCCCGGTCAGCATCGGCACCACGTCGGAGAGGAACCTCTTCTCGTCGGGGCTGAGCGAGACGACGATGACGTCGCCTTCGGTGTGGAAGCGGCTCCTCACTGCTCGATGGTCGCCCATAGACCGTGGTTGTGGAGGCGGTAACAGTCGACCTCGGCCTTCTCGCGTGGACCGTCGGCCACCACGGCGCGCCCCTCGTGGTGCACCTGGAGCATCAGCATCGTGGCCTTCTCCTCGTCGTACCCGAACAGCTTCCGGAAGACGTAGACCACATAGCCCATGGTGTTGACCGGATCGTTCCACACCACCACCCGCCACGGCTTGTCGACTTCCTGGTCTTCATCCGTGCGGGGGACGATCACAGGTGTCGGCATCGACGTCATCGGCCCCAATGGTATGTGACTCGCCGGGAGGCGTGATCGGCCGGGTCAGCCCTCGAGGATGCGCCGCCGGCAGGAGGCGATGGCGGTGACCAGGTCGGGGTCCTCGTACGGGATCTCGTCGGGTGGGAACGGGTAGCCGACGCCGTGGAAGCCCGCAACCGGCTCGGGGAAGCCGGGCACGCCCCGGGTGCGCATGCACTCGGAGAACTCGACCAGTTTCTCCATCACCTCTTCGCGGACGGGGGATTCTCCGAGGAACAGGGGGCCGGCGACGAGGTGATCGCTGCACGCGTCCAGGGCGGACACGGTCTCGGACGAGTCCATGGGGACGTCCCGCATGGCGAGGTCGAGTCTCGGCCTCCCCTGGGCGTCGAGGCCGATCTCGCCGACGTCGACACCGTGGTCGAGCATGCACTGGCGGAAGGCCTCTGCGCCCTCGACCGCGCCAATGGTGGTCACCGTGTCGGGGAGCGTCGTGGTCGTCACCTGGCGAGGAGGGTCGGTCGGGGACGGCGAGAGGGGCGCCGAGCCGCAACCGATCAGGACCAGCCCGACGAGGGCCGCCGCCAGCGCCCTCAAGCTCCGGCCGGGCCCTCCAACCCGTCGGCGAGGATCATGGCAATGTCCCTCACGGTCACGTCGGGCCGTCCCAGCTCCTTGACACCGTCGTCGAGCATGACGTAGCAGAACGGGCACGCGATCGCGATCTCGTCGGCACCGGTTGCCAGTGCCTCCTCGGCCCGCTCGATGTTGACCTTCTTGCCGACCTTCTCCTCCATCCAGAACCTGGCCCCGCCGGCGCCGCAGCACAGGGCGCGGGTCCCGTGCCGGGGCATCTCCACCACCTCGTCGCCGGCCGCCCCCGCCACCGAGCGGGGGGCCAGGTAGACGTCGTTGTAGCGGCCGAGGTAGCAGGGGTCGTGGTAGGCGATCTTCTTCTCGGTGCCGTCATCCTTCTTCGGCACCTCGAGCCGCCCCTGGGCGAGCAACTCGGCGAGGAGCTGGCTGTGATGGACCACCTCGTAGTCGCCGCCGAACTGCGGGTACTCGTTCCGGATGGTGTTGAAGCAGTGGGCGCACTGGGTGATGACCTTTTTCACCCCGTACTCCTCGAAGGTGGAGATGTTCTGCAGCGCCAGCTGCTGGAACACGTACTCGTTCCCGGAGCGCCGGGCAGGGTCGCCGTTGCACACCTCCCGCATCCCCAGGATGGCGAAGTCGATCCCGGAGGCGTGGAGGAGACGGGCCAGCGCCACCGACACCGCCGTGTTGCGGTCGTCGTAGGAGCCGGCACAGCCCACGAACCAGAGGTACTCGGCCCGCTCCACGCCGTCCCCCAAACGGGGGATCTCGAAGTCCAGCTCCCTGGTCCAGTCGGCCCGGGCCTGCTGGCTCATCCCCCATGGGTTGGACTGGTTCTCCATGGCCACGAATGCCTTGCCCAGCTCGCCGGGGAAGTCGGACTCCATCAGGGTCAGGTAGCGGCGCATGTCCAGGATGCGGTCGACGATCTCGATGCCCACCGGGCATATCTCGTCACAGGCCCGGCATGTGGTGCAGGCATACAGCTCCTCGGACGTGATCCGCTCGAAGAGCAGGCCGGCGCCTTCGAGGGCGGTGTTGGAGCCGACGGGGCCGGGTAGGCCCTTCATCGACGCCGCCACCTCGCCGGACTTCAGAACCATCTCCCTCGGGTCGAGCGGCTTCCCGGTGATGTTGGCCGGGCACACCGCCGTGCACCGTCCACAGATGGTGCAGGCATCGGTGTCGAAGATCTGCTTCCAGGTGAGATCCGTGGCCAGCTGTGCGCCGATGGTCTCGATGTCGTCCACCTCGAAGAGGTTGGGCATCTCCCGCATCGCCCCCTTGGGCCGCTTTCGGGGGGACAGGAAGAGATCGGCGGGCGAGGTGAACATGTGGCGGAGCTTGGTGGTCGGGAGCACGACGAGGAACAGGGCGAAGGCGGCGACGTGGGTCACCCACATCACCTGGTGCCAGGCGGCCGCGGAGCCCGCGGGGATGAGGCTCGACAGCGGATATCCGACAAAGGACCAGACCTCGTGATCGGGTCGGCCGTCGACCACGATGCGCGCCGCCTCGGTGAGAAGGCCGGTGATCCCGATGGCCGCCAGCGTCAGGAGGATGAGACCGTCCTCGGGCTTGGTCTTGGAGCGGATCCGCCAGGGCGGCATCACGTACCGACCGAGGAAGGCGAGGGCGAGACCCCCCAGGAACATCAGGCTGGCGAGGTCGAGCACGGCGGAGAAGCCGAGATAGAAGGTGCCGTGGAGGAACTTGAGGGACGGCGGCGCCAGGTGGTCCAGCTCCACCGTCACCGTCCCGAGGAAGAGGATCACGAAGCCCCAGTAGATGGCGGAGTGCATCATGCCGGCGCGGCGGTCCCGCATGACCGTGCGCATCGTCAAGCCGCGCACCAGTTTCTGGATACGGGCCCCCCACTGCCCGGTGCGCCGCTCGCCCTGGCCCTGCTCCCAGACCTCGGCGCGTTTGGAGAAGAGGTGGAACGCCAGCCAGACGAAGGCCGAGATCATCACGTAGAAGACGGCCACGACCGGCCCGGGGACGTTCCCGAACACCTCCCTGCCGATCTCGAAGTGGGGGTGCTCCTGGAGGGCGCCGATCACACCCAGCCCGGCGGTGCCGAGTGCGGCGAGGCCGCCCAGCACCCGAAGCACCCTGGAAACCGTGATCCGCTTCGCCGGAGCGGTCTCTCGCCTCTCTTCGGTGACGGTCATCGTCCGGCGAGTGTAGGGGCCGAGGTCAGAACACCAGCTCGATCATCGGCGCCTCGGCCACGAGCCGCTCGTACCCGGCCTGGGTCGAGTACCACCGCGCCTGGGAGTCGGCGAAGAACCGCCGTCTGAACTCGAGATCGTCGACCTCTCTGGCGATGGAATCGACCTGCATCCCCGGGATGGCCACGATCACCCTCGGGTCGGAGCGAACGTTGGCCAGCCAGTCCCGCGGGCCCGGCGTGCCGGTGACGATGAACCGGTCCTCGAACAGGAACCACCAGATCTCGATCGTGCGGGGAAAGCCGGTCTTGCGGCCGTAGGTGGTCATGTCGACCGTGCGGTGCCGGGCGAGGGTGTCGCGGGCGACTGCGTCGAGCGCCACCTTTCACCGCCCCCCGAAGAGGGCACGGACGAAGAACCAGGTGTTCGCCGGGCGCTCGGCGAGACGTCTCGTCAGGTAGGGGTACCACTCCGAGCCGAACGGCAGGTAGACCCGCAGGGGGTACCCGGCCGAGACGAGCCCGCGCTGCAGGTCGGGGCGGACTCCGTAGAGCATCTGGAACTCGAATGGCTCCGACCTGTTCCCGGCGAGCTCGACGGCGAGATCGATCAGCTCGTCGTCGTGAGTGGCGACGGCGGGCTTGACCCCGGTGGCGCCCATCAGGGTGCGGAGGAGGTCCGAATAGGCGATGCCGACCTGCCGCTTCGTCGTCAGCGCCACCTCCGGGGGTTCGAGATAGGCGCCCTTGCAGAGACGGATGTGGCCGCCCAGCGGGAGCAGGCGATCCAGGTCTTCAGGCGTCCGTTTCATGCATGCCTGCAGGGCCAGGCCCAGGTTCCCGTGCGCCTGCTGGCCGGTGGCGTACATGTCGACCGTGCCCTCGGTGTAGCGGGAGTCCTCCATGTCGATGGTGACGGTCGTCCCCACCTCGGCCGCCCGAGTCGCCAGACGGTCGATCGACTCTGCGGCGAGGTCGGTGCTGACCGCGAGACCGAGATGCGTGGGCTTGACCGAGATGTTGGCATCGAGCCTCTCGGCGGCGATCCGGTCCAGGCACACCAGGTACCGGTCGACCGCGGCCAGAGCCGTCTCCTTGTCGTGGACCTCCTCGCCGAGCAGGTCGAGCGAGACGGTGAAGCCTTGGTCGTTCAACGAGTGCGCCACCTCGACCGCATCGTCGAGGGTGTCACCGGCGACGAACCGATGGGCGAGTGCCCTCCCGGGCCTGGTCCTGGTGATGGCCTTCCTGACCGGGGTCGTCCCGGTCACGCCGGTCACCGCCTTCTGGAAGAAGGTCAGCTGTCACCTCCCGGCGGCTCGGCGGAGCCGCCGGCGCCGAGCTGCGACGAACGCTGCGCCGCCGCCCGTACCGCGTCCTCGACCAGCGCCCGGAAACCCCGCGCCTCGAGGACGTGCATGGCCGCCGCCGTGGTCCCTCCCGGCGAGGTCACCTCGTAGCGCAACTCGACCGGGCTCTTGTCGGTGTCGGTGAGCAGATGGCCGGCCCCCCTTATCGTCTGGGCGACGAAGCTCTCCGCGATGTCCCGGGGCAGACCTTCCCTCATCGCCGCCTCGGTCATGGCCTCGGCGAGCAGGAACACGTAGGCCGGGCCGGTGCCGGAGACCGCGGTCACCGCGTCCAACAGCCTCTCGTCCATCTCCCGCACCGTCCCCACCGCGCCGAGCACGCTCCGCGCCAGGTCGAGGTGGGCCGGTGTGGCATGGCGCCCGGCAGTGATCCCGGTGACGCCGAAACCCACCAGGGCCGGGGTGTTGGGCATCGCCCGGATCACGGGGACCTCACCCAACGCCGCCTCGTAGGAGGCGGTGGTGACACCGGCGGCCAGCGAGACCACCGCCTGCGACGGGTCGATCCTCCCGGCCAGCTGCTGGACGAGATCGGGCACGTCGCGCGGCTTCACCGCCACCACGACGAGGTCCCTGCCCTCCACCGCCGGGACGGGGTCGAGATGCACATGTCTGCCGTACCGGGTCTCGAGCTCCTCGGCACGCTCCTTGCGGCGCACGCAGAGGGAGATCTCGGACGGGTCCCAACCGGCGGCCAGCAGACCGGACACCAGGGCCTCGCCCATGGCACCCACACCGATGACCCCGACCGTGCACCTCTCAGGCATGGCGGCCGATTCTACGGCTCAAAGGTCGGTGACCCGCGAGCGGATCAGCTCCACCACCGTGGCCACGGCGGCCGGGTTGTAACCCTCGGGGATGATCAGGTCGGCGTAGCGCATCGACGGTTGGACGAACTCGAGATGCATCGGCCGCACCGTGGCGAAGTACTGCGCGATGACCGACTCCACGGACCGCCCCCTCTCGGTCATGTCGCGCTGGATGCGCCGGGCGAGCCGGACGTCAGGGTCGGTGTCGACGAAGATCTTGAGGTCCAGCTCGGCCCGGAGCTCGGGCTCGGCGAGCACGAGGATCCCCTCGACGATCACCACCCGTGACGGCTCGATCTTCACCACCTCGTCGGAGCGGAGATGGTTGACGAAGTCGTAGACCGGGCGCTCCACGGGAAGACCCTCGCGGAGCATGCCGAGATGGCTGATGAGGAGCTCGGTCTCCAGGGAGTCAGGGTGGTCGTAGTTGACCCTGGATCGCTCCTCGAAGGTGAGCTGAGGCGAATGCCGGTAGTAGGCATCGTGCTGGATCATGGCGACGCCGCCGTCGAGCCGCTCGATGAGGGCCTCGGCGACCGTGGTCTTCCCCGAACCGGAGCCGCCGCCGATGCCTATGAACAGCGGGCGATCAGGGCTGAACGGGCTGCGATCCGGCATCGCCGGACGACGTTACCGCTCGGCGACCTTGCTCCGCAGCCGTCGGATCTCGTCGTAGACGCCGTCGGTGAGGGTGGTGGAGGCCGGTGCCGACACGCCCAGGGGCTCATGCCGCTCGGGCTGCGCCGGCTCGCTCGCCTCCGCCGCCCCGGGCTCGGGCGTGGGCTCGGGTGCAGGCTCGGGTGTGGGCTCGGCTGCGACCGGCTCGGGCGCCGAGGGGGCGGGAGCGGGCTCGGTGGCAGGCGGAACCGTGTTGTTGGTCGCGGCCCGCTCCAGCCAGGTCTGGTCGCTGGCGACACTGCCGGCGACGGCGCCGAGCAGCGAGGCCTCGTCGTCGAGGTCGGTGATCGGCTCGGCCACCCCGAGACGGTGCAGGGTGTGGACGAGACGCACGGCCCCGCCGCGGCCGATCTGGGCCTCGAGATTGGCGAACGTGAACGGCTGGACCAGCGTGACGAGCACGTGCCAGTCCTCGGGGTCGATCGTGATCGGGGAGCCGATCTCCTTGACCATGCGGATCCCGGCCGCCTCGAACAGGCCGGCGTCGACGACCTCACCCTCGAGATGGCGCAGGGCCTCGAGATCGGAGAGCACTTCGTCGACGGAGAGACCGGAAGTCTCGGGGCCGTCGGCGGGGCCGACGGAGAAGTCGCCCGAGTCCAGGGTGGAGAGGACGTAGAGGATGTCGGCGATCGTGCCGCGGTCCTCGCCCTTGTAGCTGCCGCGGGACCCGGTGAGCTCGGCCCCGGTCACCGCGCCGTTTCGGAAGTGGATCCGACCGCGCCGCGCGCCCTCGATGTCGAGTGAGCCGGTCTTCTTGGTGACCTGCATGATCTGAAGCAGGTCGTGGATGCTCCAGTCCGAAAGCTGCCCTGAAAGATGCATTTGTTGTTCCACCTGCGCACCTACTCCCCCGGGCCCCCCGGAGGAGCCGCATCGAAGGTATCGGCCGGAGACGCCTGCGGGTTTAGGCCTTCCGCCCTACTTCTTGGCCTTCATTTCGCGCTTTTGGGCGCGCAGGACGAGAACGTCGTCGAAGCCGGCCACGTCGGCGATGCTCGGCCAGTCGGCGGCCTTCTCCTCCCAGCCCTCCGGGGCCACGCCGAGACGCTTGCCGAGCACCCCGATGAAGATGCGCGACTTGGCCTCGCCCCAGCCCGGTAACGCCTTGAGCCGCTCGAGCAAATCGCCGGCATCTGCCGCCGTTTCCCAGATGTTCTCGGCCCGGCCGTCGTACTCGTCGACGATGACCCGGCACATCTCCTGGGTCCGCTGCGCCATCGAGCCGGGGTAGCGGTGGATGGCGGGCGGACCGCGGAAGATGGCCTCCAGGTCTTCCGGGGCCCATGATGCGATGCGGGACGCGTCGAGCTCCTCCCCGAGTCGCTCCGAGAGGAGGTAGGGGCCGTAGAAGGCGCGCTCCATCGGGAATTGCTGGTCGAGGAGCATGCCGATCATCAACGCCAGGCCGTCCCGGGCCAGCAGCCGGTTGGCCTCCTCGGACTCGGTGAAGAAGAGCATCTCGGGCATACGGGAACCGTATCGCGGCCCGCGCCGGTCCGCGTGGTGGGGACGACCGGCCCCCTACCCCCGGCTCCGCTTCGCCGGCGGTAGCTTCCCCCAGCCTCCGGCTGGGGGACAAATCCGGGGTAGCCTCATCGGCGATGACCGACGTATTCATCGTCGACGGCTGCCGCACCCCGATGGGCAAGATCGGCGGTCAGCTCGCCTTCGTCCGCCCCGACGATCTCGCCGCCCATGTCGTCCGCCGTCTCCTCGCCCGCAACCCATCCCTCGACCCTGCCGCCATCGAGGACGTGCAGTGGGGCGCCGCCAACCAGGCCGGTGAGGACAACCGCAACGTCGCACGGATGGCCGTCCTCCTCGCCGGCCTCCCGGTGGAGGTCGCCGGCGCCACCGTCAACCGTCTCTGTGGGTCGGGGATGCAGGCCGTGGTGTCCGCCGCGCACTCCATGCTCGCCGGCTGGGGTGACGTGATGATCGCCGGCGGGTCGGAGTCCATGTCCCGTGCGCCCTACGTGGTGGCCAAGCCGGAGAGGGCCTTCCAGACCGGCGCACCACAGATGGTGGACACGGTCCTCGGATGGCGTCTGGTCAACCCCGAGATGGAGCGTCTCTACCCTCCGATCACGCTGGGGATGACCGCCGAGGTGGTGGCCGAGCGCCACGAGATCGCCAGGGAGGACCAGGACCGTTTCGCCCTCTCCAGCCACGAGAAGGCGGTGGCCGCTCAGAAGGACGGGCGCTTCGATGCCGAGATCGAGGCCATCGAGGCACCGACGGACGCCCGCCGCCGCGACACCGTCACCATCACCGCCGACGAGGGGCCGCGCACCGACACCTCGATGGAGCGCCTCGCCGCCCTGCCCCCCGTCTTCAAGCAGGACGGGACGGTCACGGCGGGCAACTCCTCGCCGATGAACGACGGGGCCGCCGGTCTGCTCCTGGCCACCGAGGAGGGCTTGAAGAAGCACGGCCTGGAGCCGATGGCCCGGATCATCTCCTCCGGGGCCGCCGGTGTGCACCCCGACGTCATGGGAATCGGCACGGTCCCGGCGTCACAGAAGGCGCTGCAGCGCGCCGGTCTGGAGATCGGCGACATGGACGTCGTCGAGGTCAACGAGGCCTTCGCCGCCCAGAGCGTGGCCACCCAGCGTCTCCTCGGCATCGATCCGGAGAAGCTAAATCCCAATGGCGGAGCCATCGCACTGGGCCACCCGCTGGGCGCCTCGGGAGCCCGCCTGGTGGTGACGCTGGCCCATGAGTTGAAGCGGTCCGGCGGCCGCTACGGATTGGCCACCATGTGCATCGGCGTGGGCCAGGGGATCGCGGTGGTGCTGGAGCGTGTCTGACGGGCCCCTGCGCGGGACCGTGGTCCTGGAGTTCGGCAACCTGGTGGCAGCGCCCTACGCCACGATGCTCCTCGCCGACCTCGGGGCCCGCGTGATCAAGATCGAGCCCACCGAAGGTGACCTCTCACGCGGTTTCGGGCCCTTCCAGAAGGGCGAGTCCCTGTTCTTCATGGCCGCCAACCGGGGCAAGGAGTCGGTGTCCATCGACCCCAAGGACTGGCGGTCCAAGCGAGTCCTCGACTCCCTGGTCCGCAGGGCGGACGCCGTGGTCAACAACCTCCGTCACGGCGCCATGGATCGGCTCGGCCTCGGGCCCGACCGGTGCCGCGAGCTCAACCCCACCTTGATCTACGCCACCGTCAACGCATTCGGGGCCACCGGGCCCTACGCCGAGCGGGCCGGCGTCGACGTCATCTTCCAGGGGGAGTCGGGGATGATCTCGATCACCGGGGGCCCGAAGGACCCTCCGCAGAAGACCGCCACCACGATCGGGGACTACGTCGCCGGGACCAACACCGCGCTCGCGGTCGCGGCGGCTCTGGCCGAGCGCCCCCGCCGCTGGCGCCAGATCGACATATCGCTCCGCGACGGGCTCATGGCCGTCCAGGCCGGCTGGAACACCCTGGCCTTCGCCGGCGGCCAGCCCGACCGCACCGGGACCGCCAGCCCATTCCTCGCCCCCAACCAGGTCTTCGAAGCGAGGGACGGGCATTTCACCCTGGCCATCGTCTCCGATCGGCACTTCGGGGTCCTCTGCGAGGTGCTGGATCGCCCCGACCTCGCCGGGAGGTTCCCCACCAACGAGGAGCGCATGGCCAACCGGGACCGCCTCGTGGCCGAGCTGACCAAGGTGTTCAAGACGGCAGGGCTCGACCACTGGCTCGAGCTCCTCCACGCCGCCGGGCTCCCGGCCGGACGCGTGCTCACCATCCCCGAGGCCTTCCGCGATCCGCAGGCCGTGCACAACGAGATGCCGATCGAGTACGACCATCCGGTCGCCGGCAGGGTGAAAGGGACCGGCTCCCCCATCCAGCTCGACCAGCGTCCGGCCCGGGCCCACGCCGCGCCGCCCGTGCTCGGCCAGCACACGCGCCAGGTGCTCAAGGAGGCCGGGATCGACGAGGGAAGCATCGAGAAGATGATCGAGGAGGGAAAGGCGGTGAGCCCGTGACCGTCCACTGGGCCGCCGAGGTGGGCGACTCCTGGGAGGAGGTGGCCGCCGAGATGGAGCGCGCCTTCCGGTTCGCCCGCGAGGCTGCGGCCGAGGAACGCTCGGTGGTGTTCGTGGTCCATTCCGACGACCTCCTGGGACGACGGGGCGCGGGCCGGGCGATGGTGGCCACCGGGATCCTCTCCGCGGCACGGACCATGGCCCTGGAGGGCTGGCGCAAGGGCTGGACCGCCAACGTGGTCGCCTGGGACGGCGAGACCGGCACCCGGGAGGAGACCGAGGCCCTGGCCATCCATCTCGCCTCCACCGGGACCGTCACCGGTGAGGTGGTCCGCATCGGCCCCGGTCACATCGGGAAGGCGCTGCCGTGAACGGCGCGGTCGTCGTCACCGGCGCCGCCGGCGGGATCGGCCTGGCGATCGTCGACGCCCTGAAGGCAAACCATCTGACGGTGGTCGCCGTGGACCTGTCACCGGCACTCGCCGATCTCGAAGGTGTCGTCCCCGTCCAGGTCGACCTGGCCACCGACGAGGGAGTCACCGCGGTCGTGTCGGCGGTCGAGAATGCCGGCGCCCCGCTCGTCGGCCTGGTCAACAATGCCGGGATCACACGGGACGCCCGCCTCGTCAACATGACCGACGAGGACTTCCGCAAGGTGATCGACGTCAACCTCGGCGCCGCCTACCGGCTGACCATGGCGCTGGTGCCGCTGATGTCAGACGGCGGGTCGATCGTGAACACCGCCTCCCGCGCCTATCTGGGCAACTTCGGCCAGTTCAACTACACGATGTCCAAGGGCGGTCTGGTGGGGATGACCCGGGCGATGTCCCTGTCGCTGGCCCCCCACATCAGGGTGAACGCGGTCGCACCCGGGCTGATCGCGACCGAGATGGCGATGGCCATCCCCGAGGACGTCCTGGAGAAGATGGTGGCGGCCATCCCCCTGGATCGCATGGGCTCACCCCAGGACGTGGCCAACGCCGTCTGGTTCCTCCTCAGCCCCCTCTCGGGCTACATCACGGGCGAGGTTCTCGTGGTGGGTGGGGGTCGGAGTCTGTCGGTCTGAGCCGGCGCCGGCTCGACTGGCGCATCCGCAGGGTCCAGTAGAGCAGCAACCCCAGGACGCCCAGGAACACCACGGTCACCAGGCCCGCGCCCCCGCTTCCACCAGTCTGGACGGGGAGGGAGAACTCGATCCCCTGGCTCTCGGCCACCACTGCGAGGTCGACCGCGAAGTCCTCCGGGTCGTCCACCTCCACGATCGGGTCGCACGACGTGGTGTAGTTGGCCTGGCCGTCCGGGCCGGTCGCCACGACCGGGATGAAGTAGGCCGTTCCGACCTGGAGCTCCTCGATCGACCCGCCGGCGATGCCCGGCGAGGCGAAGGTCACGGTGGCGGTGGCCGGCGCCGATGCCTCGCCATAGACGCCGACGAGGTCGACCAGGGCGGACTGTTGGTTCTCCGCCTTGTCCTCCGACTCGACCACGGCGACGAAGGCCAGGTCGTATTCCTGCGCCCCCGACCGCAGACCGGCCTCCAGGACCTGTGAAGGTGTCATTGCCTGGTCGGTGACGCAGGTCTGCGCGGCCACCGGCAAAGCGAGGAAGAACGCGATGAGCGCCAGCAGCGAGGCCCGTCTCACCGGCACCAGCCTATGTGGGCGGGCCTGACCGAGTACCAAGTACCGGGTACCAGGTACTCAGTAGTACAGCCTGACCAGGCTCTCCGCCACGCATGCCGGCTTCTCCTGGCCTTCGATCTCCACGGTCACCGTCCGGGTGAGTTGGATGCCGCCCGACACCTCCTCGACCCCGTCCAGGGTGTAGCGCGCCCGGATCCGTGAGCCCACGGGGACAGGAGCGGGGAACCGCACCTTGTTGAGCCCGTAGTTGATCCCCATCACGGGGTATCCGACGTCGATGGGGATCTGCACGAGCATCGGGACGATCATCGACAGCGTGAGGAATCCGTGGGCGATGGTCCCGCCGAAGGGTGTCTGCGCCGCCAGCTCGGGATCGACGTGGATGAACTGGTGGTCGTCGGTGGCATCGGCGAAGGCGTTGACCCGCTCCTGGGTGATCTCCCACCAGTCGCTGACCCCGATCTCGGTCCCCACCAGCCCCCGCAGACGCTCCAGTACTTCTTCCATGCCACGGATTGTTACAGGGAGTTGGGAAGTAGGGACGAAACCTCTATGTTGGAGGCATGGCCGACGCCACCAAGCTCATGGTCTGGATCGATCAGGACCTCTGCACGGGGGACGGGATCTGCGAGGAGATCACCCCCGACGTCTTCACCGGCCGCGACGACGGACTCTGGATCGTCAAGGAAGAGGCCAAGCACTTCGGCAGAACCGTGCTCTTCGACGGCACCCAGGCACCCGACGGCGCCCGCGGCCTCGCCCGGGTGCCCGACAGCCTCATCGACGACGTCATCGAGTCCGCCGAGGAGTGCCCCGGTGAGTGCATCATGATCGAGCCCTACCAGGAGTCAGCCGTCTTCCAGGGCTAGCCGGAGGGGGCGCCACTAGCCTCCCCCGAGATGCAGGTCCTCCCCACACGCCTCGACCCGCGCTCCGAGGAATACCGGGCCAACCGCGAGGCGATGCTGGCCAAGATCGCCGAGCTGGAGGCGCTGCAGGAGCAGGCCCGCCAGGGCGGCGGTCCCAAGTACGTCGAGCGTCATCTGAAGCGCGGCAAGCTGTTGCCGCGGCAGCGGATCGAGATGCTCCTCGACCCCGACAGCCATTTCCTCGAGCTGTCGACGCTGGCGGCCTGGGGGACGGACAAGCCGCTGGGCGCCAACATCGTCACCGGGATCGGTGTGATCAACGGGGTCGAGTGCGCCATCCTCGCCAACGACCCCACCAGCCAGGCGGGTGTCTTCAACCGGTACACCCTGGCCAAGTCGCTCCGGATAATGGACATAGCCATGGAGAACCGGCTGCCGCTGATCAACCTGGTCGAGTCCGGCGGCGCCGACCTCCCCGATCAGGCGGAGGTGTTCGTGGTCGGCGGGAAGTGGTTCCGCAATCTGACCCGGCTCTCCAAGGCGGGAGTCCCCACCGTCTCGCTCGTCTTCGGCTCCTCGACCGCGGGTGGCGCCTACTTCCCCGCCATGTGTGACTACGCGGTGATGGTCAAGGAGCAGGCCAAGGTCTTCCTGGGCGGGCCGCCCCTGGTCAAGATGGCCACGGGCGAGGAGTCGACCGACGAGGAGCTCGGTGGCGCCGAGATGCACTCCAGGGTCTCCGGTCTCTCCGACTACTTCGCCGAGACCGAGGAGGACGCCATCCGCATCGGCCGCGACATCGTGGCCCACTTCAACTGGCGC
This sequence comes from Acidimicrobiia bacterium, assembly GCA_036375695.1. Lineage (GTDB taxonomy): Bacteria > Actinomycetota > Acidimicrobiia > Spongiisociales > ZC4RG35 > ZC4RG35. Next base: position 36,908 of record DASVBU010000004.1, on the reverse strand, counting down.
AAGCTCGGGTACGGCCCCACCCGGGAGCCTGAGGACCCGGTCCACGACCCCGACGAGATCCTGGGGGTGATACCCGCCGACCTGCGCGTCCCCTTCGACATGCGGGAGATCGTCGCCCGGGTCGTCGACGGGTCACGCTTCGAGGAGTACAAGGCCACCTACGGCACCTCGATACTCGACGGCTGGGCGTTCATCCACGGATATCCCGTGGGGATCATCGCCAACCAGCAAGGGGTGATCTTCGGCGCGGAGGCGCAGAAGACCACCGAGTTCATCCAACTCTGCAACCGCTACGACACCCCGATCATCTTCATCCACAACACCACGGGCTACATGGTGGGGAAGCAGTACGAACAGGCCGGGATCATCAAGGACGGAGCCAAGATGATCAACGCGGTCGCCAACTCCGAGGTGCCCCACATCTCGATCATGGCGGGGGTCTCCTACGGCGCCGGGAACTACGGGATGTCGGGACGGGCCTACGACCCCCGGTTCGTATTCGGATACCCCGGGCACAAGGTGGCGGTCATGGGCCCGAGGCAGCTGGCCGGGGTCATGTCGATCGTCGCCCGCCAGGCCGCCGAGTCGCGGGGCGAGCCCTTCGACGAGGAGGCCGACGCGCAACGCACCGCCGAGCTGGTGGCGATGATGGAGGAGACCGAGCAGGCCCTCTACTCCACCTCGCGGGTCCGGGACGACGGTCTCATCGACCCCCGCGACACCCGCACGGTGCTCGGGATCGCCCTGTCGGCCATCCACTCCAACACGGTGAAGGGCACCGACCGGTTCGGCGTCTTCCGCATGTGATCGTGGACTCGGTCGAGATCACCGTCACCACAGGCTCGCGTCGCACCATCGTCGACATCACCGACGATGCGGCGGCGTTCGTAGCCGACAGGGGAGACGGCCTCCTGTCGGTGTTCGTCCCCCATGCCACCGCGGGTCTGGCGATCGTCGAGACCGGCGCCGGGAGCGACCGTGACCTCCTCGACTCCATCGACCGGCTCCTCCCGGCCGAGGAGGGGCGGTGGCTCCACCGCCACGGGAGCCCCGGTCACGGGCGCGACCACGTGCTTCCGGCGTGGATCGCGCCGAGCACCACCATCCCGGTGATCGGGGGCCGGATGTCGCTGGGGACCTGGCAGTCGCTGGTGCTGGTGGACACCAATGTCGACAACCCCACCCGCCGGGTCCGCTTCAGCTTCCTCCCCGGTTAGCGTCTCTTTCCCGATGGTGACCAGGATCCTCGTGGCCAACCGCGGCGAGATCGCCCGCCGCATCTTCCGCACGTGCCGGGAGATGGGCATAGGCACGGTGGCGGTCCACTCCACGGCCGACCGGGACCAGCCCCACGTCCGGGAGGCGGACCTGGCCATCGAGCTGCCCGGGGTGGCGCCGGCGGAGACCTATCTCGACATCGATGCCGTCCTGGGTGCCGCCAAGAGCTCGGGAGCCGATGCCATCCATCCCGGATACGGCTTCCTCTCCGAGAACGCAGACTTCGCCCAGGCCGTGATCGGCGCCGGGCTGACCTGGATCGGCCCCGACCCGGAATCGATCCGCCTCATGGGCTCCAAGGTCGCGGCCCGCCGGCTCATGGAGGAGCGGGGTGTCCCCGTGCTCCCTTCGGCCCTGACGATCGAGGAGGCCGGGTCGCTCCGCTTCCCCGTCCTGGTCAAGGCGTCCGCAGGTGGCGGCGGGAAGGGGATGCGCATCGTCGCCCACCCGACCGACCTCGACGAGGCGGTGGAGGCAGCCCGTCGCGAGGCCATGGCCTCGTTCGGCGACGACACCCTCCTCTTCGAGACCTATCTCGCCGGGCCGCGTCACGTCGAGGTCCAGGTGCTCGGCGACCGCTCCGGCAACGTCGTCCCGGTCTACGAGCGGGAGTGCTCCATCCAGCGCCGCCATCAGAAGATCGTGGAGGAAGCGCCCAGCCCGGCCGTCGACGACGAGCTCCGGGTCCGCATGTCGGAGGCGGCCGTGGAGGCCGCCCGCGCCGTGGCCTACATAGGGGCAGGAACGGTCGAGTTCCTCCTCGAAGGGGACGACTTCTGGTTCCTGGAGATGAACACGCGTCTCCAGGTGGAGCACCCGGTCACGGAGATGGTCACAGGGCTCGACCTGGTGCGGGCCCAGATCGAGATCGCCCGCGGCGGGCAGGTCCCGGAGATCCCGCCCATCGAAGGACATGCCATCGAGGTGCGGCTCTACGCCGAGGACCCGGCCAATGGGTTCCTACCGGTCGGCGGTGTCATCGAGAGGTTCGAATTCGCGCCCGGGGTTCGTGTCGACAGCGGTGTCGAGTCGGGGACCACCGTGTCGGTCCACTACGACCCGATGATCGCCAAGGTCATCGCCCACGGCGCCACCCGGGAGGAGGCTGCCGGCCGTCTCGCCGCCGCCTTGCGCACGGCCCGGGTACACGGGCCCGTGAACAACCGGAGGCTGCTGGTCGGGATCCTGGAGCACCCCGAGTTCCTCTCCGGCGACACCGACACCGCCTTCCTGGAGCGACACGACCCCTCCGAGCTGGCACGGCCGCTCCTCGACCGCGACCAGGAGCATGCCGCCGCGGTGGCCGCCGCCCTCGCCGACCGCGCCCGGGCGCGGGCCACGAGCCCGCTGCCCTCCATCCCGGCCGGTTGGAGGAACTCCGCCTCCACGCCCATGACCCGCGCCTACACGGGCGAGCACGACGACTGGTCCGTCTCCTACCGCACCACCCGGGACGGGGTCGTGATCGAGGGCTTCGACGGCGAGGTCATCGCCGAGTCACCCGACTCTGTCTCGCTCCGCGTCGGCGGCGAGGTGACCGTGTGGGAGGTGAGTCGCTATGGCGCGGTGCGCTGGGTCGACTCCGCATCGGGCAGCGTCCGCCTCGAAGAGGTACCGCGGTTCCGGCCGCCGGAGATCGAAGAGGTCGAGGGGTCGCTCCACGCCCCCATGCCGGGCAAGATCGTGCGCGTCGCGGTCGCGCAAGGCGATCGGGTGGAAGAGGGCCGGCTATTGGTGGTGATCGAGGCGATGAAGATGGAGCACAGCCTCCGGTCACCGCACTCCGGCACCGTGGCCCAGGTCCACTGTCGGCCCGGCGACCAGGTGGAGTCGGGAGCGATCCTGGTCGTCGTGGAGTGACTCAGAACGAGGAGAGCACCTCGAGCACGTAGTCGATGTCGGCCTCGGTGTGGTCCGCGTTGACCTGGAACCTGATCTCCTCGTCCCCTTTGGGCACCACCGGGTAGTTGAGGCCGGTCGCCAGCACCCCGTTGGCGCGAAGGTGCTCCACGAGGGCGCCGGTGCGCTCGGTGTCCCTCACCATCAGGGGCACCACCGGGTGGGGCCCGGGAATGGTCTCGAACCCCGCCGCGACGAGACCCTGTTCGAACCTGGCGGTCATGTCGGCCAGGTGGGCGAGAAGCTCCTCCCCCTCGGGCGAGTCGACGATCTCCAGCGCCCGGGTGGCCGCCGCGGCCTCGCCGGCGGTGATCGGGTTGGAGTACACGTACATCGGGCCCTTCTCCCGGATGTAGTCGGTGACGGCACCCGACGCGGTCACGTAGCCGCCGTTGACCCCGAAGGCCTTGCCCAGGGTCCCCACGAGCACGTCGGCGCTCCCGGCGGTGACGGCCTCGGTGCCCCGGCCACCATCACCGAATGCGCCGACACCATGGGAGTCGTCGACCATGAGGATCACGTTCTCGGGGAACGCGCCATCGTGACGCCCGATGATCCCGGAGATCACCGCGAGATCGGCGTAGTCGCCACGCATCGAGAACACGCCGTCGGTGACCACGATCACCCTCTTCACCTTGCCCTCCAGCCCGGCGAGAGCCCGATCGAGTGCGTCGTAGTCGAGGTGGGGGAAGACGTCCCGGAATGCCGGTCGGGACATGCGGACGCCGTTGATGATGCAGTTGTGGTTGAGGGCGTCCGAGAGGACCGCGGTCTCCTCCGTCACCAGCGACATCAGCGTGGAGACCACCGCGGCGTAGGCGGACGAGAAGACCACCGCCCCCGGACGGGAGTGGAACGAGGCGAGACGACGCTCCAGCTCGACGTGGGTCTGGTAGGTGCCGGAGATGAATCGCACCGCCCCGGGACCCGCGCCGAAGCGATGCGCCGCCTCGATCTCGGCGTCGAGCACGGCCGGATGGTGGGAGAGGCCCAGGTAGCTGTTGGAGTTCATCCGCAGGAACGGCTGGTCTGTGCCCTCCAGCCGGTACCGCCGACCGAACCCGCCCGATGGGGCCATGACGCCGGTGATGACTGCTTCACGCCCCTTGTCGGTGCCCGCCGTGCGGAGGGCGTCCACCTCGGCGGCCAGGGCCTGGTCGAGACGATCGTGTGCCATGCCCCAGAGTTTGGCAGCCGGGTATGGTGCGCGGCCATGGTCAGACTCGGATTCATCGGCCTGGGGACCATGGGCCGGGGCATGGTGTCCAACCTGATCTCCGCCGGCCACACCCCGACGGTGTGGAACCGCACAACCTCGAGGTGCGAAGGGATCGACGCCCCGCGTGCGACCAGTCCCGCAGACCTGGGGTCGCAATGCGACGTCATCTTCATCTGCGTCTCGGACACGCCCGATGTCGAGGAGGTCACCTTCGGTCCCGATGGAGCGGTGCACGACATGGCTCCGGGGTCGATCATCGTCGACCACTCGACGATCTCACCCGTCGCCACGGAAGAGCTGGCCGCCCGCGCCGCCGAGAAGGGTGTCTCCTGGGTGGACGCACCCGTCTCGGGCGGCTCGGAGGGAGCGGAGAGAGGGACGCTGGCGGTGATGGCCGGAGGGCCCGCCGAGGCACTGGAGCGGGTGCGGCCGTTCCTCGACGCCTATTCCAACTCGGTGGTCCACGTCGGGGAGGCCCCCGGCTCGGGACAGATGGCCAAGACCGTCAACCAGGTGCTGGTCGTGATCAACGCCCTCGCCGTGTCCGAGGCGCTCCTCCTCGCCGATGCCGCCGGGCTAGACCTGCAGACGACGCTGTCGGCGATCGAGGGTGGCGCCGCCGGATCGTGGATGTTGTCCCACCGCGGCCCCCAGGTGATCGCCCGCGACTGGCGGCCCGGCTTCACCATCGACCTCCAGGTGAAGGACCTCCGGATCGCCCTGGAGACGGCCGACCGTCTCGGGATCCCCATGCCGGGTCTGGCCCTGACCTTCCAGCTCTACAAGGCGTTGCAGAGCCGCGGCCTGGGTGGCGAGGGGAACCACGCCCTGATCAAGGCCATCGAGGAGATGGCGGGGAGGAAGCTGGGCTCAGCCGAGTAGGTCGGCCTTGACCCGGGCGACGTGGCCCGTCGCCTTTACGTTGACGTACTCCTTCTCCACCTCGCCGTTCTCGTCGATCACGAAGGTGGAGCGGAGCAGGCCCTCCATGACCTTGCCGTAGAGCTTCTTCTCCCCATAGGCGCCGAGCTTGCGGGCAAGTGAGAGGTCGACGTCGGACAGCAGGTCGAAGTTGAGACCCTCCTTCTCCTTGAACTTCCGGTTCCGGGCGGGCGGATCGGGGCTCACCCCGACCACTGCGTACCCGGCCTGCTCGAACTCTGCGTAGGAGTCGCGGAAGTCGCACGACTCCATGGTGCATCCGGGGGTCATCGCCCTCGGGTAGAAGAACAAGACGTACTTGCGACCGGCGAAGTCGGCGTCGGTGACCGTCTTGCCGTCCTGGTTGGGAAGGGCGAATTCGACTCTCACGCGACCGAGGCTACCTGCTGGCCTCCGCTGCCTCCTCGGCCTCCTTCGACTTGAGGAAGGTGGTGCCCCCGGCTAGGAAGCCGAGGGCAGCCGGGATCCAGTAGGAGATGACCCGGAACACGATGATCGCCACTGCGGTCATCGCGGCCGGGATGCCGTAGGCGGCGAGGATCAGCGCCAGGCCGACCTCGGTGACCCCGAGACCTCCCGGCGTCCCCGGCAGACCGCCGGCGAGGGACGACACGGCGAAGCTCGCCATCACCTGGAATCCGTTGATGTCGAGCGAGAAGGCCTCCAGCACCAGCCACAGCGAAACGCCCTCGAGGGCGAGACGCGTCCAGATGTAGGCCTGTGACTCCAACCCCGGGGCGTGATTGACCACCGAAGACGCCAGGCGCTCGCGCAGGATCCGGGGGAGATACCGGTTCAGTGAGGCCAGCTTCCCCGACCCGAACATCAGGGCGATCCCGGCTATGAGGACGAACGGCGCCACGAAGACCAGGCTCACGCTGGCGATCTGGGACCCCTCCCGCGGACGGGCGACGAGCAGTCCGCCGCCGGCCATCACGAGCAGGCCGGCATAGTTGAGCATCACGGTCCGCAATGCGGGACCGGCGGCACGATCGGTCTCGCCGCGCACCGCCCAGGCCAGCGCAACGGGAGTGATCGCCCCGCCCGCCGGGATGAGTCGGGCTACGCCGGCGCCCACCAGGGCCGCCTTGAAGGCCGACCACGGCGCCACCTCGTCACCCGATTGCTTCACCGACTCCCGGAACAAGAGCCCGTAGCACCACATCGCCCCCATGTACGCGGCGAGGGCGGCGACGAGGTAGAACCAGGACGCGCCGTGGATCTCGGGTAGTTCGAAGTTCTTGAGGACCCATACGGCGACGACTCCGTACACCACGAGGGCGACGGCGGCCAGGATGATGACCCGCTTCGGACTCACGGAGTGATCGGGTCTTCGACGGTCTCCGGGAGATCCGGGTAGGGGTCGTCGTAGATGGCGCGGCGAAGCGTGCTGTGCAGGTCACGCGGGCTGTCGGGGTTCCCCTGCATCCGCCGGATCATCAGGACCGCCGTGAGGATGAACAGCAGCACCACCTCGGTGTACGGCTGGCCCGTGAGGATGGCCACGAACGGCAGGAGCCCCCAACCGAAGAAGCCCGCGATGCCGCCACCGATCCTCCAGCCCACGACGGACCAGGCGAACGGCCAGATCAGCAGGGGCCAGTCGAGAGCGATGATCATCCCGGCAGACGTGGCCAGACCACGACCGGCGCGACCCTTCATGAAGACCGACCAGTTGTGCCCGGCGACCGCCGCCACCCCGAGCATTCCCGCCGCCCCTGGCCCCAGACCGATCTTCTTGCCCAGGTACACGGGGATCAGACCCTTGAGGCCGTCGAGGACCGCGGCGACCGTCCCCCATGCCTTGCCGATGTTGGCCGTGACGTTGCCCGCGCCGATGTTCCCCGTGCCCACCTTGCGCAGATCGACCCCGTTGACGCGGGCGACGATCTGGGCGAAGGGGATCGACCCGAGGAGATAGGTGGCCGCGAGCATCAACGGCCAATAGACGATCGGAAGGCTCCCGTCGGACATCAGGAGACGGAAGTTAGCTATCCGTCGACGGCTTGGGAAGCGAGAGAAGGCTCGCTCGCGATGGCCGCGGGCGGCAGTTCGAGACGGAATACGGTCTCACCGCCGTCCCGGTGGTAGGCGAGTGACCCGCCCATCAACTCGGCCAACTGGCGCGACACCGACAGGCCGATGCCGACAGACTGGCCCACCCAGTCACCCGAGCTGGTGTAGGGCTCGAATACCTTCTCTCCCAACTCGGACGGCACCCCGGCGCCATCGTCCCTCACCTCGACCCACGCCACACGGCGGTCGCGGCCACCCCTGATCGCGATGTGGGGGCCGCCGTACTTCCGGGCGTTGGTGAGGAGGTTGCGCAGGATCTGGCGAACCCGGGCGGCGTCGGCGATGACCACCGGCAGGTGCCCGTCCACGTCCCGAACCGCGATGCCCAGCCCCTCGACGGTGGCCGCCACCTCCTCCGCCAGGTCGACCTGCCGCTTCTCCACCGTCATCGAGCCCAACTCGGTTCGCGCCGCCACCAGCAGGTCCTCGACGATCCCGGCCATCTCCCGGGCCTGGGCAGCGACGAGGCGGGTCAGGTCCATGCGGTCGTCGTTGGTCAGGTCGTCGCCCGCCTCCAGCTCGGCGGCGAGCCCGACCACCGCGGTCAGCGGGGTCCGCAGCTCGTGGCTCACCTTGGCGATGAAGTCGTTCTTGGCCCGGACCAGCTCCGCCATGGCGTCCTGCCGCTCGTGGTTGTGGGTCACGTCGGCGAGACCCACGAAGATCGTCGACCCGGGATGGGACGGGTCGACGTCGACACCCCTGATCTGCACCCAGATCGGGCGGCCCTTCCTGGTGATCGTCGCCATGTCGATGCCGTAGGTGATCTCCCGCCGGTACAGGGCGCCCAGGATCGCGGCCCAGGACGCGAGGTTGATGTCGTGGACCCGGGTGCCGTCGCGGTAGCCGAGGAGGCTCTCGGTGGACGGCGCCTCCAGGAGCTCTGCGGCGGCGCGGTTCGCCCGCACGACTCTCGCCTTGCCCACCGCGGTGCGAAGCACCGACGGATAGGCGAGGAGGAACTTCTCGATCCGCTCGGGCTTGCCGTCGTACTCCGACTCCAGGTACTCGAGGGCGCCGGTCCAGTTCTCCTCGAGGATGCCGGTGGGCGACTCGTCGAACAGGGTGCGGTACCGCTCGCTGTAGTCGCTGACCTGGCGACGGATGGCGATGAAGACCGTCGCCGCCACCACGAAGGTCGCCGAGTTCGCCACCCCGACCTGCCAGGCGACTTCGGTGGGGAGCCGGCCCCACGTGTGGGGCAGGAGGAGGAGGACGATCCCCGGGATCACGACGGCGGGGAGGCGATACCGGTCCACCAGCATCGCTCCGAGGGCCGTGACCACGACCAGGGCGACCGAGAGCGGGGCCACCACCGTGGTCGTCTGCTGGTAAGCCGCCGCGGCGATCAGGGCCGACGAGGCGAACATCGCCACGCCGGCGTGCTGTAGGCGGAGCAGGGACTGGACGAGCATGAACACGGCAGCGACGGCCGGACCGAGCGCGGTCCGCATCACGTCGGGCTCGTCGGCCCACAGACCGCCCGCGAAGAGCACGAGGGCGGCGACCGATGCCACCACCATGGCCACCTGGACCACCTGCCGGTGCGTGTCGGCAGATCCGGGCCACGTGGTCCGTGTCGGATTCATGCCTTCTTATCGGCATATCCCGTCCCAGACTGTTACATCACCGGGTCCCGGGACCGTTGCCCTCCCTTTGGGTTAGTGTCGTGGCATGAGCGTCAAGATCACCTACGCCACCATGTCGGCGGACAACCAGGAGCTCAACGAGGCGTTCGAATCCGCCGTCGAGAAGGCCCGGATGAGCCTGGGGCAGACACACGGGGTGATCGTCAACGGCGAGCACAGGACCGATCGCGAGATGCACGCCGAGGTCTCGCCCATCGACTCCGAGATCGTCATCGGTCACTACGCGCAGGGAACCAAGCAGGACGTCGACGACGCCGTCGCCGCGGCCCGGGCGTTCCAGCCGGAATGGGAGGCCTGGGGATGGGAGCGGCGACGCGACCTGATGCTCCGGGCCGCCGACATCATGGAGGACCGCATCTACGACATCGCGGCACGCATGTCGTTCGAGATCGGGAAGAACCGGCTGGAGTCCCTCGGCGACGTGGCCGAGACCATCGAGTTCTTCCGCTACTACGCCAAGCAGATCACGCAGCACGAGGGCTTCGTGACCCGGCTCGGGAGTCAGTCGGGCGAGGAGAACCTCTCAGTGCTCCGCCCGTGGGGAGTGTGGGCGGTGGTGTCGCCGTTCAACTTCCCGATGGCGCTGGCCGCCGGCCCGTCCATAGGCGCCCTGCTCACCGGGAACACCGTGGTGCTCAAGCCGTCCAACGCCGGCGCCCTCATGGCCTTCGACTTCTACTCGGTGATGCAGGAGGCCGGCCTCCCGGCGGGCGCACTCCACATCATCTCCGGCCGGGGCTCCGTGGTCGGTGACCACCTGACCCATCACGAAGGGGTGGACGGGATCACCTTCACCGGATCCTACGAAGTGGGGATGGAGATCTACCGCACCGCCAACGAGAAGCGGCCCAAGCCCGTGGTCGCCGAGATGGGCGGCAAGAACCCGGTGATCGTCACCGCCAGCGCCGACATCGACGTGGCGGTCGAGGGGGTGACCAGGGCCGCCTTCGGCCTCAGCGGTCAGAAGTGCTCCGCCACCTCCCGCGTGTACGTGGAGGACGACGTCTACGACGAGTTCGTCGACAAGCTGGTGAAGCGGGCGTCGGAGATCAAGGTGGGCGACCCCACCAAGCTGGAGAACTGGATGGGCCCGGTCATCGACCCGGCCGCCGTGGCCCGCTACCAGCGTGCCATCGACGAGGTCCGGGCCAGCGGTGGCGAGGTCCTGTACGGCGGCTCGGTGCTCACGGATGGCGACATGGCCCGGGGCAACTTCGTCGAGCCGGCCATCGTCACCGCCCCCCAGGACTCGTGGATCTGGCGCGAGGAGCTGTTCCTCCCGTTCGTCTCGGTGGCTCCGGTATCGGGTCTCGACGAGGGCCTGGAGCGGGCCAACGACACGATCTTCGGGCTCACCGCCGGTCTCTACTCCGGGGACGAGGAAGAGATCGAGAAGTGGTTCGACGAGATCCAGGCAGGGACGACCTATGTCAACCGGGCGGCCGGCGCCACCACGGGCGCCTGGCCGGACATCCAGTCGTTCGGCGGATGGAAGGGCTCGGGGACGTCGGGCACCGGTGGCGGTGGCCCGTGGTATCTCCGGCAATACCTGCGGGAGCAGTCCCGCACGCTGTTCCGCCCCTGACGATCAGGGCTCGAGCCTGATCCGGACCCCGTCCGGCCCGGTCAGTTCGACCGCGCTGGCAGCTCGCGTCGTCTCCACACCCACCTGGGAGAGATGGGCGCGCCATCGATCGGGGTCCTCGACCCGGAACACGAGACGATCGGGTCGACCCGCGCCACCCTCGACCAGCTCGATCTGCTGGCCCGGCGCGGCCTGGAGGATGATGGCGTCGGTGGCGTCAGCGGTCCGCACCTTCTCGAACCCGAGCTTGACCCCGTAGAAGTCGAGGGCGGCCTCCAAGGAGCTGACACCCACGGTGACCCGGCTCATGGTGACGCCGCCCGGCGCCCTCTGCGGGCCGCCACCGGACAGCACCTCCTTGGCCTCGGCGATGCTGAACCGGCCGACCGTGACCTCGCGCCCCACGACGACACCGGCGAGATGCCGTCCGTTGGATTCCAGCTGGGTCAGCTGACGCAGGTCCTCGAGGTCGCGCACGCCGCCCGCCTGGATCACCGGCTCCTCGACGATGGCCAGCGACTCGGCCAACACCTCCCAGTTGGGCGGCTCGGTCAGCGAGTCGCGGTTGGCCTCGGAGACCATGAACGCCGCAACGCCCGCCGAAGACATCTCGATGAGGACCTCCTCCAGGAAGCGGCCGCTGTTCTTGGTCCAGCCCCTGGTGGCGACCTCGCCACCCTTCCGCACGTCGACCGAGACGGCGATCTTGTCCGGGTACTCGCGGCACATGTCCCAGACCATGATCTGGTTCTCGATGGCCGCGGTGCCCATCACCGCCCGCCATGCGCCAAGCCCCAGGACCCGCTCCAACTCCATCTCCGATCGGATGCCACCGGCCACCTGGACCGGGACGTCGACGCTCTCGATCAGCCTCCCGATGAGATCCCGATTGCGATAGTCGCCATAGCCGGCGGCGTCGAGATCGACGATGTGGAGACGGTCGACGCCCTGGCTCGCCCAGCTCTTGGCCCGGCCCACCGGGTCGTTGTCCAGGACGATGACGTCGTCGAGACGGCCCTTCGGGAGCCGCACGGAGCGCCCACCCAGGATGTTCACCCGTGCGTACAGCTCCATGGAGGAACCCTAACCAATGGCCCGGGCCGGGTCAGCCGATACCGAGACGCCTCTCCGCCTCGTCGAGGGTCTGGCCACCCGCCACGACCGGGGCGAACAGGTCCCCGTGGCGGACGATCCGATCCCAGATGTTGGCGATGGTCCATTGCCCGTTGCTCACCGACCCCAGCTCCGACCAGGAGATCGGGGCGGAGATCGGTGCTCCGGGACGTGGCCGGACCGAGTAGGGGGCGGCGACGGTCTGACCGGACGCGTTGCGGTTGTGATCGATGAACACCTTCCCGGTGCGCTTCGACTTGTCCCACTCCATCGTGATCTCGTCTGGATTGGCCGCGGCCAGGTACTTCCCCACCTCGCCGACGAAACGACGGACCCGGGCGTGGTCGTGGACCGGCTCGAGGGGCACGTAGACGTGGATGCCGCGAGCCCCCGAGAGCTTGGGGTAGCCGGAGAGGCCGAGCTGGCGGAGGGCCACCTCGAGGAGCCGCACCGCGCCCACCACCTGGTCCCAGGTGGCGCCCTCGGCAGGGTCGAAGTCGAAGATGGCGTAGTCGGGATGGTCGAGAGTCCCCTCGCGGGAGTGGAAGGGATGCACCTCGATGCATCCCATGTTGGCGAACCACATCAGCGCCTCGGCCGAGTCGGCGAGGAGGAAGTCGATGATCCCGCCCTGGCTGTCCGAGTCCACCGGGGTGGTCCTCATCCACGACGGCTGGTGCCCCGGAGCCCGCTTCTCGTAAAACGACCCGCCGGCGATCCCGTCCGGGTACCGGGACATCGAGATCGGCCTGCCCGCCAGGTGGGGCAGGAGGATCGGGGAGATCGAGGCGTAGTACTGGATCAGGTCGCCCTTCGTGTACCCCTCGTCGGGGAAGAACGGCTTGTCGATGTTGGAGAAGGTCAGGGGTCGATCCAGCCCCATCGGCACGAACCGGTCGCCCTGCTTCTCCACCCGGATCGGTCTCGGGAAGTCGATGTCGGAGGCAGCCAGGGTCCGGCCGGCCGGCCCGACCTTGGCCCGGAGCAGTGGCCTGGCCTCGGCCCAGATGCGCTCGTGACTCTCGTCGTCCCGGGATTCGGAGATCACCACCATCGAGATGTCCCGCTCCACGGCCGCCTCGATCAGGGGGGCGATCCGGAGGGTCCCCTTCCCGTACTCGATGTGACGGATCTCGCCCGAGTTGCCGAATTCGTTGTCGGAGAACTGGGTGTGGAGCGGGGCGATCATCCACCCCGGGAAGCTGGCCTCGACGAACTCGAGCACGGCCTCGAACGCCGCCTTGTCCACCAGGCCCCCGCCGGTCATGGCGTGGATGTGGGCCCAGTCGACCACCGGGCGGACGAAGGAGAACTCCGACGCCAGCTGGGAGATGTCGCCGAGACTCCCGAACTGGCTCCGATTGCCGGCGGTCTCCAGACCGAGCCCGACGCCGAGACCGGCCACCTTGCGCTCGATGGCGGAGAGACGGCCGCGAATCCGGTTCATGAGCAGACCCGGATCCTCCCCGTAGTTGGAGCCGAAGTGGGCCACCACGATCGGGGCACCCAGCGCCTTCCCCAGCTTCATCGAGTGCTCCATGGCAGCCAGCGACTGCTTCCCCCGATCCTCCTCCGGCAGGGTCAAACCGGCGAAATACGGGGCGTGCACCGAGAGGCGAATCCCGCGCTCGGCGGCCAGGGCGCCGAACTCCTCGCACCGCTTCTCCTTCCAGGGGAAGTCCTTGGTGAATGGCAGCTCCAGGGCGGTGTGGCCCTGATCGACGAGGGCGTCGAGGAAGTCCTCGTCGGGCACGCCCTCAGGAGGCAGCTCGGAGACGCCGAAGCGAATCGTGCTCACGCCACTTGCCGGCCCAGCCAGTCGAGTAGGAGGGCGTTGAGCTCCTCGGGTGCCTCCACCGGGACCCAATGCCCCACCCCCTCCAGACGCTCGTACCGCCAGGGCCCCGACACGTAGCGCTCCGACTCCACCATCTGCCTCTCGGTGAGGGCGGGATCCTCGGTGGACCAGACCCCCATCACCGGCACCTCGACCGGCGGGTGGTCCCGCGGCGGAGCGATGAAGCTCTCCGGACGCGAGTTGGCGCGGTAGATGGCGAGCGCGGCCTCCAGGGCACCGGGCCGGCTCAGGTCGGCGATCCAGTTGTCCGCCTCTCCGCATCCCGCGCCCCAGCGCCGCAGCCACCGCCAGTCGTCGGCGGAGAGGGCCGTCTCGGCGACACCCTCGAACTGGAAGAGGAGCATGTACCAGGACTTCTCCCGCTGGGCGACACCTGCCCGCTGGAACGCGGAGGGATGGCCCACCGAGAGGGCGGTGAGGCTGCGAAACCGATCGGGCGCAGACAGCGCCAGCATCCAGGAGACCGCAGCACCCCAGTCGTGTCCCACGACGTGGGCCCGGTCCACGCCGGCGTCATCGAGGACCGCCAGGGCGTCCGCGCACAACGACGCCATCCCGCACTGCGGGACGGAAACGTCGATCTGGGACCGGCCGAAGCCACGCAGGTCGGGGGCGAGGACCCGGTAGCCGGCCTCGACCAGCGCCGGGACCTGGCTCCGCCACAGCCGGGCGGAGTCGGGGAATCCGTGGAGCATGAGGACGGCTTCGCCGTCGGTGGGCCCATGGTCGGCGACGTTGACCGTGATCCCGTCCGACCGCACCTGACGGCACGAGGAGTACACGTCGAACATCGGCCGAACCGTACCTGTTGAGGATTTCGCGTTCCCGGATAGCCTTGGATGGCCGTGGCCAAACAGATCTTCCCCCAGAACGTGATCGCGGTGATCTGGGACTTCGACAAGACCCTGATCCCCGGAAACATGCAGGGCCCGCTGTTCCGTCACTACGGGATCGACGAGGACGAGTTCTGGGCCGAGGTGGACGGTCTCGAGGACTTCTACCGGAGCCACGGATCGAAGCTGATCCAGCGCGACCACCTCTACCTGAACCACATCCTCTCCTATGTGCGCCACGGTCGCATGCCGGGGTTGAGCAACCTGCTCCTCGCCGAGCTAGGGGCCCAGATCGAGTTCTACCCCGGGATTCCCGACTTCATGGAGTCGCTGCGGAAGGAGATCTCCGCCGACCCCGTCTTCTCCGACCACCAGATCACCGTCGAGCACTATGTGGTGTCGACGGGTCTGCGCCAGATGATCCTGGGCTCGTCGGTGGCCCCGTACCTCGACTACGTGTGGGCGTGCGAGTTCACCGAGCTGGTGGCGCCACCCGACTACCAGAGCAAGCAGGGCCAGCTCTTCTCGCCGGAGGGCGAGATCCAACAGCTGATCTTTGTGATCGACAACACGTCGAAGACCAGGGCGATCTTCGAGATCAACAAGGGCACCAACAAGACCGGCATCGACGTCAACTCGAAGGTGGCGCCGGAGGACCGGAGGGTCCCGTTCCAGAACATGATCTACATCGCCGACGGGCCCTCCGACGTGCCCGTCTTCTCCATCGTGTCCGGGAACGGTGGCCGCACCTACGCCGTGTACAACCCGGGCTCGGAGCGAGCCTTCGACCAGGCCGCCCGTCTCCTCGAGCAGAAGCGGATCGACGCCTTCGGCGAGGCCGACTACCGGGACGGCTCCCACACCGCGATGTGGATCCGCCGGGCGGCTCGCGACATCGCCGAGCGGATCGTCCGTCATCGCGCTGCGGCGCTCGAAGACCGGGTCGGGCTGCCCCCGCGACACGTCGGCTGAAGCCGATACTTGGCATACGGCCGACTATGTGGTGACCTAGCGAGGTGGCCTCGCAGGGGGAAGTCTGAGCCGTAACCAGCCGATCCTCGTCGTCCTGGTGGCGGTGACACTCTTCACCGGTTTCCTGGTGTGGCGGGACACGGCGACCTCCACCACCCCCGATTCGACCGCTCCTCCCCCGCAGGGACAGGGGGATCCCCCGGCAACCACGACCACCCTGGTCGAGGGCCGACCGACCCGCGTCGGCTACCTGCTGAGCCGGGCCGGGACCATGTACTCGGGCACACCCCTCGCCGCCAACATCCCCTTCGCAGTCCTCGCCGAGGAGGGCGACGGCTACCGGGTCATGGACGTGTGCAACCGCGAGGGGTTCCTGGCGGCCTCCGATGTCACGGTGGGCGAAGTGCTGATCGACCGCAACGGCTTTGCCGACGCCGCCTTCGTCATCGACGCCGGGCACGGCAATCCCGATCTCGGGGCCGTTGGCCCCACCCGGCTCCTCGAGGGCGAGGCCAATGTCGATGTCGCCAATCGCGTGGTGCAGTTGCTCGCCTCGCCGCACGACATCGACTGGGCGACCGGGCAGGTGAGCCAGGGGGACTCCGTGCCGGCCGCGCATACGGTGGTGGCTACCAGGCCGGCCGACGGTCCCAACGGCGGCGACTTCGAGGTCGGCCTCACCTTTCGCGGCACCCTCGCCAACTCGATCGACGCCGATGCGTTCGTCTCCATCCACCACAACAGCGGGCCTTCGTCGTCACTCGATCACCCCGGCTCGGAGGCATACGTCTCCGCCTTCGACGACGAGTCGGCCCGTCTCGGAGCCCTGATGGTGGACGAGCTTCGCCGTTCGTTCGCCGGCTTCGACGCCGACTGGTCGGGTGGCAGCGGCGAGGGGGTCATCGCCCGGATCGGCTCCGACGGTGGCGACTACTACACCGTGATCGACGTGGCGGAGGTGCCGGCGGTGATCGTCGAGGGCGTCTACATCTCCAACCCGTCCGAGGAGGCGTTGGCCAAGACCGACGCCTTCCGCCAGGCCTACGCCGAAGCCGTGTACCGGGCGCTGGTGCGCTTCGTCACCACATCCGACAACCCCATTCCCGAAGTCGAGACCCAGAACTTCGCGCCCAGCGGCCCGGGCCGGAGCATGGACGACTGCGTCGTCCCGCCGCTGGAATAGGCCTTTCGCCCCAGGCGGGACCGGAACTCACCGGCCGATCCTCCGGGTTGTGATGGACATGCCGGGTCGCTGGACGAAACGGCGCATGGGTTGGGTCGGGGCCGGGATCCTCGTCGTGGCGGCCGTGATCAACGCAGGCGGTGGCGACGACGCGCCATCCACCCAGGCTTCGGGCACAACGGTGGCAGCTTCGACGACCCCGTCCACCTCTCCATCCACTTCTTCGAGCTCTTCGAGCACGAGCAGCAGCACGACGTCGAGCACGGTTGCCACCACCACGACCAGCCGGCCCATCCCGTTCCCCGATCAGGAGGGAGCCGGGATCATCTTCGGCCCGGTCGCATCCGGTCCTTCCGGCGACCCGATGGCCGACCCGCCCCCGGGCGCCGAGACGGCGACGGTGGTGTCGATCACCGATGGCGACACACTCGAGATCCGGCTCTCCTCCGGCGTCGTGGACGACCTGCGCATCATCGGCATCAACACACCCGAGCGTGGCGAGTGCTTCGCCGCCGAGGCCGCAGCGGTCCTGGAGTGGCTGACACCGATCGGCTCCACGGTCTGGCTGACCCGCGACGTCTCCGATCGGGACCAGTACGACCGGCTGCTCCGTGACGTGTGGGTGGGGAGTCTCAACGTCGGCGAGGAGATGATCCGACGGGGCGCCGCCCTGGCCCGGGATTACCCGCCCGACATCTCCATGTCCGAGCGGTTCCACGCCGCCCAGGAGGAGGCGAAGACCGCGCGTCTCGGCCTCTGGGCACCGGACGCCTGTGGGCCGTCGGCGGGTTACGACCTGGTCATCGTCGAGATCGAGGCCGACGCCCCCGGCAACGATCACGAGAACCTCAACGGCGAGTACGTGGTCGTCGAGAACCGCGGCGGGCTGGGGGTCGACCTGACCGGATGGGTGCTCAAGGACGAGTCTGCCTCGCACCGGTACACCTTCCCCGCCGGTTTCGTCATCGGGGCAGGCGCGTCGGTGACGATCCACACCGGTTGCGGCACGGACACCGCCACCAAGCTCTACTGGTGCAACGCCGCTGGTGCGGTGTGGAACAACGACGGCGACACCGCCTTCCTGCTCGACCATCACGGGAACGTCGTCGACGACCTGGCGTGGGTAGCGCCGACCACGACGACGTCCGGGCCCAGGCCGACCACCACACAGCCGGGCACCGGCGGAGGCGGGAGCGACAGCGGCTGTGACCCGAGCTACCCCACCGTGTGCATCCAGCCCTACCCACCCGACCTGGACTGCGGCGACATACCGTTCCGGCGCTTCCAGGTGCTCCCGCCGGACCCGCACGGCTTCGACGGTGACAACGACGGAATCGGCTGCGAGAGCTGATCTCCGAGTGCGAACCTGGTCCGTTCTTTCCCGCAAGGATTGGATTGGGCGATGTTCGATGGTGCTTGACAATTGTCATTGGCACTCTGTATCAGCGTACACATGTTCGGGGCCGAGACACCACTCGGGGCTCGAGCGGGCGAGCCAGAGCTTCCCTGGGAAGAGGGTTTCGATGAGCTCGCCCATCGGCTGACCGAAGAGGAGTGGTCCCGGCCCTGGCCCGACGAGGGTCTCCCCTCCGATCTCGACGACCTGCCACCCATCATGCTCGCCGCCCTGCTCCATCGCGTCGACCCGTCCCGGCTCTCGGCCTTCGATCAGATCCGGCTCCTTCAGGCGAGGGAGCGTCTGGTGTCCCATCACCAGGCCGGGTCGATCGACGCCGTCGACGCCATCACCCACCATCTCCCCCCGCCACTCGAGAACGAGCCCCTGGAGGCCATCAATGCCCGGTGGGAGTTCGCCTCCGACGAGATTCGGGCGGCACTCCGCCTGACCCGGCATGCGGCCGAGCAGCGCGTCGACCTCGCCGTCGCCCTCGTCGACGACCACCCGCGGCTTCTCGAGATGCTGCGTGCCGGTCGGATCGACCTGTACAGGGTCCGGGTGGTTGTCGAGGGGGTGAGGCATCTGGAAGTCGAGGAGCGCAGGAGCCTCGTCGACTCCATCCTCGACCTCATCCCCGACCTGACCTCGGGCGAGCTGCGGGCCCTGATCCGGCGGCTCTGCACCGAGATGGATCCGGTGCGGGCCAAGCGCCGCTACGAGAACGCCGTGCGGGATCGACGCTTCTGGCTCCGCCAGACCGAGGCCGGGACCGCCGACATCCACATCCTGGACGTCCCGATCGACAAGGCCCGCTCCATCGGTCGTCACGTGAACCGGTTCGCCATGTCCCTGAAGGTCTCCGGCGACACCCGGACCACGGACCAGCTTCGCACCGACGTCGCCTGCGACCTGCTCGAAGGTGGTAGCAGTGGCAAGACGTCGGGCGACGGCACCGTCGAGCTCCGTGTCGATCTCGCCACGCTCGCCGGTCTCGACGACCGCGCCGGCGAGATCCCGGGGCTCGGCCCGGTGGTGGCGGACATCGCCCGACAGATCGCCGAGCGCAACACCGACGGCCACTGGCGGTTCACCGTCACCGACGACGGGGGCAACGTCATCGACACGGGCCTGACCCGACGTCGGTTCAGCCGGGCGCAACGGCGCTACCTCGAAGCCAAGTACACCACCTGCGGGTTCCCCGGCTGCCGGATGCCCGCATCGGACTGCGACATGGACCACACACGGCCCTACGCCCAGGGCGGCCCCACCACGACCGACAACGGCACGCCGGAGTGTCGTCACGACCACACCCTGATCCACGAGGGCAGGTGGGAGCACCATGTCATCGACGGTCGCCACCAGTGGATCAGTCCCCTCGGTCACCGATACGTCAAGACGCGGCCACCCTGATCGAAGCGGTGCTTCCCCGTCTACCGACCGATCCGGCCCAACACCTCGAAGAAGCGATCCCCCGTCTCCTCCCAGGTGGGCAATTGGCGGCCCGTCGCGGCCGCACGAGAGGCGAACCTCGCCCGCATGTCGTCGTCCCGAACCAGGTTCACGATGGCGCCGGCGAGACCATCGGTGTCGCCGGGCTGGAAGAGCCGCCCTTCGTCACCGTCGCTCATCAGATTGGGGATGTTGCCGACACCCCAGCCCAGAACCGGCAGCCCGGCCCGCAGGGCCTCGGCCACCACGGTTGCATACCCCTCGCTCTGGCTGGCGATCACGAGGGCATCGGCGGCGGCGTACAAACCTGCCACCGCCTCCGGCGGCGCCTCGCCGTGAACCACCACCCTGTCGCCGACATCCCAGAGCCGTCTCTCGATCCGACGGGTGTATCGGGGATCGACATCCCTGGCCCCGACCAGATGGAGCACGACGTCATCCGTGGGGAGCGAGTCCATGACGTCGAGGAGCTGGAGGATCCCCTTGTTGGGGAGCCAGTTGGCCACGTTGAGGAGCGCCAGCTTCCGCCCTTCCCGCAGGTCGACAGGGGGCGAGTCGGCCACCGGTGCCGGGTCACAACCCGGTGGCACCACCTCGATGTGGCTACGCGGCACACCGGCCTGGACCAGCTCATCCTCCAGATAGGTGCTCGCCGCGATGACGAGACGACACATCCCGTAGAGGTGAAGGTCGGCGGCGTGTCTCGCCCTCCTCGCCCGCATCGACCCGTCGGCGCCCCCCGGCACCTGATGGACCAGGGCGGCGAGGGGGCCCGGCTCATGTGGCAGCTTCCCCGCGACCGACGCCGCCACGAGGCTGTCGATCACGACCTGTCCCGCCACGTTGGTCAGGTCGGACACCTCGTCGACCTGCACGACCTGCATCTCCGTGCCGTACCGGGGCGCGGCGGCGAGCATCCGCCGGTTGTACAGGTGGCCTCCACTGACCGAGGTGCCGGAAGCCGTCAACAGCGAGACCATCCGGCTCATCCGACCGGCCCCCTGAAGCCGCCGAAGGCGACCTCGTTCTCCCACACCCTGACCGCGAGCCAGTCGACCCCGGTGCCGTCGAGTGCCGACAAGAGGAAGCCGTGCGCCCAAACGGCGAACACCTCGACCGTGACCGACTCCCGGTCCGGTGGACGGATCACCTCCAGATTCTGACCCTCGAGCCCGAGCCGCAATCGATCCAGGGCATCGGCGAGCAGATCGAGGTCGAGGACCATCCCGTTCTCGTCCAACTTGACGCGACCAACGACCGCCTCGACCCGGTAGTCGTGGGAGTGGAGCTCGCCCTCCGGACCCTCCATTCCCTCCATGACGTGACTGGCCTCGAACCCGACCGAGAGCCCGACCTCGAACCCGTGATCAGTCATAGGCGAGGGCGGCATGGATCAGTCCTTCCTCTCTGCGATCGACCGCGTGGTAGGCCGCAGGCGCTTCATCGAACGGGAAAGTGTGGGTGGCGAGGACGGAGAGCGGCAGATCCGGCACGAGGTCGACCACGGCGCTCCGCCTCTTCTCCCGATCCCACTCGTTGGCGAGCCGGGCCGGGATCGTCGACACCTGGGTGCTGGTGATGGTGAGCCGACGCCGGTGAAAGTCACGTCCGAGCGGCAAGGCCACCTCATGGCTCCCGTACCACGAGGCAACCAGGAGGGTGCCCTCGTGCTCGAGGGTCTCGAGACCGAGCCGGACCGCCTCGGGGTTTCCCGACGCGTCTACGACCAGTGGGAACGGAGCCAGGTCCCGAGCTGCCTCCGGCTCGGCGACGGTCAACCGGGGCAGGCCGAGGTCGTGGACGACCGACCTCCTCCACCGCAGCGGATCGGCGGCAACGACCTCGACCCCGCGTCCCGCCAGCAACATCGCAGTGAGCGCACCCACCGGCCCGAGACCCAGCACCATCGCCCTCTGGCCCGGTTCCAGACCGGTCTCGAGGTCGATCTGGAAGGCGGTCTCCACGAGCGGGAACAGAGTCGCCACCCGCGGGGCCACACCCGGCAGGGGCACGACATCCCCGATCCCGATATCGAACCGATCCTGATGCGGGTGGAAGGCGAAGACCCTCGTCCCTTCGGGGAGCGGGGCATGGCTCTCCTCCACGACCCCGACCACGCTGTACCCGAATCGGAAGGGGTGACTGAAGCTCCCGTCCAGCGATCCTATGGACTCATCCAGTTCCAGGTCGGGATCGATCTCGCCCCGATAGGCCAGCATCTCGGTGCCCGGGCTGATCCCCGAGAAGACAGAACGCACACGCACCATGCCATCGGAGAGAGGCCCCAGCGGAACGGGGCGGATCTCCACGGAACGCGGCGATGTGAACCAGAGGGCTCGGGCTTCGGAGGGCACGTACCAGTTTCCCCTGATCAGGGGCAGGGGTAAACGGCACCATGAACACGACTGAAGCGGTCCGTGTGCCGTTGCCCACCCCTCACGGCACATTCGAGGTCCGCGCCTTCGAGCGGAACGACGACATCTACGTGGCGATGGTCCTCGGCGACCCCGAAGGCCGAGACGACTTCCTCGTCCGCCTCCACTCCGAGTGCCTCACGGGAGACGCACTCGGGTCCCTCCGCTGCGACTGCGGGATCCAACTGCGACTCGGGCTGCGCATGATCGCCGCCAATGGATCGGGTGTCCTCCTCTACGCCACCGGCCACGAGGGCCGGGGCATCGGCCTGGTGAACAAGCTGAAGGCCTACGTCGCCCAGGACGCCGGCGCCGACACCGTGGACGCCAACACCCACCTGGGCCTCCCCGTCGACTCCCGCGACTACACGGAGGCAGCCGGGGTGCTCAGGGAGATGGGCATCCGGTCGGTTCGCCTCCTCACCAACAACCCGGCCAAGGTCCAGGGGCTGATCGGTGCGGGAATCCTGGTGACCGAGGTGGTCCCGATCCCGACCACGCCCCATCTGCGCAACGTGACCTACCTCTCCACCAAGGAGCGTCGGATGGAGCACGTCCAGCCGACCGGGGACGACCTCCTGGCCGGTCACCCCGAGTTCACCGCACTCGATGCCACCGCCCTTCTCGGCGAGGTCCGCTGGCATGCCGACCGCCCCCACGTCGTGGTCAAGGCGGCCCAGACCGTGGACGGCCGCATCGCCACCGCTTCGGGTGATTCCAAGTGGATCACCGGTCCCGGGGAACGGCGCATCACCCACGCCGTCCGCGCCGCCTGTGACGCGGTGATGGTCGGCATCGGCACCGTCCTCGAGGATGACCCCCGGCTCACGGTCAGAGACGTCCCGGGCGCAAACCCGATCCGCGTGGTCCTCGACTCCGACCTCCGCATCCCCCACGACGCTCGAGTCCTCGACGACGACGCGTCGACGATCGTGTTCACGAGCGACGAGTCCGACCCGGCCACCGCCGACGAGCTCCGCTCCCGAGGCGTGCGTGTCGAGACGGTGGGCAAGGATCACAGCGGGCTCTCGGTCCCCGAAGTCCTGGAGCGGCTCGACTCGATCGGGATCGACTCGCTCCTCGTCGAGGGCGGCTCCTCGGTGATCACGTCGATCCTCGGCTCGGGTGCAGCCGACCGTCTCATCGTCAGCATCGCCCCCACCGTGCTCGGTGCCGGGACCGAGACGGTCTCCGATCTGGGGTCGACGCGGGTCACCGACGGGATCCGCCTCGGCAACCGGAGCCTCGTCACGGTCGAGGAAGACCTGATCCTCGCCTGGGACGTCGACTACACCGAAGCCCGCTGACGGTGGGGCGAGCCCCGGCGGTATCCTTTGGGAGGCGTCTCCGCGCGAGGCTTCGCGCAGTCCCGGGTCTCTAGCTCAATTGGTAGAGCAGCGGGCTTTTAACCCGTTGGTTGTGGGTTCGAGTCCCACGGGACCCACCCCGATCACCTCGAGCCGACCACCCTGATGTGCCTGGCCAGGGGGTAGCGCTCCGCCGTGATCCGGAGCGAGAACAAAGGCTTCACCGGCATGGGGCTGACCCATTGGGCGGTGTCGACGATGCCGAGGATCTTGGGCTCGGGATGGAAGGTATCCCTGGGCAGCACGTAGATCCTGCCCTCGGTCAAGAGCGGACCGTTCGGGTCGAGCACCACCACGTCACGCTGGTACCACCGGGTGCGGGCACGCCCGGAGAAGGAGATGCTGCCGTTGCGGAGACGGTCGACATTGCTCCGGTCGACCAGGGCGAAGTACGCCGCCCAATGAGGATCGGATGTGGCGAACACGGCCTGCTGACGACCGAATGCCCTCGAGTCCGTGGAGCGTCGCTCGATGCCGAGTTCGGTGATGTCGCGACGGTTCGAGCCGTGGAAGACGAACCGTTCCAGGTCGGCGAGATGGTCCAGATAGCCGACGAGGCTCGATGGGATGCCGGTGTCCCCCTCGAGGTGACGCGCCAGCATCGCCTGGTACTCGGCCCTGGTTTCGGGCGAAGGCGTACTGCGGGTGTATCGACGGAACTTGATAGGAGTGCTCCCTGACCGGGATGAGACGATATCCCGGTCAGGGAGCGGCTTCCCCCGCTCACTTCTCCAGGGCGTGGCCCTCCTCGAGCCAGCGCTTCACCCCTCCTTCCAGATGTGACACGTCCTGGTAGCCCAGCTCGCCGAGGGCCACGGCAGCCAGCGCCGACCGGCCGCCCGACGCGCAGTAGAGGACCACGGGCGCCGACGGGTCGAATTCCTCGCGGTGTGCCGGGTACGTTGGGTCGGCCCAGAACTCGAGCATCCCGCGTGGTGCGAACACCGCCCCCGGTATGACACCCGTCGCCTCGCGCTCCTCGGGCTCGCGGATGTCGACGAGCAAGACACCCTCGTCGCGTGCCGCCATCACCTCTGCGGGGCTGAGCTCACGCACCTTCTGTCGCGCCTCGGCGACCATGTCCACGATCGTTCGCATCTCGACCTCCCTGTCGAAGGACGCGTGCACTGTTCGTCGCCGACGTGGAGAATGTCATCCGTGGATTCCACGGATTCGGGCTCCGTGAAGGGCGCCCCCGCCCCCACACCACGAGAGCGAGAGGTCCTCGCCCTCCTGGCCGAGCGACTCACCAATAGGGAGATCGCCGACCGCCTCTACGTCTCCGTCCGCACGGTGGAGAGCCACGTGTCGTCACTGCTGGTCAAGACGGGGGCGGCGAATCGACGCGAGCTGGCAGAGAAGGCCCGCGCCTTGTTGCGGGCCATGCCGGCCCACAACCTCCCGCCCCGACGCACGACTTTCGTGGGCAGGGAGGAGGAGTTGGGCACGACGATCGGGCTCCTCGAGGAGCACCGCCAGGTGACGCTCGCCGGGCCGCCGGGTGTGGGGAAGACCCGGCTGGCCATCGAGGTCGGCCGGGCCTGGCTGGACCGCACCGGGGATGGGGTCTACCTGGTCGAACTGGCGTCCCTGCGTGATCCCGACCTGGTGACCACGGAGGTCCAGTCGATCTTGCGAGCGCCGTCGGCATCGACCATCGATCCCCTCCGCTCGCTCGCCGACCACGTCGGGAGCCGGCCCCTCCTGATCGTGCTCGACAACTGCGAACACGTCCGCACGCCCGCTGCGAAGGTTGCCGAGACGCTCGTCGACAGTTGTCCCCGGGTGAAGGTGATCGCCACCAGCCGGGTCGTCCTCGGGACCAAGAGCGAGCAGGTGCTCACGGTGGGGCCCCTGGAGAGGGAGCCGGCGGTGCGCCTCTTCCTCGAGCGCTCGGGGGGAACCTGGGGCGACCGGGAGCTCGGTGCACTGGTGAGCCGGCTCGACGGGCTCCCCCTCGCAATCGAACTGGCTGCGGCGAGATCCCGGGTCTTCGAGCCAGAGGAGCTGGTGTCCGAACTGGAGCGCGGCTTCTCGGTTCTCGCCTCGATCGCCACGGACAGCAGGTACCAGACCCTCGAAGGTGCGATCAACTGGAGCTACCAACTCCTCGACCCCACCGACCGCGACCTCCTCGCCGCCGTCACGGTGTTCCAGGGGGGCTTCTCCCTGGAGGCTGCGAAACGTGTCTGCGCGGGCTCGCCGCATGTCGCGCCGTCGCTCGCTCGTCTGGTCGACCATTCCCTGCTCACGGTCACTCGGGCGGGGCGGTCGAGGCGCTTTCGTCTGCTCGAGTCGATCAAGACCTTCGCAGCCGAGTTCAGGGATCCGGACGTCGACCGCGCCCACGCCGACTACTGCCTCGACCTGGCCGCACGAGCGTCCTCGGGTCTTCGGGGCAGGAGCCAGCAACGGTGGCTGGAGACACTGGACACGGAGCTCGACGAGCTCCGCGGCGCATTCGACTGGGCGCGGCGCAACGACCCCGAGATCGCCCTGGCTCTTCGAAGGCTTCTACCTCTATTGGGAGTACCGGGGTCAGCGCTGGGAGGGTGTCAGGTGGGCCGAGCGGCTCTTCGACGTCGCCGACCGGCTCGACTCGCCATACGCCGGCCGGGCCCTCGCCGCGGCGGCCTGGACCATCGTCTCCCACGACACCATCCGCTCCCGGGAACAGGCAGAGCGAGCGGTGGAAGCGGCACGTCGTCATGGGGATGCCGAGGGTCTTCATCGCGCCAAGGTGGCGCTGGGCCACGTGCTCACCCACATCGACCCCGATGCCAGCATCCGCAACCTCTCCGAGGCGGTCGAGTACTTCTCCGCGAGCGGCGACACATGGTGGGAGGCGTTCACCCGGGCGCGTCGCAGCGACATCGCCCGAAATGCCGAGGACGCCAGACGCGCCCGGGAGCTGTTCCGTGATCTGGGCGACCTGCACTGCTACTTGATCGCCTCCCGCTTCGCCACGACCGTCGCCATCCTCGAGGGTGACCTCGACAGGGCGCGGAGGATCGCCGAGGAGGCACTGGCCCTGGCACGCCGGTTGGGCAACGACCACGAGGCCGCGGAGGCACAGCGTTTCCTCGGCCGCATCGCCCTCGCCACCGGAGACCCGGAGGGCGCCAGGGTCCGATACGAAGCGGCCATCCCTGCCTTGCTCCAGGCCGGCGACCTCCGTTGCTCGGCGCGCGCCCTGGTCGAAGACGCCCTGGCGCGGCATCGCCTCGACGACGCCATCTCGGTCGTGGAAGGCTTGGCCGATGGCTGGTCCTATGCCACGCGGGTCGACGACAACCGCGCCATGGCGGAGGCCCTGAGCGTGCTCGCCCTGCGGTTCGAGGACGAGACCTCGGTCAGGCTGGCGGCGGCCGCGGCACGACTGCTGGGCACGGACACGGCACCCCTGGCGTCCGAGGACGACCTCGCCGGGCATCTCGAGAGGCTGCCGCTGGACGACGCCACCCGACGGCGAGCCACGGGCGCAGGCACGGCTGCGGACCCGGGCGACCTGTTCTCCAGGGCACTCGAGTCGCTCGCCTAGGTACCCTCGCCGAGTGGACTCAGTCGCCGCCTGGCTACTCGACTCCGATCCCTCCATCCGCTGGCAGGTGATGCGCGACCTGCTCGACGCCCCGGAGGAGCAGTGGGCAGCCGAGCGGGCCAAGGTGGAGACCGAGGGCTGGGGCGCGGAGCTGCTCTCCCATCAGGACCCCGATGGCCAGTGGGCCGGAGGCGCCTTCTTCCCCGCAGGGTTCACCCGAAGGGAGTGGGAGGAAGAGGGGCAGCCCTGGACCGCCACCCACTGGGCGCTGGTCCAACTCCGACATCTCGGTCTCGATCCCGGGAGCGAGTCGGCTCGCCGAACGGTGGAGCAGGTGGGACGTCACGCCAGGTGGGACCACGACGGGCAGCCCTACTGGGAGGGCGAGGTCGAGGAGTGCATCAACGGGCGCACCGTCGCCGACGGCGCCTGCTTCGGTGTCGACGTCTCGCCGATCGTCGAGCGTCTGGTCACGGAGCGCCTCGACGACGGTGGCTGGAACTGCGAGCGCGCCGAAGGGTCGACCCGGTCCTCGTACCACTCCACGATCTGCGTCCTCGAGGGTCTCCTCGAGTTCGAGAAGGCCACCGGAGGCACGGCCGAGTCCAAGGCGGCGCGTCGCACCGGCGAGGAATTCCTGCTGGAACGCCACCTCTACAAACGGCTCGGCACCGGGGATCCCGCGGACGACCGCTTCCTTTCCTTCCACCATCCGTACCGGTCTCGCCACGATGTGCTGCGCGGGCTCGACTACTTCCGCGAGGCGAGCCGGGTAGCGGGCTCTCCACCCGATCCCCGACTGGCCGAGGCCATCGAGATCCTCCGCTCCCGCCGTCTCGAAGACGGCACCTGGGCACTGGACTGGACGGAGCGGGGACGCACCTGGCTCGTGATCGAGGAGCCCGGAGGACCGTCGCGGTGGATCACGTTGCGCGCCCTCCGGGTGCTGCGCTGGTGGGACGCCGGCTAGCCCGGGCTTTCGGCCCTACTCACACCCCTCCCACCGGATAGGTTCGAAGACGATCGACCCAGGAGTCCCGATGGAGTTCAACAACAAGATCGTCGTCGTCACCGGTGCGGGGAGCGGTATCGGCCAACAGGTGGCCCTGCAGGCACTGGGCCGCGGAGCGAGGGTGGCCGCCGTGGACCTGCGTCCGGAGGGTCTGGAAGAGACCAGGGGCCTGGCCTCCGCCGGTGACCGGTTCGCCACCTTCGCCGTCGACGTCACCGACCGTCCCGCGGTGTCGGCACTGCCCGCACAGGTCTCGGCCGCCCTCGGCGAGCCCGACGTGGTCATCCACTGCGCCGGGATAATCCAGCCATTCGTCAAGCTCGCCGAGCTCGCGTTCGACGCCATCGAACGAGTGCTCGCCGTCAACCTCTGGGGCACCATCAACGTCACCAAGGCCTTCCTCCCCGTCTTGCTCGCACGGCCGGAGGCGCACATCGCCCTGGTCTCCAGCATGGGTGGATTCCTGCCCGTCCCCGGCCAGACCGTGTACGGGGCGAGCAAGGCGGCCGTCAAGCTGCTCGGAGAAGGGCTCTACGCCGAGCTGCTGGACACACAGGTGGGAGTATCGGTGATCATGCCCGGAGCGGTGGCCACCAACATCACCGCACACTCGGGTGTCGACATCCCCATCGACGACGCCGACGCCTCCGAACGCCGGGTGACCTCGGCGGAGGATGCGGGTCGGATCATCCTCGACGGCATCGCCGATGGCGACCTCCACATCTTCGTGGGGCGGGACGCACGGATGATGAACCTCCTCAACCGGGTGGCGCCGCGACGTTCGACGCACCTCATATACCGGCAGATGAAGGACCTGCTGAAGAGCTGATCAACGGGAGGCGGTGGCGACCTGACGCACCTTGGGCGCCGGGTCGCGCAGCGAGGCCCGCATCGACCAGGCTAGGCCGGCGAGCGCCGCGGCAACCACCACGCCGGCGACCACCGTGGTGAGCGCGGCGACGAACACGCCGATGACGCCGATCTGGGTGGCCACCGCGATGGCGCGGCTGTGGGGGCGGAACCGCTCGATCGCCCGATGCAGGGTCATCAGATCGGCCGACGTCTTCACCCGGGCCCCGGGGAGGATGGCCAGGCCACGGATGAGGCCGAAACCGACGACGACGAGGAAGGCGAACATGGGGCGACCCGTCAGCGCGGCCAGCACCACCATCAGGTAGACGGTGGCGCTCATCACGAAGGTGGCCACGCCCACCCCGAGCTGCCAGCCGAAGCCGAGCCCGTACACCCAGGAGCGATAGCGGTCGAGCCAGGCCCGGTTCACCTGACGGGGGTTGGAGGGGAGACGCCAGCCACGCGGGCCGAGGTCGGAGGCGAGTGTGATGGTGGCGCCCACGACGGCGGCGGCCAGCGCCGCCTGTGGGCTCAGGCCGAGAGCGCCGACCAGGGCCGCACCGCCTGCGGCGACCAGACCGAGGGTTGCGCCACCGAACAGCGTGCCGAGGAGGAACCAGCCGACCGTCACCCAATAGCGATTTCCACGACCCGATTCGGTCAGGGGGGTGATCGCGGAGAGCATCGAGACACCGCACGGTGACCAGGTGCCACGGACTGCCGCGACGGCCGCAACGAGGACTGCGACAGGAGTCAACGTCTCCACGAGCTTCAATGTACCCCAAGAGACCCTGGTTGGAACCACTCCCGCTTGAGTGAGGGCGGCCCCCGGGTGAGGGCCGCCCCCACAGCTCCGGGTAGGGAGCTCCTTCTGCCCGTGGACCGGCCGCCGGATGCCAAGCGGCCGCGAGGCGTGACGGGCAAGTGTCGATACCAGCGCCCGGTCATTGTCCCCGCGAGGGGAGCCGTGAATATGGGCTGTACGACCTAAACGGCGGAAAGGGCGTCGGAGAGGTCGGCGATCAGGTCCTCGGCGGCCTCGAGACCCACGGACATCCTCACCGTGGCGGGCTTGATCCCCAGCGCCAGCCGCTCCTCCTCGGGGACGTTGGCGTGGCTGGCATTCCAAGGCTGGGACACGATGGTCTCGGTCCCGCCCAGCGAGACGGCGTGACGGATCAGCTGCAGTGCGTCGAGGAAGCGGAAGCACTCCTCCTGCCCACCGGCGATGTCGAAGGTCACCATCGCCCCCGGTCCGGTCGCCTGCTTCTTGTAGGCGTCGTAGCCGGGGTCCCCCGGCTGGAGGAGGCTGAGGTGGGAGACTCGCTCCACCTTGGGGTGCTCGGCGAGGAAGGCGGCCAGCCTCGTGGCGGTGGCCGTCTGCCGCTCCACCCGCACCTGCAGCGTCTCCAGGCTCCTGGTCAACATCCAGGCCGTCCACGGCTGGGCGGTGGTGCCGATCTGGTAGCGCAGTTTGCGCAGCGGCTCGATCAGGTCGCCGGGACCCATGACCGCGCCGGCGGTGAGGTCGGAATGCCCGCCCAGGTACTTGGTGGCCGAGTGGGCGACCAGATCGACACCGTGCCGTCGGGGCCGCTGCCAAACCGGGCTGAGGAAGGTGTTGTCACACACCGAGATCGCTCCGTGGCGACGCGCCACCTCCACCACCACGTCCAGGTCGAACACCGCGTTGGTCGGGTTGGCCGGCGTCTCCACGAAGACCATCGCCAGCCTCTGACCCTCCACCATCGCATCGAGGTCGTCGACCGTCGCCTCCGGTCCGTAGGGGATGGCGGTCACCCCAAGGTCCGTCATCAGGCCGCGGAGCAGCGAGGCCGTCCCGCCATAAATCGGTGTCGAGAAGAGGACCGTGTCCCCGGGCCGGAGATGACGGAGGAAGATCGTGGACATCGCCGCCGTGCCGCTGTTGAACACCAGGGCGTCGTCGCACTCCTCCCAGGCGGCGAGACGGGCCTCGGCCACCCGCAGGTTGGGGGCGTCGAGCCGGCTGTAGCTGTAGCCGATGTCCTCGTCGGGGCCCACCTCCGCCCCCTGGTAGACCACCCGGAAATACCGGGCACCCTCTTCCGCGGAGCCGAAAACGAAGGTCGAGGTCTCGTAGAGCGGGGTCCTGAGCGCTCCCCGGTTGCGGGCGGGCTCGTTGCCACCGGAGATGGAGGTGGTCTGAGGATCGACGGGTCGGTTGCCCACGGGCCAAGCCTAGAGCAGACTCCCCGGATGCTCTCCGAATCGATCGAGGCGGCCTACGAGGTCCTCGCCGACAAGGAGCGGATCCTCGTCTTCACGGGAGCCGGCGTGTCGACGGAGTCGGGGATCCCCGACTTCCGCGGCCCCGACGGCCTGTGGACCAAGCTCGATCCCGAGGACTTCACCATCCAGCGCTTCTACGCCAGCAAGGAGTTGCGGCAGCAGCGGTGGCGGATGCACGCCGAAGGCCATCTCTGGGGCGCCCGCTCCAAGGCAGAGCCCAACCGGGGTCACATGGCGATCGCCGATCTGCACCGCGCCGGCCGGGTCGTGGGCGTGGTCACCCAGAACGTCGACGGTCTGCACCTGAGATCGGGGATACCCGAGTACGCCCTGGCGGAGCTCCATGGCAGCGTCCGGACCGCCAGCTGTCTCGACTGCGGTACCGGCTGGCCCACCGAGACCGTACTGGAGTGGGTCGACGCCGGAATGGACGACCCCCACTGCCCCGAGTGCAGCGGACTGGTCAAGACCGACGTGGTCATGTTCGGCGAGTCCATGCCCGGAACGGAGATGGAGAAGGCGTGGACCTTCCTCTCCATGGCCGATGCGGTGCTGGTGGTCGGCTCCACCGTGTCGGTGTGGCCCGCCGCCGACGTCGTGATCCAGGCGGCGCATCGCGCCCTGCCGGTTGTCATCGTCAACCAGGGGCCCACCGACGCCGACCGCATGGCCGCGGTCAAGATCGACGCCGCCGCCGGGGAGGTGCTCCCCCAGCTCGCTGCGCGTCTCCTCTCCCGCCCTAGCATTCCCTCATGACCGCCTTCACGGTGCCGGTCGACGACATGAAGTTCGCGCTCGACGTCATCGGGCGTATCGACGAGATCTCCAAGCTGGATGGCTTCCAGCACCTCGACCGCACGACGATCGGCGACATCATCGACGAGGCCGGGCGCTTCTTCACCGAGGTGATCGCCCCACTCAACCGCGTGGGTGACCAACAGGGCTCCCGTCTCGACGAGAGCGGCTCGGTGGTCACACCAGAGGGATTCAAGGAGGCATACCGGGCCTACATCGACGCCGGCTGGGCCGCGGCCCAGTTCCCGGAGGAGTGGGGCGGTGGCGGTCTCCCCTACACGGTCGGGCTGGCCATCAACGAGATGTTCAAGACGGCCAACATGGCCTTCTCCCTCTGCCCGATGCTGACCCATTCGGCCGTGGAGGCCCTCCTGCGCCACGGGACCGACGAGCAGCGGTCCCTGTACCTGGAGAAGCTGGTCAAGGGCAAGTGGACCGGCACCATGCATCTCACCGAGCCCCAGTCCGGCTCCGACCTGGGGACGATCCGAACCAGGGCCGTGCCCCAGCCCGACGGCAGCTTTCGCCTCTTCGGCACCAAGATCTTCATCACCTGGGGCGACCACGACCTCACCGACAACATCATCCACTTCGTGCTCGCCAAGACCCCGGATGCACCCGCCGGCACCAAGGGCATCTCCATGTTCCTGGTTCCCAAGTACCTCCCCGAGCCCGACGGGTCGCCCGGCGACCGGAACGACTACCGGATCGTCTCGCTGGAGCACAAGCTC
Source organism: Acidimicrobiia bacterium (assembly GCA_036375695.1). Classification (GTDB taxonomy): domain Bacteria; phylum Actinomycetota; class Acidimicrobiia; order Spongiisociales; family ZC4RG35; genus ZC4RG35. The sequence goes on along the minus strand of DASVBU010000004.1, from coordinate 4,470 downwards.
GGCATCCACGCCTCCCCCACGTGCGTCGTGTCCTTCGGCGACTCCGGCCAGGGCGCCGTGGGCTGGATGGTGGGCAACGAGTTCGAGGGGATGCGGAACATGTTCACGATGATGAACACGGCCCGCATCGGCGTCGGCGTGGAAGGGCTCGCCCTCACGGAGCGCGCCTATCAGCAGGCCATCGCCTACGCACGCGAGCGGATCCAGGGACGCAGGCCCGGTGGCTCCGAGGACGTCCCGATCATCGAGCACCCCGACGTGAAGCGGATGCTGCTCACCATGAAGGCCAACGCCGAGGCGATGCGCGCCCTCATCTACTACACGGCGCATCACAACGACCTCGCCAAGCACGCCGACGACGAGGCAACCCGCCGCCAGTCGGCCGGTGTCGTCGCCCTGCTCACCCCCGTCGTCAAGGCCTGGTGCACCGACCTGGGCGTGGAGATGACGTCGCTGGCGATCCAGGTCTATGGGGGAATGGGCTTCATCGAGGAGACCGGCGTCGCCCAGCACTACCGGGACTCCCGCATCGCCCCCATCTACGAGGGGACCAACGGGATCCAGGCCATCGACCTCGTCACCCGCAAGCTGCCGATGGACGGCGGGGACACCGTGGGACATCACATCTCGGGGATGACCGACGTGATGGACCGAATGACCGCCCACCCCGACCTCGGCGCATTCCGCGACCGGCTCACCACGGCGATCCAGGGCCTGGTCGACACCACCGAGTGGCTCAGCGCCCGGCTCGGCGCCGGGGAGCACGACGCCGTGCTCGCCGCGGCAACCCCGTATCTCCGCCAGTTCGGACTGGTCACCGCCGGCTGGCTCATGGCGGTCCAGGCGGTGGCGGCCCGGGAGGAGGCCCAGGGATACGACTCGGCGTTCCTCGAGGCCAAGGTGGCGCACGCCCGGTTCTTCGGGGAGCACCTCCTCCCGATGGCGAACGGTCTCGTCTCCACCATCAAGGCGGGCCCCGAGCTGCTCGACGTGGTGCGCTGAGCGTCATGCAGATCTCGGGCAAGGTGGTGGTGATCACCGGCGCGGGGAGCGGCATCGGCGCGGCCATGGCGAGGCGGTTCGCGCGCGAGGGCCCCAAGGCACTCGTCCTCACCGATCTCTACCCGGAGCGTGTCGACGAGATCGCCGGGGAGACCGGGGGACACCCGGTGGCCATGGACGTATCCGAAATCGAGGCCAATCGCGACCTGATCGAGGCGACGGAGGATCGCTTCGGCCCCATCGACCTCTTCTGCGCCAATGCCGGCTACGGGATCATCGGCGACGAGCAGACCGACCCGGGCGAGTGGGACCGGATGTGGCATGTCAACGTGATGTCCCATGTCCACGCCGCCCGGTTCCTCGTCCCCGGCTGGAAGGCGAGAGGCGAGGGCTATTTCCTGGCGACGGTCTCCGCGGCCGGCCTCCTGACCAATCTCAAGGCCGCGCAGTACTCGGTGACCAAGCACGCCGCCATGGCCTTCGCTGAGTGGCTGGCGATCACCTACGGAGACGCCGGGATCAAGGTGTCTGCCCTGTGCCCCATGGGGGTCCGCACCCGCCTCCTCGACGCCGGAAAGGAGTTCGAGACATTGCTCGGGCCCGACGCCATCCAGCCCGAACAAGTGGCGGACGCGGTGGTGGAGGGTCTTGCCGACGAGCGTTTCCTCATCCTCCCCCACTCCGAGGTGGCGCAGTTCTTCCAGAACAAGGCCAACGACTACGAGCGGTGGCTGGGAGGGATGCGCAAGCTGCAACGCCGGGTGTTCCCGGAGTAGCGATCCCTCCCTAGGATTCCGCCCATGGCTTCGCCCGAGCACAGCCGCCCGCGGCGTCGGGTCGTCGTCACCGGCGTCGGCGCAGTGGCGGCTCCCGGCGTGGGCATCGACGATCTCTGGAAGGGCCTGCGCACGGCCCCCGGCCCCGCGCCCCGGCTCGTGGAGAACTTCGACCCCGAGCCCGTCGTCCCGAAGAGAGACGCCCGTCGTCTCGACCGGTTCACCCAGATGGCCCTGGTGGCGGCCCACGAGGCCATCGAGATGGCGGGTGGCATCGACATCGACCCCAACCGGGTGACGGTGGCGGTGGCCACCGGGATCGGCGGTCTCGAGGCGCTGGAGGAGCTCGTTCACCAGACCGACGCAGAGGAGTCCCGGGCGTCGCCGTTCATCGTCCCGATGATGATGGCCAACGCCGCGGCGGCTGCGATCTCCATCAAGTACGGCTTCGGCGGGCAGGTGACGACACCCGTCGTGGCCTGTGCGGCGGGCAGCCAGTCGATCCTCGACGGGCTGCGTCTGATCCAGTGGGGATACGCCGACGTGGCCGTGGTCGGCGGCGCGGAGGCGGCGGCGAGGGACACCGCCCGGACCGGCTTCAGCGCGGCCCGGGCCCTGTCCCCCACCGGTTACGCCCGGCCGTTCGACGTCGGCCGTGACGGGTTCGTCATGGGCGAGGGCGCGGCGATCATGATCCTCGAAGCCGAGGAAATCGCCGATGCCCGCGGCGCCGAGCCACTGGCGGAGGTCCTCGGCGGCGCCTCGACTGCGGATGCCCACCACGTCACCGCCCCGCACCCCGAGGGCACCGGGGCCGAACGGGCGATCCGCCTGGCCCTGGAGGACGCCGGGCTGCAGCCCTCCGACGTCCTCTACGTGAATGCCCACGGGACCGGCACGGAGCTCAACGACCGCACCGAGGGCCAGGTCCTGGCCCGCGTCTTCGGGGAGAGCCAGCCCCCGGTGTCTTCGATCAAGGGGACCACGGGTCACGCCCTGGGGGCCTCGGGCTCGATCGAGGCCGTGGCGGTGGTGGAGGCGATCCGGCGCGAGGAGCTTCCGCCCAACGTCGGCATGGTCGAACAGGACCCGGAGATCCCGCTCACCGACATCGTCACCTCCCCCCGCCCCTGGACACCCGGCCCGGCGATCTCCAACTCTTTCGGCTTCGGCGGCCACAACACCGTCCTGGTGATCAGTCCGATCGGGTAGCCTGTACATGTACGGGAGCTCGGTGAGACCGGGCTGAGAGGGAGCCTGCGGAGGCTCCGACCGACTGAACCTGATCCGGGTAATGCCGGCGCAGGGAGGAACTCATCGACGCTCCCGCGTGAAAGGAGTTCGTCGATGAGAAGAGCTTTGATCCTGACGGCGCTGCTGGCCCTCGCCGCGTGTGCCGGGAACGGCGGAGAAACACCGGAGACCCTGCGCATCCTCTCCCACGACTCGTTCCGGGACGGAGTCACCGACGAGACCTTCGCCGTCTTCACCGAGGAGACGGGTATCGAGATCGAGGTGGTGGCAGCCGGGGATGCCGGGGCAATGGTCAACCAGGCCGTGCTGAGCAAGGACAACCCCCTCGCCGACGTCCTGTTCGGGGTCGACGAGACCTTCCTCTCCCGGGCCCTCGACAACGAGATCTTCCAGGCGCACACCGCCGAGGGCATCGACACCGTCGACCCGTCGATGCGCATCGAGGGCGACCCCGTGACCCCCATCGACTTCGGCGACGTCTGCATCAACTACGACAAGGGCTGGTTCGAGGAGAACGACGTCGAGGTCCCGCAGACCCTCGACGACCTGCGCAGCCCGGAGATGGCGTCGCTGTTGGTGGTCACCCATCCGGCTACCTCCTCGCCGGGCCTGGCCTTCGTCCTCGCCACCATCGAGGAGTACGGCGAGGACGGCTGGCTGGAGTTCTGGTCCGACCTCCACGAAGGCGGGGTCAGGGTGGAGTCGTCATGGAGCACCGCCTACTACGAGACGTTCACGCGTTATGGCGGCGACCGGCCCCTGGTCCTGTCCTATGCCTCGTCGCCGCCGGCCGAGGTGCTGAACGCCGAGGAACCACTCGACGAGGCACCGACGGGCGTGATCACCGAAGGCTGCTACCGGCAGATCGAGTACGCCGGGATCCTGGCCGGGACCGAGTACCCGGAGGCGGCAGGGCAGTTGATCGACTTCATGCTGTCGCCCGCCTTCCAGGAGCAGGTCCCGGAGAGCTGGTTCGTGTTCCCGGCCAACGGCGAGGTCGGTCTCCCCGCGGAGTGGGCGGAGCACACGGTCCTGCCCGACGATCCGGCCCGGCTCGACCCGGCCGAAATAGGGTCTGAGCGTGCTCGCTGGATCGACGAGTGGATAGCGGTCCTGGAAGGCTGAGGCGGCGCTTCCGCTGGGGCTGGGCGGCGGTCGCCGCCGTCCCGGCCGTGTTCATCGGGTACTTCTTCCTGTACCCGGTGGCCCGCGTCCTGCTCCTGGGTCTCGCCGAGCTCGGCGTCGGCTTCGACGCGGTCGGTGCACGGCTGGCGCGGGTCGGATGGTTCACCCTCTGGCAGGCGGTCGTCTCCACGGTCCTTACGCTGATCGCGGCCGCCCCCCTCACCTGGGCCGTCTCCACCTACAGATTCCCGGGTCGGCGGCTGGCGACGGCCCTGGTGACAGTCCCGTTCGTGCTCCCCACGGTGGTGGTGGG
>DASVBU010000046.1:0-44257 GCA_036375695.1 Acidimicrobiia bacterium | reverse complement strand
ACCACCGCCACGATCAGGGTCAGGGCCTGGACCCAGAGCGGTGCGTGATGCGCCGCCTCCAGGGCTTGGTTCTGAGGCAGGACCAGGATCGAATCGTGCCAGAACTCCCTGAAATCCTCGCCGACGAAGGTGTCGTAGGCGAGCACGCCCGAGAAGACGGCGCCGACCGCCAGCAGGATCAGCGGCACCAGCATGATCCGCGGCGATTCGTGGACGTGGTGCATGACCTCCTCGCTGGCCCGGGGCTTGCCGTGGAAGGTCATGATGATGAGCCGCCAGGAATAGAGCGCCGTCATGAAGGCGGCCGCGACGCCGAGCCAGAAGGCGTACTGGCCGGCGGCCGTGCCGGCCCCGAAGGCCGCCTCGATGATCGTGTCCTTGGAATAATAGCCCGCGAAAAACGGTACGCCGGCGAGGGCGAGACTGCCGATCCACATCATGGTGTAGGTGACCGGCACCATGCGCCAGATTCCACCCATCCGCCGCATGTCCTGCTCCGCGGACATGCCATGGATCACCGAGCCGGCGCCGAGGAACAGCAGCGCCTTGAAGAAGGCGTGGGTGAACAGGTGGAAGATGCCGGCGGCGTAGGCGGACACGCCGCAAGCAAAGAACATATAGCCGAGCTGGCTGCAGGTCGAATAGGCGATCACCCGCTTGATGTCGTTCTGGCAGATACCGATCGTCGCCGCGAAGAACGCCGTCGAGGCGCCGACGATCGCGACCACGGCGAGCGCCACGGGCGCGTATTCGAACATCGGTGACAGCCGCGCCACCATGAATACGCCGGCCGTCACCATGGTGGCCGCATGGATCAGGGCGGAAACCGGGGTCGGGCCCTCCATCGCGTCGGGGAGCCAGACGTAGAGGGGGATCTGGGCCGACTTGCCCGCCGCGGCCAGCAGGAAGAGGAGGCCGATCGTCGTGGCCACGCCCGTGGTGAGCACTTCCTCGGCGCGCTCGAAGATGCCCGCGTAGGACAACGTGCCGAACGCGGCGAACACGAGCATCAGGGCCACCATCATCCCGAAGTCGCCGATCCGGTTGACCACGAATGCCTTCTTGGCGGCGCCGGCGGCAGAGTCCCGGGTGAACCAGAACCCGATCAGCAGATAGGAGCACAGGCCGACCAGCTCCCAGCCGAGGAAGAGCATGGCGTAGTTGCCGGCGAGGACCAGTGTCAGCATCGAGGCGGCGAACAGGTTGAGGTCGAAGAAGAACCGACCGAACCGCTCGTCTCCGTGCATGTAGCCGATGGCGAAGACGTGGATCAGGAAGCCGACACCGGTGACCACCAACGCCATCAGGGCCGACAGAGGGTCCCACAACAACTCGAAACCGGCGCCGATGGCGGGCATCCAGTCCCACAGAGGGAGGGTGGCCGCCACCATGTCGCCCCGGAAGAACGGGATCGCCGCCAGGAGCGAGACGAGGAAGGCGCCGCCGATGGCCGCCGATGCCAGCACACCGGCCAGCGGCTCGGGGAGACGTTGCCCGACGAAGTGGAGGAAGACCGCCCCCGCCAGGGGAAGCAGGATCACCAACCAGAGGAGGTCGATCGCCAGGTCGGTCACCGCCCGCCCCCTGTCGGTACTTGGTACTTGGTACTTGGTACTGGGAAGGTCCAGGTACCCAGTACCCGGTACCCAGTACGCAGCGAGCGAAGCGAGCTGCCCTTCATCCCTTCAGCTCCGCCAGCTCGTCGACCGAGGCCGTGGACCGGAGTCGGAAGATCGACACGATGATGGCCAGACCGACCACCACCTCGGCGGCCGCCACCACGAGGATGAAGAACACCGCCACCTGCCCGTTGATGTCGTTGAGCGCCCGCCCGGCGGCGATGAGGGTCAGGTTGACCGCATTGAGCATCAGCTCGATGCACATGAACATGACCAGCGCGTTGCGCCGGATGAGCAGACCCACCGCCCCGATCAGGAACAGGGCGGCGGCCAACGCCATGTACCAGCCCGGATCGACCATTCAGTCCCTTCTCCGATAGTGGGCCAATGCGACGGCGCCGGCGGCGCCGATGGTGAGGAGGAGAGCGGTCGCCTCGAAGGCGAGGACCCAGTCGGTGAACATGGGCCCGGCCACCGCGGCGACCGTCCCATTGGTGGCCTCGGCCTGGATCGCCGGGGACGCGGCGGGCACCCAGTCGAAGTCGCCGAAGACGGTGATGGCGACGATGCCCGCCACCAGCAGCACCCCGACTGCTCCCACGAGGAGGCGCTGGTAGGGGATGGTCTCGACCCGCTGCTCGGACTTGTCGACGCCGATGAGCATGATCACGAAGAGGAACAGGGTCATCACGGCGCCGGCGTAGACGATCACCTGAACCGCCGCCACCAGATGCGCCAGGTGGACGACGTAGATCACGGCCACCGAGAACAGGGTCCCGAGGAGGCCGATCGCCGAATAGATCGGATTGCGGGCGAGGACGACGGCCAGTGCCCCTGCCAGGGCCGTCACCGCCATCAATACGAAGAGGACGCCCTCGATCATTCGCCGCTCCGCCGGTCCCGCTCCTCCTGCGTGGGTTCTGGGGACCAGTCGGCGACTCCCGGAGTCCCCGCCCACATCTTTACGCCTTCGTACGCCGCCCGGCCACCCGGAGCGGTGGCGCGCACCCATCCGTCCGCCGTCTCCAGCTCGTCGAGATCGGCAAGCGGGTCGTCGGGGAACATGTGCGGGACCGTGCCATCCGGCCTCATCAGCAGCTCGTCCTTGGTGTAGATGCCGTCCTCCCGGTTGGTGGTCGACATCTCGAAGAGCTTGGTCATCGTGATCGCCTCGGTCGGGCATGCCTCGACGCAAAGACCGCAGAAGATGCAGCGGAGCATGTTGATCTCGTAGACGTAGCCGTAGCGCTCGCCGGGCGAAACCGGGTCGTCGATGTCGTTCTCCTTGCCCCTGACGTAGATGCACTGGGCAGGGCAGGCCCCGGCGCAGAGCTCGCAGCCGATGCACTTCTCCATCCCGTCGGGGTAGCGATTGAGGACGTGGCGCCCGTGGAACCGCTGCGGCTTCTCCCGCTTCACGTGCGGGTAGGGACGCGTCACCAGCTCCCGGCCCGTGATCGTGCCGATCATCGTGCGGCCGGTGACGGCGAGCCCCTTGAGCAGGTCCTTGACTACACCCATGTCGTCACCCCCATGGCGCCCCGAACTGCCGCCATGCCAGGACCACGCTGGACAGCACGAGCCAGAGCAGGGCGGCCGGGATCAGCCGCTTCCAGCCGAGGGTCATCAGCTGGTCGTACCGGAAACGGGGCAGCGTCGCCCTGATCCAGACGAACACGAAGAAGATGGCATAGGTCTTGACCAGGAACCAAACCGTGGGCAGGGCGCCAGAGACGAACGCCGGGAGGGAGCCTTCCCACGTCGGACCGAGCCAGCCGCCCAGGAAGAGGGTCGCCGTGAGCGCCGACATCGAGAAGATGTTCACGTACTCGGCGAGGAAGAACATGGCGAACCGCATGCCCGAGTACTCCGTGTGGAACCCGCCCACCAGCTCCTGCTCCGCCTCGACCAGGTCGAACGGCGCCCGGTTGGTCTCGGCCACGGCGGCCGTGAGGAAGATCACGAAGGCCGCGATCTGGGGGATGATGTTCCACCGGGGCACCCAGGAGAAGATCGGATGGACGTCGCCCCAGTTCCCGGACTGGCGCACCACGATCTCGTTGAGCGAGAGGGTGCCGCCCTCCCCCTGGGTGGCGGTGAAGAGAATCACGGCCACTAGCGAGAGGCCGATGGCCGCCTCGTAGGAGATCGCCTGGGCGGTGGCCCTGACACCGCCGAGCAGCGGGTACTTCGAGCCCGACGACCACCCCGCCAGCACGACCGCGTACACCGCCATCGACGACATGGCCAGGATGAAGAGCAGCCCGATGTTGAGATCGGCCCCCTGGAGGACCACCTCGCGGTCCCCGATGAAGAAGGAGTCGCCCCAGGGGATGTTCATGAAGATGAGGAATGCCGGGACCACCGCCAGGAACGGGGCCAGGAGGTACATCCCGACCTCCGCCTTCCTCGGCATGATCGATTCCTTGAAGAACAGCTTGAGACCGTCGGCCACCGTCTGCAGGATCCCGAAGGGGCCGGCGCGCATCGGGCCGAGACGATTCTGCATGTCGGCGACCAGCTTCCGTTCCGCCCACACGTTGACCAGCGTGGCGAGCAGGAGCAGGGCGAAGGCGCCCACCACCCGGATCAGGACGACGAGCCAGTCGATGCCGGTCACGTCACCACCGTCACTCTCACCACGGGGTCGGTTCCCAGCTGCGCCCCGCCGCGCTGGTTGATCGGCACATAGACGACGCCGGAGGGGGTTCCCTCGTCGAGGGAAATCTCGAACTCACCCTCGCCGTGCCGGGTCACCAGCCGCACCTTCACCCCCTGGCGCGCGCCCAGCTTGGGCGCGTCGGCGGGGTTGATCTTCGCCACCGGGCCCGGAGCGAGTTTGCGCAACGCCGGCGAGTGGCGAAGCCGGACACCGTCGTCGTACATCACCCGGGCGGCGTGGAGTGTGAACTCGGCCTGTGGCGCACCCGGCCCCTCCAGCACGACCGGGATGTAGGTGAGCGGGGCCTCCCCCTCCATCGGGACGACGACCCCATCACGGCGATCCCAATCGAGCAGGTCCCACGTGACGCCGGTGTATGCCGGGGCGACCTCGGCGATCTCCTTGGCAATGGTCTCGGCCGAGCTCAGCCCCATGGGCGCGCTGATCAGTGCGGCCAGATCCTCGAGGATCGACCAGTCGCTCCGGGCCTGGCCCGGGGGCCGGCGAATCTGGTTCAGGAGCTGCACGCGACCCTCGACGTTGGTCACCGTGCCGTCCTTCTCGGACAGCGTGGAAGCCGGCAGGATGACGTCGGCGCCCCGGTTGGAGTCGTGGACGAAGGTGTCGATGGACACCACGAACTCGGCGGCCTCCAGGGCCTCGACGGCGACGCCGGGGGCCGGTACGTCCCGGACCGGGTCGGCACCGACCAGCAGTAGCCCCCGGATCTCCCCCGACGCCAGACCTTCGAGGATGCCTCTCGTGTCCCGACCGGGTCGGGTGGGGATGTCACCCCAGCTCGAGACGAGGCGATGTGCCGCGTCGGCGTCCAAGGCGACCCGCCCGGGGAGGAGGTCCGGCGCCAGACCCATGTCGAGGGCGCCGTAGGTGTTGGCCCGGGAGTTGAGGGGCAGCACCCGACAGCTCGCCGCCTTGGATCGGACGTAGGCGGCCACCGACTCCGCCAGCTTGGGACCGTCGGCCAGGTCGGTCATGCCCACGAGGCACACGACACGCTTTCCCGCGATGGCGGCCTCGAACTCGGGATGCTCGCCCGCCGCCATCGACTGGAGGAGTGCGAAGCCACCGCCCGGCCGGTAGCCGATCCGGAGGGCGGCCCGGTCGTCGAGACCATTGGCCCGGGGGTGGACGATGACGAGGGTGACGCCCAGGTCCTGGGCGGCACGGCGGGCGCGAAGGTAGAGGGTTGGGTGCTCCTCCTTGAGGTCGGGGCCCCACACCACGATGGTGTCGGCGGTGTCGAGGTCCGAGATCAGGGCCCTGTCGACCGTGGCGGCCAGGAAATGGGACGCCAGTGCGTCGTCCATCCTGGCGTCGACGTTGTTGGTGCCGAGTACCGAGCGGGCGAACCTGGAGAGTGCGTAGGCGTCCTCGTTGGTGCCCTGGGCGCCACCGAGCACGGCCAGTGCCTCGCCGCCGCTCTCGTCCTTGATGAGGCCGAGGCGATCGGCCACCGTCTCCAGCGCCTCGTGCCACTCCACCGGGACGAGGTCGCCGTCGCGACGCATCAGGGGGACGGTGACCCGGTCCTCCGAGGAGATGTACTGAAAGCCGAACCGATCCTTGTCGGAGAGCCAGCCGTGGTTCGTGGCGTCGTTGTCCACGCCCATGAACCGCAGCACCTGGTCGTGGCTGGCATGGATCTCGATCCGCGGATGGGCGGTGTCGAAGAGCGACGAGCTCTCCACCTTCTCCAGGTCCCACGGGCGCGCCCTGAAGCGATATGGCTTGGCGGTCAGCGCCCCCACCGGGCAGATCTGGACGGTGTTGCCGGAGAAGTAGGACCGGAACGGCTCGTCCGGGAAGGTGTTCACCTGGACGTGGTTGCCCCGGTCGATGAACTCGATGAGCGGGTCACCGGAGACCTCCTCGGAGAACCGGGTGCAACGGGCGCAGAGGATGCAACGCTCCCTGTCGAGGAGCACCAGCTCGCTGATGGCGATCGGCTTCTCGAACGTCCGCTTGAACTCGACGAAGCGGCTCTCCCCCGGCCCGTGCGACAGCGCCTGGTCCTGGAGCGGGCATTCCCCGCCCTTGTCGCAGACCGGGCAGTCGAGCGGGTGGTTGATGAGGAGGTACTCGAGGACCGCCTCCTGGGCCTTGGCCACGGTCTCGCCCTTGGTGTCCACCACCATCCCGTCGTTGACCGGGGTCGTGCATGCCGGGACCAGGGCGGGGCCGCGCGGCGTCTCGATCTCCACCAGGCACATTCGGCACATGCCGACCGGTGCCATCCGCTCGTGCCAGCAGAACCTGGGGATGTAGGTGCCCGTGTCCTGGGCGGCCTTGATCAGCAACTCCCCGGCGGGAACCTGGCGTTCCTCGCCGTCGACGGTGATCGTGACCATCTCTCGCTCGGTGGTCATGCGCTGGCCCCTGCAGGTGCCCGGGTCTGTGGGAACGGGCAGCCCCCGTTCTCGACGTGTGCCTGCACCTCGTCCCGGAAGTAATCCTTGAGGGCGATGACCGGCGACACCGCCGACGGGCCGAGCGGGCAGATCGTGGTCATCTTGGGCGGCCAGTTGAGACCGACGCTGATTCCGTCGGACACGTCGACCAGAAGATCGAGGTCGATGGCCCTGCCCTGGCCCTCTTCGATGCGGCGCAGGATCATCTCCATCCAGGTCGTCCCCTCCCGGCACGGGGTGCACTGGCCGCACGACTCGTGCGCATAGAAGCGCACGACCCGCTCGGCGGCGCGGACGACGCAGGTGTCCTCGTCCATGACGATCACGGCGCCCGACCCGATCATGGAGCCGGCGCCGGCGACGGCGTCCTTTGTGATCTCCAGGTCGAGGTGGTGCTCGGGCACGAACCACGGCGCGGATGCACCACCCGGGATCCAGGCCTTGAGCTCCCTGTCGTCGGGTATGCCGCCACCGATCTCGTAGATCAGCTCTCGCCAGGTGATCCCGTGGAGCACCTCGTAGTTGCCGGGCTTGCGGACATGGCCGGAGAGGGACATGAGGAAGGTCCCGGTGTCGGGGCTGGACGACACCTCGGCGTACCTCGCCGCCCCCATGGCGAGGACGTGCGGGATGTTGGAGACGGTCTCGACGTTGTTGACGATCGTCGGCTTCATGTAGAGGCCCTTGGCCGCCGGGAAGTAGGGCGGCTTGAGCCGGGGCTCACCGCGCTTCCCCTCGAGCGACTCGAGCAGGGCGGTCTCCTCGCCGCAGATGTAGGCCCCAGCGCCGAGATGGACCGTCACCTCGAGGTCGTAGTCGGTGCCGAAGATCCCCTTGCCCAGGAAGCCCCTCTCGTAGGCCTCGTCCACGGCGCGTTGGAGACGACGGGCGGGCTTGGGGTACTCGCCCCGGATGTAGACGAAGGCGTGATGCACCTCGTTGGCGAAGGCGGTGATGATGATCCCCTCCACCAGCTGGTGGGGGTCACGCTCCAGCAGCTGGCGGTCCTTGAACGTGCCCGGCTCCGATTCGTCGCCGTTGACCACCAGGTAGGCAGGGCGCTCCGGGGCGAGGAAGCTCCACTTCAGGCCGGCGGAGAACGCGGCGCCGCCCCGGCCGAGCAGGCCCGAGGCCTTCACCTCCTCGACCAGTTGGTCCCGGTTCATCGTGGTCACGGCGCGGCGCGCCTGTTCGTAGCCGCCCGTGGCCAGGTACCGCTCCATGGTGTGGGAGTCGGCGGGGTGCTCGCTCATCCGCCGGGTGACGATGAGGGTGCTCACTCTTCGGCTCCTCCCACCGTGCCGAGGGGCTGGAAAGCCGGGTACGGGCCCACCGCCCCACCCTCCTCCTTGATCGCCCAGTCGAAGGAGGTGCGGGTCCCGAAGAGGGTCTGCATCTCGTCGGTGTTGACCACTTCGGGACGACCCTCCCTGAGCCAGCGAACCAGAGCCCTCCCCTTCTCGAGCGTGACACCCTCGATCAGTTCGTAGTTGACCTGGACGGCCACCGCCCCGCCGCAGGCGCCGATGCACTCCACGTGCTCCACGGTGAGGAGGCCCTCCTCGTCGGTCTCGCCGTCGGGCACGCCGGACTCGTCCTCGATGGCGTGCAGGACGTCGTCACCACCCGCGAGCATGCAGGACAGGGAGGTGCAGCACGAGATCAGGTACTTCCCGGTCCGCTCCCGCTTGTACATCGTGTAGAAGCTGGCAACCGAGAGCACCTGGGCCGGCGTGAGACCCGTCCACTCCGCGACCTCGGCCATCCCCTCCTCGGTGAGGTAGCCGTCGACGGACATGGCCAGGTAGAGGAGCGGCATGATGGCCGACCGCTTCTCGGGGTACCGCGCCACGATCCGGCGGGCCCGCTCCTGGGTCGCCTCGTCCCAGATGCTCATCGGTCGACGTCTCCCATCACCGGGTCCATGGAGGCGATGGTGGCGATGGTGTCGGCCACGATGCTGTCGGCCATCGCGATCGGGAGCCCCTGCAGGTTGTAGAAGGAGGGCGCCCGGATGTGCATCCGATAGGGCTTGGCGCCACCGTCGGAGACCAGGTAGCAGCCGAGCTCGCCACGCGGGGACTCCACCGCCACGTAGGTCTCGCCGGCCGGGACCCGGAAACCCTCCGTGTACAGCTTGAAGTGGTGGATCAGCGCCTCCATCGACTCGTCGATGCGCTGTCGGGGAGGCGGGGTGACCTTGGTGTCGTCGACCCGGTAGTCGCCCTTGGGCATGGCGTCGGTGACCTGCTCCACGATCTTGAGCGACTCGAGGATCTCGTCGATGCGGACGCGATAGCGGTCGAACACGTCACCGTTCTCACCGGTGACGACGTCGAACTCGTATTGCTCGATCCCCGAGTAGGGGAAGACCTTGCGGATGTCCCAGTCGACGCCGGCGGCGCGGAGTGTGGGGCCGGTGATGCTGTAGGCGACGGCCTCCTCGGCGGTGATCACCCCGACGCCGACGGTACGGGCCTGCCAGATCGGGTTGTTGGTGAGGAGGTCGTGGTACTCCTGGACCTTCTTCGGGATGGTCTTCAGGATCTCGTCGATGTCGTCCTTCCACCCGGGATGGAGGTCGACGGCCACTCCGCCGGGTCGGATGTAGTTGTGGTTCATCCGCAGACCGGTGGTCTTCTCGAAGAACTCGAGGATCATCTCCCGGTCGCGGAAGCCGTAGATCATCATCGAGATCGCCCCGATGTCCATGCCGTTGGTGGCCAGGGCGACGAGGTGCGAGGAGATCCGGTTCAGCTCCGTCATCAGCACCCGGATCGCCTGCGCCCTCGGCGGGACCTCGATGTCGAGCAACCGCTCCACGGCGAGCGAGAACGCCAGCTCGTTGTGGAACGGCGACAGGTAGTCCATCCGGGTGACGTTGGTGGGGCCCTGGAGAAAGGACAGCTGCTCGCCGGTCTTCTCCATGCCCGTGTGGAGGTAGCCGATGATCGGCTTGCACCGCCGCACCAGCTCGCCCTCCAGCTCGAGCTGGAGCCGGAGCACACCGTGGGTGGACGGGTGCTGCGGGCCCATGTTGAGGAGCATCCGCTCCTCCTCGGGGACCTCGTCGTCGAAGACGTAGTCGTCGACGACCACGCGTCCGTATTGCTCGTCGAGCCGGCGTCCGCTCTCCTCGGGGGCGATCTCCTGCCGACCTTCGTCGGTGGGCAGGAACTCGGGCTCTTCGGTGCCGGCCACCCAGACGTCGACAAGGCGTGTGTCGCTCATCAGATCGCCTTCGGTGATTCCTTGAACTGGACGGGGACGGAGCCGACGCCGAAGTCCTTGCGCAAGGGGTAGCCCTCCCAGTCGTCGGGCATGAGGATCCGGGTCAGGTCGGGATGGCCCTCGAAGGTGATGCCGAACATGTCCCAGACCTCACGCTCGGCGAAGTTGGCACCCGGCCACAGCGGCGTGAGTGAGGCCACTCTCGGGTCGTCACGGCCCGCGGTGGTGATCATGCGGAGCCGCGCCGGGATGCTCATCGAGGTCACGTTGGCGACCACCTCGAAGCGGTCCGGTCGGTCGCGATACCAGTCGACGGCGGTGACGTCGGAGCACAGCCCGAACCCCGCATCCCTGACCGCGGTGGCGAAGTCGAACCAGAGCTCGTTCGGGACGCGGGCCACCTGCTGCCCGTGGGACTCCTCCCACACGACGTCCGGAAACCGCTCGGCCAGGGCTTCGAGCGGCGCGATCAATTCCGGATCTCCCCGGACATGATCTTGTCGTGCAAGGTCAGGATGCCGTGCATGAGACTCTGTGGACCTGGCGGGCAGCCGGGAATGTAGACGTCCACGGGGACGACCTGATCCACTCCCTGGACCAGTGCGTAGTTGTTGAACATCCCGCCGGTCGAGGCGCACACGCCCATGGAGATCACCCACTTGGGATCGGGCATCTGGTCGTAGACCTGGCGCAGCACGGGGGCCATCTTCTGGCTCACCCGTCCGGCGACGATCATCAGGTCGGCCTGCCGTGGCGAGGCGCGGAACACCTCCATCCCGAACCGGGCCAGGTCGTAGTGGGCGGCGCCGGTGGCCATCATCTCGATGGCGCAACAGGCCAGCCCGAAGGTGGCCGGGAACATGGAGCGGGTCCGGGCCCAGTTGGCGGCCCACTCCAGCTTGGTCATGAGCAGGTTGCCGGGTGCGGTGGTCGCCATCAGGCTGCCTCCTCCCTCTCGAGGTAGCGGCGACGCTGGTGGACGTTCCAGTCGAGGGCGCCGCGCTTCCACACGTACGCCAGCGTCTCGGCGACGAAGAAGGTGAAGATCAGCATGGCGGCGACGCCATACCAGCCCAGGTCGGTCCAGATGGCGGCGTAGGCGAAGTAGAAGATGATCTCGACGTCGAAGACGACGAAGAGCATCGCCACCAGATAGAACTTGACGGGGAAGCGCTGTGACGGCTCGGTCTCGGGGAGGATCCCCGACTCGTAGGGGGCCAGCTTCTCCGGTGTGGGGTTGTCGGGCCGAACCAGTCTCGATGCGATCAGGGAAACGGCGACGAACCCTGCGGCCAGGACCAGCATCACCGCAATGGGCAAATAGTCGGCCAATGTCACCCGGGTGAGCATAGAGCCGGCCTCGGAGGCGGAGTAAATCACGGGTGAGGGGTATCAGGTACCTCGTACCTCGCACTCCGATGCACTTTTCGCCCGCTACGGAGGAGTAGTGAACGCAGGACGCCCCAGGACGGGTACGGGGTACGGGACACGAGGTACTCGGGCGAAGCCCGATCACCTCACCGGCAGCACCCTCACGATTCCGGCGAGGGCGTCGTACACCCGCTCGCCGAACTGCTTCTCCTCCTCGTCGAGGAGGTTGGACATCACCTTGAGCGTCCACTCCATGAGGGGTCGGTTGCGCAGGCCCGTGTGGGCAAGGGTCCGCATCACCTGGGGGCGGCCGATGGCCTTCACGAAGATCCGGGCCATCTTGTAGTAGAGACCGAACTCGTCCTCGAGGTGCTGCGGGTAGCGATGGAGCAGGCTGGGATCGTCGGCCCCGATCGCCTGGCTCACGTACCCGGCGGCCAGCCGCCCGGTCTCGTAGGCGTACGAGATGCCCTCGCCGTTCCAGGGGTTGATGGCCCCGGCGGCGTCACCGACGACCACCCAATTGGGGCCGACGAGCGGGCCCCTGGAGTAGGACATGATCAGCTTCCCGCCCATCGGCTTGGAGAGCCGGGTCTCCTCCGACAGCCCCCAGTAGTCGGGTGCGGTCGCCACGTAGTCGTTCATCATCCTGGTGGTGTTGACGTCCTTCCACCTGGTGAAGGTGGAGAGGAGCCCGACCCCGACGTTCACCGTCCCGTCACCGAGCGGGAAGACCCAGCCGTAGCCGGGCATGGTCGCCCCGGTGGGGTCGCGTAGGTCGAGCTGGCTCTCCAAGAAGGAATCCGTGGACCGGGGCGACGAGTAGTAGCCGCGGGCGGCCAAACCGAGGGGATAGTCCTTGCGACGCATCACCCCGAGCTCCCTACCGAAGCGGTTCTGGGAGCCATCGGCGACGACGGTGATCTTCGGCGTCACCCGCTCCACCTCGCCGTCGGAGGAGAGGTCGACGGCGACCACTCGGCCGTCCTCGAGGACAGGCGTGGCGATGGTCTTCTGACGGACGGTCACACCCTCTTTCTCCGCGAGACGGGCCACCTGCTCGTCGAGGTCGCGGCGTCGGATCACCCCTCCCCAGTCGGGGTATTTGGAGTGCTCCGGCCAGCTCATCTCGATCATCAGGTCGTCGCCGGCATAGGACCGCAGGCCGTCGACACGGTGGAACGCCGGGGTGTCGAAGTCGAACCCCATGTCGGTGAGGTGGTAGACGGCACGGGGCGTCAGACCATCGCCGCAGGTCTTGTCCCGGGGATACTCCTTCGCCTCCACCAGGGTGACGTCGTGCCCCGCCCGCGCCAGCCAGAAGGCGGCGGCGCTGCCGGCGGGACCGCCACCGACCACGAGGACACCGGACGAATCCATCGGGCGCAGGGTAGAGGCTGCCGGTTCCTCGGAGAACACGGCGCAGGGTTATCGTCGCCCGCGATGAGCGAGCTATCTCCGGCGACGGTGGCCCGGCTCCCCCGATACTTGAGGTTGCTCGAGGAGCACTCCGGGTGGGAGACGGTGAGCTCGGCGACCCTCGCCGAGGCGGCCCGGGTCACGGCCGCCAACGTGCGTCGCGATCTCGCGTCGCTGGGCTTCCAGGGAACCAGGGGCGTGGGCTACTCCACCGCCGCCCTGGCCGACCGGATCCGCCGCGAGCTCGGCCTGGACAAGCGGCGCCGGGTGGGGATCATCGGGGCGGGGAACCTGGGCACGGCCCTGGCCGGCTACACGGCCCTCGCCAAACGCGGCTTCGACGTGACCGCCGTCTACGACAACGACTCTCGACGCATCGGCGCCACGGTGGCGGGCCTCACGATCCGGGACACGGCCGTGATGCCGGATGACGTCAGGGCGGGTGTGTTCGACATGGCGATCCTGGCGGTGCCCGCATCGGCCGCGCAGACGGTTGCCGACCTATTGGTGGAGGCGGGGATCCGATCGATGCTCAACTTCGCCCCGATCCGCATCGAGGTGCCCGACGGCGTCGCGGTCCGCCAGGTCGACCTGTCCCACGAGCTTCAGGTGCTGTCCTACTACGGGTGACCGCCTCCGGCGGTCATCCCGCGTTTGGTATTTGGTACTTGGTATTTGGTACTTGGTACTCGGATCGCGTCAAACCCACCGCTGGAGCTTTGAGTTCCTCGGGCGATGAGGTGGTGATCTGGCGGCCCTTCGGGCCGCGCCACCTCCCCCTTCGGGTACTCCCCCGTTCCGCTACCGCTACACGGGGGAGAAATCCGACAGGCCTTCACTCCTCTCGAGTCGACTCGTACTGGTGGAGTGCGGTCAGGAAGACGAAGAACAACACGAGCGAGACCAAGAGGAACGTGATCGGGATGATCCGCACCTCGAAGGCATTGAGACCCTCGATGTTCTCCGGGCGCGGCCCACGGGGGGCGTAGACCACGAACAGCATCGAGCTGATGCTCAGCCAGCCGAATGTGCCCACCCCCGTGACCAGGAACCCGAGCTTCTTGCCCAGGTTGGTGTAGTTGAGGAGGTACACCGACCCGTAGAAGAGGACCACGGCGGCCAGCGTGAGGAGGATCCCCGTGACCACCAGGTTGGCGGACAGAAGCGAGCGGAACAGCTCACGGAACATCTCTACCTCCCATGCCGTTCAAGTCGCCACCCCGAAGGAACCGCGCCAGCAACTCGATGTCCTCGGCGGAGAGGATCATGCCGAAGCCCGGCATGCGACCCGAGCCGTGACCGTTCAGGCCGTACGGCCGGTTCGCCTCCGACCCGTTGGTGAGGAAGTCGATCAGCAGATCGGTCTCTTCCGGGTTGGTGGGAGCCTCGCCGAACTGGACGAGGGGACGCCCATCCCACAGCGCCGGGCCGAACCCACCTGATCCGATCTCCTGGGTGAAGGCGATTCCCGCGGAGAAGCCGGCGGTGTGACAGCGGGCGCAGTTGGCGTTGAACAGGCCGATGGCCCGGCGTGCCTCGTCCACGGTGCCACCCATCGCCTCGGCGACGCCCTCGAAGTCGACCTCCCAGCGACGCTCCCGAGCCGCGGTCTCCAGGTTCTCCAGACCACGCGTCTCATTCGCCCTGATGCGGTCTGCATTGTCGACCAGGACCTGCTTGTTGATCGCCACCGACTCGATGGCGCCCGCAAGTTGTGTGGCCGTCGACATATCGGGAGTGCCGGAAGCCGTCTCCGGGTTGGTGGGGTCGAGGTTGACCACGCTCAGCCCCTCGGGGACGGTGGCTGCGGCGGCCTCGGCGAACTGGGCATTCACCCTCGGCACCGACTCGGAGGTGAGTCCCTCACCCTCCACGATCGCCTGGATGGCGTCGACGTATCGCCCGACGATCGGGTCCCGGTCGACTGCCGCCTCGAGGTTGGCCAGGTTGGCCTCGAAGACCGACTCGTCGGGGGCCTCGGGATCGAGCTCCTCGTACGTGAACGCCCGGAAGAACTCGACCGCGTCCCTCGACATCTGCGAGAGCTCCTGCTCCACGGCGTCGGCGAGACCGTCACCGTCGGTGTCGAGACCCGCTCCAGGGTTGGCCATCAACTCCCGGGCCCGCTCGGACATGGGGCCGATGAATGCAGTGTCCTCCGGCGCCTGGTCGATCTCGGCCACGACCTGACGCTGGCTGAGGATGGCAGCCGCCATCGAGGCATCCGCCCCTGCCAGACGATCCAGCTCGGAGCCGATCCTGCCGGGCATCTCGTTGACCACTTCGCTTTGGGGCCTCTGGATGGTCTTCAGGTAGTTGAGGACGTCCTGGACCTGGTGCTCGTTCATCGCGCCGCCACCCTCGAGACCCCACGCCGGCATCGGGGTGTTGGCCCGACCGAAGGTGATCCAGTACCGGACCTCGTCCTCGGTGTAGCGGTAGAAGACGTCGTCGAGACGGGGAGCCGCCCACTGCACCGCGACACCCGTGCGGGGCTCCACGTAACTGGCGGTGCCGCCTGCGCCAAGGGGGCCGTGGCAGTTGAAACAGCCGAACTCCTGGACGATCTCGGCTCCGCGCTCCTCGGATTCGTGCTCGAACTGCTCGACGAAGCCAGCCTGGCGATTGGGCTCGGCGAGGAAGTAGAGCGGGAGGGCGATGGTGAGGAAGGCCGAGAACGCGATGGCCGCCTTCTGGCCCCTCTCCAGGCGGCGGGTCTCCAGGAACTGGTCGTCGAGCCCGGGCTGGAGGTTGGGCGGGATCTCCTCTGGACCCCGATTGCGCAGCGCGGCGACGAGGAGGATGCCGAGCCAGGTGATGCCGGCGAGGACCGCGAGGACCGTGACGAGCTCCACTGCCTACTCCTCGGCGGCGGCCACGGCACCGATGCAGCTCGGGCCCTGTGGGTAGGCGACGGACAGGGTCTGGGCGCGTGGTGTCTCCAGGATGGTCCCGGTCTTGATGATGAACCGGTCGCCCACCACCTCGACGGCGAACCGGTCCAGGTTCCTCGGGGCGGGACCTGCGAAGTACTCGCCGATGGCGTTGTACTTCGACCCGTGGCATGGGCATTCGAAGCCGACGGCCGTGGCGCACCATGGGACCCGGCAGCCCAGGTGGACACAACGCTGGAACAACGCCATGAGACCGCCTGCCGCGACCGGGATGTCGGCGAACTGATCCGACAGCTCCGACGGTGCGGGCACGACGTAGGCGCGGGCCTCCGGGACGAACACCGGGGCGACCGAACCGTCGGGTGTCACCGTCTGAGCCTGGAGATCGCCCACGGACCCGGCATCCACGTCAGAGCCGAACCCGCCGGTCAGCTTGGGCCAGAACATCGCCAGCGAGCCGAGGCCCATGAGCCCGAGGAACGAGAAGAAGCTGGCGTTCATCGCCCGGTTGAAGAACTGGCGACGGGTGACGCCGGCCTCCTCCGGGGAGACCTCGATGACCCGCTGGACCTCGACGAGACGCACGCCGGCCGGTTCGGGCTCGGGCGCAGGCTCCGGTTCGGGCTCCGGCTCAGGTTCGGGCTCGGGCTGGGTCTCGGCGGCAGGCGCCACCCTGACCCCCGCCATCGAGCGGTCGGCGCGGACGGTCTCGGCGGAGGGGCCGCCAGGGGCGGGGCGCGCCGCCTGCTGGGAGCGCCGGAAGGCGATCGTGAACGCACCGACCGCGCCGAGGATGGCGAAGACGGCCGCGCCGATGAGGATCATGTTGGCGAACGTCATTCGAAGTGCACCCAGTCGAGCAGGTCGTCGAAGAAGATCCCGTCCCGCCACGGATAGGACCAGTTGAACCCCCGCCCCCGGAACAGCACCCCGAAGATGGTCAGGGTCGCCGATCCGGTGAGGAAGATCGTGTACAGCATGACGGCGAACTTCCGGTCACTGGGACGGGTCGACGGGTTCTTGTCAACGAACGGGATCGCCATGAAGCCGACCATGCCGATGAACAGCGGGATCATCACGCCGGCGATCTGGGGGTCGAAGTAGCTGAGCAGCTCCTGGAGGCCCAGGAAGTACCACGGGGCCTTGGACGGGTTGGGCGTGGCATTGGGGTTGGCCGGAGCCAGGAGCGGCGAGTGGATGACCACCGACATGATCACCAGCAGCCCGGTGATCGCCAGCAACGCGGCGAATTCGACGAGCATCAGGTGTGGCCAGGTGTTGACCTTGTCCGTCGGCTCGGCCTTGACGTTCTGGATCGCCCGCGCCTTGACCACGGTGAGCAGCCGCTGCGTGCGTACACCCTCCGGGGTGCCGGCGGGAGGCGCCACCGGGCGGGGTTGCACCAGGGCGGCGACCTTGCCGCCACCGTTGCCCGACGCAGGTGGAGCCTCAGGAGCCTCGGGCTCGGCGGTCGCCACGGCGGTGGCGGCGGCCACCTGCTCGGTCTCTTCGGCCCCGGCCGCCGCCGGCTCGGCCGGGGCGGCGGGCGCCGCCTCCTCCATCGCCTCCTCGGCGGTCTCGGCCGGTGGAGCCTCCTTGGGCTCCTCCGGTGGCACGTCGGCGGCCGGCTGGGAAGTCACCTCGGCCTCTTCCACGCCTTCGTCCTCCTCCTCATCGGGTGGGACCTCCGCCGCCGCGGGCTCCGGTTCGGACTCGGCGGCGGCCTCGGCCGCCGTCTCCGGCTCCTCTGCGTCCTCGGGCGGAGGTGGGACCACGGGTGGCCCCTCGCCCTTCATCTCGGCGAGGACGGCCTCTACCGGGACCCCGAGCGCGCGCGCCCGGGCCTCGGCCGATCTTCTGAGTAGGTCTTCGGGTATCTCAACCATGGGAATGCCTCACAAGGGTCCTGAGATGCCGCCGTCCTTGCGCACCCGCCAGAAGTGCACCGCCATGAAGATGACGATGATGAACGGGAAGCCGAGCACGTGGAGCACGTAGAAGCGGAGCAGGCTGGCGCCGCTCACCTCGACCCCACCGAACAGGGCGAACTGGACCTGGTCTCCGATCACCGGTGACGCCGCCGCCATGTTGGAGCCGACGGTCACCGCCCAGTAGGCGAGCTGGTCCCAGGGCAGCAGGTACCCGGAGAAGGAGAGGAACAGGGTGAGGAAGAGGAGGATCACCCCGACCACCCAGTTGAACTCCCGTGGCGGCTTGTAGGCGCCGTGATAGAAGACGCGGCTCATGTGCAGGAACACCGAGAGCACCATGAGGTGGGCGCCCCATCGGTGCATGTTTCGCACCAGAGACCCGAACGCCACATCCGTGGAGAGCCTCTGGATGTCCTGGTACGCCGCCTCGGTGGTCGGCGTGTAATAGAACATGAGGAAGATCCCGGTGATCGTGAGCAGGATGAAGAGGAAGAAGCTCAGACCACCCAGACACAACGTGTAGGAGAGCCGGACGCCGTGCCGCTTCACCTTCACCGGGTGGAGGTGGTAGAGCACGTTGTTCATCACCACGTAGGACCGGTTGCGAGGCGTGTCCTGATAGCCCTGCTTGAACGGGGAGCCCGGTCGGAGGATGGCCTCCACCACCTGGGAGCCCCAGAGCTTCTCCCCCGTCTCCTTGATCCGGTCCTTGAGCCCGGTCCTTCCGTTGCCGTTGGCCACTGATCCTCCTACCAGCGCATACCGTACGAGTAACCGTTCTTGAAGTCACGCTGACCGGTGTCGAAGTCCCAGGGACGCCGATCGAGACCGAGCAACTCGGCCTGTTCGGCGAGGGAGCCCTCGAACCTGCCCAGCGAGATCACACCGGTGGGGCATCTGTCGATGCACAGCTGGCACCTGGTGCACTCGTCCTCGTCGACGACGAAGAAGCCGTAGTTGGTGGTGTCCTCTGCGGGATGGTCGACATTGACCGCCTCGGCGATGGCATCCAGCGACAGGTAGTGGATGCACTTCCACGGGCAGATGTCGACACAGCCCTCGCAGAGGATGCACTCCGACTGGTCGATATGGAGGAACTGCTTCGGCCGGAGCTTGTCGGCGAAGTAGTCCCCCTCTACGAGAGCGAGCTGATAGTCGTCCCGGAAAGGAGGCGTCTCGTCGACGACGCCCTTCGGCATCAGCCTTCTCCTCGCACGAGGGGCCGGCCGTAGGGCGACACCTTCTCGACCGGCGCGGCCGATGGCGGCCGGCCCTCCTTCATCTTCTGGATCTGGATTCCCAGCACGATGGCCACGCCGAGCATGCCCAGGCTGTACCCCATCTGTATCGCGTCCCTGAGCGCCCCGTAGCTGATCTCGACGGTGTTGTTCAGCATCAGCCAGCGGGGCAGGGCGAAGGCGATGCGCTGCGACGACCAGTCGAGGCGGGTCTGGGCGAAGGTGAGCCACTCCGACGGGACCATGCCCAGGTAGAAGACCAGGCCGATCCAGGCGAGCATGGCCGCGATCGTCGCCCGCGTCCAGGTCATCGGCTGATTGAGCACCCAGAGGAATGCGGCGCCCACCAGACCGAGGGTGACGGCGCCGAAGACGATCAGATATCCGAGACCGAGCCAGAAGGTGCCGCGGGGAAACCAGTTCAAGTAGTCGACCACGACGGGCACCTCGACGCCGTTGACGATCTCGGTCTCCGGATACGAGCCCCAATGGATGGTGATGACGCCGAGGATCAACCCGAGGATGCCGGCAAGGAGGAGACCGCCTCCGATTCGCTTCCGGCTCTTGTCGCTCAGTTCTGCCAGCCGATACATGTGGGGTTCAGCGCTCCTCGGACCTCACTGTCGCGCAACGGGGTTTGTAGCACAATTCGGACCCAGGCCCGATCACGGGGCCCGAAGCGGCCCGAATACGAACTCTGAAAACCCCGGTATATGCTCCGGCCGTCTCGTCTCTGGTGAGGACCGAGTTTGACCAGCACCGCAAGTGAGATCCGGGCCATCCTCGGGGGTGGCGCCGAGGAGGACCGCGTGGCGGTCGCACATTTCGTGGTTGGCGCACTGTTCCTGGTCCTGGGAAGCATCCTCGAGATCGTGGCCCTCGCCGCCCTGCGGTTCCCGGAGCTCCCCATCTCCTACGGCCGTCTCCAACCCGCGGCCAACCTCGTCCTGGTGATGGGTTTCGGCGTGATTTCCGTCATCGGCGGGGCCTATTACGTCCTGCCCCGTCTCACCGGGACCCGGCTCTTCCGGCCCGCGCTCGCAGGTCTCGGGCTGCTCGGCATGTCGGGGCTCGTCGTGCTCGGGGCGGCAGCGGTCCTGGCCGGCTTCGGCAGCGGCCGTTACCCGTTCGCCCTCCCGTGGTGGATAGATGCCCCGATGGTGCTGGTCCTCTTCGCACCACTGCTGGTCACGCTGCCCACGATCGCCGAACGCCAGGAGAGACACTCGTTCGTGACCCTGTGGGCGGTGATCGGCGCCGTCACCTGGCTGCCGCTCCTGTACGCCACCCATTTCGTCGGGCACGCACCGTTCCTCTCCTCTGTCGCCCGGGCGTATCTCGACTCGGCACTGCTTGCCGGTCTGGTGACGATGGTGGTCATGGTCCTCGGCTGCGGGCTGCTCTATTACACGATCGTCCGTGAGTTGGACGTGGCCCTGGCCAACCGGCCGCTGGCCGTGGTCGGGACCTGGTCGCTGGCTTTCGCCTCGATCTGGTGGGGCGTCGCCCAGTTGACGTTCGGGCCCGGGCCGACCTGGATCGCCGGTGTGGCTGCAGCTCTCGGGCTCGCCTTCCCCATAGGCGCCCTCGCCCACGCCGCCAACGTGACCATGACCATGGAGGGCTCGTGGAACCGACTCCCGGAGAACCCGGCCATCCTCGCCGGACTGGTGGGGACCTTCATGGCCGTGGGCGTCGGCGCCCTCGCCGCTCTCGGCGCATACCGCCCGGTGGCCGCGGTCGTCTCTCTGACCTCCTTCTGGAAGGGAGTGGAGTACGCGGGCATCGCTGGTGTGGGCGCCCTCCTCGCCGCGGGCGTGTCCTTCGCCGCCCTGCCGCGGCTCGCCGGGCGTGACATCCACGACCCCGCCATGCCACGTCGGTTCGTCCGTCTCACCGTCGCCGGCTCGGTGGGCGTCCTGGTGACCATGGGCGCCGCCGGTGTCATCAGCGGCTACTCGTGGATCGCCGGGGTCAACTCCAACGCCTTCGTCAATGCGGGCGAGGGCTGGGGCTCCGGCTACGGGGGAGTCGTCGACGTGCTGGTCCTGCTGGCCCTGATCTCGGCGGTGGTGGCCTTCTTCGGCCACGCCGCCTATGCGTCCACGATCCTCGGCACCATCGTGAAGGGCCCGGCCCGCGCCCAGGAGGTCCTCGTCAGCGTGGAGGTCGATGCATGAGCGACCTGCTCGAGGCGGCGTCTGCGGCACTGGGGGTCCCCGCCCCCTTGCTGCGTCGTGCCGCCGCGGCGCGGGCGGCCGTTGCGGGTGTCAGCTCCGACGAGATCCTTTCCGCCTGGGCCGGGGGCGCCCCCGCTCCAGCCGCTGCTCCGACTGCCGCCCCGGCGGCGGAGCCCGAGACCGCAGAGGCGGAGGCCCCGGCCGCCGTCCCCGAAGCCGCCCCCGAGCCGCCTCCCTTCGAGGCACCTGCGGCTCCGGCAGCTCCAGCGGTGACCGCACCCGCCGCCCCCGCCAAGCCCCCGATCCTCGTCGGCGCCGAGGACAACCCGTTCCGCGTCTTCGTCAGCGCCCTGGGGCTGTTTCTGATCGTCCTCTTCGTCGGTGTCGTCGGGCCCGCGAACCCGATCGCCACGCCGGGAGCGCGGACCAGCAACCTGCCCTACTCGCCCTTGGCCCAGGATGGCCAGACGATCTACACGAGCCAGGGATGCGCCTACTGTCACACACAGATGGTTCGGCCAGTCATCGCCGACGTCGGGTTGGGCACCGCCACGCTCAACGACACCAACCAGGTGATCGGGATCCGCCGGTTCGGACCGGACCTCGCCGACGTGGGCAATCGTCTCGACGCCGGCCAGATCTCCGCGATCGTCACCGGTGCCGGCGGCCACCCCTCGAGCGGTCTCGGGGGGGAGGACCTGCAGGCGCTGGTCGCCTATCTGTCCGAGTCAGTTTCAGGAGCTTCTCGATGAGCGACCTGCTCGAAGCCGCCTCGCAAGCACTCGGTGTCCCGGCCCCGCTGATCCGGAGGGCGGCCGCAGCCCGTGCCGCGGAGCTCGGCGTCACCGCCGACGAGGTCCTCTCGGCGTGGGCCGGCGGTGGTGCGGTGGCCCCGTCCGCCGCCGCGGCACCTGCTGCCACCGAACCCGAGGCCGCTCCCGAGCCCGAGACGGAGCCGGCAGAGGCGCCTGTCGCTCCGTCCCCTGCGCCTCAGCCCATGGCCGCGCCCGCCGCACCCGCCGCAGCGGTGGCCGCGACCCCGGCCCCCGCGCCATCGCAGGTGACGCCGCGGGAGGCGGCTCATCTCCCCGAGGTGGTCACGGTGCCCACGGCGGGGATCCGGGAGCGCACGTCTTCCACCATCCCCCGCTGGCTCACCGCCCTGATGGTCGTGGTCCCCTTCGTGGCGCTGTTCGCCCTCGGTGGCGGCGCCACCGGCAACTGCGGCTCTTCCACCGAACTCGCCGTCGACGTCGTCTCGGGTGAGTTGGTCAACTGCGACGGCTCCGAGTTCACGGGCCGCACTCCGGGTGGCGGCGGTGGCGCCAACTTCGTCGCCATGGGTGAGGCGATCTATCAAGGATCGGGTGTCGCCGGTGTCAACTGCGCCGGCTGTCACGGCGCGCAGGGTCAAGGCGGAGCGGGCCCGGCACTCGGCGGCGTCCTCACCACTTTCTCGGCCTGCACCGACCACATGGAGTGGGTCACCCTCGGCACCGGCGGCTTCCAGTCGGCCGGGCGCCCAACCTACGGCGACACCGGCAAACCCGTGGGGGGCGGCGGCATCATGCCCGGTTTTGGCGGCTCCCTCACCGAGGAGCAGATCGCAGCCGTGGCCGCCTTCGAGCGGGTCCGATTCGGTGGCGCCGACCCGGCCACCGTGCTCACCGATTGCGGTCTCGCCGAGCCGGAGGGCGGCGAAGGCGGCGAAGGTGGCGAAGGTGGCGAGGACGGTGCGGGAGACGCTACCGACGCCGACTCCGAAGCCCGCCTCGGCCGATCGTCCTGAGCGCCCGACGCAGGGACCTGACGTCCTCGATCGGTCCCTCGACGAGCAAGCCCCCATCCGGTCCCAGGAGCACTGGGATCCTCAGCCCGTACTCGGCGACGAGACGGTCGTCGGTCTCTATGTCGACTATCACGACCTCGTGACCCGCCCGACGCGCCTCTCGCTCCACCACTGGTAACGCGTCCGCACAGAGGAGGCATCCGGGGCGGGTTAAGAACGTGACCACGATTTGCTTCAAGTAACCACTCTGAGTGGTCGATAATGGACGTAGCGCGTTGGTGGGGTCTCCGTGCCCTCATGCCTAACGCACGTTCTGTGCCAGGCGTGACGGATAGCCTCCCAGCCCGCCCCACGGTAACGGAGACCTACCTCGTGCAGTCGGGGCCCCCACTCCCGGGGGCCCCGACACCTTTTGTAAGCTGCGACGCCTGTGCGTCCCGCCACCGCCATCGTCCTGCTGGTCCTGCTGATCCTGATCGTGGTCGCCGGAGCCATCCAGTTGTGGCTCATGTTCTCCCCGCCAGGGTGACCGACACCCCGGCCACCAGGTCGAAATGCTCGTCGGCGCGGCCATCCCTGACCGCGATCGCCATCAGCCCGGCCGAGTCGACGTGGAGAAGCGGCTCTCCTTCGTCCACCTCTCCGTAGGTCTTCACCCATTTGATGTTGTGGATCCCCGCGCCGATGCGGAGGGTGACCACGTCTCCGGGGGCGAGCCCGATCCCGGCGAGGTCCTCAGGAGAGACATTGGTCTCGACGTTCCCGTAGCGATCCACCCACCAGGCCTCGCCGGTTACCGACGCCCCATCGGTCTCGGTGAGCGGAAGGAGAAGCGGGATGACCTCGTCGTCGCTCACCCTGGGACCGAGATCGGCGAGCTTCGCCTCGCCGGAGGCGAGGACGGCGGCGGCAGGGGCGAAGACGTCACGACCCTGGAAGGTGGCGCCGGGCGACGGGATCATCACCTCCGGGTTCTCGATGGACACGATCGACGACGCTCCACCGACCATCGAGACCGCCGGCGACAACAGCCCGTTGTCGGGCCCGACGAAGAATCCCCATGGGGTCTCGGCGGCGATCGCCCTGCGATCCGTGCCGACCCCGGGGTCGACGATGGCGAGACAGACGCCTTCTGGCAGGTATTGGATGGCGCGAACCAGCGCCAGGGCCGCGGCGCGGACGTTTCCGGGAGGAAAGCCGTGGCCGATGTCGATGACCCTCGCCTCGGGCGCCACCCTGGCGATCACGCCGTGCACGACGCCGACGAACTCGTCCTGATGCCCGAAATCGGAGAGGAAGCTGATGGGGAGCGTCATTGGGCGAGGACGGTAGCGGCGGGCACGGGGAAGGATTCCGGCCCCCCTAATCTTGATCCATGGGCGATACGAGCACCGAAGAGGCGGTCAGGCTCGCATCGTCCCCTGGGATCACGATGCTCATCGGGGGTCTGGACGCGGGCAAGACCTCCGTCGCCCTCGAAGCGGTCCGCACCGCCCTCGCCGCCGGCCGTCGGCCAGTGTTGGTGGATGCCGACGTGGGGGTGTCCACGATCGGACCCCCGGCCTGCGTGGCCATGAAGGTGTTCAGCGGGCCGGAGGACCTCGAGCGTCTCGACGAGCCCGACGGTCTCCATTTCGTCGGGACCACCACGCCCACCCGCCTCGTCCTGCAACAGGTGATCGCCACGACCGTGATGACCAACCGGGCGCGGGAGGTCGGCGACGTGGTCATCATCGACACGACCGCGGTGGTCTCCGGCGTCGCCGGCGAGACGCTGAAGTACCACAAGACCGAGTTGTGCCGTCCCGACCGGATCGTGGCACTGCAGCGCGGCGAGGAGTTGGAGCCGCTGGTGGGGATGCTGCGCCGCTTCTTCGGGGTCGAGGTGCACGTCCTGGCGTCGGATCCCGGGATCCTCCCCATGTCCCCGGACGACCGGGCCGGCAAGCGGGCGGAGCAGTTCGCCCGTGCCCTTCGTCCGCCACTGGAGCGGTGGAAGGTCCGACCCACGGTGTTCGCCCCGACGCTGCCGGTGGGCCTGCAGTTGGAGCGACTGGGAAGTGTGCTGGTCGGGATCCAGGGGAAGGGTGGCGACTGTCTCGGTCTGGGTGTGCTCGACCACGACGATGGCGCGCTGCGGGTGATGACCAACGCCGGCGAGGGGATGACCGGCTTGCGTCTCGGATCGCTTCGCATCGACCTGGACACCTACCAGACCTCGGTGATCAACCTCCGGGAGCTGATGTTCGGCGTCTGATTTCTCCCCCCCCCACTCCGCTGACCGCTTCGCGGGGGAGAAATCCAAGTGCCAAGTACTCAGTGCAAGGTGTGCCCTGGCGCAAAGCGCCAGGGCGAATGACAAACGCCCCAGTGACCCCCGGAGCTTCCTCCGCACTTCCCCGAACGGACGCTTCTCCGGTTGCCTCTAGGGCGTTTGATGGGCGGGAATCTACGCAAAGGCCAGGACAGATTCAACGACCCCGAATCGGCGGACTCGTATCGTCATGAGACGCAACAGAACGCTGTTCAACGCCCGAACGACGGTCTGCGGCGGCTTTCCCACAGGAATCGGCCTTTTCCACAGGGCTTGTCCACACCCTCTTGTTCACAAGTATCTAGGGCGTTTTTTCGCGAACCAGCTCGACCACGGGGTCCAACGCCCCGACCTCGACACCCCCGCCGACCACCGGTCTCCGGGCCCACTCCGAGAGCCGCTCCATCGGGAATCCCGTCACCGCGCCGACCTGTTCGAGGGCGGCCACTGCGGCGACCACGGCCACCTCGTAGATGCCGTCCCACGACTTGGCCGCCACTCCCAGACCCGACCTCAACGCCACCCCGATGCAACCCTGGGCGCCGCCCTTGGCGACCGCATCGACGGCAGTGGCGATGGAAGCGTCACCGGCGCCGTTCCCCGACACCAACGCCGGGTAGCGATGCATCGAGGTGTACACGTCGGCGAACCCGGGATCGGTGCCGAGTCGGGCGAACATGGTCGCCATCGCCCGAGCGGTGGTCCGAAGGACCGGGGCGCCGCACCCGTCGACCCCGACCGGTGTCGCGTCGAACGACCCGGCCTCGGAGACCAACTCGACGATCTCGCGCTGCAAGGGGTGGCTCGGGTCGAGGTAGCTCTCGGTCGGCCAGCCCTCGGCGACGCATGCGGCGAGGAACGCGGAGTGTTTCCCCGAGCAGTTGTGCCAGATGCGACGGGGTCGGTCGTGACCGTCGCGCCAGAGACGCCGTGTCGCCGATTCGGACGACGGCCATGCGGGTGGGCAGCGCAGGTCGGTCTCCGACAGCCCCGCCCCCTCGAGGATCCCTCGCACGATTGCCACCTGGGCCGGGAGCCCGCGATGCGAGGCGCAGGCCATGGCCAGTTGAACCGGCGCCAGGACCGCATGCCGCCGACTCACGGCAGCCTGGAACGGCTTGGCCGACGACCGGAGGAAGAACGGACGATCGACGTCACCGGTCGATGCGATGAGGCGGCCGTCGGAGTCGGACACCGCGACGGCACCGTCGTGGTGGGTTTCGGCCAGTCCGGAGCGAACGCTCCTCGCCAGCATCAGGCCCCGGCTGCGCCTTGCTGGGACCGGTAGCGGGCGACGATCTCGGCCTGGATCGTGTCGATGACGTTGTGCAGTTGCCGCCGCTGAGCCGAGAGCGTGGACTCGACCTCGTTGAGCCGGTCGAGCGCCTCCTGCACCTCTTCGTCCGACAGATCGGGGAGCTGAGCCAGGATCCCGTCCTCCATGATCTTGTCGATGAGCCTCCGGCCGGTGCTCGACGGAAGCGGCGGCATGACGTCGAGGTATTTCAGGTTCGGGGCGTCACCGAGGACGAGACCGGTGGAGAGGATCTCGGGCAGCGCCTCCATCAGCGTCCGGCTCTCCTCCCCGCGACGACGTTTCAGCTCGAAGGCGAGCAAGTCCATGCGGGCGTGGAGGAGCCGGCGGTAGTAGGAGATCTGCGCTTCCAGATCGGTCGCCGTGTCCCGGCGCTCCTGGAGCTCCGAGAGATCGGCGGACTCGAGACCTTCGAGGTACTCCGGTTCCAGGACGATGTCGATGCGCCGGCGACGTTCGCTCACATCGTTCACGTTACCGGCAGGCAGCGATGAGCGTGGGATAGGAGTTCACCGCCGGCGAGCCCCTACCCCCGGGATGGATCTCGAAATGGAGATGAGGCCGTCCGCCACGGGCGTTGCCGGTGTCGCCGTTGAATCCGATGGTCTGGCCCTGCCTCACCCGCTGCCCGCTGCCCACGGCCCAGTCGTTGAGATGGGCGTAGTAGTAGGCCACGCCGTTGTCGGCGATCAGCCAGATGGTCTTGCCACCCAGCCCGCCGTTCCGGGTGTACACCGTCCCATTTGCCACCGCGTACATCGGCTCGTTCCACGGGGCGAACATGTCGGTGCCTTTGTGGGACCGGCCGCCCGACCGGGGAGCGCCCCAGCTGTTGGTGAACTGGGTCCGACCCGGCGTGAAGGGGCAGATGAACGAGCCGACCTGGACCGACCCGGCTGCACGCTGTCTGGCTCGTGCCGCGGCTTCCGCCTGTTCGGCGTCGTACTTGGCGGTGAGGTCCCGGCACCGTTGGCTCAGCTTCTCGTACGCCGCCTGCTCGGCGTCCATTGCGGCGTTCATCTCCTCGACGAGCCGCTGCGCCTCCTCCGACTTGGCCACCAGCTCCTCGTGGGTCTGGTCGAGCTCGATCTGCAAGCGGTCCAACTCGCCACGCTGGGCGATCAGGTCCTGCATCGACTGCTGCCCGCCGAACGCCGCGGACGACAGGAACTCGGTGGTGGTGAGGAGCTCGTCGAGCGAGGTCGCCGACAGGATGATCCCCGGCGTCGACGTCCCGCCCTGCATGTAGATCTCGACGGCTTGCTGCTGGATGGCGGCCTCGAGCTGGGCGCGCTGGGCGTCGGCGTTCTCCGCGGAAGCCTCGATCCGCGCCTGCTTCCGCTCGAGACGCTCCACGTCGGCCAGGGCCAGGTCGTATTGCTGGGTGGCCTCGTAGAACCTCTGCTGAGCGGCGCGGTACTCCGCGTGCTGTTCCTTCGAGCCCGCACACGCCGCGTCGACCTGGGCCTTGGTCACGGCTGTCGCAGGTGTCGGCGGAATGGCCGCCACCCCCACCGCGACAGCGAGAACGACCAGAAGAACGGCGCGGGCGTGCGCCTTGCTGGCTGTCATTCGGTCGAAATGCTAACCCTGGCGATGCAGGAGGTGTAGTCGCGTCCTCAGAGAATGAAGGACGCCAGCGGTTGGAGGATGGCCGCGGCCAGCATGACACCGTCGAGAGAGGGCATGACCCCGGGCGACGGTTCGGTGAGACTGACGACCCCGCGGCGCAACATCGACGAGAGACCGCGACCCGCCACCAGGGCCATCGCGATGCCGATCCCGATCAGCAGGTAGCTCACCACGTCGGCTTCCCATAGGAGGGCGGCGACGACCGCCCCGATCACAGCCACGATGGCCGTGGTCGTGATGGGATCGAGATACGGGATGGCCGGCATCCGCGCCACGATCGAGCCAAACAGGACACCGGCGATCACGGACACCAGGAAGATGCCGACGAGCGAAGGGTCCGGCGACGCCGACGAGTCGGCGATGACCAGTGACGCCGCAGCCAGACCACCGATCAGGGCGACCATGGCCGTGGGCGCATACGCATCCACCTTGCGGTACTCCGGGAAGGCCACCGCCCATCCGAGGGTGACCGCGATGGCCAGCGCCAGGGCCAGCGTGTAGCCGGCGCCACCGGCGGCGTGGGCGGCGATGGCACCTGCGGCCGCGGTCGAGGTCACGGCCAGCGGGGCGAACGACCGGCCCCTGGCGCCGAACGCGGCACCCAGGTCGAGGGCCCACACCGAGACGACGGCCACGATCCCGGCGGCCCAGATCTCGGCGCCACGGAGGCTCGCCAGGACCGCGATCACGGCGACGAGGAAGGGCGCCAGGCCCATGGCGTCGATGCTGCTCATGGCGACGGGACGGTTCCCGCCGGAGACCGGAGGCAGGAGCACGATCTCGTCGTCGTCGTCGACGGGCTGCTCCAGCCCGGCCTCCTCGCCGTTGACCCAGATCCGGGAGACCTCGACGCCCGCTGCGAACTCCGTGCCGTACTTCTCGGTGGCGACCTCGATGACACGGGCGACCGTCTCCCCGTCGAACTCGGCGCGCGCCGTGCCCGCGATCTCGCGTAGGTTGGCGAACATCCGCAGCGTTGCCATCGGGAGTGAGCGTATATGGCGATGTGCCGGATTGGTGACCAATCCCGTACGCTCGGGGCCATGACGGACCGGATCACCGTTGCCGTGGAGGTTCCGCTGGCCGGGGACGAACGTCACAAGAACTGGGCCAAAGTGGTCGAGTCCGTCGACTCGTCCCGTTCGTCGGGCTGGGCCTTCGAGGGGCCATTCGTGTCGCCCGGAGGCGTCCAGGACGTGCCCACCGGGTCGGTCATCCTCGTCTACGGGGAGCGCGGGTCCCGGGCCAACCCCCAGCCGCACGCCCGGGTCTACCGGGTCAACGGGGACGGCACCCTGTCGCTCGAGGGCGAGGCCAAGGGCCGGGCGTGGGCGCGTACCATCCGCGACGTGGTGGAGCGGTGCCTGGATCTGGAGCCGGTGCGGCCAGACCTGTCCGGGGTCAGCGACGAGACACTCGCCGCGGAGCTGATCGCCCGCGGGTGGACCGTGGAGCGGCCGTCATGAGGGCGGCAGTCGTGACCCGCAAGGGCGGGCCCGAGGTCATCGAGGTCGCCGACCGGTCGATACCCGGGCCGGAGCCAGGCGAGCTGCTGGTCGAAGTGACCGCCGGAGGCGTCAACTTCATCGACATCTACCAGCGTGAGGGCGTGTACCCGATGGAGTACCCCTTCGTCCCCGGCAACGAGGGTGCCGGCGTGGTCGAGGCCGTGGGCGACGGAGTGACGGAGTTCGCCCCGGGCGACCGGGTCGGGTGGTCGTCGACCCTGGGGAGCTTCGCCGAGTACTGCCTCGTGCCGGCGGCCCGCGCCGTCCCGATCCCCGAAGACGTCGACCTCGAGATCGCGGCGGCGGCCCTCCTCCAGGGGATGACCGCCCACTACCTCGCCCACGACACCTTCCGGCTCGAGCCCGGGCACCGTTGCCT
This sequence comes from Acidimicrobiia bacterium, assembly GCA_036375695.1. GTDB lineage: Bacteria > Actinomycetota > Acidimicrobiia > Spongiisociales > ZC4RG35 > ZC4RG35. The sequence goes on along the minus strand of DASVBU010000046.1, from coordinate 14,346 downwards.
CATCCATGCGGGAGCAGGAGGGGTCGGACTGCTGCTGACGCAGATGGCGAAACGGCTGGGGGCTGAGGTCATCACCACGGTCGGTTCGCCCGAGAAGGTGGGGATGAGCAAGGCGGCCGGCGCCGACATGGTGATCGTCTACACCGAGTCCGACTTCGTGTCCGAGATCGAATCCGCCTACGGTCCCCGGCCGCTCGACGTGGTCTACGACGGGGTGGGGGCCGCCACCTTCGACAAGGGAGTCGCCCTGCTCCGGCGTCGCGGGTACATGGTGACCTTCGGCAACGCCTCGGGTGTCGTCGAGCCGGTGTCTCCGCTGACGCTGATGCGGAACGGGTCGATCTTCCTCACCCGACCGACCCTCGGCGACTACATCGCCACCCGTGAGGAGCTCCTCGGCCGCGCCAGTGACCTGTTCGGTTGGATATCGGACGGGTCCCTCGAGGTGAGGGTGGGCGGTCGCTACCCGCTGGAGGGAACGGCCCAGGCCCAGGTGGACCTTGCCAGTCGAACCACCACCGGGAAGCTGATCGTCGTCCCCTGATCAGCCGCCGACGGAGCGGACCGCCTCGACCACGGTGGACGGTGATTCGAGGTGGGCGGCGAAGACGTCGACGTCCATGATCGTCATGGCCGGTATCTCCGCCTTGATCCGCTCCACCGTCTCCCGTGGCACCGGCCCGTCGAGACTCCACACGTAGGCGGTGGGCGCCCTGACCTCGCCCAGGTCGGACGGCACGAGCGATGCCTGAGGTGTGTTCCAGAAGGCGTGGATCGACGCGGTCGAGTCCCTGAGCCGCGCCGCGGCGGTGCGGTCGACCAGCTGCTGTGGCGTGGGACACCAGCCGCCCTCGTCGCAGTGAGGTGCCCAGACGGACTCGGCGAAACGGCCCGAGGTCTCGTAGGTGTAGGTCATCGACTCCCCGATCAACGGCAGCTTCTGGGCCCGCTGCCGCCATTCGTCCTCCGCCCAGAAGTCGGTGTCGATCATCACCAGGCCTGCGACCAGCTCGGGGCGGCGCACGGCGAGGTCGGCCGCCACCTTCCCGCCCAGACCCACACCGGCGACGACGACCGGCCGGGTGAACAACCGGTCGAGGACGCCGCCCACGACCTCGGCCATGTTGCCCACCGTGTGCTGCTCACCGGGCTCCGGTATGCGGGTGCTGAGACCGAACCCGGGCAGGTCGATGGTCACGGTCTGGAAGTCTGATGCCGCGGCGGCGAGATCGGCCATGGCGATGGAACCGCCGACGTCGACGTCGTGGAGGAGGACCAGTGGCGTGGACCCTTCGCTGTGCTGGACGACACGGATCCTCATCCCGTCGACCTCGATCAGGTCTTCGGGGTCGACACCCAAGGAGGCCACCGACCCGATCTCGATCAGGTCGATGTTGCTCTGGGTCGTGTAGTTCCAGATGATGGTGCCGGCGATCGCCACGAGGAGGATCAGGCCCACGAACCGGGCGATGAGCCGGGTCGGCTTTTCCTCTTTGGGGGGTTTGACGAGACCAACCATCAGTCGATGAGCACCACGTGGACGTGTCTCGGGCCATGGACCCCGAGATTGAGCTGCAACTCTATGTCCCCGGTGCGGCTCGGGCCCGTCACCACGACCAGGTTCGCGGTGGAGCTGATCGGTTCGGGCTGCGAATGAGCCCAGTGGGCGAGGCTGGGCTGGATCGTTTCGATCTCCACCAGCACCACATGGACGTCGGGGACGAGGCTCGCCAGACGGGGCCGACCGGGTCCATGGATCAGGACCACGCTCCCCGACTCGGCGAGCGCCGCCGCGGCGCCGGTCACGCCGAGGTCGAGCTGGCGGAAGCGATCCAGACCGCCGTCGGTCGCCGGGACCCGGGTGAGACCGGCGGATTCCAGCATCGGGACCACGCCCGGCGCCGGCAGGTCGTCCCAGGCCACGAAGGTCGACGAGCCATGACCGGAGGCGATGCCTGCCACGACCCGCTCGGCGCCGTGGCGGCTCACCGGGCCGTGGACGACAGCGCTGACCTCCTGTGCCCGGGAGCGGAACAGTGTGAGGAGATCGCCATCGGGCTCCGGGACACCGCCGGCGGCATCGGGGGCCGTCGGGATCCGTGCCGTGAGCAGCGCGCCGGCCACGCGGGCGAGGAACCGGTCACGCTCCATGACGACCCCACCATTCGGTGAACGACACCTTGGCCGGTTCCCTCAGGTCGCGGTGACGGGTCCAGCCGGCGCCGGGCCCGGGGAGGCGGCGGATCCATCCGCCGTGGGCCAAGGGTCTGGTCAACAGTCGCGCCAGACGCCGGGCGCGCCCCCACCGGCGCGGGCTCGACGCGATCCTCGTGTAGGTGCGCACCCCGCGATCGATCCAGCCGGGCAGATGACCCCGCTCTGCGGCCATCCGGCGCAGCTCGAGGAGCATCTCGGGGATCCGGATCCCCACCGGGCACACCTCCTCGCAGGCGCCGCAGAGGGTCGAGGCGTAGGGCAGGTCGGCCCAGGGATCCAATCCGTGGAGCGAAGGAGTGAGCACCGCCCCCACGGGGCCGGAGTAGACGGTGCCGTAGCCATGGCCCCCCACCGTTCTGAAGACGGGACAGACGTTGAGACAGGCGCCGCAGCGGATGCACGCCAGGATCTCGGCGGTGTCGCCGGCGAGGACCGAGCTACGCCCGTTGTCCACCACCACGACGTGGACCTCCTCCGGGCCGTCGGGATCGTCGGCACGTCTCGGGCCCGTGATCACGTTGGTATAGACCGACAGCCTCTGCCCGGTCGCCGAGCGGGCCAGCGACTCGAGCACCAGCGAGGCCGATGGCCAGTCGGGCACGATCCGCTCCATCCCCATCAGGGCGATGTGGACCCGCGGCGCGGTCGACGAGAAGCGGCCATTGCCCTCGTTGGTGACCACGATCACGCTGCCGGTCTCGGCGACCGCCAGGTTGACCCCGGTGATCCCGGCGTCGGCCGACAGGAACACGTCGCGTAGAGCGGAGCGGGCGATGGTGTTCAACTCCACCGGGTCGTCGGTGTACGGGACCCCGAGCTTGTCGGCGAACAGCCGCCCGATCTCCTGGCGGGTCATGTGGAGCACCGGAGCGATGATGTGGCTGGGCGTGTCGCCCGCCAGTTGGGCGATGTACTCACCGAGGTCCGTCTCGGTGACCTCGACCCCGGCGGCGGCGAGATGCTCGTTGAGGCCGATCTCCTCCGACAGCATCGACTTGCCCTTCACCACGCGGCGGGCAGCGGCCCGGACGAGGATCCCTGAGACGATCTCGTTGGCCTCGGCGGCGTCACCGGCGAAATGGACGCTGGCGCCGGCCTCTTCGGCGCGGTCTGCGAAGACGGCGAGGAGCCGGTCCAGATGGGACAGGGAGTGGAGTCGGACCTGCCGCACCCGGTCACGCAGCTCCTGAGCCCAGCCGAGCTCGCCCATGGCCGCCTGACGCTGTGACGTCATGTGTCGGGCGCCCCGGTCCACCGCGGCCGCCTCGGGCGTCCCCAGGAGCCGGTCGGCTCGCTCCACGAACGTCACGGGTTGGCTCATTCGTCGTCTTCGGGCGCCAGCAGTTCTGCGATGTGCCTGACCTCGATCGCCGAACCGCGTCGCCGCAGTCCTCCCTCGAGATGCATGAGGCACGAGACGTCCCCGCTGGCCAGCACGTCGGCACCGGAGGCCTCGAGTCGATCGAGCTTTGCCTCCAGGATCGCCGCCGACACGTCGGGCATCGCCACGGAGAAGAGGCCCCCGAAGCCGCAGCACTCCATGCCGTCGAAGTCGGCCCGCTCCACATCTTCGAGGAGCCGATCGGCGCACCCGGCGAGGCCCAGCCCCCGGAGACCGTGACAGGAGTACTGGTAGGCGACCGTGCCTTCGCTGGTGGCGCGCACCGGGGCGTCGAGATCGGTGACCAGGAACCGGGTCAGCTCGCGAGTCCGCCCCGCGAGTCTGGTCGCCGCCTCCTCGTGCTCGGTGCCGGCGAACAGCCTCGGATAGTGATGGGTGAGCATCTCGGCGCACGAGCCGGACGGGAGGACCACGGGGTCGTCGGAACCGGAGAACACCTCGATGGTCCGCTCCGCCATCTGCCGGGCCTCCTCGACCATCCCGACGTTCATGGCCGGCTGACCACAGCAGGTCTGCCCGGCCGGGACGACGACCTCGCAGCCGGCCGATTCGAGGACGTCGACCGCGGCCTCGCCGACGTGCGGCGTCAGGACATCGACGAGGCACGTGGGCATGAAATGGACGCGCATCCGGTTCGTCACGTTATCCCCTACCGTCCGACCACGTGCTCATCCCTCTGAGTGGCCCCCGCATGGGCCGACGTCTCACCCAACTGATAGCCGGTCTCGTTGCCTTCGGCGTCGGGATCGGCCTCATGCTGCAGTCCGGCCTCGGCGTGCCGCCCTGGGACGTCCTCCACCAGGGCCTGTCTGTCAGGTTCGGCCTCACCGTCGGCGTGTGGTCGGTGATCGTGTCGGTCGTGGTCCTGCTCCTGTGGATCCCGCTCGGCGAGCGGTTCGGGGTCGGCACGCTGCTCAACGCGATCATCATCGGGCTGACCATCGACGTCACTGCTGCGGTGGTGCCCGAGGCCGGGACCACTCTCGTTGCCTGGGCCATGCTGCTCGGCGGGGTCCTCGTCATCGGTGTCGCCACCGGCATGTACATCGGCGCCAACTTGGGACCGGGGCCGAGGGACGGCCTGATGACGGGCATCGCCAAGAAGGGACCGTCCATCCGGTTGACCAGGGCCGTGATCGAGATCACCGTGCTCGCCGTCGGCTGGCTGTTGGGCGGGACCTTTGGTCCGGGAACCGTGGTCTTCGCCCTCGGAATCGGGCCGCTGGTGCAGTTCTTCATGCCCCGCTGGGACCTCGGCTTCGGGTCACCGAGTGAGCGTCGATCCTTGAGATCTTCTTGACCTCCTGCTGAGGACGGCGAAACGCGTCTCGAGCGACGCTGTCCCCACACCAGAACAGGAGGGTTCGATGAGACGAATGGTTGGGATCTTCACGGCGATCACTGCCGCGCTGTTGGTGGTCGGGGTGGCTTGGGCCGCCGGCGACGCCGACGACGACGGCGCCCTGGCGGCGCTCGACGTCTCCGGAGCGGCAATGGTCAGCACCGACACCTCGACGCCTGACGACTCCTCGTCGAGCAGCGCCGCCGGATCGAGCTCGTCCAGCAGCTCGAGCTCGTCCAGCTCGAGCTCGTCGACTTCGACCAGCACCCCCGGCAGCTCCAGCTCGACCAGCACGCCAGGCTCGTCATCTTCGAGCTCCCCGTCGACCACCACACCCGGGACCTCCACGTCGACCACGGTCGAAGAGGAGTTCGTCGCCGACGGTGGCGGCACCTTCCAGGTGGCTCCGGGCGTCACGGTGACCGTCGACATCCAGGCCGGTGCCCTGGTCCTGGTCGGCTTCTCCGCACCAGATTGGGAGGTCGAGATCAAGGACCTTCGCCCCGACCGCATCAGGATCGAGTTCGAGAAGGGCTCCTCCGAGGCGAGGTTCGAGGCGGAACTGGACGACGGCCGTCTCGAGATCGAGATCCGGCGCGGCTGACCCCGCCGGTCCGCCACGGGTCCAAAGTCCCTACGTAGCCTCCTTGGTTCCCGCGATAATCCGCGGAACCAAGGAGGCTCTCCCATGACCGAACCCCCCACCGGTCCCGAGGCCGGCGCCGGACCGACCGAGCCGATGCCGCCCCGAGCCCGACTCACCCGCAGCCGGACCGATCGGGTCATCGGCGGCGTGGCCGGTGGCCTCGGCAAGTACTTCGGTGTCGACCCGGTGTGGTTCCGTCTCGGGTTCGTCGTCTTCACCCTGGCGGGGGGATCCGGCATCCTCGCCTACCTGATTGCCTGGATCGTGATCCCCGAGGAAACGGGCGAGGAGACGGCCGCGACCGCGCCGGCCAAGCCGCTGGGCCCGCAGGGCTCGATGATCGCCGGCATGGCCCTCGTGGCGATCGGCCTGGTGCTCCTGATCCGACAGTTCGTCCCCTGGTTCAGCCAATTGATGTGGCCTGCGGCGATCGTCGTCGCCGGTGCCGCCCTGATAGTGATGGGACTTCGCCATGACAGATCCTGAAACCACGCGAGTCGAGCCCACCGTGGCTCACGACTCGCGTCACCCCTCCTACGGCACCGTCGTCACCGGGGTCATCCTCGTGTTGCTGGGCGTCTTGTGGGCCCTCGATGCGGCGGATGTGGCCGAGATCCGGCTCTCGATGGTCATCCCGATCACCCTGGCCGTGGTCGGCCTGGCCTTGATGATCGGGTCGTTCCGCGGCGAGCACCCCGGCCTGATCACGCTCGGCGTCTTCCTCACGGTGGCCACGCTCCTGGTCTCGTTCCTGCCGGGGTCGTTCCGCGGCGGTGTCGGCGACCGTGAGATCCGGGTCACCCAGATGTCCGAGCTGGAGGACCGGTACGACCTCGCCCTGGGCAAGATCCAGCTCGATCTGGAGGACCTCGACCTGACCCAATCGGCCGAGGTCGAGCTCTCGGTCGGGGCCGGTGAGATCCAGGTGCGGGTACCCGATGACGTCGAGTTCCGCGTCGAGGCGTCGGTGGGTGCCGGCGAGATCCAGGTCGTCGACGAGTCCTCCGAGGGCATCACACCCCGGCTCGACTACACCAGCCCCGGGTTCGACTCCGCTTCCACGACCCTGACGCTGAAGATCAACGTGGGAGCGGGAAAGATCGAGGTGCGGTGATGAGGATGCATGTCGGCTCGTTCATCACGGGTCTCGTCTTCCTGGTCGCGGGCGTGGCGTTCGCCCTCGAGGCGGCGGGCTACTGGACCATCCGGGTCTCCGACCTCAGGTTGATCGGCCCCCTCGCCCTCGTGCTCATCGGCGCGGCGATCATCATCGGCGCCATGACCCGGCGCGACGAGACCTGATCACGAACCGAACCACAGTGTGACCCGGGCGCCCCCACCGGGGCGCTCGGACACTTCCAGGCCCCCACCGGACAACTCCGCCGTGCGTCGGGCGATGTCCAGGCCCAGGCCGGTGGAACCGTCACCGCTCGCCCCCCGGGCGATGACCCGGGCATCGGGGATCCCTGGTCCCTGATCTTCGACGCGGAGGAAGGGCCGGCCGCCGATTGCACCGGCAGCCACCCGGAACGGTGTCCCCGGTTCGGTGTGGCTGAAGACGTTGTCGATGAGGACGTCGAGAGCGTCCTCGAGCTGCCCGGGGGCGACGTCGACCTCGATCCCCGGCTCGATGTCGACCTCGATGTCCCGCTCCTGCTCCTCGGCGAGGACCGACCAGAAGGCGACACGCTCCGCCACGACCTCGTCGAGACGGCTGGTGCCCACCTCCGCTCCCTTGGTGCGAGCCGCCGTGATCAGGGCATCGATGGCACCTTCGAGCCGGTCCACCTGACTCAAGACTGCCTCCTTCTCGGCTGGGTCCGACAGCGAGTCCGCCTGGAGCCGGAGCGAGGTCATCGGCGTGCGTAGCCGGTGAGAGAGGTCGGCGACCTCCTCCCTCTCGGCAGCGAGCAGGGCACCGAGTCTGGTGGCGAGCTGGTTGAGAGCGGCAGCCACGTCGCGCAACTCGGTCCGGTCGGTCACGACGGCACGGGCAGACAGGTCGCCCTCGCCGAGCCGATGCGCCGTGTCGGCCAGGTGTCGCACCGGCGCCACCAGGCGCCGCCCCAGCCGGTCGGCGACGAGAGCGGAGAGGCCGATGAGGAGCAGGCCCACCAGGCCGAGCAGCAGCCACGCCTCCGTCACTCCCGCCTCGAGCTGCGCGGCGGGTACGAACACGCTCACCACCGCCACCCGATCCAATCCGACGATGGGAAGGGCGATCTCCCATCCCCCGGGCACGTCACCCGTGATCGTGGTCTGGAGGGACATGGCGGCGTCGGTCAGGGTCCCCTGGCCCGGAAGCGGCGTCCCGATGGTCGGACCGTCCGAGAGGGTGACCGTCGTGCCCTCGGCCATGGCACCGACCACTCCCGGCATCGCCTCGGCCGGAGTGTCGAAGGAGAGGGCCAGGGCGACCAAGGCTGCCGTGGTGCGAGCCGAACGCTCGGCCTCGAGACGGGCCTCGTCGTGGGCCTGACGCCGCACCAGGAGCCCCAGGGGGACGAGGAGCGCTATCACGACCAGGGAGGTCGTCGCCAGGCTGAGCAGGGCGAGGCTTCGTCTCACGCGCCGGGATCGACGAGCTTGATGCCAACCCCGTGGACGGTGACGATCCGCCGGGGGCTCTGGGCGCTCTCACCCAGCTTCTTGCGCAGCCACGAGATGTGGACGTCGATGGTCCGGTCGGCGCCGCCATACGGCTCCCGCCACACCTCGGCCATGATCTCCCGCTTCGTCACCACCTGGCCCTCCCGCTCCATGAGGAGACGGAGCAGATCGAACTCCTTCGGGCTCAGGTCGAGCTCTTCGTCGTCGAGGGTGGCGGTGCGAGCGGCGGGATCGAGGACGATGCCCGCGGCGCGGATCTCGCCCCGCGTCTCGGCAGGCGCACCCCTTCGGAGGACGGCGCGGACCCTCGCCTCCAGTTGGGCGATCGAGAACGGCTTGACCAGATAGTCGTCGGCGCCGGAGTCGAGCGTCGACACGACGTTCTCCTCCCCTCCGCGGGCGGTGATCACGATCACCGGCACGCTGGAAACGGCCCGGATCATGCGGAGCAGCTCCGCCCCGTCCAGATCGGGGAGACCTAGATCCATCAGGACCAGGTCCGGCTTGCCCTTGACCGCCAACTCCAGGCCGGCGAGGGCACGATCCGACGACTCGACGTCGTGGCCCGCGGATGCCAGCGCGCCGGCAACGAGCCGGCGGATCTCGACGTCGTCCTCGATGAGCACGATCCGTGCCACGAGGCGAGATTACGCAGGGTGCCGCCGCTCCGAACGCGAAGATGCACTGCACTCACAGGGTGGGAGAATGGCCCATGCGAAGGTGGCAGCTCTTGGCGATCTGGCTGGTGACGGTGGTCGCCGCCACGGCGGTCACCTGGCAGATCGTGAGCCTTGCCGACGATCGGGTTGGGGAGTCCGATGCGGCGCCGATCCAGCTCACGACCCCCGACTCGACGACCACGACGAGTCCCTCCGGGTCGACCACGGTCCCCGGATCCTCCACGAGCTCGATCTCGACCCCCGTCCCCACGACCTCCACCTCCGTCGTCACGACCACCACGCCGCCACCGGCCACCCCCGAGGTGCGCACCATCCCCACCTTGGGAGGGACGCTCACCGTCGGCGTGGTGCCGGGAGCCATCACCTTCCTATCGGCGGTGCCGGCCCCGGGCTTCGCCCTGGAGCTGGACGAGCCCGGCCCACCGGAGGTGCGTGTCGAATTCATCGGCTCCGACACGGAGGTCGAGGTCCGCGTCCGCTGGAAGGACGGCCAGGTGGAGATCGAGACCGACGTCGATCGCGAAAACTAGGTGGAGCCGGGGCTGGCCCCGGGAGCCTGGGTGCGTCTATCGTCCCGAGCGCTTCCCCGGGCGATCGCCCACTTCCCCTGAAGGGCCCCGTAGGGCTTCTACCTGGGCTTTCGCCCCTGTGGACAAAGGTGCTTGACCAAAGACACCAGTGTAATTACAGTGCCGTAGTCCATACTAGATGTTGTGGACACTTCCCCGCCGACCACTACATCTTGTGGTGTTTGAGAAGTAGCAGTTCGTCCGCCCCCACTCGGCGGCGTGCGCGGAGGAGGTAATCATGACCCAGGGCCTGAGGATCACCCGTCGTTTCACCACGGCCGGACGCGATCCGTACGAGGGCATCGAGTGGTCACGCCGCGACTCGCGGATCACCAACCCGGATGGCTCGGTCGTGTTCGAGATGACCGACGCGGAGATCCCGGCCAGTTGGAGCCAGGTGGCCTCCGACATCATGGTCTCCAAGTACTTCCGCAAGGCGGGAGTGCCCCAGTACGACGCCGAAGGCAACCCGGTCCTCGACGCCGACGGCAAGCCGGTGCTGGGCCCGGAGCGCTCGGCCCGCCAGGTGTTCGACCGCCTCGCCGGCACCTGGAGGTTCTGGGGCGAGAAGGAGGGCTACTTCGCCACCGACGAGGACGCCCAGGCCTTCGAGGACGAGATCAAGTACATGCTCGCCAACCAGATGGCGGCTCCGAACTCGCCGCAGTGGTTCAACACCGGCCTCAACTGGGCGTACGGGCTGACCGGCCCGGCGCAGGGCTTCTGGTACGTCGACTCTCAGACCGGCGAGCTCACCCCCTCCCCCGACTCCTACAGCCGACCCGCCCCGCATGCCTGCTTCATCCTCAGCGTCAAGGACGACCTGGTCAACCCGGGCGGCATCATGGACCTGTGGGTCCGTGAGGCCCGCATCTTCAAGTTCGGCTCGGGCGCCGGCTCCAACTTCTCGGCCATCCGCGCCGAGAACGAGCGGCTGTCCGGCGGCGGCAAGTCCTCGGGCGTGATGTCGTTCCTCAAGATCGGCGACCGGGCCGCGGGGGCCATCAAGTCGGGAGGCACCACCCGCCGGGCGGCGAAGATGGTCATCCTCGACATCGACCACCCCGACGTCGAGGCTTTCATCGACTGGAAGAAGGTCGAGGAGGAGAAGGCCCGCATCCTCATCCAGCACGGCGGCTACCCGGCGGACTTCAACGGAGAGGCCTATGCCACCGTGTCCGGCCAGAACTCCAACAACTCGGTGCGGGTCACCAACGAATTCGTCCAGGCGGTCCTCGAGGACCGGGACTGGGAGCTGATCAACCGCACCGACGGCTCGGTGCGCAAGACGGTCAAGGCCCGTGACCTGTGGAACCGGATCGCCGAGGCGGCGTGGGCCTGCGCCGATCCGGGCGTCCAGTTCGACACCACGATCAACGCGTGGCACACCTCGCCGGCCGGCGGTCGCATCCGGGCGTCCAACCCCTGCAGTGAGTACATGTTCCTCGACGACACGGCCTGCAACCTGGCGTCGATCAACCTGGTGCGGTTCTACGACGACGAGACCGGGGTCTTCGACCTCGAGGCCTACGAGCACGCCATCCGTCTCTGGACGGTCGTGCTCGAGATCTCGGTGGCCATGGCCCACTTCCCGTCACCGGAGATCGCCCAGGGCTCGTACGACTACCGGACGCTGGGTCTCGGCTACGCCAACCTCGGCTCCCTGCTCATGCGGCAGGGCATCGCCTACGACTCCGACGAGGGTCGGGCCATCGCCGGCGCCCTCACCGCGGTCCTGACCGGCCGGGCGTACGCCACCTCGGCCGAGATGGCGAGCGTGGTCGGGCCGTTCCCGAGGTTCCCCGAGAACCGCGACGCCATGCTGCGGGTGATCCGCAACCACCGGCGGGCCGCGTACAACGAGTCGGAGTTCGAGGATGTCAGCCACACGGTGCTCGGCATCGAGCCGGCCGTCTGCCCGCCCGATCTCCTCGATGCGGCCCGGAAGGCATGGGACGACGCCCTGGAGCTGGGCGAGGCCCATGGCTACCGCAACGCCCAGGCGACGGTGATCGCCCCCACCGGAACGATCGGCCTGCTCATGGATTGCGACACCACCGGTGTCGAGCCCGACTTCGCCCTGGTGAAGTTCAAGAAGCTGGCCGGTGGCGGCTACTTCAAGATCGTCAACCAGTCGGTGACCCCGGCGCTGCGTCGTCTCGGCTACTCAGACGACCAGATCAAGGACATCGTCGAGTACATCGTGGGCACGTCGAGCTTCGACGGCGCCCCGCACGTCAACCGGGAGGCTCTGGTCGCCAAGGGACTCACCGAGGCCGAGATCGACAAGGTGGAGAAGACGCTGCCGTCGACCTTCGAGCTGCGGTTCGCCTTCAACGCCTACACCCTCGGCGAGGAGGCGCTGGAGCGACTCGGGTTCACCAAGGACCTGTACACGGCCCCGGACTTCAACCTGCTCCGTGAGCTCGGGTTCACCAGCGCCCAGATCAACGAGGCCAACGACCACATCTGCGGCCGGCAGACGATCGAGGGCGCCCCGCACCTGATGGAGGAGCACCTCCCGGTGTTCGACACCGCCAACAAGAACGGGAAGTACGGGAAGCGGTTCATCCACCACAACGGCCACATCCTGATGATGGCGGCGACCCAGCCGTTCATCTCGGGGGCGATCTCCAAGACGATCAACATGCCCAACGAGGTGACCGTCGAGGACATCGAGGAGGCCTACCGGACCTCCTGGGAGCTCGGTCTCAAGGCGATGGCCATCTACCGGGACGGCTCCAAGGCCGCCCAGCCGCTCAACTCCACGGCCGACGAGGGCGAGGAGAACGAGGAGGAGGCCGCGGCCGTCACCGAGATGGTGGAGACGGAGAAGACGATCCACTGGGGCAAGATCCCGGTCGGCATCTCCCCCACCCAGGCCTACGCCCAGGGCATGCAGCCGCCACGGTTCCTGCTCCCGGCGAAGCGCCGCGGCTTCAACCAGGAGGCCCGGGTCGGCGGGCACAAGGTGTATCTGCGGACCGGCGAGTACGAGGACGGCACCCTCGGCGAGATCTTCATCGACCTGGCCAAGGAGGGCGCCACGCTCAAGGGCATCCTCTCCTGCTTCGCTATCGCGGTCTCCAAGGGTCTGCAGTACGGCGTGCCGCTCGAGGAGTTCGTGGACACGTTCACGTTCCAGACCTTCGAGCCCCGGGGCATGGTGGAGGGTCACCCCAACATCAAGATGGCCAACTCCATCATCGACTACGTGTTCCGGGCCCTCGGCGTGGAGTACCTGGAGCGTGACGAGTTGGCCCAGGTGCCGCCGGTGCGGGATGGTGAGATCCCTGAGCCGCCGAAGGGTCTGGCCGTTGAGGCCGGTGTCCAACTCGGGTTGGACGACGCCATCGCCGAGGAGGAAGTCGACCTGGTCAAGAAGATGGCCGAGTTCGTCGACTCCGACGAGGTGACGGTGCCCACGGCTCCCGCTCCGAACGGTGCAGTCAAGGTGGCCCACGCCGCCACGACGACGGCAACGTCATCCAAGGTGGATGTCAAGGACCTGGCGCTGAGGGAGAACATGGGCGACGCCCCGGTGTGCTCCAACTGCGGCCACATGACGGTCCGCAACGGCAGCTGCTACGTGTGCCTCACCTGTGGGGACACCACCGGCTGCAGCTGAGCCAAACGTCTCAGAGATGGCGAAGAGGGCGACCCAGTGGGTCGCCCTCTTCGCGTCACCGGCAGGGTCACGACAAAACGCAGTTTGCATGTGCGAATCTCTGACATGTGCGAATCTCTGACGTGCCATGTCCGTGAGACGGTCGGCGCTGGATCGGACCGCGATGTCTGCGTTCGTGGCCCTCCTCCTGCTGGTCACAGGTTGCACCGTCGGAGAGCTGGCGGCGAAGGTCGTTCCCGAAGGCGGCTCCTTCCAGATCAAGCGATCGAAAGGAGGGCTCTGTTCCTTCGACACCCGCACCGCGCTGCTGCGGGTGGATTCGGCGGGCGCCGTGGCCTGGGAGTTGTACACCCCGTTCTCATGGAGCAACAGGCTTCTGACCCGGCATGGCATCGGCGTGCTGGAGGTCGAGAACGGCGCGGTCGCCTTCGACTGGGAGACGGGGAGGCCGCTCTGGCAGGCCGCCCATGACAGCAACTGGCGGGCGATCCTGGGAGCGAGCGTGGTGGCTCTCGTAGACCCTTCGAGACGACAGATCGCAGGACTCGACTGGGAGTCTGGCTCCACCGTCTGGTCCATCGAGACCGATGAAGCGATCGCGTACGGCGGAGCCACCAACGGCGAACTGGTGTTCATCAACAGAGACGGCCAGATCGTTGCCCTGGACGTCGCTTCGGGAGAGACAGTGTGGGAACGGCCGGTTCGTGGCGACCCCAGCTTTGCGCCGCGCTTCGAGGACGGGATGCTCCTGAATCCTGCATTCGAAGGAGCCGTCTACCGCCTCGACCCCGAAACGGGTCGCATCATGTGGCAGTGGGACGCGCCGGACGGGTCGATCGCGGTCACCGACGCCATCGATGTCTCAGAGGGTGTGGTGTTGGTGACCACCACGGGCTGGTATGGACCGGAAGGTGACCGCGAGCCACAGGCCGACGCCTATCAGCTCGTGGCTCTCAATGCCGGGTCCGGAGCATTGCTGTGGAGCAGGGTCCTGACCGAGGAAGAGGTCGGGAACCAGACCGTCTTCGAACCGGCCACGTTGGTCCATGTCGCCGACGGCGTGGCAGTCCTTCACAGCCCGATGGTCGATCGGCTGGAGGCCGTCTCGATCGACATCGGAGAGACCCTCTGGGAGTACGTTCGACCTGGGTTTCGGCGCACCCGTCGACGTCATACCCTTGGCCGAGGAATGAGCGACCCCAACAGGACCCTGGAGTCGATGATGACCGGTCTGGAGAAGAAGACCGGGCAC
>DASVBU010000042.1:0-110072 GCA_036375695.1 Acidimicrobiia bacterium | reverse complement strand
TCGCACAGCACAGGTCCCCTGAACCTGGTGTCTCCGGCGGCCCTTCAGGCCGCGCCCCCTCGACCCTTCGGGCCACTCCCCCGGCTAGCCGGGGGAGAAATCCTCTCCTGCCGAGGGCGCCATCGGACCGGGTCCGGTTACTGACCCGAGCCCCTCATCGACCCGGTCATCTTGGCCAGATCCAATCTGTAAAGGGCGCAGGCCACTTCCCGGTCACCCTGCCCCCACGACTCTTCGGTCGGGTAGAAGTAGACGACGTCGAGGGTCGACTCCTCATATGGGCGGCCGACGTAGCCCTCGAAAGCGTCGTAACAGATCAGATCGCCCTCGCCGAATATTGCCTCCTCACCCGGGTATGGGGCGTCTGGTCCATAGAGGAGGCTCGTCACCTCGTACACCTCGTTGTCGTGAGGCTCGGCACACGGGATGACCACGATCGATGCGACTTCGAACTTCAACGGGTCGTCGAAGCACTCGCCGACGGTGATGTCGACGATGAATTTCGACGAACTGCCCTGTAGTAGGAGGAACCCGGCGAGACCGAACAGGGCGACCGACACCGCGACACCGATCGGGCTGTATTTGCGCTGCACCTGGGCGTTGCCCTCGGCGTCCTCGGTGACGACCTGATCCACGCTCCCGGCCGCGACCAGGCTTCCGCCCAACACCGCCAGCGCCGCTGCGATCCAGGTGCCGCCGGAGAGGACGATCCCCGAATCGAACAACTCGAAGTCGTCGCCCACGCCGTTGACCAGGACGTACCCAATGGCGAACAGCGCACCTACGACCAGGGTTGCCAAGATGCTCCTCATGGGAGTCTCCTTCCGCCTGGCGACAAGCTACCGACGCGACGCCGACTGGCAATCGGGGAGATCCCCCATGAGTTCGTGAGTCTCAGCTCTGTTCGGACAGTTCGACCACGGTCTCGACACGCCGCTCCGACGTGATCACCTGGCCGGACTCGAATGTGGTCTGGGTGGTCGAGGTCCGCACGACCTCCGCCCGAACGATGATCCCGGCCTCCCGGTCGAACCAGATGGTCGCCTCGATGCGAATCGGGCCGATGACGATGTCGGCATCCCGGCGGCCGCGATCCTCGAAGGAGACCTCCGGCACCTCGTAGACGCTGTGGATCACCACCGTGTCCCGGCCGGCGACCGTCTCCTCACGCAGCACTTCATGTGTGCCGATCACCTGGACCCCGACATCCCCCGACACGGGCCGCGTGGTCGTCCATGTGTCACCAACTGCCAGGGGACGGTCCGGGAAGCTCGGACCGAACCCAAAGGGCAGGCCGGCCAGCGCCCGCCGCCCACCGGGGAACGGCTCGGGCATGACGAAGTCAGGGACCGACTCCTCCGAGACCGGTGAGTCGATCTCGACGATCTTCTCGGCGTCGATGGTCACCTTCACTTCGGGGACGTCGACGATCGGGCCGTCCACGCTGTTCGTGGCGGTGATGTCGGACTGGATCCGGACCGTCCTGGCATCCGTGTCGGTGCCCGCCTCCACGATGTAGGTCAGGGTTCCTTCCGCCTCGGTGCGCGAGTCCCGACCTTCCAATGCCCGGCCTCGGGTGCCGTCTGCCTCGCTGGTCGCCACATAGGAGAGCTCGTACGTGTAGGTCCCCGGCTCGTACGTGTAGGCGAGCACGGCAGGCAGCATCGAGTCGGGAACGCCGACGGACAGCACCAGCGTGAACACCAGGACCGCGGCCACCAGGACGGCGGGCAGGCGCCAGCGGCGTCGGCGGCCCGGCGACCGATGGGCTCCGGCCCCCTCCTGTGCCAACCTCCGGTCCAGGTCGGTCCAGAAGTCGCCTCGGTGCTCCGGGATCGGCAGGTCCTGCAGCAAGGTCTTCAGATCGCTCTTGGTCACAGCTGGCTCCTTTCCGCGCTCAGCGCCCTGTGCATCGCCTGACGCGCCCGATGGAGACGGGAGGCGACGGATCCCTCGGACAACCCAAGGACCTCGCCCGCCTCCCGGTAGTCGAACCCCTGACCGTCGACCAGGAGCAATACCGCCCGATAGCCAGGGGAGAGCCTGGCCAAGGCCTCTTCGACGACAATGCGATCGGTGATGGCCTCGGTCGGATCGGAGGCGACACCGTCGTGGCGCCGGTCGTCGTATTCGACCCACTCACGATTTCCGGAGCGGCGGAGCTGATCGATGCAGGTGTTGTAGGTGATCCGGTACAGCCACGTGCCCACGTCCGACCTGCGGTCGAAGCGTCCCAGCGCCCGGTACGCCTTCAGGTAGGCCTCCTGGAGCACGTCGTCCATGAGGTCCCGATCGCGGAGCATCCGGTATGCGAGCGAACGCAGGCCGGCGTCGTACCGCAGCACGATCTCCCGAAAGGCGGCCGGGTCACCAGCCGCCGCGGCGACGTTGGCTTCCGGCCCGGACCCGGAGGGTTCGGCTGTCATCGTGGAGTTAGACGGAAGTGTCGACGCATTCCTTCCACATGATCGGAACTTTCGGGGACCACCTTGTGGCTACATCATCGACCGTGTCTACGCTGGAGAGGTTGGTCTGTTCAGCCAGGGCAGAACAGGAGGCCGGCCGGACCAGAGGTGGGAGAAGACAACACAGGATCCCGTCGCCTGCTGACCACGTCGGTTGCCGCCCTCGGCGTGGTGTTCGGCGACATAGGCACGAGCCCCCTCTACGCCTTCCGGGAGACCTTCGCCGTCGGTGACCTGGCCGTGACCGACCGGAACGTCCTCGGAGTCCTGTCGCTCATCTTCTGGTCGTTGATCGTGGTGGTCAGCATCAAGTACCTGCTCTTCGTGATGCGGGCCGACAACCACGGTGAGGGCGGCATCCTCGCCCTCACGGCGCTGGCGGTGCGTCCGAGCCGCCCCCGGCTCCGGACCGCGGCGCGGGTCCTGCTGACCTTGGGGGTCGTGGGGACCGCCTTCCTCTATGGGGATGGTGTCATCACGCCGGCGATCTCGGTACTGTCCGCGGTCGAGGGCGCCAGCCTCGCCGCCCCCGCCCTCGAGCCATTGGTGGTCCCCTTCTCGGTCGTCGTGATCGTGGCTCTCTTCGCCGTCCAGAAGAGGGGCACCGGGCAGGTCGGCGCGGTTTTCGGTCCGGTGATGATCGTCTGGTTCGTCGCCTTGGCCGTCATGGGCGCCGCTCAGATCTTCTCCGCACCTTCGGTCTTGTCGGCGGTCGACCCCCGGCATGCAGTGCAGTTCTTCGCCGGGCGGCCGGCCGCCGCCTTCGTGTCGCTGGGCGCGGTCGTCCTCGTGGTGACCGGCTGCGAGGCCTTGTACGCGGACATGGGCCACTTCGGGAAGCGACCGATCAGGCTCACATGGTTCGTCCTCGCCCTGCCGGCGCTGGTTCTCAACTACCTCGGCCAGGGCGCCCTGCTGATGGCCCGGCCCGAGACGATCGACAACCCCTTCTACGCCCTGGCCCCGTCCTGGGCGCTGGTGCCTATGGTCGTCCTGGCCACGGTGGCTGCGGTCATCGCCTCCCAGGCTCTGATCTCTGGCGCCTACAGCCTCACCCGCCAGGCCAGCCATCTCGGTTTCCTCCCCCGCATCAAGATCGACCACACGTCTGCACACCAGTTGGGCCAGGTCTACATCGGGTCGGTGAACTACGCCCTGATGACGGCGTGCGTGGTAACGATCCTCGCTTTCGGGTCCTCGGGCGCGTTGGCCGCGGCATACGGCATCGCCGTCACCGCCACGATGTTGATCACCACGCTCCTCCTCTACTCGGTGATGAGGGTCCGCTGGCGCTGGAGCCGGTGGCTGGCGGGCGCGGTCACGCTGGTGTTTCTCGTGATCGACGGAGCCTTTTTCTCCGCCAACCTGCTCAAGATCGCCGATGGCGGTTGGCTGCCGCTCGCAATCGGCGCTGCGGTGACCTCCGCGATGTTGTCCTGGTTCGTCGGACGCCGCCGGCTCATCGCCAAGATGGGTCGGGGCAACCTGCCCATCGAGCGCTTCATCGGCTCCATCGCCGCCCACCCGCAGATCAGGGTGAAAGGCACCGGCGTCTACATGTTCCCCGAGCCGGGGGTGACACCGCCCGCCCTCCTCGCCAACCTCCGCAACAACGGGGTCCTCCACGAGACGATCCTGCTGGTCTCGGTGCAGACCGGCACGACCCCGAGGGTGCACCGAGCCGCCCGCGCCACGATCCATCCTCTCGGCGAGGGCTTCTACCAGGTGGTGCTCAAATTCGGGTTCATGGAGCGGGTGGACGTGCCGGGTGCGCTGACCGGCATCGGGACCGCCGATTTCGGATTCGACCCGACCGATGCCGTGTACATCGTGGGCAAGGAGACGGTGGTCGTACCCGGATCGTGGCGACGATTCCCGATGCGCCTCTTCGCCGCGATGCACCGCAACGCGGTCGACGCCGCCCGCTACTTCAAGCTGCCCCCGCGGGACGTCCTCGAGGTCGGGATCCAGGTCGAGTTGTGACCGGGGCTCGGGGCCATCGGCCATGCCGGTGTTGGTTAGGCTCGGCTCATGGAGCATCCCCTGATCCAGGAAGCCGTGATACGCAGGCCGGTCGTCCGGGAGCTGCTCGCCATGGCTCCCGACGACTACGCCGAAGTCCGTGACCTCTGGAAGGCGCACTCCAAGGCGGAGGATGCCCGGGACATCCCCGGCTTGATGGCCACGCTCACCGACGACTGCGTCTACGAACTGGTGCAGAGTGGTCATCGTTGGGAGGGTCACGAGGGAGCGACCCGGTTCTACACGGAGCTGCTCACCGCATTCCCGGACATCGAGTTCTCCCTGACCAACATCTTCATCGGGCCCCAGGGCGTCTGCGAGGAGGCGGTCGTCGTCGGCACCCACCTCGGGACGTGGCTGGGGATCGAACCCACCGGCGAGCGGATGGTGTGGCGAAACGTCATCTTCTTCCCGTGGGACCCCGACCGTCGGCTGTTCACCGGGGAGCGCGTGTACACCTTCTTCCCCGGCCTCAGCGGTCCAGAGAACCCGTTCGCCTGATCCTCAGGACGCGGCCTCCAACGCTCTGCCGGTGAGGTAGAGCCCGGCGGACATCGCCATGCCGATGAGCCCGGCGAGAACGACGAGGGCGCGCATCCACAGCGATCCCCTGGTCGTGCTGTCCCGGGCCGACTGGATGGCATCGTCGAAGGCGTCGGCCTGCGTCTGGTAGGAGTCGATCACTTCCGATGCCTCATCCACCGCCTCACCGATCTCCTCCACCTGGACGACGAGCAGCTCGGTCTGCGCCTGGAAGCCCCCGACGCTGGGAACCAGACCCTCCATCACCGCCCCGTTAGCCCGCAGCGTGTCCGACAAGGGCGCGAGTTCCTCGTCCAAACGGCGGAAGCCTTCGCCGAGAGGCACCTCGGGGTCGTAGGGCACCCCGAAGAAGGAGAGACCCCTGAGGGTCGAGTCGATGACCGTTGAGGCCTCGATCAATGCCGGCATCGTCTCCCGCATGGCGTCGATCGTTTCAGGGAGGTCCGTGCCGACGACCGCGGCTGCCTCGCTCACGGAGCGCTCGACCAGTTCGGACGACTCCGCGGCCTGCTCCGTGGCCGTTCTCACGGTGTCCACGGTCCGACCGAGGGTGAGCAGCGCGTCGGACGCCACCTCGAGGGTCGTGTCCACGGTCTGCACCGCTTCGGCGGTGATGTCCAGCGACTGACGGAGACGACCGTAGACGTCCGTGACCATCAGGAACGCGACGACCGCCAGGACCGCCGACCCGACCAGGCCCACCAAGCCGAGGACCGTGACCTTGGAGCCAAGGCGACGCGGGCTTGGGCGAGGAATCGCGGGGAGAGGGGTCAGTGCCACGAGCGCAGATACCCGGACTCTTCCCCCCACGAAACGACGTGCGCGGGCGCGGTTTGTCGTTCGAGGCCGTTGGGTAGGGCGCGACATGGATTCACCACTCGCGGTCCGAGCTCGTCGTCTCGGCAAGCAATTCGCCCCGGGCGTCGGTGTCGACGGGATCGACCTCGACATCGAGCCGGGCACGATCTTCGGGTTCATCGGGCCCAGCGGATCAGGCAAGACCACCACGATCCGGCTCCTCACCGGAGTAACGGCCCCGGACACTGGGGAGGTCACGGTGATGGGCAAGAGCCCGGCCGCCTTCGACCGATCCGACCGGGCCCGCCTCGGCTACATGCCCCAGCTCTCCGTCCTCTACGACCAGCTCACCATCTGGCAGAACATGACCTTCGCCGCGTCCCTCTTCGGCATGCCGCGCGGACGTCGACGGAGACGCATCGCCGAGGAGCTGGAGGCCGTGGAGCTCACGGACGCCACCCATCGCAAGCTGGGTGACGCCTCGGGCGGCATGCAACGACGGGTGGCTCTGGCGGCCACGCTCGTCCACGACCCGGAGCTGCTCTTCCTCGACGAGCCCACCGCGGGGATCGACCCACTCCTGCGGCGGCGGATCTGGGACCGGCTCGGCGAGCTGCGCGACCACGGGAGAACGGTCTTCGTAACCACCCAGTACGTGGGCGAGGCCGCCCACTGTGACCGGGTCGGAGTCCTCGCCAACGGGCGATTGGTGGCGATGGACACACCCGAGGGGCTGCGCCGGCTCGCCTACGGTGGCGAGGTCCTCGATGTCGTCTTCACGACACCCGTCAGCGCCCAGCACCGGGACGGCCTGATCGGTGCCTCCATGGCCGTCCGATGCGAGACCGTCGGACCCACCGAAGTGCGGCTCGTGGTCAACGATGCCGGCGAAGCGGCTCCCGCGGTGGCGGACTGGGCGACGACGGCCGAGCTGACGATCCAGTCGATCGAGCCCTATCTGCCTCCCTTCGACGACGTGTTCGTCGAGCTGGTCAGCCGTCTCGAAGATGATGAGGAGCTCGCTCCTGCAGGTGTGGGCTGATGGGCGGCGTCACCCGTGCCACGGCCTTCTTCCGCAAGGACCTGATGGAGGTCCTCCGTCAGCCCCGCATGGTGCTGATGCTGATCATCGGCCCCTTCTTGATCCTGCTCGCCTTCGGACTCGGCTACAACGCCACGAGAGAGCCCCTGCAGGCGATCGCGGTGATGTCGCCGCAGAGCACCTTCCAGGGCCGCACCGACCAGCTGGCAGAGTCCCTGGGATCCGGGGTCAACCTCTCCCGGGTCACGGAGGATGTGACGGATGCGCGCCGCTCCCTGGCCCAAGGCGACGCCGACCTGGTGGTGGTCCTCCCCGATGACCCGCAGGCGCAGGTGCAAGCCGGCGAGCAGTCGACGATCACCGTCTTCCACTCCCAGATCGACCCCTTCGAGCGGGCGTTCGTGGAACTGGCGATCACCTCCGCCGTCGAAGAGCTCAACCGGAGCATCCTCCGACAGACTCTCGCCGAGGTCAGGGAGGCGGACCCTTCCGCATTCGGCGATCTCGACCCCGACGTGATGGTCAGCCCCTTCCGGGCAGAAGCCGAGAACGTCAGCGGTGTCGACGTCACCTACTCCCACTTCTACGTCCCCGGCGTGGTTGCCCTGCTTCTGCAGCATCTCGCCATCACCTTCGCCGGGCTGTCCCTGGTCAGGGAACGGACCCTGGGCTCGGTCGAGTTGTTCCGCGTCTCCCCCGTCAGTGCGGGCGAGACCCTCACCGGGAAGTACCTCGCCTACCTGATCCTGGCCGCGATCGTGGCCGCGGGCCTGGTGGCGGCAGCCGTCTACGGTTTCGGGTTCACCATGGCGGGAAACTGGGTGTGGTTCGCCGCAGTCTCGGTACTGGTGATCATGGGCTCCCTGGGCATCGGATTGGTCATCTCTGCACTGGTGAGGACCGAGAGCGAGGCGATCCAGTACGCCATGCTCATGCTTCTGATATCCATCTTCTTCAGCGGCTTCTTCATCCCCATCGAGCGTCTGCTGGCCCCGGTGCAGGTCGTGTCGTATCTCCTCCCGGCGACGTACGGCATCGCGGCGCTGCAACAGGTCTCGTTCCTGGGAAGGGCCCCGGACCTCGTCCTGGTCGTCGGCGCCGCCGCCTACGCCCTGGTCACCCTGGTGGCGGCGTGGGCGCTCATGCGGCGTCAGGGGATAACCACGCACACGCAACCCGCGGCTGCAGGAGTGGCCACGTAAATTCAGGCCATGGCCGAGCCGCTGTTCGTCATCGACCCGGAGACCCTCAGGGACCGCCCCGCCGACGAGGCGATGGCGCGGGAGCGCCTGGCCGAATTGGAGGCGGCGGGCGAAGACGGCGACGCCGAGCGCGTGCCGTTGTTGCGCATGCTCGGCGACGTGGACGGGGCGTGTCACGTGGGCTGGCGTGTCCTGGGCCGGATGGGCGGGCCCGCCGACGCGGCGGCGCTGGCCATGTCCGGGGTGATCCCGATCGACGCGGCCAAGGCCGCGATTCGACTCGCCCATGCATTGCACTGGAAAGGCGACCACGCCACCGCCGACGACCTCTACTCGGCGGTGATCCGCACTCTGGCCAACGCGGCCATGGAGGACGACCCCCGAGTCCCGGAGCTGGAGGCTTTCACCCATCAGCATCTGGGGAAGCTGCGCTTCGACCAGGGGAGGATGGACCTCGCCAGATTCCATTTCGAGCACGCACTCGAGCTGCGACAGAAGATGGGGGCAGCCCCGGACCAGATCGAGTCCACCCGCCAGGCACTGGCGCGCGTCGCCGAGCTCACCACCTGAAATCCGGCCCTCGGAAGAGACGGCACCGTCTCTACGCTTCCGGTCGTGCCGTCGTTCCACTACGAACCGCTCAGCTATCTCGACGCCTCGTTCCTGGCTCTGGAGAGCCCGACGGCGCACATGCACGTGGCGGGCGTAGCCATCTTCGAGGCCGGTCCGCTGAAGTCGGGCGAAGGGGGGATCGACATCGGGAGGATCAAGGCCCACATCCTCTCCAAGCTCCAGTACATCCCCCGTTACCGGCAGCGTCTGGAATGGGTGCCATACGACCGCCGGCCCGTGTGGGTGGACGACGACAGGTTCGACTTCGACTACCACGTCCACCACATCTCCCTCCCGCGCCCGGGCACCGACGGCCAGCTCAAGGAGCTGGCCGGGAGGATCATGTCGACCAAGCTCGACCGATCCCGCCCGCTGTGGGAGCTGTGGGTGGTGGAAGGCGTGGAAGGCGACCGCTTCGCAATCATCGCCAAGATCCACCACTGCATGATCGACGGGATCTCCGGGGTCGATCTCACCACGATCCTCTTGAACGTCGTCCCCCAGTCCGACATCGAGGAGACCCCGGAATGGGAGCCCCGCCCGGCACCGACCCCAACCCAACTGGCGGTCGCCGAGGCGGCGAAGACCACCCGCCGGTTCATCGACCGGTTCATGGGCCTGGGCGAAGAGCTCAAGGACTCCAAGGCCCTGGCCGAGAAGGCGGTGGGCAAGTCGACAGCCGCCCTCAGCTCGCTCCGCTCGGGATGGCTCTCGACGGCGGCCCGGACCCCGCTCAATCCCGACCTCGGTCCCAACCGGAGGTTCGACTGGGTCGACCTCGACCTATCCAGGGTCAAGGCGATCAAGGCCGGTCTCGGGGGGTCGGTGAACGATGCCGTCCTCTCCATCACCGCCGGGGCGCTGCGCCGGTTCCTCATCGAGGCACGGGGTTGGGACCCGACGGGTCACCCCTTCCGGATCATGAACCCCGTCTCCACCAGATCGACGGATCAGCGTGGAAAGCTGGGCAACCAGGTCGCCATGTGGCTGCTCGAGCTCCCGCTCGGCGAGCCCGACCCCGTCGCGCGACATCAGATGATCAAGAAGAAGACCACCGAGCTGAAGCGGGAGAACCACGCCCTGGGCGCCGCCACCCTGGTGGAACTGAGCTCGGGCACGCCGATCACCCTGCTGTCCTTGGCGAATCGGGTCGTGGGCCCGAGAATGCGGCCGTTCAACATGACCGTGACCAACATCCCCGGGCCCCAGTTCCCCATGTACCTGCTCGAGTCTCGGATGCTCGCCAACTACCCGATGGTCCCGCTCTGGGCGCAACACGGGGTGGGCGTGGCCATCTTCTCCTACGACGGGACGCTCCACTGGGGAATCCAGGCCGACTACGACACCCTTCCCGACTCGGCGAGGTTCGCCGGGGCGATCGTCGACGCAGCCGAGGAGCTGCTCCAGCTGGCGAAGGCGTGACCACTGTCGCTGCCCTCGTCGGGGCCGTGATCATCTCGTTCTCGGCCATCTTCTACAGCCTGTCCGGCGCGGACGCCATCACGGGGGGCTTCTTCCGGGTCGCATTCGCGGTCCCCGTGCTCGCCGTCATCTGGTGGACCCGCCGCGACCGCGACCAGAGGCCCCTCCGGCATCGGGTCATCGCCTTCGCCGCCGGGATCGCATTCGGCCTGGACATGACCACATGGCACACGTCGATCCACTACATCGGGGCGGGCCTGGCCACGCTGATCGCCAACACCCAGGTGGTCCTGGTCGCCATCGCCGCGTGGCTCTTCTTCGGCGACAAGCCTCGCAAGCTCGTGCTGGCGGCGATCCCGGTGGTCCTCCTCGGCGTCGCACTCGTCTCCGGCCTCGGCCAGGGTGACGCCTACGGCGAGGACCCGCTCCGAGGCACGCTCCTGGCGCTGGCGGCGGCCGTCTTCTACACGATCTTCATCCTGGTGATGAAGTTCGCCAACACCTCGCGCGCACCCGCGTCGGGACCACTGCTCGACGTCTCCGTGGGCGGGGTCATCTCGATGCTGGTCATCGGCGCCATCGGCTCCGGCATCGACTTCGAACTCACCTGGCCGTCGGCGGGCTGGCTGGTCGCTCTCGCCCTGGGGCCGCAGGTCACGGCCTGGCTCCTGATCGGCTACGCCCTACCCAGGCTTCCGGCGTCCGAGACCGCCACCATCGTCCTGCTCCAGCCCGCCCTGACCATGGTGTGGGGCGCCTCGATCTTCAGCGAGCGGCCCTCCGCGTTGCAGATCGTCGGAGCGGTGGTCGTCCTCCTCGGCGTGGCCCTGGTCGCCCTCTCCGCCAACAGGTCGCGTGCCGAGACGCCCTTGGAGCCCGAGCGGGTCTAGCCCGCCAGGACGACGAGGACGAGACGACCGGTCGGGCCGTCGACCACGGCGACGCCCGCCCGGTTGGACTCGGGGCCGAGGGCGACAGGGCCCGACTCCTGGTCGGCGAGGATTGCGTCCAGTGCCGCCAACGACGTGCTCGCCAGGGCCGCAACCTCCGAGCAACGGAGGAGACGGACCTGAACCCGTTCCGCGGCCTCGGGGACACAATCCTCGTCACGACCGAGCATCCCTGACGCGTACATGTCCGAAGCCCGCAATTCCGCGAGCTGGAAGAGGACGTCACTGGGTGCCAGAAGCGGAAGGTTCTCGCCGGCCCGGTGGCGATTCAGCTCCTCGAGGATCATCTCCGCCTCTCCACGCACCTGTCGCATCTCGTCGGGTGCCGCCGCCGGGAAGCCGATCTCCTGGTCGGCCCGGGGGACGACCCGCTCCGAGCCGAACAGGTTCTGGATCGAATAGAGGGTGGCGAGCACGGACTCGCCGGCCAGCCGGTGGAACAGACGCTGCGGCCAGGCCTCCGGACCGGCGACGGCCTCGACCACCACAGACCGCTCCAACTGGTCGTTCCATGGGAGGGGCAGCGCTCGCGAGACGTTGACCGCCACCAGGATCACGGCCAGCGCCCAAGCGACGGCAAGGACCGCGCCACCGACGCGGTTGGCAATCGTCAGCCCCGGGAGGTTCATCATCCGGGTCAGCACCGCCGCCCCCACGCCCAGGACCACTCCGAGCAGGACGAAGATGACCATGCCGCCGGCGACGCGGGCGACCTCGTGTGGCCAGCCGAAGCTCCGCGTCAGGAAGTCACCGATCAACCCGCCGAGGCGAAACGAGAGGATGGTCCCCAGGAACAGGCCGACGAGACCGAGGGCTTCACGGACCAGACCACGGATCCAGCCCCGTACCGCCAGCCAGGCGATACCGGCGCCGAGCAGGACGTCGAGCATTCGGGGCCGAAGGTAATGCGGACCTCCGGCTGAACCTGGTAGTTGGTACCGGGTACCCGGATCCGCCCGGTCAGACGATCCGGATCCGCATCCTCTTGTTGGCCTTGCCCTTCGACTCGGTCTTGACGACCTCGATCCTTCCCACCTCGAGAGTGGAGGCGACATGCGTGCCGCCGTCGGCCTGACGGTCGAGCCCAACGATGTCGACCACGCGGATCTCCTTGACGTACTCCGGGATCAGGTTGACCTTGGTGCGGATCAGGTCGGGGTCCTTGAGGGCCTCCTCCCGAGCCATCTCGATGATCTCGGTCGGGTAGCCCTTGACCAGTTCGGCGTTCAGCCGATCCTCGACCATCTTCCCGAACTCGACGCTGATCCCGTCCAGCTCGAAGTCCATCCGGGCCTCGCCCGGGATCATGTTCCCGCCCGTGACCTTGGCGCCGAAGTCCCTGAAGATCACCCCGGAAAGGGCGTGGAGGGCGGTGTGGGTGCGCATGGTGAGGTAGCGGCGATCCCAGTCGATGATCGCTTCCACCGGCGTACCCGGGTCCGGGAGGGCCGATCCGGGCGCCACCTGGTGGAACGGCACCCCGTCCTTTCGGAAGGTGTCGATGACTTCGACCTCGCCACCGTCCCAGCGAATGATCCCGACATCGCCGGGCTGGCCACCGCCCCGCGCATAGAAGACGGTGCGGTCGAGGACGATTCCGTCCTCGGCGACGGCGAGGACGTTGCCCTCGTTGGTGGCGAGATACGAGTCCTTGGGGGCTAGCTCATCGACTGGTCGGCTCATCAGCGTGGTGTCTCCTCATTCGGTGCGAAGGCGGGTCCGTGACCAGGTATCACCAGATCGGCGACCTCGAGCACACGGGCACGACCCCGGTGCAGGGCCTCCGGGTCGAGCGAATACGGGTCTTCGGGCGGGTGGGTGGCCGTCCACCAGAGATGGGTGAGGATGACCACTCCCTCGTCGGTCTCCACGACGGTGGAGATGTCTTGCGGCGTGTGTCCCGGCGTCTCCCACAGGGTGACGCCCGGCGCCAGGCTCACGCCCT
Source organism: Acidimicrobiia bacterium (assembly GCA_036375695.1). Classification (GTDB taxonomy): domain Bacteria; phylum Actinomycetota; class Acidimicrobiia; order Spongiisociales; family ZC4RG35; genus ZC4RG35. Next base: position 97,071 of record DASVBU010000042.1, on the reverse strand, counting down.
CGGCAGCCCGCGAGATCCATTCGTCGCCGCGATAGGTCGCCCAGTGATCGTGGACCGCGGCCTCGGGAAACAACGCGATGTTGATCGTGTGGTCGGGGTGATGATGGGAGATGACCACATCGGTGACCTCGGCGGGGTCGTGCCCGAGACGGGCCAAGGGGCCGAGGATCGCCTGCCGGGTGGGGACCATCCCCGGGTCGACGACGATCAGGGCGCCATCGGCCTCGATCAGGGACACCGACGACGCGACACGCCCACCCAGGTAGCCTGCGCTGAGGACGTGGACTTCGGGCACCGGCCGATTCTAAGAACCCGGGTTCCCGATCGTGCCCGCCCAGTACACCGTGTACTGGGTGAGCTGGAGCGTCATCTCCCCACGCTCCAGATCGAGGATCCGTACACCTCGGGGCGAAGACGGGACCACTACGAACCTGTTGTCCGCCCACGCCAGCTGCGTGGATTGAGGCGACAGCGGGAAGAAGACGACCTCGCCGCTGGCGAACTCGAGGACGCTGACACCGCCCGACTCGATCAGGGCCGCCTTGGACCCGTCGGGCGACAGCGCTCCGGCGGAAACGACCGGACGCTCGACGTGCATCAAGGGCAGCCCGTTCCGGATGACCTGCACCCGACCCGAGTCGTAGGCCAGGAACACGTCGTCCCGGGTGTCGAGCAGGGTCCCCGGGTAGGTCATCACCCCGCTGCCGTCGGGCCCCCGTTGTGCGGCAGAGACGACCTCGAACTCGCCGGCTCGCTGCAGCGCCCATCCCCAGGAGCCGTACGCGACCAGGCTGCCGGGATATTCCGGGCCGAGGTCGACACGCTTGGTGGGGACGGGGAACGCCGACGCCTCCCAGATGCTCCAGGATCTCTCGTCGAACCTGAGGAAGGCGAGCAGCCCTGGCGTGGTGTCGTGCCACACATAGCTGTCGACATCGGTGACCACGGGTCGGATGGAGGTGGACCGACCCAACGAGAGGAGATCGCCGGCCGAGCCGGGGACGGGGGTCAGGGTGGCGATCCACACGCCGGTCGGGTCGATGGTGGCGGCTTCACCCTGGACGGTGGGGATGGCGCGCAGCGTCGGCCCCCTCGCGATCGGCCACAACAGATAGTCGATTCCCGTGGTGCTCCCCACCACCGCGACCAGGGCGTCGTCGAAGCCTTCCACGACCTCGCCGAGGCCGGGGGCATCGTCCTGCAGGGTGCTGGCCGACGGTGGCGGGAGTGTCGCCTCGGTCATCGAGGGCGCCGTGGGCAAGACCGCGGACCCGAAGAGGATCGCTCCGGTGAACCCACCGACCAGGAACGCGCCCAGGACCACCAGCCAGCGACGGTCGGACACCCGTTCGCGGGCGAGCGATTCCTCCGCCTCGTCGATGAGCTGAACGCCGCCGGCCATGGGTGAACGCTAGGCGAGTGCGAGCCGATTCGGGGCTGAGATCGCTTCAGTCGTCGTCGCCGGGGGTGCGGGCGCCCTCACCCACGACGTCAAGCTCCTGGGTGTCGAAGAGCCGCTCCTGGTCGGAGCGCCTCGTCAGCCGGGCGAGCCGCTCCGGCGGTGGCGTCACCTCGATCATCGCCTCGGAAGCCTCCCGCCACGACTGACCGAGGACCCGGGTCCGCCAAAGGTGCCCGGCGATGATCCGGATGGCCGCAGTTGCGGGGACCGCCACCAGGACACCGAGCAGCCCCGCCACGGAACCCCCGATCACCAGGGCGATGACGATGGCGAACGGCGACAGATGGACCCGGGTGCGCTGGATGAGCGGGGTGATGATGTGGTTGTCCACCTGCTGGATCCCCGTGTAGATGGCCACCGCGAGCACCCCCTGCAGCGGGTCCGAGTTGAGCAGGGAGATGATGAACGCCAACGCCCCGCCGGCCACCGGGCCGAGGAATGGGATCATGTTGAGCAGCCCGGAGATGATCCCGACCAGGAGCCAGAACGGCAGGCCGATGATCCACATGCCGATGCTCGACAACACGCCGACGATCAGCGCCACCAGCAACTGGCCCCGGACGAAGGACCCCATGGCAGTGGCGACCTCCCGTCCCACGTAGGCCACCTCGTCACGGTGCGAGGGAGGTGTCAGGTTGAGGGCGTTGAGCTTGAACCGGGGGAGGTCGATGAGCAGGTAGATGGCCAGGACCGGTGACAGGGCGGTCACCACCACCGCCTCCGTGACACCACGGATGAGCAGGCCGGCCCCGGACCCGAAGCCGATGAGCAGGTTACGGATGGTCTCCTGGTTGGCCGGATCGTTGAGCCACTCCTCCAGCGACCCGCCTCCGAAGATGCTGTCGAGGTCCCATCCGAGGCGGGCGGCGGCCTCCGTGGCCCAGTTCCGCAGACCCTCGTACATGTCGGGAAGACGCTGGACGAACTCGGTGATCTGCGTCTGCACGGTCGGGTAGACGAGGGCGGCGACCGCCACCAGGAACGCGATCAGGCCGAGGAAGGAGACGAAGGTGGCGATGGCCCGATGGAACCCCCGTCTTTCCAGCCAGCGCACCGCCGGTTCGAGCAATAGGACGAGCCCGAAGGCGAACGCCATCGGCAGCCAGATGACCCGGATGGTGCCCGCCACCCTGATCAGGGCAAAGGCGAGGACCGCCAGCCCGACAGCGGTCCACACGACGAGGGCGACCCTGCGGAGGCGGTCGTTGGACACGCGCGGATACTAACCCTGGGTACCGATGACAACCGTCGAGCCGGCCGTCACGTTGACCACCCAACCCGGGCCCTGGTCGGGCGTCGACCAGCCGTCCGCGGTCTGGACCCAATTCTCCGGCACGGCGGCCTGGCCGACCACCCGCACGGGGGCGGATGCGGGAAAGATGAGTGTGTAGGCGCCGGCCACGTCGACCTCCGTCGCCCGGATGGGGTCACCGAACACCACCGATCCTTCGCCCGTGAGACGCAGGCGCGTCAACTCCAGCGAGGTGACGTCGGCTTCCACCGTCCCGCCAAGGGTCAGGTCCCACAATGGTCCTGGAGCCAGGCTCACGTCCCAACCCCGGAAACGCTGGAACATGGACTCGTCCCCGGGACGGAGATGCACCGAGATGGAGTCCTCGACGGTCTCCTCCACCGCCACCGGAAGCGGCACCGAACCTCCCCAACGGATCGGCAGTGCCTCGTAGAGGAACCGCCCGTCGTCGTCGAGGCGGAGCCAGCCATCGATCCGGGCGACCAGCGCAGCCCGGTTGTAGGGCTCGTCGGGGCCGACGAGCCGCGCCGACGCCGAGGGCATGACACCCCAGCCCCGGACATGAGCCACCAGGAACACGATCGCCACCACCGCCCCGAGGAGCGGGACGAGACCGGACGCCCGTACCCTGCCCAGACGACGTCCACGGACCCGCCAGACGAAGGCCCCGAGCACGAACCACACCGGCCACCAGGCGATCACGTCGAGCAGGACCGCTCCGGACACCACCCGGAACACGACCCCGAGTAGCAAGCCGAAGAGGACACCCAGGGGCAGCGCCCAGAGGACAGGGACACCCGGGCGCCTCGCCCTCGAGGCCGGGATCATTCCGTGTAGCCGGTGCCGAGCACGATGACCACGTCGACGCCCTCACCCACCTGCGGATCGGGCAGCGGCTCGACGCGGGCATCGGGGATGTAGGCGAGCAGGACGTTGGCCTCGGCGGAGAAGCCGTCCCGGAACCAGATACGCGAGGGGCTCAGCTCCGGGCTGTAGTCGGCGGCCTGAACGGTCTGGTACCCGTCCTCGGCGAGCCGGGTCGTCAGCCGCCCGGCAGCGCCCGCCAGCCCCATCGAGTTCAACACCTGGATCCGGACCTCCGAAGGGGATCGCACCGGGACGGTCGTGGTCGAGGGCGCCGTGGTCGTCGTGGTGGGGACGGTCGTCGAGGTCGTCGTCTGGGGGACGGTCGTGGTGGTCGCCTCCGCCACCGGATCGGTGGTGGGCGTGCCGGGGTTGTCGGCGAGCAGGGTGAGGATGGCGAAGACGGCAGCGCCGACACCCACGATCCCGAGGATCATGAGGACCACGCTCCTGTAGAAGGAGGTGTTGTCCGGCGCCGCGTGACGACCGGATCGGCCACTCACAGCCCGACCACCTCCCCGGTACCCGGGAGCTCGATCATCGACCTGACCCGACGCATCGTCAGCGGGTCATACGCCTCCGCGTCGGGATCGTCGAGCAGTGCCAGGAGCCGCTCGTAGTAGGCGTCCGCGGGCAGCCCGAGAGACGACTCGACGAGCATGTCCTTGGCTCCGCCAAGTAGCCACCAACCCCTCTCGAAGTCGAGTATCGCTCGTTCTTCGGACCCCAGCATCGCCCGGAAGGGTATTTGGAGGCCCGTCGTATAGGGTGTATTTGGCTCCGACGTACCTCGTACCTGGACGTCGGGGTACGGGGTACGAGGTACGGCGTGGCCCCAGGTCGAACTCAGCGTGCCCCCGGTAGAATCGTGTGTTCACGCCGCTGTAGCTCAATCAGGTAGAGCAACGCACTTGTAATGCGTAGGTTGCGGGTTCAAGTCCTGCCAGCGGCTCTGACGCGTACCACTTCGTAGGCCGCCAGCGCCGCGGCCACGGAGGCGTTGAGACTCTCCGTCTCCGCCGCCATCGGGATCGACACCAGTAGGTCGCAACGCTCCGCGGTGAGCCGGGAGAGACCGGAGCCCTCCCCACCCACCACCACGGCCACCGGCTCGGTGAGCAGTTCCAGGCCGAACAGCGTCCGGGAGGAGTCGGCGGCCAGACCCACCACCCACATGCCGAGGTCCTTGAGACGACTCGAGGCGTCCGGTATCGAGCTGACCACGGCCACGGGAACCCGCTCCAGCGCACCTGCCGCCGCCTTGAACGCGGCTGCGGAGAGAGGCGCCGATCGCCTCGACGGGACCACCATCCCGCCCAAGCCCGCCGCGGCCACCGACCGTGCCACGGCCCCGAGGTTGTGGGGATCCTCGACGTGATCGAGGACGATCACCGCATCGGCGCGCTCCCGGAGAGCCGGGAGCTCGAGGGCCTGAATCGGCCGGCAACGAGCCACGACGCCCTGTGGCGCCGTGGTCTCCGCCCTGCCGCGGACGTCGTCTACGAACTCCGTCCGGTCGGCGGGGACCAGTTCCAGGATCGCCGCCACCTCCGGCCGGCGGGCCCGTCCCCTCTCCACCCAGAGACGATCGATGCGGCCGGCTGCCGCGGCCGCGGCCACCGCATGGACGCCTTCGACGCTAGATCCGTACCCAGCGGGTGCCATCGGGGCCGTCCTCGAGTTGGACACCGACCTCTTCCAGGGCGGTGCGGATCGCGTCGGCCTCGTCGAACCGCCGCTCGGCCCTGGCCCGCCGGCGCAGCTCGATGAGACTCTCGATGGCGGCCACACCCGTGGCGTCCACCCCGAAGCGCTCAGCAACCGCCGTGACGTCGGGGATCTCCTCCGGAGCGGCCCAGGCGTCGCAGATGCCGAGGACCCCGACGATCTCCTCCACCGCGCCGGCCAGAGCGGACGCGTCCTCGCCGGCATCGGCGAGGCGATTGCCCTCGCGGACCAGGTCGAACAGCAGCGAGACGGCCTCCGGCGTTGCGAAATCGTCGTCCATGACCTCGCGGAACCGATCCAACGCATGTGGGTCCGGCTCGCCGGGGACGACCCTCTCCCGGAAGCGGTCCAGCCGACCGAGGGCCTCCTCGGCGTCGGCGAGCAGCTCGGACGAGTACTCGATCGGCGACCGGTAGTGGGCCCGGAGGAAGAGGAGTCGCAGGGCCCGGCCACCCCGCTCGCGGAGGATCGTGGCGAGATCGACGATCCGTCCCTCCGACTTGGACATCTTCTCGCCACCGAGATTGACCATCCCGTTGTGCAGCCAGTAGCGGGCCAGCGGCCGGCCCGAAGCGCCCTCGCTCTGGGCGATCTCGTTCTCGTGGTGGGGGAAGATCAGGTCGGATCCCCCGCCATGGATGTCGAATTCGAGACCCAGGTACTTCTCCGCCATCGCGGAGCACTCGATGTGCCAGCCCGGCCTGCCCGGGCCCCAGGGCGACTCCCAATAGGGCTCACCCGGCTTGGCGCCCTTCCAGAGGGCGAAGTCGAGAGGGTCGATCTTGGACTCCCCCACCTCGATGCGGTATCCGGAGCGAAGCTCCTCGGGCCGGACCCCGGACAGCTTCCCGTAGCTCTCCAGGGCCGAGACCCGGAAGTAGACGTCCCCGTCGCTCGCATAGGCCAGCCCTCTGTCGATGAGAGCCGAGGTCAGGGCGATGATCTCCTCGATGTGCTCGCTCGCCTTGGGCTCCACGTCGGGGTCGAGTACTCCCAGACCCCTGTGGACCTCGGCGAACCGGGCACCCATCCGCTCGGCCAGGGAGCTCATCGACTCACCGCTCTCGTTGGCGGCGGCGATGATCTTGTCCTCGACGTCGGTGATGTTGCGGACGAAGGTGACATCGAAGCCACGCCATACCAGGTAGCGGCGGATGACATCGAACACCACGGCCGAGCGGCCGTGACCGACGTGGGGCTCGGACTGCACGGTGGGCCCGCAGACGTACATCCCTACCCTCCCCGGCTCTCTCGTGTCGAAGTCCTCGAGCCGGCGGGTCAGCGTGTTGTAGACCCGGATCACACCGCCCCCGCCATCGTGACCACCGCCACCGCGGCGATCCCTTCGCCGGCGCCGATGTAACCGAGCCGGTCGGTGCTGGTCGCCTTGACCGAGACCTTGGAGGGGTCCACACCGAGCACGGAGGCCAGCCTGACCCGCATCTCCTCGCGATACGGCGCGATCTTCACGGACTCGGCCACCACCGTGATGTCGGCGTGCTCGAGACGCCACCCGGCGCCGGTGGCCTTGTCCACCGCCGCGCCGAGCAGCTCCAGCGAGTCGGCGCCTCGGTACGCGGGATCGTCCGACGGGAAGTGCATCCCCATGTCGCCGAGGACCGTCGCGCCGAGGATGGCGTCGGTGAGGGCGTGAGCGGCCACGTCGCCGTCGGAGGTGGCGACCACACCCACCGTGTCCGAGACCACCACGCCACCGAGGACGAGCGGTGGCTCCCCACCGAGCCGGTGGGCGTCGAAGCCCCAACCCGTGCGCATGGGCGCCGTGGGCGGGGTTGCGTCCATTACTCGACGGGCTCGACCTTGGGAAGCGCCCGGTCGAGACGACGGATCGCCTCCTCCTCGTCGATCTCGAGGCTGAACGCCAGCTCCGAGCTGAGTGTGAGACGGGCCCTGGAGAGCATCCGCTTCAGGGCCGGGCTGATCCCTTTGGTCTGCTGGGCGTAGGAGAGGTCCCTGACGACCTCGGCCACCTGGAAGATGTCACCCGAGGTCATCTTCTCGTTGAGCACCTTGTACCAGCGGCTCCAGTTGGCCCCGGCCTCCTCCGGCTCACCCTTGAGGGACTTGAGCACGTCCCGCGCCTTGGCCTTGGAGATGACCGGCCGGATCAGGTCCTCCACCTTGTCGACGGGGACCATGACGGTGAGCTGCTCGGTGGCGATCTCGAGGACGAAGTAGTCCATCTTCTTGCCACCGAACTCCTGCTTCACCTTCTTGACGATGGTGGCGGCGCCGTGCTGTGGGTGCACGACCTTGTCACCGACGGCGTACTTGGAGGTCTGAGCCATGAGGGAGGCGGAGTGTACCCGGGGCGGATGTCAATCCAGGAGGGCTTCCCACTCCTGGGCGGAGGACTGAAGCCGTTCGAAGAAGGCGCGCAGCTGCTTCGCCCGGGTCTCGCCCACGCCCTCGACGCGGAGGAAATCCGACTCGCCGGCGGCGAGCAGCTTGGCGACGGACCCGAACTCACGGACGATCTCGTCCCGCACGTTCTCGGGGAGTCGCGCCACCTTGGAGAGGATGCGGTGCCCCCTGGGCTCGGCGGGGTCATCCAGCTCGGGGAAGCCCAACTCCTTGCCGACACGGGACGGGTCTTCGAGCTCCGTGGCGGAAATGGTGTCGAGTGTCTCCAACGCCTTATCCACCGCACCGGCCCGGAGAGGTCTGAGATAGTCGACGAGAACCTGCCGCAGCGTGTGGTCGACACCGAGAAGGAGATCGTTGAGCTGGACCACCACGACCCTCCCCTCCTCGCCCAGGGTCGCCGCCCGTGAGGAGACGTGCCGACCGAGCCGCTCCACCAACTCGGCTCTCTGGATCACGGTGACCGCATGCCGGTAGGTGACCATGCCGGTCACCTCGAGACGGGTGAGACGGTTCTCGGCGTCGTCGAGACGGGCGCGGAGACGGTCGAGGCTCTGCAGGTCCTGGTTGACGTGGGCCGCGACCTCGGTGGGCTGCGCCAACTCGACCTTCTTGCCCTCGTAGAAGAGGGTGGCGACACGCCGTCCCTCGCTCACGGCCACGACCGGCTTGGAGGTCTCCACGGCCAGACGCTCGGCGGTGCGGTGGCGAGCACCGGTCTCCTCGGTGTGGATGGAGCCGTCGGGGATGAAGTGGACGTTGGCCTCGAGGATCGTGCTCCACGAGTCGTCGAGCACGATGCCGCCATCCATCTTCGACAGCTCGGCGAGCCGCGCCGGTGTGAACGTGGCTCCCTGCAGCTTGAAGCCGCCGGAGCTGACCCGGCTCACGGCATCGTTGTGGCCCAGCACCACGAGGCCCCCTTTGCCCTGCTGGATGATGCGGTCGAGACCACGCCGCATCGGGGTTCCGGGGGCGAGACGCTCCAGTGTCTCTTCGAAGGTCGGATCGCCCACGCCAGCCTCAGGCTATCACGCGGCATCCCCGAGTCGCCCCTGCTGGGTTGGGCCGATGGCACCGTTTTTCGCGGTCAGAGACCCGCTCGGGCCAACGCGTCGCGGAGACGGAAGGGCTCACCCGCAGTGGGGGCGATGCGTCGGGACAGTCCCATCCGGTCCAGCTCCTCGATGCGCCGTGCCTCCATCGGGATCGACCTGACCTCACCGGCGAGGCCGATCTCGCCCCATGCGGCCAGCCGGCCGAGGGGCATGTCGGCGGCGGAAGACGCCACGGCCAACGCCACCGCCAGGTCGCAACCCGGCTCCTCGAGCCGCCAACCCCCGACCACGTTGACGTAGACCTCCTTGTCGTGGAGGGGTATGCCGCAGTGGCGCTGCAGGACCGCCAGCACCTGGTTGACCCGGGCCGTGTCGAGCCCCCGGATCGAACGGCGCGGCTGGACGAGGTTGGTGGGGACCACCAGGGCCTGGATCTCGACCAGGACCGAGCGGCGCCCTTCGACCGCCGGGTAGACGACGGTGCCCGCAACGTCGGCCTCCCAGCCCTGGAGGAACACCTTGGACGGGTCGTCGACCTCGACGAGACCATCGGAGCCCATCTCGAACATCCCGGAGGTGTGAGTCGGGCCGAACCGGTTCTTGTTCGACCTCAGCACCCGGAAACCGCGGTCGGGATCGCCCTCCAAATAGAGCACGACGTCGACCATGTGCTCCAGGATCTTGGGGCCGGCCAGCCCGCCCTCCTTGGTGACGTGACCCACGAGCACCAGAGAGGTCCGCGTCTCCTTGGCGAGGCGAATGAGTCGCGCCGCACTCTCCCGAACCTGGGCGACCCCGCCCGGCGCCGAAGCGATCTCCGGGACGCCAACGGTCTGGATGGAGTCGACTATCAGGAGGTCCGGCTGGGTACCCGCGGCCAGGGTGACGATGGCGTCGACATCGTCGTCGGACACGAGCGAGATCCGACCCGAGGCGATGCCCAGTCTGGACGCCCGCATGGCGACCTGCTCGACCGACTCCTCCGCCGAGGCGACCAGCGCGCTGCGGTCCTGCGCCGCCAGGGCGCCGGCGAGCTGGAGCAACAGCGTCGACTTCCCCACACCGGGCTCACCGCCGAGGAGGACCACCGAGCCGGGCACCAGGCCCCCACCGAGCACCCGGTCGACCTCGGACCAGCCAATGGGGACACGCTCGTGAGAGCCCTGACGGGCGTCGGCGAGCGTGACCGCTGTGGCGGGTGCGGCTCTCCGCGGCGCCGCGCGCTCCTCCACCAGGGGCTCTGCGGTGCCACACTGCGGGCAGAATCCCATCCACTTGCCGGATCGGAAGCCACAGGTGGCGCATCTGAAGGCGGTTTCCGAGGCCACTTTGGTTAACGATTGTCCCGGCCGAGGGCCACAATCAAGAGGGCTACGAAAAGAACCGATAGAACGATTCCAGCCACCACCGACAGGGGTGTCCACGGCTCGAACGTCCGAAGGGCGATGACCGGCATCCCGTGGCACAATACCGGTTCCAAGGAGGGCTGTGGTTTCCCACATCTGTGAGCAATGTGGCGCGACGGTGCCAGACGACGAGCAGTTCTGCCCGTCATGCGGCGCATTCCAGGACCCGTTGCGGCAATCGACTCCAGTGGTGGCGCCCGGTCGGCCGCGCCGACCCGGAAACGTGATCTCGGTGTCCTCCGACGGGCCGTATGAGGAGTTCCGCCTCGACGAACCCGCCCCGCCACCGCCCCCGGCACCCCGTCGCAGCGCCGCGGCCACCGTGGAGTGCCCTTCGTGCCACGCCCCCAACCCTTCGACCAACCTGCACTGCCAGAACTGCGGAGCGAGACTGCGTCAGGACCCTCTGCCCACCGCTCCCCGGCCCGCGGTCCAGGCCACGGCCGGTGTCCGGGCGGCACTCGCCATCAGCGGTCTCCTCCTGGTGGTGATCCTGGTGGCGCTGGCGGTGAACCTGTTCGGCGACGACGCCAGCGCCGGTTCGACCACGCTGCCGGCCGCCAGCACCTCCAGCTCGCTCCAGGTCGCGGAGAACGGCCCGATCGAGATCCTGTCCGTCGATTGCTCGCACACCGGCCTCGGTGGTTTCATCTGCGAGAACCTGACCAACGGCACCGGGACCGAGTTCCAGGTGAACTGGGAGGAGTTGGAGGCAGCGGAGGAGACATTGACGATCACGCTCAACTTCTCACAACCGATGATCGTGGAGCGGATCGACTGGACCAACATCTCGGACGAGACACGCTTCCGCCAGAATCATCGGGCCAACGGGCTCACCCTCGAGGCCGACAACCAGCTGGTTCCGCTCAGCACCAATCTCGAGGACAGGCCGGGCGCGCAGCAGATCCCGTGGACGGCGCTCAACGCCAACTACGTGAGGATCACCATCCACTCCACCCACCGGTCCCAGGTGGTGGAGGACCAGTCGTTCCCGGAGCTGGCCATCGACGAGATCACGGTCATCGGCCGCCCGTACACACCGCCCAGCTGATCGGGACCCGTCTGCGGGTCCTGGCGCGTGACGAGACACTGGTGGGGACCACCCCCCGATCACGCCTCGCCGCGGCGGTAGATCTGCCCGTCGGCTGCGGGCACCCGGAGACGCTGGGCGAAGAACACCAGCACCAGAAGCACGATCACGTAGGGGAAGATGTTGATCCAGACCGACTCCACGGACTCGGAGAGCAGGTACCAGAGAACCGAGAGCGCCCCCAGCCCGACGGCCAGGCCGGCATCGACCTTCCGGCCCCGGCGGAACGCGGAGATGGCGACGAGGGCGAGGCCGATGGCACTGACCAGGATCAACGAGTGTGATGCCGACCCGTCGAGGTCGCGCAGACCGATCCCGAACGGGTAGCCGAACAGCAGCGAGGCGCCGAGCACGCCACCCGGCTTCCAGTTGCCGAAGATCAGCGCCGCCAGCCCGACGAAGCCCCTCCCCTGGGTCTGGCCCTCGAGGTAGATGCCGGACAGCTCGGGCCCGGCGATGAAAGCGCCTCCGAGACCGGCGAGGGCGCCGCTGATGATCACGGCGATGTACTTGTACTTGTAGACGTTGATGCCCTGCGCCTCACCGGCCGCCGGGTACTCACCGCAGATCCGAACCCTGAGCCCGAAGCGGGTCCGCCACAGGAGCCAGGCCGAGAACGGCACCAGGATCAGGGCCGCGATCGTGACCCACGACGCCCGCGTCAGCAGGCCCTTGAGGATGTCCGCCATGTCGGATATCAGGAACCAGTCACGACTCCCCAACCAGCCCAACAGGTCGGGTGACGTCCATGAGCCGATCGTGCCGCCGGCGAGCACCGGCACGGTGGCGCTCCCCACACCGGGGATCCTCGGCGACTGGGTGATGGACCATCCGGGGATCTCGACGATCGAGGACAGGAACCGGGTCATCCCCGGGGCGAGGATGTTGATGGCGACGCCGGAGATGATGTGGTCGACGCCGAAGGTGACGGTGGCCAGCGCGTGGAGGAGGCCGCCCAGCGCCCCACCGATGATGGCGGCCAGGAGCCCCCACCACGGGCCGAACTTCAGGGCGCCCCACGCCCCCATCCACGTCCCCATCACCATCATGCCCTCGAGACCGATGTTGACCACACCGGAGCGCTCGGAGTAGAGGCCGCCGAGACCGGCGAGGAGGATCGGCACCGCCCATCGGAGCATCGACTGGGCGGTGGTGGCCGAGGTGAGGCGATCCGTGCCGTCGAGACCCTGGACCACGGTGAGGACGAAGATCGCGGCGGCGGCGTAGAGGGGCCAGCGGATGTAGGCGGGAAGGTCCTGGAAACGCCTCCTCGCCCGGTCGGTCGACAGCGGCTCGGCCGGCCTCATGCCGCCTCACCCCTCTCACCGACCATGGCCTCTGCCGCCGCGGCGGCCTCCTCCCGCTCCCTGGCACGACGCGCGATCTCGTAGGCGATGACCGCGGCCAGGATGATGATGCCCTGCATGATGACCACGATCTCCCTCGAGGCGGCCCCGGAGAACTGAAGGACTCCGGAGGAGACGTCGAGGAAGGCGAAGAGCAACGCGGCCACGGCGGCGCCCACGGCCCGGTTGCGACCCAGCAACGCCACGGCGATCCCGGTGAAGCCGAGGCCCTGGATGGGGTTGGCCGGGAAGAAGCCCAGGTTCATGATCTCGCTCATCCCGACCAGGCCGGCGAAGATCCCCGAGATCACCATCGCCATCACGACCATCCGCTTCGGGGGCACGCCACCCACCTGGGCGGCGAAGGGGTTGATGCCACTGGCCCGCAGGTCGAATCCGAACCGGGTGCGATTGAGGAGGAGGTGAAAGACCACCCCGACGATGACGGCGATGATCAGCACGCCGGTCAGGGTCTTGCCCTGCCTGATCTCACGGGTGAACAACTCGACGAGCGGGTTGAGGTTCGGGATCCGGCCGGATGCCGGAATGGGCTCGGTGCCGACCCGGCCCACACCGCCCACCACCGCACCACCGGACTGCCATCTGTTGACCAGGAAGGCCACCAGGCCGGAGATGGCGATGGCATTGAGCATGATCGTCGAGATGACCTCGTTGATCCCCCGGGTCACCTTGAGCACGCCGGCGAAGCCCGCGTAGGCAGCGCCGACGACCATGGCGACGAGGAGGATGAACGGGATGTGGAGGACCGGGGGCAATGCGACCTGGGCCCCGAGATGGGCGGCGACGATGGCCGCCAGGAGATACTGGCCCTCGACGCCGATGTTGAAGAGACCCATGCGGAAACCGACGGCGGCCGCGATGCCCGAGATGTAGAGCGGCGTTGCCCGGTTGAGGATGTCCACCATCGTCTCGAGACGGCTGGCGTGCTCGAACATGTCGGCGAAGGCCCGCAAGGGGTTGCTCCCCACGATGAGCAGCACCACGCTGGAGAGGAGCATCGCCACCAGCACGGCGGCAACGGGAGCCGCCACGGCGAGCACGATGCGCTTCCAGGTGGGCGCCGTGGTCACGCGGCGCCTTCTTCGGTGTTGGCACCGGTCATATAGGCGCCGAGCTCGCGAGGGGTCACCGTCGCCGGGTCGAGGGTGGCGACCAGCCGCCCGCGCAACATGACCATGATCCGGTCGGAGAGACCGATGAGCTCGTCGAGGTCGGCTGACACCAACAGAGTGGCCATGCCGGCCCGCCGGGCCTCGCGTATGTCGTCCCAGACGGCCGCCTGAGCACCGACATCGATGCCACGGGTGGGATGGCCGGCGATGAGGACGACCGGCTCGGCGACCATCTCCCGACCGACGATCAGCTTCTGCTGGTTGCCACCCGACAGGGCGTGGGCCGGTGTGTCCACACCAGGGGTGCGGACGTCGAACTCGGCGATGATCTCCTCCGTCCGCGCCCGGGCGCCGACCCGGTCGATCCAGATCCCCTTGGCGAACGGGCGTCGGGTCTGATGACCGAGAGCGGCGTTCTCCCAGATCGGGGAGGGGAGCAAGAGCCCCTCGCGATGCCGGTCCTGGGGGATGTATCCGAGACCCAGTTCGCGCCGCTGTCTCACCGAGAGACGCGTGATGTCGGTCCCGTCGAGCACTATCCGCCCCGAGGCGGGTGGGGTCACCCCGATCAGGGCGTCGATCAGCTCGGCCTGGCCGTTTCCCTCCACCCCGGCGATACCGAGCACCTCTCCCTTGTGCACGTCGAAACTCACCGAGTGGACGAGGGCGCGGGTGCCATCCTCGTCGGTGACCGTGAGGTCCGTGACCTCCAGGGCGACCTCGTCGCGCACCGTCGACTCCGTGGTCTCCGGGGTGGGGAGGTCGGACCCGACCATCAGCTCGGCGAGATCGTGCGCGGTGACCTCGTCGGGCTTGACGGTCGCCACCGTGCGCCCATCACGGAGGACGGTGATGGTGTCGGCGATCTCGAGGACCTCGTCGAGCTTGTGGTCGATGAAGAGGATGGTCGCCCCTTGCTCCTTGAGCTCCCGCATGTTGCGGAACAGCTCCTCGACCTCATGGGGGACCAGCACCGCGGTCGGTTCGTCGAGGATGAGGATTCGCGCCCCCCGGTACAGGACCTTGATGATCTCGACCCGCTGGCGCTCCCCCACTTCGAGATCCTCGACCAGGTCGTTGGGATCGACGGTCAGCCCGTACGACTCGGCGACCCTGCGGAAATGCTCCTCTGCGGAGTCGAAGTCGATGAGACCGCCCGGCCTGGTCGGCTCCGCTCCGAGGATGACGTTCTCCAGGACCGTCAACTGGTCGGCGAGCATGAAGTGCTGATGCACCATCCCGATGCCGGCGGCGATGGCATCGAGCGGCGAGGCGAACTTGACCTCCTTGCCCTCGACCTTCATCACTCCCTCGTCGGGTTGGAGCATCCCGTAGAGGATCTTCATCAGGGTCGACTTGCCCGCGCCGTTCTCACCGCAGATGGCGTGGATCTCCCCCTCTTCCACCACGAGGTCGACCGAGTCGTTGGCCACGACGCCGGGGAAGCGTTTGGTTATACCGATCAGTTCGATGGCCGCGGCCATTCCTCCCACCCTGAAGCGAGAACGGGACCGGAGGATATCCGGTCCCGTTCGCCTTGGCCCGTCAACCGGGCCCAATCATGTCGTCTGCTCAGGGAGCAGGCTCGGTCGGGACCTCGATGTCACCGTTGACGATCTGCTCCTTGAAGTCGTCGAGCTGATCGGTGATGTCATCGATGAACCCGCCGCTGGTGGCGTAGCCGACACCGTCGACCGACAGGTCGTAGGTCTGCGGACCAGAGGCGAAGTTGCCGTCGATGTGGGCCTTGATGATCTCGAAGACCGCCACATCGACCCGCTTCAGCATCGAGGTCAGGATGTAGTCCCGGACCTCCTCGCCGGCGGTGTTGTACTGGTCGGAGTCGACACCGATGGCCCACACCTTGCTGCCGGTGGCCTCGCTGTGCTCCTTGGCGGCCTCGAAGAGACCGGAGCCGGAGAGACCGGCGGCGTGGTAGATGATGTCGGCGCCGTTGTCCTGATACATGCTCAGGGCGATGTCACGGGCCCGGTCCGGGGCGGTGAAGCCGTCGAAGTCCGGTGCCGTCGTGATGTACTGCCGCACGATCTCGATGTCGGGGTCGACCGCCCGAGCACCGGCGACGAAACCGGCCTCGAACTTCTCGATCAGACCACCCATGCCGGCGACGCCGCCGATGAAGCCGATCGTGCCCGTCTGGCTCTTGAGCGCGGCAGCCGCGCCGACCAGGAACGAGCCCTCGTGCTCGGCGAAGACGAGACCGGCGGTGTTGTCACCGTAGGGCTCCTCGGTCTCACCGTTGATCATCGGGGTGTCGACCACCGCGAAGTTGACGTCGGGGTTCTCGGCCGCAACAGCTGCGGTGTCGCCCTCGAACAGGAAGCCGACGGCGATCACGATGTCGCTCTCCTCGGCGGCCAACTGCAGCAGCTCACGGCGGTTGGAGCCGTCGTCGTTGGGGGACGCCTCACTCGACGTCACACCGAGTTCCGACTCGGCCCGGTCGAGACCGGCGGCGGCGGCGTCGTTGAACGACTGGTCGCCACGACCGCCGATGTCGAAGACGAGACCGACGTGTACCTCGTCCCCGTTCCCCTGGCCGCCGTCTTCACCGCAAGCTGCCGCCACAAGAGCCAGGGCGAGCAGCGCGGCGAGGTAGCGCACACTTCTCTTCACATTTCCTCCGTACTTGCTATGTGGCGCGGAACGCGCCGACGTTGAGGCACGTTAGTGGCGAGCGCAACGGTAGGCCGCGGCCATGGGGCACTTCTCGGGTGGGTCTTTCGGCTCTACTGGCCGGCGAGCGCCGGCTCGGCCCGGTCGCTCCGGGAGATCCCCTCGAAGGTGAGCTCCTGATTCTCGGCGTCCAGGCCGACGAGGATCGTCTGCCCGGCCGTGAAGTCGCCCAGCAGCACCCGCTCGGACAGCGGGTCCTCCAGGTAGCGCTGGATGGCACGGCGGAGCGGGCGGGCGCCGAGCTCGGGGTCGTAGCCCTTGTCCCCCAGGAACTCCTTGGCCTCGTCGGTGAGGACCAGGTCGAGCTGCCGGTTCTGGAGCTGCTCCCGGACCCTGCTCAGGAGCAGGTCGACGATTGCCTTGATCTCCTCCATGGTCAGCTCGTGGAACACGATGATCTCGTCGAGCCGGTTGATGAACTCGGGCCGGAAGTGCTTCTTCAACTCTTCCGTGACCTTCTCCTTCATGTACTCGTAGGAGACCTCCTGGTCCTCGGCGTGGAAGCCGACGGCCTTCTTGTGCAGGTCGCGTGTCCCGAGGTTGGAGGTCATGATGATCACGGTGTTCTTGAAGTCCACCGAGCGGCCCTGGGCGTCGGTGAGACGGCCCTCCTCGAGGATCTGGAGGAGCGTGTTGAACACGTCCGGGTGCGCCTTCTCGATCTCGTCGAAGAGGACGACCGAGAAGGGCTTGCGCCGGACGGCCTCGGTGAGCTGGCCACCCTCGTCGTAGCCGACATATCCGGGCGGCGACCCGACGAGGCGGCTCACCGTGTGCTTCTCCATGTACTCGGACATGTCGAGCTGGATGAGGGCGTTCTCGTCGCCGAACAGGAACTCGGTGAGAGCCTTGGCGGTCTCGGTCTTGCCGACACCGGACGGGCCCAGGAAGATGAAGGAGCCCGCCGGGCGACGCGGGTCCTTGAGTCCCGCTCGTGTCCTGCGAATGGCCTTGGACACCGCGGTGATGGCGTCCTGCTGGCCGATGATCCGCTTGTGCAACTCCGCCTCCATGTTGATGAGGCGCGAGGTCTCCTCCTCGGTGAGCCGCTGCACCGGGATCCCGGTCCACTGGGCCAGGACCTCGGCGATGTTGTCCTCGTCGATGACCCAGCTGTCGTCGGAGGACACCTCGAGGGCGGCACGCTGGGCGAGGAGCTCGCGCTCCTCGTCCCGAAGTCGAGTGGCCTTCTCGTAGTCCTCCACGGCGATGGCGTCGGACTTCTCCTTGCGGAGCTCGGCCAGCCGGCCATCGATGCGGGCGATCTCGGGATCGTCGGATTGACGATGGATCCGGACACGGCTGCCGGCCTCGTCGATGAGGTCGATGGCCTTGTCGGGCAGGAACCGGTCTGCCAGGTAGCGGTCGGCCAGATTGGCGGCCGACACGATGGCCTGATCGGTGAAGCGCACCGAGTGATGAGCCTCGTACCGGTCCTTCAAGCCCATGAGGATCTCGATGGTGTCGGCCAGCGACGGCTCGTCGACGTGGACGGGCTGGAACCGACGCTCCAGGGCGGAGTCCTTCTCCAGGTACTTCCGGTACTCCTCGAGTGTGGTGGCGCCGACCGTCTGCAGTTCGCCACGGGCCAGCATCGGCTTGAGGATCGAGGCGGCGTCGATGGCGCCCTCGGCGGCGCCGGCGCCGACGAGGGTGTGGATCTCGTCGATGAACAGGATGATGTCGCCCCGGGTCTTGATCTCCTTCAGGACTTTCTTGAGACGCTCCTCGAAGTCACCGCGGTAGCGGGAGCCGGCCACCAGGGCGCCCAGGTCGAGGGTGTAGAGACTCTTGCCGCGGAGCGTCTCGGGGACGTCGCGGGCCACGATGCGCTGGGCCAGGCCCTCCACGATGGCGGTCTTGCCCACGCCGGGCTCACCGATGAGCACCGGGTTGTTCTTGGTGCGGCGGGAGAGGATCTGCATGACCCGCTCGATCTCCCGGGTGCGGCCGATGACGGGGTCGAGTTGGCCGTCACGGGCGGCCTGGGTCAGGTTGCGCCCGAACTGGTCCAGGATCGTCGACCCGGCGGGGGCGCTCTCCCGAGGTGACGATGCCGAGCCGGAGCTCTTCGGGGGCTGCTCCTCGGAGCCGGCGGGACCGGAGAGGAGCTGGATGACCGTCTGGCGGACCTTCTGCAGCTCGGCGCCGAGGGACTGGAGGACCTGGGCGGCGACACCCTCGCCCTCGCGGATCAGCCCGAGGAGGATGTGCTCGGTGCCGATGTAGTTGTGCCCGAGCTGGAGCGCCTCACGCAAGGAGAGCTCGAGGACCTTCTTTGCCCGGGGCGTGAATGGGATGTGGCCCGGGGGCGACTGCTGACCCTGACCGATGATCTTGACGACTTCGTCACGCACCGAGGCCAGGTCGATATCAAGGGACTCCAGGGCGTGCGCCGCGATGCCTTCGCCCTCGTTGAGGAGACCGAGGAGGATGTGCTCGGTGCCGATGTAATTGTGGTTGAGGTAGCGGGCCTCTTCCTGAGCGAGGACCACCACTCTGCGAGCTCTGTCTGTGAAGCGCTCAAACACTCGCTCACTCCTTGGCCTGGCGGGCCAATTCTATCACCGGGGCATTCTTGTCCCCTGGACGGTTTCGGGCCCACTCCTACGGGATACCATCGGCGCGGATGGAGGACCTCCAAAGCCTCGTCTCGATCCCGAGAGTGTGGCGTCAACTGGAGCGCGTCGAGGAGAGACTGCTCGAAGCGTCGACCGCTGACGATCCTTATCTCACCAAGATCGCCCAGCATCTGCTCCTGGCGGGTGGCAAGCGCTTCCGACCCCTGCTCGCACTCCTCGCCGCCGAGTTCGGCGACCCGCTCGACCACAGGCCCGTCGAGGCGTCGGTCTCGGTGGAGCTGATCCACGTCGGGTCCCTCTATCACGACGACGTCATCGACGAGGCCGATATCCGCCGTGGAGCCGTCTCCGCCAACGCCAACTGGACCAACACGGTGGCGATCCTGGCCGGCGACTTCCTCATGGCCCGCGCCTCGGAGGTGGCGGCGACGCATCTCAGCCAGGAGTCGGTGCGCCTGCTCGCCGCGACCTACGCCGAGCTGGTCGAGGGCCAGACCCGGGAACTGCAACTCCAGAACGACCTGACCCACTCCATCGACGACTACCTGCAGGTGATCGGTGGCAAGACCGCCTCCCTGATCCGCACCTCGGCGCGTCTCGGCGCGATGGCGGCCGACGCCACGCCCGACGTCGTCGAGAGCCTCTCGGAGTGGGCGTGGGAGGTCGGGATGGTCTTCCAGATGGCCGACGACGCCCTCGATCTGGTCGCCGACGAGGCCACGATCGGCAAGCCGGCCGGCTCCGACATCCGTGAGGGCACCTACACGGGACCGGTTCTGATGGCGGCCAATGGCCCGGAAGGGGACCGCGTCCGGGCGCTGCTCGTGGAGGGGCGGTCGCCGGACGATGCCGCCGTCACCGAGGTGATCCGGATCGTGCGCGAGGGTGGCTACGTGGACGCCTCACTGGATGCGGCCCGGGCCCGTCTCGACAAGGCCTCCGACGCCCTCGGTCGGCTCCCCGACGGAAAGGCGCGGGAGGTCCTCGAGACGTTGGGCGGTTATCTGCTCGACCGGGTGGAGGCGGTCAGGACGTAGCGGCACGCACAACGCGCCGCCTGATGGGAACCACCCCCGTACCCCCGGGCTCACTTCGTTCGCCCCGGCGGTACCTTCCCCCACCGCCTCTGGCGATGGGGGACTAATCCCTGAGGATCTTCTCCAGGATCATCCGCACCACGCTGATCACCAGGGCGCCGAGGAACGTGGCCCAGAAGAAGCCCGTCGAGGTGAACCCGAGCTCGAAGGCGCCGGACAGCCACACCGCGATCTGCAACGCAATGGCGTTGGTCACCAGGAGGAACAGGCCGAGCGTGAGCAGGATCAGCGGGAGGCTGAAGAAGTTCAGAATGGGCTTCACGATGGCGTTGGCGAGGAGGACGATCGCCGTGACCAGGACGAAGTCGAGGAAGTTCCCCTCGAAGTCGAGACCGGGGACCAGGTACACCGCGGCCCACAACGCCGCACCGGTGACGGCGAGTTTCAGGATCAGGTTCACTCTTCTTCCTCCTCGTGATCGATGGTCTTCAGTGTCGGGAAAAGGATCACTTCGCGGATGTGCTCCTGGCCGGTGAGCAGCATGACCAGACGGTCGACTCCCAAGCCCAGCCCACCGGTGGGTGGCAACCCGTACTCCAGGGCCAGGAGGTAGTCGCGGTCGACCACGTGGGCCTCCTCGTCGCCTGCGGCCTTCGCCCTCGCCTGCTCCTCGAAGCGACCCCGCTGGTCGTCGGCGTCGTTGAGCTCGCTGAAGGCGTTCACGTACTCGGACCCGGCGATGACCAGTTCGAAGCGGTCGGTCACCCGCGGGTCGTCCGGATTGCGACGAGCCAGGGGGCTGACCTCCACCGGATGGTGCGTCACGAAGGTCGGCTCCCAGATGCGATCCTCGACCGCCTCCTCGTAGATCTCGGAGACCAGCTTGCCGGCGGTCCAGGACGGGTCGACCTCGACGCCCAGGCCCTCTGCGATCGAGGCGAGCTGCGACACCGGGGTGTCCAGGCCCACCTCCATGCCGAGGGCCTCGGAGACCAACTCGACCATGCTGGCTCGTCGGTATGGCGCGGCGAGTGACAGCTCCCGTCCCCGGTACACGATCTCGGTGCCGCCGGTCACCTCACGGCACACCGCCGGGAGGACCCCCTCCATCAGCTCCATCATGTCCGTGTAGTCGGCAAAGGCCTGATAGGCCTCGAGCATCGTGAACTCCGGGTTGTGGGTGGAGTCGATGCCCTCGTTGCGGAAGATCCGGCCCACCTCGAACACGCGCTCCATGCCACCGACCACCAGTCGCTTGAGGTGCAACTCCGTGGCGATGCGCAGCTGCATCTCCTGGTCGAGGGCGTTGTGCCACGTGATGAACGGCCGGGCATTGGCGCCGGTCGCCTCGGAGATGAGGATCGGCGTCTCCACCTCCACGAAGCCGCGCTCGTGGAACTGGCGGCGCAGCTCGGCCACCGTCTGGATCCGCGCCATCGCCACCTCGCGGGAGGCCCGGTTCACCATCAGGTCGACATAGCGACGCCGGCTGCGCGCCTCGATGTCGGCGAGCCCCTTCCACTTGTCGGGGAGTGGCCGCAGCGCCTTCTGCAGCAGGTGGAGCTGGTCGACGCGGACGCTCAACTCGCCCTTGCGGGTGGTCATGACGATGCCGGAGGCGCCCACCCAGTCACCGAGATCCAGGTCCTCGAAGCGGTCGGCCAGATCCTGGCCGGCGGTGGCGACATCGACGAACAACTGGATGGTCCCGGACCAGTCGTCCAGGGTCCCGAACTGGAGCTTCCCGAACGACCGGTGCAGCATGAGCCGGCCGGCCACGGTCACCCGGACCTCGGTCTCGCTCCCCGGAGGCAGGTCGCCATGCTCCCTGTGGATGTCCGCCGCCCGGTGGGTCCTCGCAAACCTGGTGGGATAGCCCCCGGATGCCAGCACCTTCTCGTGCTTGGCGCGGCGGGCAGCGACCAGGGGATGTTCCGAGCTCATCGATCGGCCGTGATCATGCCAGCCTCGTCAGGCTGCTCGGCGCATCCAGGAAGACGCCCCTGTCCGGCACGGGTCTGCCGCCGACGAAGTCGAAGATGATGTTGTCGATGAGGCGGACCGGCCCGACGTGTGCCGCCACGGCGAGAACGGCGGGAGTCGCGAGGTCTTCGACCGGCTGCATCGTGTCCACCGCAGCGAGCTTGACGTAGTCCACCTCGAGCCCGCGCATCGATCGCTCCACGGTCGCCTCGAGACGTTCGGCCCTCCTCTCCCCGGCATCCACCTGCTCCGCCGCCTGGAAGAGACCCCGGCTGATGGCAAGCGCCCGCTCCCGATCCTCCCGGGACAGCCGGACGTTTCGGCTCGACAGGGCGAGACCGTCGGGCTCGCGCACCACCGGGGCCTCGACGATCTGGATGGGGAACCGCAGGTCCGACGTCATCGCCTTGAGCACGGCCAGCTGCTGGGCGTCCTTGCGTCCGAACATGGCGAGGTCGGGTCGGAGACCTGCGAACAGCTTGGCGACCACCGTCGCCACGCCGACGAAGTGCCCGGGGCGATGCTTGCCTTCCATCTCCACCGTGACGCCGGAGACCTCGACGGTCGTGACCGAGACGCCTCCGTAGACCTCGTCGACACCGGGTGCGAAGACAACGTCGACCCCGTGCTCCGCGGCGAGGGAGACGTCCCGGTCCTCGTCACGCGGGTAGGCGTCGAAGTCGGCGGGGTCGTTGAACTGGGTGGGGTTGACGAAGAGTGAGACGACCAGCGTGTCGCAGCGCTCCCGCAGCATGTCCATGAGCCGCAGGTGGCCCTCGTGGAAGTAGCCCAGCGTGGGAAGTAGACCCACCGTCCCGCGGTAGGTCTCCCGGGTCTCGGCGAAGGTGCGGGTCACTTCCATTGCTTCAGATCCTCCTCCCTGCCGGCACGGATCGTCGTCGCCTCGGCCAGGAGCCCGAACTGGCGACCCACCGACTCCGACACCTCCCTCGCCGCCGTCAGATGCCCGATCACCGTCTCGATGTCGCCGCGGGCGATCGGACCGGTGAGAGCCGGGCCGGGGCCGCCCTCGAACACATTGGCCACCACCCGCTCCACCAGCGGGCGCATCACCCCGAGGTCGAGGCCGACGGATTCCAGCAGGTCCCCGGCAACTGCCAGGGAGGTCACGACGAAGTTGGCCGACGCGGCGGCCGCGGCGTGGTAGGCAGGGCGGGCGGAGTCCTCGATGTCGAAGGGCACCATGCCCAGACTCACGGCCAGGACCCTGAGTGCGTCGACCGCCAGCGGGTCGCCACCGATGGCTACGAAGGACCCGGGGAGGGCCTCCGCACCGCGCACGGGGTCGGGGAGCGACTGGAGGGGGTGGAACCCGCCGATGGCGACACCGTCTTCGGCGAGGGCGTTGAGGGCGGTCACGGGCAGGAAGCCGGAGACGTGGGCCGCGACCGGGACGGCCGACATCTTTCCCACCAATCGCTCGGCCACTTCGACCACTGCCTCGTCCTTCACCGCGATCAGGGCGATATCGGCCTCGGGGAGGGACTGGTCCCAATCGAGGGGCGGGCCGTGGTCGTCGGTACCGCTGCGGGTGAGGACGCCGACCATCTCGTGCCCGGCGGCGAGTGCGGCCCGCGCCAACGACCCGCCGGCCCTTCCGGGGCCGATCACGATCAGCCGGAGGCCGTCTGGGTCGGGCACGTCATCAGGCTAACTGCCCGACCCGGGGCTCAGCCGCGGGCTCGGTCAGTCGGGGAGTTGGTCCGGTGTGATCACCGGCCACTCGGCGTCGAGCGCCGCCTTCTGCTCCTTGAAGTGGTGACGGCGCTTCCAAAACTTCGTCTTCCAGACCCGGAAGCGGCGGGGCTGGGGTGTGGACTGCTTCGGGCCCGAGGGGGCCTTGCTGCCCCTGGTCTCGGGGAGGACGACCTCGTCGGGGTCGTCTATCTGGCGGAGCACCTGATTGGCAGCATGCCGAGTGGCCCGATGCTGGAGGCGACGCTCTTCACGCGTGGGCTTGGCGCCGTACCCGGGGATCTCCCGTCGGTTAGCTCTCGACCGTTGTGCCATTTCGGAACCTCCTGTGTCTCGGCGCGGGAATTCGATCTCAGGAGGTCGATGGCGGGGCACGGCCGCTCACCATGCGTTGACGCTAGCACGGGGGTGACGTCAGTGGACAGGGCCGGAGGACCCTTTCTCAGGTCTCGGCACTCGGTACAAAGTACCGCGGTCACTCCTTCGGCGTGGCCGCTCAGAAGATCCCCGGGATCAGTCTTCGCGGCACACGGCGGCGGTAGGAGGCGTATGCCGGGTAGCGGATGCGGAGAAGCCGCTCCTCGTAATCCGACTTGACCAGGATGAGCAGGGTCAGGAGCAGCCATCCCACCATGGCGTACATGCTCCCCGCCGCCATCGCCGCCCCCAGCACCATGAGGAGGAGACCCCCGTACATGGGATGACGGACGAGGCGGTAGACCCCCTCGTCCCGCATCTCGGCCCCATTCTTGGGCTCGGGCCGGATGGTCAGGTCGCGACCCGCCGACACCGAGGCGGCGCCGCCGAGTGCGGCCCCGACCACGGCCAGGAGCAGGCCGAGACTGCTGATGATCGGGTGCTCCTCGAAGTTGTTCGCGCTCCCGTCGACGAGGGCGCCGATGACGGTGAGGAGCAGGAGGGCGAGCTGGGCGCCGGCGAGCCAGCCGCCGATGGCGTGGTCCTTGACCCAATGACGGATGAGGAGGTCGACGCCCTGTGGCGGGAGCTCGAGGAGTTGCTCACGTGCGGTGACGCCTTCCCCGACCGGAGCCTCGGGCCACACCTCGACCAGCGGGCGGAGAACGAACTCCCGGGACGCAGCCATTGGGTGGGGGATGGTGAGCCGCTCGTCGTCCACGGGCTCCCCGTCGGTGGCGATGATGTCGATGTCCAGGGTGCGGGGGCCCCACTCCACGACGCGCTCCCGCCCCCGCTCGGCCTCGATCCGCAGGCAATGGTCGAGGAGACGGTGCGGCTCCAGGTCGGTCTCGAGGACGATCACCGTGTTGAGGAACGGCCCCTGCTCCGGCCCACCGATGGGCTCGGTCTCGTAGAGCGACGCACGGGAGACGACCCGGCCGAGCTTGGCGAGACCGGCGTCGCCGTGCCGCAGGTTCTCCAACCGGTCCCCGAGATTGGATCCGAGACCGATGGCGTATCTGGTCATCGGCCGCGCTCGACGGTCACGGAGACGTCGCGGAACGGCACGTCGACGGGCGCCTCCGGCTTGTGGATCGTCACGCTGACTCGCTCCACGATCTCGTGGGACAGGACGACGTCGACCACCGACCGGGCGACCCGCTCGATGAGCTGATGACTCTCCGACGACACCACCTTCTCGATCTCGGAAGCCAGGGTGCCGTAGTCGAGGGTGTCGGCCAGGTCGTCGGACCGTGCCGCACGATCGAGATCCAGGTACGCGGTGACGTCCACTCGAAAGAGCTGGGGCCTCTCCCGCTCCACGGGGAAGACGCCATGGCGAGCCAGGACCTCGATTCCGGTGAGGTCGATCCGGTCGGTCACTGGGGCGACGGCTCGGGGATGAGGGCGCGACCTTCCGGGCCGAGGGCGCGGCCCAGGATCTGCTGGATGACGGCCGTGGCCAGGATGGCGTCCTTGATCAGGCCCGACCGGACCAGATACCCCCCGAGGAGACCGCCCAGGGTGTCATCGATGTGCTCACGATGGACCAGCACCCGTGCCCGATTGCGTGACAATGCCTGGTCGAGGGTGGTGAAGAAGCGGTTGGCCTGCTCCGGGGTGGCCGGGTCGCTGATCGGGACCGAGTAGGTGGCGATCCCGGCCTGACGGTAGGCGGCCAGGTTCTGGTTCGCCGGTAGCAGGGAGACGATGGTGTTGATCGAGGCCTCCTCCACGAGCCACGTGATCTCCTCCTCGCGGCGCACCCTTCGGTGTTGGAAGCCCGATCCCCCGACACGCTCGGACACCGCCAGTCGATCAGAGATCACCCAGGTGAACCCTCTTGGTTTCAGACCAGCGACCATCCGTGCCATCGATTCGGAGGTTAGTTCGCCGCCCGCGCGTCCGAACCGGCCCCGAGGGACCCCTTTTCGCGGGATTCAGTTGCGGTTGGTCCCAAAGAGCAGGCTCATCGCCTCGGCACGGGTCGCGGCGTTGGTCTGCATGATCCCGCGCACCGCCGAGGTGACGGTCTTGGCTCCAGGCTTCCTGACACCACGCATGGACATGCAGAGATGCTCCGCCTCGATGACCACGAGAACACCCAGGGGGTTCAGCTTCTGATCGAGGGCGTCGGCCACCTGGGCGGTGAGACGCTCCTGCATCTGGGGCCGTCGGGCGAAACCTTCGACGATGCGGGCCAGCTTGGAGAGACCCGTGACCCGTCCCCGGGGCAGATACGCCACGTGGGCCTCGCCGTGGAACGGGACGAAATGGTGCTCGCACATGGAGTAGAAGGGGATCTCACGCACCATGACGATCTCCTGGTAGTGCTCGTCACCGAAGAAGATGTCGAGCATCTCGCTGGGGTCGGTGTCGAGACCCTCGAAGACCTCGGCGTAGAAGCGGGCCACGCGCTGCGGGGTCTCACGGAGGCCCTCCCGTTCCGGGTTCTCACCCAGGGCCTCGATGATCTCCCGCACCGCCATCTCGATACGGGCGGTGTCGATGGGCATGTTGCGAGGGTACCTCCGGTCTCGGGCCACTCTCGACGAGAACCACCCCCCTACCCCCGGATCCGCTTCGCTTCGTCGGCGGTACTTTCCCCCAGCCTCCGGCGGGGGGAATGATCCGGGTCGTCGGGATAAATGTCTTGACAGATGTCAATGTGATGCGTATGGTGACATCATCATGACATCAAAATGATGTCTGATTGACATGAAAGGGACGCCATGTTCGCCGAAAGCCTGATGCTGTCGATTCCGAACAGCATCGAATCCATCCGAGAGATCCTCGGTCAAGAGATCAGGTCCCAGAGGAGCTGAAGTGCAGCTCGATCAGGCACTCCTCGGTCTCGAGACCGCGGTCGAAACGCAGCTGCGGGTCGCCGGACCTGAGGCAACCGAGTTGGGTGCCCAGTTGATGGCGGCCCTGCAGCCTGCCATTCGTCAGACTTTTCTCGACGTCCTCTGCGCCGCCGCCGCCGAGGTCTCCAGCCAGCTGGTGGGCCAGAAGGTGGAGGTGAAGATGGTCGATGGCGACCCCGAGCTCGTGGTCACCCGTGACGAGACCAGCACTGCCGGCGCCTTCGACTTCGACGAGGACGACCTCGACATGAGCGAGACCAGGATCACGGTCCGCCTCCCCTCCAACCTCAAGGAAATCATCGCCGACGCCGCCCAAGCCGCGGGCGACTCACTCAATGCCTTCGTGGTGGACGCCCTCCGCAGCCAGACACGAACCGCGAGGAACGTGGGTAAGACCCGGGTCCGAACCACCATCGACCTGTGATCCACCAGACCTTCCAGATCAAGCACCAGCCCGAGATCGACGTCCGCATCCACGCCGGTCGGGTCGAGGTCCTCGAAGGCTCCGCCGGTGTCATCGAGGTGACGGTCGACACCAACGACCCCAACTTCAAGGTGCAGCAGCGGGGCGACATCGTGGAGATCGCCTCCGACCGGGAGGCGCGCTGGCTCTTCTCCCGCCCCGCCGAGGTCACCGTCAGAATGCCGCCGGGTGGCCGGGCGCAGATCCGCACAGCATCGGCGGACGTGATCATCCAGGTTCCCATCGACCGCATCGACGTCGACTCGGCTTCCGGCGAGATCCGGGTCGGCACGGTCAGAAAGGCCGAGATCAAGACCGCATCCGGCAACATCCGGGCGGAGGAGGTGACCGAGATGATCAGGGCCAAGTCGGCCTCCGGCGACATCCGGGTGGCGCGGGCCCACGGCGACGCCGACATATCCACCGCATCCGGTGACGTCCGGATCGACGACTCCGACGCCGTCGTCGACGTCTCCACCGCGTCCGGCCGCGTCCAGGTCGACCGTTTCGTCGGCAGCGTCATCAACCTGAAGTCGATGTCCGGGAGCTTCGAGGTGGGCATGGAGTCCGGAACCAAGGTGGAACTCGATGCCGCCAGCCTCTCCGGCCGGGTCAACTGGCCCCCGAAGCTGGAGGTCCAGCCGGAGATCAAGCGTCAGGTGACTATGAAGGCCAAGTCGATGTCAGGCGACCTGACGCTGAAGAGAATCACGTAAGACCCCTGCGGGGCGCCCCAGGCCTGAACCAGGCCACTCCGAAACAGACGAGCACAAGAGGAGGTTGGGGCGCGCCCCGGATCGGTCCCACGTACCGGGGAGGGGTAACGCCGACGAAGGCGGGGTTGGGCTATGCCTCTGCGGGGCGGGCCCGACCTGGGAGCTTGTGTTCCAGTTTCAGCGACTCGGTGACCGGCTCCTCCTGTTCGGCCTCCTCGGCTGCGGCGATCCGCTCCTGCTCCTTGCGTTCCTTGGGGAACACCGGGTTCTCCGGATAGCGGATTCGCAACGAGCCGTCGGGGGCGTGCTCCCACTTGGGCACGTCGTGGAAGATCTCGTCGACGCGGTCGCGATCCACGGTCTCGTGCTCGAGGAGCTCGGCGACCATCCGCTCCATGGCGTCGCGGTGGTGCTCCAGGATGACCCGCGCCTCCTCATGGGCGGCGTTGATCAGCTTGCGCACCTCGGCGTCGATGAAGGCGGCCACCTGGTCGGAGTAGTCCTGCTGACGGGAATAGTCGCGACCCAGGAAGACCTCGCCGCTGGGCCGCCCGTACTGCATCGGGCCCAGCTCGTCGCTCATCCCGTACTCCATGACCATGCGTCGGGCGATGGCGGTCGCCTTCTCGATGTCGTTGGCGGCACCCGTCGTCGGGTCGGCGAATATCAGCTCTTCGGCGGCACGCCCGCCGAGCAGCATTGCCAGCTGGTCGACCAACTCGCTCCTCCGGGCGAGGTACTTGTCGTGCTCCGGCAGGGCCAGCGTGTGGCCTAGTGAGCGGCCCCGGGCGACGATGGTCACCTTGTGGACGGGATCGGCGTTGGGGAGGGCGAAACCGACGAGGGCGTGGCCGGTCTCGTGGTAGGCGATGACCCTGCGCTCGTCCTCGGTCATGATCCGGTTCTTGCGCTCCGGCCCGGCGATGACCCGATCGATGGCCTCCTCCATCTCGGCCATCGTGATCTCCTTCTTCCGCCGCCGGGCGGCGAGGAGGGCGGCCTCGTTGATCAGGTTGGCCAGATCGGCACCGGTGAAACCGGGCGTGCGGCGCGCCAGGACCTTGAGGTCGACCTCGGGGGCGAGCGGCTTGCCCCTGGCGTGGACACCGAGGATGGCCTCACGACCGTCGATGTCGGGCGCGTCGACGACGATCTGGCGGTCGAAGCGGCCGGGGCGGAGCAGCGCCGGGTCGAGGATGTCGGGGCGGTTGGTAGCCGCCATGACTATGACCCCGGTGTTGCCCTCGAAACCGTCGAGCTCGACCAGGAGCTGGTTCAGCGTCTGCTCCCTCTCGTCGTGGCCACCACCGAGGCCGGCGCCACGGTGACGGCCGACGGCGTCGATCTCGTCGATGAAGACGATGGCCGGGGCGCTCTGCTTCGCCTGGTCGAACAGGTCACGGACACGGGCGGCGCCCACACCGACGAACATCTCGACGAAGTCGGAGCCCGAGATGGACATGAACGGGACCCCCGCCTCGCCGGCCACGGCGCGGGCGAGCAGGGTCTTTCCGGTTCCGGGAGGGCCATAGAGCAAGACGCCCTTGGGGATCTTGGCCCCCATCTGCCGGTAGCGGTCCGGGTTGGCGAGGAAGTCCTTGATCTCGGCCAGCTCCTCCTTGGCCTCGGTGAGTCCGGCCACGTCCTCGAAGGTGACCTTTGGCTGCTCCTTGCCCACCAGCTTGGCCCGGGACTTGCCGAACTGCATGACCCGGTTCCCGCCGCCCTGCATCTGCATGAAGATGAAGACCATGAACCCGAGCAGGAACAGCCAGGGCAGGAACGAAACGAACACGGCCCAGAAACCCGGCGGCTCGGAGTCGACGTCCCATTCGATTCCGCGATCGTCCAGGAGCTCGGTGAGCTGGGTCTCGAACCCCTCGACGTAGTTGGCCACCTCGTCGAAGGTGCCCTCGCGGGCGGTGCTGCCCACGACACGGGCGCGCGCCTGCTGCGTGTTCTTCCCGAGAACCACCAGCTCGTACCGACCGTCCTCGACGTTCTCGACGAACTCCGAGATGCTGATCTGTTCCGGCCCGGTGACCTGGGCCATCCAGTACTGGGTGAGGACGGCGACCAGGATGATGGCCATCCCGTAGACGATGAGGGTGCGGACGGTTCGATTCAAAAGGGCCTCAGGGGAGTCGGTTCTGTCATGCTACGACGGGAAAACCGGTAACAGAACCCCCCATCAGGGGAGCTCCCCCATCACGCCCACGTATGGCAGGTTCCGGTACTTGCCTGCGTAGTCGAGCCCGTAGCCGACGACGAACTCGGGACCGATGTTGAAGCCGACGTACTTGACGTCGATGGGCACCCGCTGGATGCCCTCCTTGACCAGGAGGGAGGCGATCTCCAGGGACGCCGGCTTGCGGACCCGAAGACTCTTGACCAGGTAGTTGAGGGTGAGACCGGAGTCGATGATGTCCTCGACCACCAGCACGTCGCGGCCAGCGATCTCCTCGTCGAGATCCTTCAGGATCCTGACGACGCCGGACGTCTGGGTCGACGCCCCGTACGAGGACACCGCCATGAAATCGAACTCGCACGGCAGGTCGATGTGACGGGCCAGGTCGGCCATGACCATGAACGCCCCGCGCAGCACCCCGACCAGCAGCAGGTCCTTGCCCTGATAGTCCTCGGTGATCTGGCGACCCATCTCCGCCAGCTTGGCGGAGATCTCCTCGGCTGTGATCAGGGGCTTGATTTCCATCCACTTTCCTCTCTGGCGAGGACGGAAAGGTAGCCGACCGACCCCGGCTGGTACCAGGCGACCGGGAGACGCTCCCCGCCCGGCACCCAGGCGGGCTCGCCATCGGCGTGGACCACGCCCTTTGCGTCCACGGTGAGACTGGTGTCCATGGGGAAGATCGCCGCCCAAGACCCGATCGGCGCCACCCGGCACACCTCCTCCCGACGCAGGACCTGGAACACCTTGCCGGCGTGCCGGGTCTCACCCGGCTTCAACTCCACCTCCTCATCTGCCGGAGCCGCCTCCCGGGCGAGATGGAGCAAGGCGCCCCGGCGCGTCGCCGTCACCCCGCCACCCGCTTGCGCCGCGGCCGCCGCTCCCCGGGCGACGGAGAGGACACGCGCCACTGTCTCCGCGGTCTGCGGTGCACCGAGATCCCCGAGCATCCTCCGGATCACCCGGCCGGCGAGGGGCTCCGGAACCGCCGCCAACTCCGCCACCGCCACCACGAGGCCGTCGGGCGTCTCCCTGACGGTCACGGCTGCCTCGAGCCCGTCGACGAGGTCGGCGTCGGCGGCGACCAGGGCCGAGCCTCTGGCCACCGTCTCCACCAGATCAGCATTCAGGACCCTGAGTTGGGGCACGACACGAGTGCGGATGTGGTTCCGCGCCAGGTTGGGGTCGAGGTTCATGGGGTCGTCGGCGAAGGGCAGGCCGGCCAGCGCGGCGATCTCCCTGGTGGTGTCACGGTCGACACCGAGCAGCGGACGATGGGCGCCGGCGAGGCCCCTTCGCGGAATCCCCGCCAGACCCCTGGTCCCGGTGCCGCGGATCAGGTTGATCAGCACCGTCTCCAGGTTGTCGTCGGCCGTGTGCGCGGTGAGCAGGGTCTCGCCCTCGCCCACCGCTTCGGCCAGCGCCTGGTAGCGGACCGAACGGGCCAGCGCCTCGGGCGACGCCCCGGACGGGACGCGAACCTCGACGACCTGGAGTGGGATCCCGACGCGGCCGGCGATCGCCTGAGCGGCCTTCCTCATCAGGGGCGACCCCGGGAGACCGTGGTCGACGTGGACCGCCCGCACCATGCGCCCCGCCTCCTTGACGAGCCAGGCGAGGGTGGCGGAGTCGGCGCCGCCGGAGAGGGCGACGACGAGATCGCCATCGGGCAGGTCCAAGCGTGACGAAGCCCGGGCGGCCAGTTCGGTCAGGCGACGCGTGCCAGCCATCGCGACGGGTGCGCGATCTCGTCGAGATTGGGCAGGGCATGCGGGGAGGAGAAGGCGAGCTTGACCGTCTCCCATGACGCCTCGCGCTCCACCGCCGCCACCCACTTCTCCCCCTGGCGGTACTGCTCCATCTTCATTTCCAGCCCGGTGAGCCTGAAGAAGGCAGCGGTCCGTTTGTCGAGGCGCCGGTCCTTGAGGATCCGGCTCATCCTGCTTTGCGAACGAAGGTGCTCGGCGCCGAGACGGTCCATCACGTAGTGGCCATGCCCCTCGAGGAGAGACATCAGGGCCTGCACCTGGTCGACCACCTCGCTCTGCTCCGGCGTGGCGAAGAGGCCGAGCACGCCGCGCTGGTCGATGAGGGGCCGGCCGGCGAGACGACGCTCGGCCAGCTCGGCGACGACCCTCTGCCAGCGGCCGGGCTCGGGCTTGGAGGCCTCGACCAGCCTCCTCACCAGCCCGTTGAAGTAGTCGCGCAGCCAGGGCACGCCCTGGAACTGTGCGCGATGGGTGAGCTCGTGGAGCGCCACCCAGAAACGGAACTCGGACGGGACGAAGTGGTGGCGCCGCTCCATCTGGAGGATGTTGGCCCCCAGATAGGTGACGGTGTCGCCGGGCTCACCGCCGGGGAGCACCAGCTCGTACTGGCCCAGCACCCTCTGGGAGAGGATCGCCAGGATCAGGCTCGTTTCCCTCTGGATGACCCGGCCCGCCATGTCCGGGTCGCGACCGGCACGTGCGAGTCTCTCCTCCATCTGCACCCGGACCGGCTCCACCATGTGGGAGAAGGACGCCACGTTCCGCTCCACCCACTCGACCCGGCCGACGACGGCGGTGGTCGGCTCACCGGGGAGGTCGAGACCGGTGGCCTCCTCGACCAGGGGTGAGACACGGAGAGTGATCGCCTCCATGTCGGCGACCAGAGCCTCGTGGACATAGGTGTCCGCCAGGGGATAGGAGCCGGCCAGTCGGGCGACGATGCGGTCCTCGACGGACCGGACGAGTGTCACTCCTCGATGATGCGGTACCGCTTCCGCACCACGTTGGTGAAGTACCGGATCGAGGTGATCACCACGACGAGACCGGCGATGACGAGACCGGTCGGTATGAGATAGCGGTACGTCCAGTCCGGGGTCGAAGGCGGAGGGACGGTGGTGTCGGCCGGGATGGCGGGATTCAGCTGCTCCGCCGGAGCGGCCGTGGTCGAAGACGCGGGAGCGGTGGTGGTCGTCGTCCCCTCCTGGGCGACGGCAGGAAGGGCGATCACGAAGAGAGCGATGACGAAGGCGATGAGGACGGCCTTCCGGACCAGGGCACGCTTCATGATGGGGAGCCTAATGCCCCACTCGACGGGGACGAACCTCAGCCGTGAGCCTCGAGGGCGATGACCGTCCTGATCCTGACGATGATCTCGTCGGGGACATCTTCGTCGAGCTTGGCCCGGATCACCTCGCGGAGTCTGCGTTCGAAATCGAACGGACGGCCACATCCGCCGCAGTGGTCGAGATGGGCCTTGATCTCCTCGGCGGTCACCTCGTCCAGTTCGGAGTCGAGGAACGCATAGAGGTTGGCCAGCGCTTCGTCGCAGGAACTCATGGTCTTTCAGCCTCGTCGGGGAGCAGGCCTCGCTGCTCCGCGTAATCCCACAACCTCTTCTCCATCGCCTTTCTTCCCCGGTGGAGCCGCGACATCACCGTACCGATCGGGATGTCGAGGATCTCGGCGATCTCCTTGTACGAGAATCCTTCCAGATCGGCGAGCAGCACGGGGATCCGGAAGATCTCCGGAAGGTCCTCGACCGCCCGCTTGATGTCCTCCTCCACCAGGCCGTCGAGAACCCGCTCCTCGGCGCTCCGGGACGCCTCGGCGCTGTCGCCCACCGCGATGCGCCGGTACATGTAGAGGTCTTCCACGTCACCGAGCTCCGACTCCTTGGGCCGACGGGACTCGGCCCGGTACTTGTTGATGAAGGTGTTGGTGAGGATGCGATACAGCCAGGCCTTCAGGTTGGTGCCCGCCTCGAAGGAGTCATAGGCGCGATACGCCTTGAGGAACGTCTCCTGCACCAGGTCCTCGGCGTCGGCGGGGTTGCGGGTCATCCTCAACGCAGCCGAGTAGAGCTGCCGGGCGTATTGGAGGGCGTCCTCTTCGAAGGTCGCCTTGTCGGCCATGTGCGGTGGCACGGTAGCCGCGGTTTTCGGGACTTTCGTCCCTGTCGTTCGAGGGGGGGCCGGGGTGAGATTCCCGGCATGACGACCCGATCACAGTCACCTGATTCCAGCGCGGGCGGAAGGACTTTCGATCGTCTCCTCCTGCTCATCGGGATGGTGGCCGTCGTCACCGCGTTCCTGGCGGGGATGGCCGCCGTGCGCGCCGGTGGCGACGGCGCCTCCGAGCCCGGCACCGGGACGACGACACCACGAGAGACACCCCAGGACACGCCGCAAGTCGTGACCTACACCCTCAACGAGTTCTCGATCACCGGCCCCACGGAGATCCCACCCGGGCCCACCGTCTTCGAGGTCATCAACGAGGGCGCCGTCTTCCACAACCTGAAGTTCGAGGGCTTCCAGACACCGGATCTCAACAACGGCGAGAGCCACATGCTCGATGTCGGCAACCTCGAGCCCGGCACCTACACCATCACCTGCGAGGTCCCCGGCCACGCCGGCGCGGGCATGACCCTGGACATCACGGTCGAGGAGGGCGCCGACCCCGGCTCCGAAGGCTCCGGTGGCCATGACGGCGGCCACGGCGGCTCCGTGTGGCTGACCTGGCAGGAGCTCGAGGAGAACATGAAGAGGTCCGTGCAGACCTTCCCTGCCCGGACCGAGGGCCTCGGCGCCCAGCTCATGGATCCCAACGTCCTCCCCGACGGGACCAAGGAGTTCCACCTCGTCGTCGACGAGATCAAGTGGG
Organism: Acidimicrobiia bacterium; assembly: GCA_036375695.1. Classification (GTDB taxonomy): domain Bacteria; phylum Actinomycetota; class Acidimicrobiia; order Spongiisociales; family ZC4RG35; genus ZC4RG35. The sequence goes on along the minus strand of DASVBU010000042.1, from coordinate 62,029 downwards.
AGGTCGAGCCAGGCAAGGTGGTCGACGGGATCGCCTACAACGGCCAGATCCCCGGGCCGACCATCAAGGTCGACGTCGGCGACCGGGTCAAGATCGTGGTGGAGAACCGCCTCGACATGATCACCTCATGGCACCCGCACGGCCTGCGCAGGCACCCGATCGAGGCCGACGGCGTCGGGTTCATCACCCAGCCGACCCCCATTCGCCCGGGCGAGACGTGGGAGGTCTCCTTCATCGTCCCCGAAGAGTCGGTGGCCATGTACCACGGCCACGACATGGGCCTCCATCAGGTGCCCAACGGCCTCGCCGGTGCGTTCCTCGTGGGCGAGATGCCCATCCCCGACGGGTGGGACGTGGTCGGCGAGGAGGTCCTGGTCACCAACGACTCCGGGAACATCGGCTTCAGCCTCAACGGCAAGTCGTTCCCGGCGACCAAGCCGTACGTCCTCAAGCAGGGCCAGGCGCTGATGGTGCACTACATGAACGAGGGGTTGATGAACCACCCCATGCACCTGCACAACAACCGTCAACTGGTGATCGCCAAGGACGGTTTCCCGCTCGAGTCCCCGTACTACGTCGACACGCTCGACGTGGCGCCCGGTGAGAGGTACACGGTCCTCGTCCTCGCCGAGCAGCCCGGTACGTGGGTCTGGCACTGCCACATCTTCAGCCATGTGGAGAAGCCCGACGGGACGATGTTCGGGATGATCACGGCCCTCATCGTCGAGGAGTAGATCGATGCTCCGGACGGCCGGCTCGCTGCAGCGACCGGGCCGGCCGTCCGGTTACCAGATCGCCTCCGGCGTCGGTACGATTTGGGCACCGCCGGAGTAGCTCAGGGGTAGAGCAATTCACTCGTAATGAATAGGTCAGGGGTTCGAATCCCCTCTCCGGCTCCGAACCGATCGTCGCGACCTCTCGTACTGCACACCCGGAGAGCGTGCAGGCTCGAAAGGAGCAGACGATGCGACGACTCGCCTTCGTGGCGGTCCTCACCGCCATGGTCACCCTGGCCCTCGCGCCGGCCGTGGCCGGCAAGCCGGCCGATCAGAGGAACTTCTCCGCCCATCTCACCGGCGACAACGAGATCCCGGCCACGGGCAGCGCCGGCCAGGGCCAGGTGATGTTCAAGCTGGACAGGGATGGCGACTCGATGGGCTTCAAGCTGATCGTCGCCAACATCGAGGACGTCATCATGGCCCACATCCACTGTGGCTCATCCGACGTCAACGGCCCGGTGACGGTCTTCCTCTTCGGTCCCAGCGATCCGGTCGACGTCGACGGGATCCTCTCCCAGGGGACCATCACGCCGGAAGACGTCATCCCCATCCCCGACTCGGCGGTTTGCCCGGGTGGCATCTCCGGTTTCGACGACCTCCTCGAGAAGATGCGGTCCGGTGGCGCCTACGTCAACGTCCACACGGTGCTCAACCCCGGTGGGGAGATCCGCGGGCAGCTGAGGTGACGCGGATCCACGGGTTCGCCGCCTCCCCACCCCCGACCTGCGGTCAGGCGTCTAATCCGAGCCGAGCTCGGCGAAGAGGTTGGTGAGCACCAACTCGCGGCGGAGATTGGCCTGAATGTCGACCACGGCGCCCAGTGCCAGCTCCGCCGCCTGCACCGCCTTGCGCGGGGAGACGTCGGTGAAGTGGTTGAGGTCGACGTCGGTGTTCCGGATCGGGCCACCCACCTGGAGCGAGGCGGCGTCGGCGTACCAGGAGGCCAGGATTTCCAGGCCGGTGACGAGCAAGGACATCTCGATCCGACGCTTGTGCCTCTGGGCCGCATCCTTGTCCAGGTCGTCCGGGATGGCATCCTCGATCAGCGGGGCGATCTCCTCGAGAACCACGCCGGCGAGACGCTGGGCGTCGCCCGGCCGCGCCGTGACCATCCTCGGTATCGCGAGCCAGAAGTCTCGGAACCCCGCCACCTCGGGCCTGGTCATCAGGGCCAGCGCCAGGCCGGGACGACCACCCGAGACGACGGCCAGACCTTGGGCACGATCCCGGTCGAGGCCCCTGGCCACCAGCGCTCCTGTCACCTCGTCGATGGGCACGCGGCCCATCCGCACCACCCGGCAACGGGACGCGATCGTTGCCGGGAACTGATCCTCGGACTCGGCGACCAAGAGGAACACGACGGTGGAACCCGGCTCCTCGAGCGTCTTGAGCAGGGCGTTGGCGGCCTGTTCCGTGAGGGTGCCGGCCTCGGGGATCAAGAAGACGGTGCGGGCGCCCTCGACGGGCGCCATCGACGCCTTGCGCACCACCTCCCGGGCCTGGTCGACCCCGATGCTCGCCACCCCGTCCGGCTCGACCACCACCAGGTCGGGGTGAGATCGGGCCAAAGCGAGTCGTCGTGAGCGTTCCTTCGCCTCGTCGCCATCGGTGAGAGCCTCCAACAACCCGGCGGCGAAGCGGACGGCCACCATGGCCTTCCCGATCGACGAGGGCCCGACGAACAGGTAGGCCTGCGACGGCGAGGCGATCTCCGACTCGAGGAGCGCGATCACGCGCTCGTGACCGATGACGTCGTCGAAGAGCCCGCTCATCTCCCCAGCCTCTCCAGGATGGCATCCACCATCTCCTCCACCCCCATGCCCCCCTCGAGGACCAGGACTCGCTCCGCCTCCCTCTCCGCCATGTCGAGGTAGGCGGCTCGGACCTGCAGCTGGAAGTCGACGCCCTCGCTCCCGATCCGGTCGGCTCGATGCTGGCGTTGCAGCGCCTCCTCGGGGTCGACGTCGAGGATCACGACGAGATCGGGCACGAGACCATCCACCGCCCACTCGTTGACCTGGCGGACCCATTCCTCCCCGACGCCCCTCGCCCGACCCTGATAGGCGAGGGAGGAGTAGTAGGTGCGGTCGCTGACCACCCAGTCGCCGCGCTCCAGGGCGGGACGTACCACCTCGTCCGCCAGCACCGCCCGCTGGGCGGCGAACAACAGGACTTCGGCCCGCAGGTCCAGGTGGGCGGTGTCGAGGAGCAGGCCCCGGATCACCTCGCCGGCCGGCGTCCCGCCCGGTTCCCGGACCGTGACAACGGTCTCCCCCATCTCCCGGAGACGGGTGGCCAGGGCCGTGACGACGGTGCTCTTCCCGCTGCCGTCGACACCCTCGAGGGCGATGTACCGGCTCACGCGAGCCACGGTAACCATCGATGATGACGCATCATCCGTATTGACATTCGGTACAACGTTCCGGTCAACTCATAGATCCGATGCCCAAACCCCTAGTCATCGTCGAGTCGCCCACGAAGGCGCGGACCATCTCCTCGTTCCTCCAGGACGCGGTGGTGGAGTCCTCCATGGGCCACATCCGCGACCTGCCCCGATCCGCCTCGGAGATACCCGCCACCGCCCGGGGCAGTGAATGGGCGCGGCTCGGCGTCGACGTGGAGAACGACTTCAGACCGCTCTACGTCGTGCCCAGGGAGCGGTCGCAACAGGTGAAGAAGCTGAAGCAGGCCCTCCAGGACGCGGACGTCCTCTATCTCGCCACCGACGAGGACCGGGAGGGCGAGGCGATCGCATGGCACCTGGTCGAAGTGCTCAAGCCGAAGGTGCCGGTGCGTCGCATGGTCTTCCACGAGATCACCAAGCCCGCCATCGAGGAAGCGTTCGCCAACCCGAGGGACCTGGACGAGCGGCTGGTCCAGGCCCAGGAGGCCAGGCGGATCCTCGATCGGCTCTACGGCTACGAGGTGTCCCCCGTGCTGTGGCGCAAGGTCCAGCCTCGTCTCTCCGCGGGGCGGGTGCAGAGCGTCGCCGTCCGCATCGTGGTGGAAAGGGAGCGGGAGAGGATCCGCTTCGTCCCCGCCGACTACTGGGGTGTCGACGGGATCTTCGCCCGCGCCGACGACCTCGACCGCACGTTCTCCGCCGAGCTGCTCAGCATCGACGAGAGCCGGGTCGCCACCGGCAGGGACTTCGACGAGCAGGGCCGACCGAAGGAGGGAGTGCTCGTCCTGGGTCGCCGGGAGGCGGAGGCCCTGGCCGAAGGACTGATCGATGCCCCGTTCCAGGTCAGGTCGGTCAACACCAAGCCCTACAAGCGGAGCCCGCAACCGCCCTTCCGCACCTCCACGCTGCAGCAGGAGGCGGGTCGCAAGCTCCGGTTCTCGTCCAGCCGGACGATGTCGGTGGCCCAGCGTCTGTACGAGAACGGATACATCACGTACATGCGCACCGACTCCGTCAACCTCTCCGACATCGCCGTCTCCGCGGCACGGGCGCAGGTCGCCAAGATCTATGGCGAGCAATACCTGTCGGAGACGCCGCGTCGCTACGCCTCCAAGGTGAAAGGCGCACAGGAAGCCCATGAGGCCATCCGTCCCGCCGGCGAGACCTTCAAGACACCCGAGCAGGTGGCCCGGGAGGTTGGTCCAGACGAAGCCAAGCTCTACGACCTCATCTGGCGACGGACCATGGCATCCCAGATGGCCGACGCCGTCGGTGTCACCGTGACGGTGCGCATCGGCGCCGCCACCGCCGACGGGCGGGACACCGTCTGGGGCGCCTCCGGCCGAACCATCACGTTCCCGGGTTTCCTCGCCGCCTACGTCCAGGGATCGGACGAAGAGGAGCCCCAAGACGACGAGGCCGTCCTGCCCCCCCTCGAAGAGGGCGTGACGCTGTCGGTCCAGCGTCTCGAACCGACCGGCCACACCACGAAGCCGCCCGCCCGGTACACGGAGGCGTCGCTGGTGCAGCGTCTCGAGGAGCTGGGCGTGGGCCGGCCCTCCACCTACGCCTCGATCATGACCACCATCCAGGACCGGGGCTACGTGTTCAAGAAGGGCACCGCCCTCGTCCCCTCGTTCACCGCATTCGCGGTGGTCACGCTCCTGGAGAGGCACTTCCCCCAACTCGTCGACTACGACTTCACGGCCGCCATGGAGGCCGACCTCGACGCCATCGCCGCCGGCGAGCAGGAGGCAGTGCCCTGGCTGTCCTCCTTCTACTTCGGCGACGATGGGCTCCGTGAGACCATCGCCCGGCGGCTCGACGAGATCGACGCCCGGGAGGTGAGCACCATCCCGATCGGCGTCGACGAAGAGGGCAACGAGGTGGTGGCCCGGGTCGGCCGCTACGGCCCATACGTGGAGCGGGGCACCGAGCGGGCGTCGATCCCCGACGACCTGCCGCCGGACGAGCTCACCGTGACCAAGGCCATCGAGTTGATCGAGAGCCAGAACGCGGGGGCCAAGATCTTCGGGAGCGACCCCGAGACCGGGCTCACCGTCTACGGCATGACCGGCCGGTTCGGCCCGTACGTCCAGCTGGGCGAGCAGGTGGAAGGCTCGAGCGAACGGCCGAAGCGGGCGTCGCTGCTCCGGGGCATGACCCTCGACGAGATGGGGCTCCAGGACGCGCTCAGGCTCCTCTCGCTGCCGCGTGTCGTCGGCCACGACGAGAACGGCGTCGAGATCCTCGCCCTCAACGGTCGATACGGCCCGTACATCCAGCGGGGCGAGGACCGCCGCAGCCTGGAGACCGAGGAGCAGCTGTTCACGATCACGGTCGAAGAGGCGCTGCAGCTCCTCGCCGAGCCGCCCCGCCGCCGCGGCCAGGCGCGTTCGTCGGTGCTCGCCGAGCTCGGCGAAGAGCCCGGCACGGGGAAGAAGATCACCGTGCGGACGGGCCGGTTCGGGCCCTACGTCACCGACGGCGAGGTCAACGCATCGTTGCGCAAGGGTGACGACCCGTCGACCATGACACTCGACCGGGCCCTCGAATTGCTCGCGGCCCGACGCGAACGTCTCGCCTCGGGCTAGAGGATCGTCGCCGCCATCTCGGCGAGCGGTGAGCGCACCGATCGCTGCAGGGTGACATGGGCGAACAGTGGCGACCCCCGGAACTTCTCGATCAGCGCGGCCATCCCGCCGAACGGCGAGATGTAGGGGTTGTCCACCTGGGAGAGGTCACCGCAGAAGATCACCTTGGAGTCCTGGGACATCCGGGTCAGGATCACCTTGAGAGTGGAGAGCTCCAGGTTCTGAGCCTCGTCGATGATCACGACCTCCCCGGTGATCGACCGGCCCCGGAGATAGGTGATGGCCGCCATCTCCAGCTCGCCGCGTTCGATCAGCTCCTCGATGGCGTCCCTGGCTCCTTCGGGCCCGGCGTCGGAGAACAGCGCGTACAGGTTGTCGTGCACCGCCGCCATCCACGGCGCCAGCTTCTCCCCGAGGTCGCCCGGCAGGTAGCCCACCTCCTGGCGTCCCACCGCGACCAGGGGCCGGTACACCGACACCCGCCGGTAGCGGCGCTGCTCCAGGACCTGCTCCAGGGCGGCGGCCAGGGCGAGGAACGTCTTGCCCGTGCCGGCCATGCCCATCAGCGAGACCGCCGGGATCGACGGATCCAACAGCTGGTGGAGGGCCACCGTCTGGGCCAGGTTCTTGGGCTCGACACCGAAGGCGCGCACGTGGGTGGGGACCCGTTCGATGACGGTCTCCGGGCCGGTCTGGATGACGCGGGCGAGAGCCGAACGGGAGATTCCCGAGCGGAGGACGACGAACTCGTTGACCACGGCATCGACGCCGTCCACGGCGATCTTGCCCTCCTCGAAGAGGCGGTCGATGGTGTCGGCGTCGGTCTGGTGCTCGACGATCCCCTGTCTCACCTGCTGGGTCGGGGCGGTGTCCGCCTTGTAGTCCTGAACCGAAACCCCGAGCTGCGCACCCTTGATACGAAGCGATGCGTCCTTGGTCACCAGGACGCCGCCCAGATTGAGGCAGGTGGCCAGGATCCGATGATCGGAGGTGTGCGGGTCGAGCACCGCGGGCAGCCGGTCCGATGTCACCCCGTTGAGCTCGATACGGAGGGAACCGCCGGTGGCGAGTGCTACCGGGTCACGAAGACCACCCGGCCTGGAGGCACCCAGCTCCTCGAGGAGCCTTATCGCCGCGCGGGCATTGGCGCCCACCTCGTCCATCCGCCCCTTCATCCGGTCGAGCTCCTCGACCACGACCAGGGGCAGCACCAGGTCGTGCTCCTCGAACCGGAGGGGTGCCTTGGGATCGGCGAGGAGGACACACGTGTCGAGGACGTAGGTCTCGCGGGCCGGGGCGGATTCGGACCTGGTCGTCGTCAACGGCCACAGCATCACGACTCGGCCCCGAGAATTCAAGGATCTCGGAGTTTCCGCTCCATCGCCGGGGGTAATTGCCCTCTGTCCCACACCAAGGAGCAGACGTGGACCGAGACCAACTGAACGAGCTCTTGTACCAGGCGTACGAGACCGAGCTCGGTGGCGAGCAGATCTACCGGAAGGCGATCGAGTGCGCCGTCAACGACGACGTGCGCGAGGAATGGCAGAAGTACCTCGACGAGACCATGACCCATCAGGACAAGGTGACCGAGATCCTCGAGGTGGCCGGTCTCGACCCGTCGGTGGAGACACCGGGGCGTAAGGCCGTGCGTGTCAAGGCCGAGGCCCTGGTCGCCGCCATGGACCTTGCCAGGGGCCAGGGCGGGCCGGTGGCCGGTCAACTTGCCGCTGCGGAGTCGATCGTCGAGGCCGAGTCCAAGGACTTCGCCAACTGGGAGCTGATCGGGAAGATGGCCGAGCATGCCAACGGTGAGCTCGCCCGGATCATGCGGGAGAAGTACGAGGAGGTCTCCGACGAGGAGGCCCAGCACCTCTTCCACACCATGGGCTGGGCCCGGGAGCTGTGGCTCGACTCGCTGGGCGTCCCCGCCGTCCTCCCTCCACCCGAGGAGGAGAAGTCGGTCAAGACCCAGATCGGCGCCGCCCGCGCCGAGCAGCAGCGCGACGACTACCTGTAGGTCAGCGGCGGCCGGCCACCCGCGCCCTGATCTCATCGATCGGCCGGGTGTTGAGGACGCGATCCACCGTAGCCCAGCCACGCTGGGCCCAGGTGACCCCGTAGTCCATGCGGACCAGTTCGCGGGTGTGATGTGAATCGGTGTCGATGACGACGTCGACACCGGCGGCCATGGCCCTCCGGATCACGTCGTCCGTGGCGTCGAGCCGGTCCAGCGCTCCGTTGACCTCGAGAGCGACTCCCGTCGTGGCCAGACCTTCGAGCACCGCGTCGACGTCCAGCTCCACACCCGGCCGACGGCCCACGTAACGGCCCGTGAGATGCCCGATGGCGTTCACCGCCGGATCCGACAGCGCCTTGAGGACCCGGATGGTCTGCTGTTCCGCGGGCAGGTCGAAATGGGAGTGGATCGACGCCACACACCAGTCGAACTCGAGACGGAACCCGGGGTCGTAGTCGAGGTCCCCGTCGGGGCCGATGTTGAGCTCGCACCCGAAGAGGAGATCGATCTCCGGGTACCGGTCGTCGAGTTTGCGGATACGGTCGCGGTGGCGGAGCATCTCCTCGCGGCTCGAGCCGTTGATGGTGAGGTCCTCTCCGTGGTCGGTGAACGCGACGTATCTGTATCCGGCCTCGATGGCGGCTTCGACCATCTCCTCCAGACCGGACCGACCGTCACCCGACCGGTCGGAGTGGTAGTGCATGTCCCCGGCTATGTCCTCGCGACGGATCAGCCTGGGCAGCCCGTCACCGGCGGCCGCCTCGACCTCACCGCGGCCCTCGCGCAGCGGTGGCGGCACGAACTCCATCTCCAGGGCCTCGTAGATCTCGTCCTCGGTGACCGATGCCACCACCTTCTCCCCTTCGAACAGTCCGTATTCGCTGAGCAGCCAGCCCCGGTCGATCGCACGTTGCCGCAGGGCGATGTTGTGCACCTTGGAGCCGGTGAAGTAGAGGAGTGCCGACCCGAACTGGTCGGGGTGCACGGCCCGGACGTCCACCTGGAGCCCCTCGTGGGTGAGGAAGGAGGTCTTGGTCTTTCCCGACCCGACGAGCTCGGCGCGATGCGGCAGGTCGGCGACGGCCTTCATCACCGTGGCGGGGTCGGTGGTGGAGACGACGATGTCGACGTCGCCGATGGTGTCCGAGAAGCGGCGGATCGAACCGCAGGGCAGCGCGTCCTCCACCCCGGGGAGGTCGGCGAGCCGTGCCGCCAGTGCCTGGGCCATCCCGTAGACCTCGTACAGCGGAGTGCGCCGGTCCTTGCCGTGCATCCCGAGCCGCTCGATGGCCTTGCGGATCCTCTCCTCGGACTTCTCCCCCAGCCCGGGCAGCTGGCGCAGCCTCTCGGCGTCGAGCGCATCCTTGAGGGTCTCGACGTCGACCACACCGAGCCGTTCGCGCAGCATCATCAGGGTCTTGGGGCCGAGCCCGGGGATGCGGGTCAACTCCACGAACCCCGGCGGGTACTTGGCTCGCAGCTCCTCCAGCTTGCGGACGGTGCCCGTGCGATCGAGCTCGACGATCTTCTCGGCGATCGAGTTGCCGACGCCCTTGATCTTGGTCAGCTCCGTCTTGGACAACCCGCTCAGCTCGCCCGGGTGCCCCTCGACGCCTGCCAGCGCCGCTTCATAGGCCCGCGCCTTGAAGGACTGTGGCGACCCCTCGTCGAGGGCGGTGAGACGAGCCATCTCGGCGAGCATTCGCATGACTTCGGTGCGGGAGGCAGCCACGGGGCGAGCATATCCCCGGGGGTCAGAATCCGAGCCAGGCGGCCGGGTCGAACTCGGCCCGTGCCGCTCCCCGGATCCGCAGCCGCCCGAAGATCGGGAGCACCGTCTCCACCATGGTTTCGACGGTCACCGTGCGGGCGCCGAACGAGCCTTCGACCGGGCAGATGCAGCCGATGAGACGGGCGCCGTTGGCCGCGGCGACCCGGCCCGCTTCGAGCGCCGGAGAGTCTCGGCCCGTCCCGGGGTAGGACGCCACCGCCGCCGCCAGGGCGGCTGCCTCCGCCGCGGTGAACGCCCTCTCCCGGGCCGTCAGCGCCATCGCCACCGCAGTGACACCCACCACACAGACGGCGAGGAGGCCGGCGATGGCCATGGCGAGGACCGTGGCCGACCCCCTCTCCGTCATCGCTCCACCACCATCGCCGCCTCGGCGGACAGGTCGAAGCCCACGCCCGGCGGGAACGGGGAGCCGAGGTGATGCCGGATCGTGACCGCCACGCGGGCATGACGACCGGGCACCGATGGACGGGTCACGGTGACCCGGGCACGCGGCCGGACCTCCGGAGGCAGGGCAGCCAGAGTCGCCTCCACCGCCCTCCTCGGGTCGGGGCTGGTCGCGGCCACCCTGGCTCCATCCCGGGCCGCAGCCGCCAGCTCGAGACGGGACCTGGCGATCGCCACCATCTGCAGCCCGGCCACCAACACCAGCACCACGATCGGGATCACCAGGAACAGTTCCACGGTGAGACTCCCTCGCTCGGACCTCAGAAGCGGCCCATCACCCATTGGATGATCCGGCCGAAGAGGTTCCCGAGGAGCCCTCCGCCGCTGCCCTGCTGCAGCCACCGCAAGGCGATGATGGCCAGGGCGGTGGCCGCCAGTATGACCAGGAAGTACTCCACGGTGCCCTGGCCCCTCTCCGAGGCCAGGCCGGCGACCAGCCGGGTCCACAAACGTGTCATGTCGACACTCCTTCCTTGCCGGTGACCGACCGGCTGCGGGGAGAAGTGCGGATGTCCTCAAGGGAGCCCTCCGACCAGGTCTTCGAAGACGGCGATGAGGGAAGGCGCGTACACCAGGAGCACGACTCCGGGGAGCATGAGAAGCGTGACGGGGATCATCAGACGGGCCGGCAGCGACCTGGCCCGGGCGAGCCTTTCCGTGCGCTCCTCGGCGAGGTCGTCGTCGATCAGGCGCCGCACCGTCCCCGCGAGCGATGCACCGGATCGCTGCGCCCGGGCGAGTTGAGCGAGCAGTGGCCGGAGGTCACGTGGTGCGACCGCCACGGACGCGGACAAACCGGCCACGGACGCCAGCCGAGCGGCACGAGCCAGGTCGGCGTGCTCGGGGAGACGAGCGGACGCAGCCTGGAGCGAGGCAAGGACGGACCGACCCGACCGGATCTCGATCAGGATCACGATGAGAACGAGGCGAAGAGGCACGGGCCGCGGATCGAGGCGTGGTCGACGGATGAGGAGGCCGGCGCAGACGACGGCCAGGAAGATCGTCACCTCGCCCTCCACAGCACGATCAGCGCGCCGAGCAAACCGACGACGAACAGGGCCAGGCCGATGAGGGCGGCCGTGCGCTGCGCGGGAGCGGCGAGGAGCGGAGCCAGATCACCCGTGGCCCAACGGTGACCCAGATAGAAGACGGGGGCGCCGAGGAAGATGCCGGCGGCGACACGTCCCGGGGCGGCCGCCACCCTGACCTCTCGCCGCAGCTCCCGGTGGGCCATGGCCAGAGCAGCCAACTCGTCGAACAGGTCGGCCGACGCCGAACCCGAGCGGGCGGCGGTGGACACCGTCACCTGCAGCTCCCCTCCGACGTCGGGAAAGACCGAAGCGGCGCGGGCTCCCAGATCCTCGTGACCGAGATCCATGGCGCAAGCAGCCAGATCCGCCTCTCCGACGGCGGCGGCGGACGCGGCCACGGCCTGCCGTAGGGATGCCCCGGATCGCAGCTCGGCGGCGACGCCTTCGAGGAACCTGGTCGACCGGTCTTCGCGGGCCCTTCTCCCCAGCCAGGCGACCACCAGTGCCAGAAGGGCGAAGCCCCACGGGAAGAACAGGACGAGGCCGAGGAAGGCGAGGAGGGGGAGATCGACACCGAGACCCACCGCCACCGCCATGAGGACCAGTTCCATCACCATTCCTCGAGATCATCCCGGTGGCTTATCGATCTCACCACCCGGCCCTCGGGGGTCCTCTCGATCTGGACCACGAGGTCGACGGCGGCGCGGAGCTGGCGGGTGATGGCCGGTTCCGACGCCACGCCCGAGGAGAGGGCGAGGGTCTGGAGCCGCCACATCGCCTCCTGCGGCGAGTTGGCATGCACGGTGGTCATCGATCCCCGATGCCCGGTGTTGAGGGCAGAGATCAGGTCGAAGGCCTCCTCGCCGCGCACCTCTCCGACGATGAGCCGGTCGGGCCGGAGACGCAGGGCGGAGCGGACCAACTCACGGATGGTGATCTCGCCCGCACCCTCGGCGTTGGGAGGGCGCGCCTCGAGGCGGACCACGTGACCGGGCAAGCAGAGTTCGGCGGCGTCCTCGATGGTCACCACCCGCTCCTCACGCGGGATGTGTGCCGCCAGCAGATTGAGGAGGGTGGTCTTGCCCGCACCCGTACCGCCGGACACGACGATGGTCTCACGGGCCTCGACGGCCCGGGACAGTGTCTCGGCCTGCGCGGCGGTCATGGTCGCCGACGCCACCAGGTCGTCGAGTGAGGCGACCCGCTGGGTGAACCGGCGCACCGCCACGAGCGGCCCGTCGACCGCAGCAGGCGGCAGGACCGCATGCAGCCTGCTCCCGTCGGGAAGTCGGGCGTCGACCATCGGCATGGCGCGGTCGATCCGCAGGCCGAGCGGGGCGATCACCCGCTCCACCATGGAGACGACCGCCCCCGCGGACCCGAAGCGCAGGTCCGCGCGCTCCAGGCCACGGCCCCGGTCGACCCACACGTGGTCGGGACCATTGACCAGCACGTCGGTCACCTCCGGGTCGTCGAGCAGGGACTGGATCGGGCCCATGCCCAGCACGCCTGCCACCACGGGTCCCACCGTCTCGGCAACTCGCCAGGGCGACTCCGAGGCCAGGATCCGGGCGGCCTCGGCCTCGACCGAGGTGCTGTCCAGCGACACGTCGGACAGCGCCACGGCCCGGGCGACCCTGTCGATCACGCCCACGGCAGCCTCCAGACGACCTGCCACGACCGGAGCCACCGCCCCGGGAGCGGCACCCCGCCGGCGAGGATGCGTCGCACGTTTGCCGCGCCGGCAGGCGGGATCACCGGGCCCGGGCCGGGCGCGTCGGAGCCGCCCCGGACTCGCTGCCACACCGCAGGGCGGCGATCCCTCGGCGCCAGGACACCGGGGTAGAGCGGGTGGACGGGTGCCACCGGTCCCGGCCATTCACCACCGGTGAGCCGGACCACGATCGCCGGCCATCCGGTGGCCAGACGGTCCACGAGTCGCGCGGTCTCGACAGGGTCGAGTCCCCCCGCCCGGATCACGGCGACGCCCCTCCTGGCCGGCATCGCCTCGGAGCTGGTCGGGCCCTCGGCGGCGACGTCGGCCAACGTCCGCTTTCCTTCCCTGCCGAGGGTCTGGCCGAGGTCGACGACCAGCGCGGTCCCGGCGGCTGCCGCCAGCGCGATGGGCGCCACGACCGACATCACGGGGTCTGCGGCGGCGACCGCCAGGACATGTCCCCTCTCCCTCCCCATGGCTCGAACATATGACCGGTCGGATCGGCAGACAATCCCCTTGTCACCGGTAACTTCCGCCCATGGCCGTCGGCGCCTTCTTCGACCTGGACAAGACGATCATCGCCCGCTCCTCGACCCTCGCCTTCACGCGCCCAATGTTCCGGGCCGGGATGCTCGGCGGCGTGACGCTGGCGAAGGCGGGCATCGCCCAGGCGTACTACCGGGCTTTCGGCGCAGGCGAGGACCAGCTGGAGCGGGTCAAGGAGGAGCTGTCCAACCTCGTGCGTGGTTGGAGCCGCCAGGAGGTCATGGACCTGGTCGCCGAGACCGTCGACGAGGTGGTGACGCCACTCGTCTACTCGGAGGCCCTCGCCCTCGTGGACGACCACCGCAAGAAGGGACATCGTGTCGTGGTCGTCTCCGCCAGCCCCGAGGAGATCGTCCGCCCACTTTGCACCTACCTCGGCATCGAAGAGGTGATCGCCACCCGCTCGGAAGTGGACGAGGAAGGCCGGTACACCGGGAACATCGAGTTCTACGCCTACGGCCCCCAGAAGGCGGAAGCCATCGTGGAGCTGGCCGAGCGGGAGGGCATCGACCTGTCCGCCTCCTACGCCTACTCGGACTCCGCCACCGACCTGCCCATGCTCGAGGCGGTGGGCCACCCGGTGGTGGTCAACCCCGACTCGGCCCTGGCCGCGATCGCCGAGGAGCGGGGCTGGGAGGTGCGACGGTTCGAGTCGGCGGTGACGATGCGGGACCGGCTCGCCGGGGCGGCCGTCCCTGCCGGGGCCGCCATGGCCACGGGCGTCGCCGCGATCCTGGCCTACTGGGCCCTCAAGGGTCGGAAGAACTCGTCCTGAGAGACGAGCACCCAGTCCACGCCCTGACGAAGCACCGCCTCCACGAGCTCCTCAGCCGTGAGCGAGTCGTCGCCCAGCGTCTCGAGCAACGACCGATCCACGGCGAAGGCAACCACATGGGCGACCGATTCCCGGTCGACGGCGTCCACCACCTCGCCGTCACGGACCGTCTTCAGGGCGTCGGTGACACCCGAGACCAGCATCACGGCGCGACCCGGCGGGAGGTCGTCGTCACGGGCGTCGCCGCGTGCGTCGAAGCAGATCCGATCCCGCTCCTGGACGAGCAGACGAGAGAGGTGAATCACGGGCGCAAGGTAGCCTCGGCAGGTGTCTCGAGCCATGGTCGTGGTCGCCGCCGGCTCCGGCACGCGGTTCGAGGGCGACAAGCTGATGACACCACTGGGTGGCCGGCTCCTGGTCGAGCTGACCGTGAGTCGGCTCCGCCCCCTGGTTGACGAGCTCGTCCTCGTCTGCCGTGCCGATCAGCAGGCGGAACTGGAGTCCCTGGGCGTCACGCTCGCCGTCGGGGGACCGACGCGGACCGCCAGCGAGATCGCCGGTCTCGAGGCAGTTCAGGGCGATCACGAACTGATCGGGATCCACGATGGGGCCCGACCCAACGTGTTCCCCGGCCTCGTGGAGCGTCTCTTCGCCGCGGCACGCACCCACGGTGGTGCCGTGCCCGTGCTGCCCCTCTCCGGCCCACTGGTGGATCGGGAGCGTGGAGCGCCGGTCGGCGACGTGATGAGTGCCCAGACCCCCCAGGTCTTCCGCGCCGAGATCCTGCTCGATGCCTATGGCCGCTTCGCCTACCCCCCGGCCCACGACACGGCCGAGGTGGTCCGCCGTCGTGGCGGGTCCAGGATCGCGGCGGTGCCCGGCGACCCGAGGAACCTCAAGGTGACCTACCGGGGCGACCTGGCGCTGGTGATCACCTGAGGAGCCGGTCGTACCGCAGCTCCTCGACCCGGGAGCCACCGAGGTCGAGATACTGGGAGTCGCCGGTGGCCCGCCAGCCGTGACGCTCGTAGAAGGCGCGGGCACGGGTGTTGTCGGTCAGGACCCAGAGCATGGCGCGGTCGAACTCGGAGGCCAGCCGGTCTTGTGCGCCCCGCAGCAACGCACTCCCGAACCCCCGTCCCCAGAAATCCGAGCCCACGTAGATGGCGTAGACCTCCCCGATGCCCTCGACCTCCCGGGCCGGGCCGAAGGAGATGAAACCGGCCAGCTCCCCTTCGTCCTCGACGACGACCATGTCGGTGACGTCGTCGGCGATGAGTTGTGCAAAGCGGTCCGTCCGCGTCACCGGGTCGAGACCCTGGAGGAACTCTTCGGGGATGATGCCCTGATACGCCTCCTGCCAGCACCGGACGTGGAACGGCCCCAGGGTGGCGGCGTCCTCGGGTCGGGCAGGTCTCAGGATCACTCCCGGGGTTCCCCGTCCATGGAATCGACTGCTTCGTTCCCCTGCCCACCGCCGGGCAGGTCCACCGTATCCACCGCCGCCTCGTCCTCGTCCCGTCCTCCCAGAACCCAGAAGGCGAGCGCCGACAACGACGCGGCACCGAGGGCGACGGCGAGCCACCCCCACCGGGTCGACTCACGCGGCTCCTCCTCGGGCTCTTCCGTCGCCACGGTTGAGCCCGGGAAATCGACCTCTGCCCCGAGATCGGCAAGGGTCACCGGATCGGAGAGATGCGGCGTGTCGGCGATCGCCTCGAACACCACCATGTAGTTCTTGCGGGGAAGCTCGGTGCGGATCCCGAAACGGGACCCGCCACGGTTGACCAGTGCCAGCACCCTGGTGTCGTCGACGCCGGTGGAGAGGTGGGCGACCACCGATTCGGCGGAGACGTTCACGTCCACGTAGAGATCCACTACGAATGTGCCCGACTCGATGCTGACCGTGGATGCCCCGGCCTCTCCGAACGAGCCGCCAAGGGTGATCGCCGCCAGGATGGCCAGGGCGAGGATCATGCCACCGGCTCCGTGTGCAGCGACCGCGCCAGATCGGGCCGGTCCGTGATGAGGCCGTCGACACCGAGGGTGGTGAGCATTCGCATCTCCTCGAGCCGATTCACGGTCCACACATGGACCGGGACACCGTGACGATGCGCCTTCGCCACCAGACGCTCGTCGACGACCGGGACCCCGCGGAAGCGGAGGGGCACGTGCAGTGCTGCCACGGGCACCCGGGGGTCACGACCGGTCCTGGCAGCGATGATCCAATCCCGAGTTCCACCGGTGCCCGTCGAAGTGCGAATCCTGCCTCCAGAGGCGCGTCTCACCTCATCGAGCCAGCGCTCCCGGAATGACCCGACCACGGCCCGTTCGTAGAGGTCGTGAGAGGCGAACAGGCCGATCAGACCGGGGATGACGGAAGACGACTTGATCTCGAGCACGAGCTGCACGTCGGGGAACGACGTGACGAGCTCGGAGAGCGCGGGCACGACGGCACCCACGCCCCGGTATGGGAAACCACCGTCGCCGCGATGCCTGAACCCGGCGTCGAGACGGCCCAACTCCTCGAAGGTCAGGGCAGCCACGTGGCCCGATCCGTCTGTGGTCCGGTCCACGGTGGGGTCGTGGAGGCACACCACCACGCCGTCTGCCGTGGCGCGGAGATCGGTCTCGATGTGTGTCACTCCCGTGGCGACGGCGCCCTCGAAGGCCACCATGGTGTTCTCCGGCCAGAGATACCTGCTGCCACGGTGGGCCACGACGACCGGTGGGGGGACCATGCCCCGAAAGCTAGCCAGGGGCACCGCCTAGTACGCAGTGAGGGGCCCGCCAGGGCCCCTCACCAATCCGTGTGCGTATCGACTCAGCGGACCACGCGATCCTTGAGCCCCTTCGCCGGGGTGAAGGCTGGGTACGTGCGGGCAGGGATCATGATGGTCTCGCCGGTGGCAGGGTTGCGGCCCTGACGGGCGGAACGGGACTTCGTGCTGAAGCTCCCGAAGCCGCTGATGTTGACCTTCCGGCCGGCGTCGAGCTCGACAGCGATGATCCCCTCGCCATCCTTGGTCGAGAAGATGATGTCGATGATCTCCGCCGCCTTGGCCTTGGAGATGTCGGCCTTTTTGGCGAGTTTGTCCGCCATCTCGGTCTTGTTCACGGCCCCTCCTTCGGGTCGATGTCTACGCCGCGATGATGCGACAATTGCCTCGCAACGATAGGGGAAAGCGAGGAAATCCCATGGTCATTGCCCGATTTTCGATTCGCGTTCCATGAGCGTCGACTACTCCCTCACCGGTGACGTCGCCGTCGTCACCCTCTCCCGCGCCGATCGGTTCAACGCCGTCGAGGCCACCCTCTCCCATGGTGTGGTCGAGGCCGTGGGGCGGGCCGGGGACGAGGCGCGGGCCCTGGTGCTCACCGGCGCCGGCCGCGCCTTCTGCGCCGGGGCCGACCTCACCGAACTGATCGCCGACTACGAGGCCCGCGGGCCGAACCTGGGCGACATCCTGGAACGGATCTTCCATCCCATGGTGGCCGCGCTGGTGGACGCCCCGATCCCCACCGTCGCCGCCGTCAACGGCGTCGCTGCGGGAGCGGGTCTCGGGCTGGCCCTGGCCTGCGACATCCGGATCGCAGCAAGCTCCGCCACCTTCGTGTCGGCGTTCACGGGGATCGGGCTGGTCCCCGACTCGGGATCGACCTGGGGCCTCGCCGCCACAATCGGAGTGGGCAGGGCTTTGGAGATGGCACTCACCAATCGCCGCCTCGACGCCGGGGAGGCCGTGGCGTGGGGTCTGTGCGCCGAGACCGTGCCCGACGAGGAACTGACGGACCGGGCGCTGACCGTGGCCGCGTCCCTCGCCGACCTGGTGCCCGACGCCCTGGTGACGACACGACGGCTGATCAGGGAAGCCGTGGTGACCCCCTTCTCCCAGGCGCTGGCCGCGGAGCGGGAGCAGCAGGATCGTCTCGGACGGTCCCCGGCACACATGGAGGGCGTCCGGGCATTCGTGGAGAAGCGAAAGCCCGACTACAGGGGGGTGTAGCTCCGCTCCACCCCCCTGGTACCAAGTACCAAGTACCAAGTCCGCCGCAGGCCGCAGGCCTGCCGGGTCAGCGCTCGATCAGATAGACCTCGAGGTTGAGTTTGCCCTCTGCGCCGCGGCCGATGGCCACCCCGATGCGGTTGTTGAGCCAGGCGAGGTCGTCGTTGCCCGTCTGGAAGGTGATCAACTCGTTGATCTCGGCGGACTGGTCCTCCTGGACGACGGACACACCCGTCGCCCGATACCCCACCGACTCCCGCTTCTCGCCGATGACTGCGTGGATGTCGAGGTCCATGTTCCCGTCGCCCCGCACGGTGGAGTAGTCGACCCCGTTCACCGGTCTCTCACCCTCCCAATGCGGGCTCGTGGCGACGCCCTGGAAGGGGAAGTCGATCCTCACCCCCGCCGGTGTCCGACCCACCATGCGCGGGGTCATCTGGGCCTCGATGGTGCAGAACGGCTCGAGTTCGGGCATGTCAGGAATCCTCCTTCGGTGACGGCGGGAACCGTAGCCGGGCGTCCTGGAGCAGGGCCTGCACCTCGCGGTCTTCCACCTGCTCGAAGTTCTGGTACCAGGCGCCGACGGCTCCGAAACGGACGGGGGCGTATACCACCACCACCTGCTCGGCGACCTGGCGCATCGCGGCCGCCGTGTCGGGCGGGCCGACGGGCACGCAAACCCAGACCTCGGCGGCGCCCTCCCGACGGAGCGCGTCTACTGCTGCCAGGGCCGTGGCGCCGGTGGCGAGGCCATCATCCACCACCAGGGCGGTCCGGCCGTTCGGATCGATCCGCTGGGCACCCGGAGGGCGGAGGGTCTCGGCCTGACGGGCCAGCGTCTCCGTCTCCCGCTCCACGACGTCGGCGATCTCGTCCTCCCGGATGCCGATCATGGCGATCAGGTCCTCGTTCCAGACGGTGACCCCGCCCTCGGCGATGGCACCCATTGCCAGCTCCGGATGACCGGGGACGCCGAGCTTTCTCACCAGGACCACGTCGAGGGGGCACTCCAGGGTGCGGGCCACCTCGTAACCCACGGGCACACCGCCGCGGGGAAGGGCGAACACCACGGGATCAACCGGCTCGAAGGCGGCGACCGCCTCGGCCAGTTCCACCCCGGCCTGATGGCGGTCGGCGAAACGCATCAGCCGTATTTTGCGACGTAGCCGCGGAGCCAGGGATAGACCGCGTCCACGAAGCGGGCGGCTTCCTGAGGAGGAAGCGTCCGCGCCGCGTAGTTCATCAGCAAGACCTGGCGGGCCGCCATGAACCCGTCGAGTTGCTCGTCGTCGGCGACCGGCCACTCGGCGACCATCTCGTAACCCTTTCGGAAAGCCGCCTGGATCTGGTCACGATCCGGCCGGGTTCGGGAGTGGTACAGCGATATGGCGATGTCCTGGGCGGGAAGGGCCATCATCAGGTCCTCGAAGTCGAAGACGTGAATCCTCCCACCTGCGAGGTGGACGTTCCACTCGTGGAGGTCGCCATGGACCACCTGCGGCCGACCCGACCTCCAGGATTCGAAGATCACGCGCTCGGCCACCTCTCCGGCCCGTGACAGGGTCTGCCTGATCGCGTTGTCGAAGATGTGGTCGTACATGGGGTTGGCTATCACCACCGGGTCGATCTCGGACCCGTAGTAGAAGACACGGTCCCAATGCCGCATCGCCTCCGGGTACACGGGCCGCCACGTGGCGCCATGCTGGTGAAGGGTCGCCGACACCTCGCCGAGCATCCGGTAGCCGAACGGCCCGCCGGCGCCCAGCGGCTCGCCGGGGATCCAACTGAAGAGGACACACGCCCGTTCCTTCTCGACCGTGGGATCGAACTCGTCGACCACCAGATCACCGCTCCGGGTGGGCAGGGGACGGACCACCTCCAGATCGGTGTCACGGGCCAGCGCCGCCAGCCAGGCCACCTCGAAGTCGATGTTGGACCGGGTGTTGCCATGCGCCGATCCGACGCGGAGGACCATCTGGACCCCTGCCGTGGTCTCCACCCGGTACATGATGTTGGAGTGGGTGGCGAGGTGGGAGACGGAGCGGACCGGGTAGTGGTAGCGCGTCAGGACCCGCCGCGCCAGCGGGAGCAGTCGGCTGGCCTCTTCGGCTATGCGGGAAACGTCCATCCACGGCCCTGGCTCATGGCCCTCTCATTTTCGTCTGGAGGCCCCGAAGCTGAAGGGCACCGGCATGCGCCTCTAGACCCAAATGTTCGGGTCGCCTGGGCCCCGAGGCCCAAGAAGGGGCATGTCAGCCCTCGAGAACGGCGTCCAGGGCCTCTACGAAGCGCCGGTTCTCCTCGGAGCTCCCGATCGTGACCCGCATCCACCCGCCGGCCATGGGGCGGATCAGCACCCCCTGACGGGTCATCGCCTCGCCGGATGCCTTGGAATCGTCACCCGGCATCTTGAAGAAGACGAAGTTGGTGTGGCTCGGGACGTGCCGCAGGCCGCGCTCCTCGATGGCGCCCGACACGTAGTGCCGTCCTGCCGAATTGGCCTCCACCCGGCGCTTCAGCTCCTCGGGCTGGCCGAGAGAGGCGAGTGCCGCCACCTGTGCCACCCGGTTGACGGTGAGCGGCTGCTGGGCCTTGCGCAGGCCGACGAGGGTGTCGGGGTGCCCCACCGCGTACCCGATCCGGAGGCCGGCCAGGGAGTAGATCTTGGAGAAGGTGTGCAGCGTGATGACGTTGGGGCGCCGCACCGCCAGTGAGTCCATGACCCGGTAGGAAGGGTCCTCGACGAACTCGGCGTAGGCCTCGTCCACCAGCACGAGCACGTCCTCCGGGACCGAGGAGATGAACTCCTCCACCTCGTCCCCGGACCGGATCGTCCCGGTGGGGTTGTTGGGGTTGCAGATGATGAGCATCCGAGTCCGGTCGTCGATGGCGTCGGCCATCGCGGCCAGATCGACGCGGAACCCGGAGTCGACGGGGACCTCCACCGCCTCCGAGCCGGCCCAGGCGGCGGCGTAGCGGTACATGATGAAGCTCGGCCAGGGGTAGACGATGCGCGTGCCCGGGCCGCCCACGGCGGAGGCGAAGTCGGCGATGTGGGCCGTGCTTCCGTTCCCGAAGAGGATGTTGGCCCGATCCACCCCCAGCTCTTCGGCAAGACGTCCACTCAGATCCCAAGCCTGGTTGTCGGGGTAGCGGTTGAGGCTCGCCGCCTCGGCGATGGCTTCGACCACACCGGGGAACGGTCCGAACGGGCTCTCGTTGGCGGTCAGCTTGACGAGCGTGGCCGGATCGACGCCATATCGACGAACCACGTCCTCGATCGGTCGGCCAACCTCGTAGGAGACGAGGGCGTCGATCTCCGGCCTGAGGATCGGCATGGGCGCGAAGGTAACAGCTACGTGAGGTACCTCGTCGATGTCACCAGAGGTTCGATGTCGGAGTACGGGCTACGGGTACGGGTCGGCCCGGACTAGACCGAGTCGCGCCGAGGGCGGTACTCTCGTAGGCATCTTCCAAGCCATGCAGATCATCGACCCGCAGGGCAACCTCGTGGGAGACGACCCGGGACTGGAGCCCGGGATCTACCAGGCCATGTACCGGAACATGGTCCTGGCCCGGGAACTTGACCGGCGAATGCTCGCCCTGCAGCGACAGGGCCGGATCGGGACCTACGCCATCCTCGAGGGCCACGAGGCCGTCCAGATCGGCTCGGCGATGGCCCTCCGAACCGACGACTTCATCTTCCCGTCGTACCGGGAGCATGGCGTCCAGATCACCCATGGCCTCCCGATAGACGTGCTCCTCGCCTACTGGAAGGGCCTTCCCAACTCGGGTTGGGACGTGGAGAAGTACAAGACGGGCATCGTCACGGTCCCGATCGCCAGCCAACTCCCCCACGCGGTCGGATACGCCTACTACCGGCGGCTGACCGGTGACGACACGGTCACGGTCGTCTACTTCGGTGACGGTGCCACCTCGGAGGTCGACTTCCACTCCGGGATGAATTTCGCCGGGGTGTGGAAGACACCCACGGTCTTCCTCTGCGCCAACAACCTCTACGCCATCTCGGTCCCGTACCACAAGCAGACGGCCTCGGCGACGATCGCCCAGAAGGCCGATGCCTACGGCTTTCCCGGCGTCCGCGTCGACGGCATGGACCCTGTGGCCGTATACGTGGCCACCCGGGACGCGGTGGAGCGTGCCCGCCGCGGCGATGGACCGACGCTGATCGAGGCCATGACGTATCGCTATGGCCCGCATGCGACCGCAGACGATCCGACCCTGTATCGCTCGGACGAAGAGGTCGCCGAGTGGCGGAAGAAGGACCCCATCGACCGCATGCGTAGGTTCCTCGAGAACCAGGGCCTCCTCGACGACCGCGAGGCCGAGAAGGTGGCCATGGAGGTCACCGACGCGGTGAACTCGGCCATCGCCGAGATCGAGGCCCGTCCGCTTCCCGAACGCGACGACGCCGTCAGACACGGATTCCACCGGATCCCCCGGCACGTCGTGGAGCAGTTGCACGAGATGCAACGTGCGCATGGAGAGCCCGAGACGGTGTTCTCGCCCGACGAGGTCTGGGTCGTGGGTCGGGACGAGCTCCCGGAGGGGCCAACGGAGCAGATGAACATGGCGGAGGCGATCAACGACGCCCTCCACCAGGCCATGGAGTCGGACCCGTCGACGATCCTCCTCGGTGAGGACGTGGGGCAGGCCGGGGGCGTCTTCCGGATCACGGAGGGACTGCTCGCCAAGTTCGGACCGGATCGTGTCATCGACACGCCACTCAACGAGTCCGGGATCGTGGGGACGGCCGTCGGAATGGCGCTGGCCGGTGCACGACCCATCGCCGAGATCCAGTTCGAGGGCTTCGTCTACCCCGCGTTCGACCAGATCGTGAGTCATCTCGGCCGCTACCGGTACCGCACTCGCGGACACGCCACGGTCCCCGTGGTCGTGCGCATGCCCAACGGGGCCGGGATCGGCGCCCACGAGCACCACTGCGACTCCCCTGAGGCCTACTTCGTCCATGCCCCCGGGCTGGTCGTCATCTGTCCCTCGACGCCCACGGACGCCAAGGGCCTCCTGGCCGCGGCCCTTCGAGGGGAGGACCCCGTCATCTTCCTGGAGCCCAAGGTCCTCTATCGGGCCGGCCGGGAGCCGGTGCCGGTGGAGAGCTACACCCTCCCGATCGGGCGGGCGCGGCTGCGGAAAGAAGGCTCCGATCTCACGGTGGTCACCTACGGGGGCATGGTCCCGGTGGCCCTGCAGGCCGTGGAGCGGGAGGGGGTATCCGCCGACGTCATCGATCTCCGCACCCTGTTCCCCTGGGACCGGGAGACCGTCCTCGCCTCGGTGGTCAAGACCGGGCGCCTGCTCCTCGTTCAGGAGCCGCAGGGTACGGCCGGTGTCGCCGCAGAGGTGGCGGCGGTGGTGGCCGAGGAGGCGCTCTACGACCTGCAGGCACCGATCGTGCGGGTCACCGGGTTCGACGTCCCCTGGCCGCAGTTCGCCATCGAGAAGCACGCCCTCGTCGACGTCGACCGGGTCGCCGCCGGCATCCGACAGGTGCTCGATGCGTAGATGCTTTGTCGGCAAGGGGGCCGGCCGTAGCCTGATATGCCGTGAGCCACGTACGGCCCAGACGGGAGAGGCGTCGGGACGGCAAGCCGAACTGTCGGAAGGGCCTCCACTCCTACGGACCCACCCAGGAGATCGGCGGCGGCATCTCCAGACGAGTCTGCGAGGTTTGCCACGCCGTGAGCATCGACCTCAGCGGAGCCTACGAGATGGGCGCGCCGTCACCGACCGGCTTCTTCCGCCGCGCGGTGCGCAGCTCCTAGCCGGAGCGCGACCCTGAGACCTCGAAGTAGCAACACCGTCAGGGCTGCAGGTGGCCTGGTCTTCCGGGTCACCCCAGGGGGACGGGTCGAGGTGCTGATCGTCCACAGGCCCCGCTACGACGACTGGACACTTCCCAAGGGCAAGGTGGATCCCGGCGAGAGCGATGTGGACGCCGCCCTGCGCGAGGTCTTCGAGGAGACCGGGTATCGCTGCCGGATCGTCGCCACCCTCCCCGAGACCATGCACTGGACGCCGCACGGCCCGAAGAGCGTCGCCTGGTTCGCCATGCGGCCCATGCCGGACAGCGCCGAACTCGAGCCCGACGACGAGATCGACGAAGTGCGCTGGGTGACGCCCGAGCAGGCTGCGCTCGAGGTCGACTACGAGAACGATCGCCGGCTCATCCGGGAAGCTCCCTATGAGGAGCTGCTCAACGGCTGATGCCCTAGACGGTCTTGGTGCCCGCGGCCCAGTCGGCGTACAGCTCGGCGTACACGCCGCCGGCGGTGACCAGATCACGGTGCTTGCCCCGCTCCACCAGGCGTCCCCGGTCGAAGACCAGCACCTCGTCCGCCGCCTCGGCCGTGGCCAGCCTGTGGGCGATGGTCACCGACGTGCGGTGCTCCGTGAGCCGATTGATGGCGGCGCGCAGGGCGACGTCCAGGGCGGGGTCGACCGCGGAGGTCGCCTCGTCGAGGACGAGGAGGTCGGGCGAGGCGATCCAGGCCCGCGCCAGGGCGACCAGCTGCCGCTCACCTGCCGAGAGATTGCTCCCGCGCTCGCCCGCCCGCGTGGCGAGGCCCTCGGGCAGGCCGTCCACCCAGTCACCGAGCCCGAGCTCGTGGAAGGCGGCGTAGATCTCGGCATCGTCGGCCTCGGGCCGCCCGTACCGCACGTTGTTGGCGATGGTGTCGTCGAACAGGAAGCCCTCCTGGGGCACGAAGCCGACTCGGGTCCTGAGCTCGGCGAGACGTATCCTCTCCGCCGGCACGTCACCCAGGTAGACCCTGCCCCTGGTGGGATCGATCAGGCGCACCAGGAGCTTGGCGAAGGTCGTCTTCCCCGAGCCGGTCTCACCGACCACGGCGACCCTGGCACCGACCGGGATCTCGACGGTGACGTCGGTGAGGGCCTCCGGTCCGTCGGGGTAGGAGTAGCTGACCGACTCGAACCGAGCGCTCAGACCGCCCGGGGGCAGGGGCTGCGGATCGTCGGGCTCCTGAATCTCGATCTCACCGTCGAGGACGGTCATGATGCGACGCAGACCGGACGCCGCCGCCTGGGCGAAGTCCAGCGTCTCCACCACGACCTGGAGCGGCTCGATGAGCAGATTGACCAGGAAGAGGAAGGCGATCAGGGCGCCGGCCGACATGCCCTGGGTGGTCCCCAGCGCGATGCCGGCGGCGATGATCACGGCGGTGAGGGTGCCGGCGAAGACCTCCGCGGTGGAGAAGAGAGCATTCCCGAACCGGGCGGTGGTGAACTCGGCCCGGAAGCGGCGTTGCAGGGCGTCCGCCACTCGTGCCTTCGTTCGCTCCTCGGTCCCATAGGCGCGGATCACCGGGATGGCCGTGATCGCCTCGCTGAGCACCGCCATCGATGAGCCCACCTCGCTGCGTACCTGGTCGTACTTCCGGGTGAGGATCTTCTGGAACCAGCGCAGCATCAGCAGGTAGAGGATCACCCCGGCCAGGGCGATCAGGGCCAGCCGCCATTGGTAGAAGAGCATGGCGGTGGTGGCCAGGAGCACCTGGCTGGCGGCGATGAGGAGTCCGACCCCACCCCACTCCATGAACTCCTGGATGGTGGTGATGTCGGAGGTGACACGGGCGACGAGGCTCCCGCGGCGCTCGGCCTGGACGTGGAGGACCGACTGCCTCAGGATGTGGCGGAAGGTGTGGGCTCGCAGGTCGGAGAGACCGATCGACGAGGCCCTGACCAGCCGCAGCTGGGCGGCGCGGCCCACGACGACACCGACCACGAGCGCCATGAAGGCGATGGCCGCCTTGATCGCCACGGACGCCATGTCGATGCCGCCCGGTGCGAGCAGGTCGCCATCGACGATCTGCTGGAGCGCCACCGGTGTGACCACCGTGACGGCCTGCCCGATCATCGCCAGGACCAGCGTCAGGGTGAGGCCCTCACCGAGTGCGGGCGCCTCGGTGATGGCGCGGCGGATGACCGCGGTGGTCGTGTACTGCTCGCTCACGACGCCTCCTGCCTCGCCCGCAGCGCCTCCTCCTCGTATGCCTGGACCAGGCGGACGTAGCCGGGCACCCTCCGGATCAGGTCCTCGTGGGTGCCGTGGCCGAGGACCCGACGCTCGTCGAGGTAGAGCACCTCGTCGGCGAGGCGGATCGAGGAGGGCCTGTAGGCGATGACCACGATCGTCGACGGGAGCTCCGCGGACTTCAGCGAGCGCAGGATCTCCGCCTCCACCGACGGGTCGACCGCGGAGGTGGCGTCGTCGAGGATGAGCAGTCGGGGCTTGCGGATCAGCGCTCGAGCGAGGGCTATGCGCTGACGCTGGCCGCCGGAAAGGTTCGTCCCCCGCTCGCCGAGCCGCGTGTCGAGACCCTCGGGAAGCTCGAGGATGAACTCCCTGGCACCGGCGAGCTTGGCGGCCTCCCAGACCTCTTCGTCGGGGTAGTCGTCGCCGAGAGTGATGTTCTCCCGCACGGTGGCGTCGAACAGGAAGGCCTCCTGCGAGACGTAGGCGATCTCACGGGGCAACTCGGAGCGGGCGAAGGCGCGGAGATCCCGGCCGTCGAGCGTGATCCGGCCGGTCCGGGGGTCCCAGAGGCGCGCCATGAGCAGGGCGAGCGTGGACTTTCCCGACGCAGTCGGGCCGACGATCGCCAGCGTCTTCCCTGCTTCGATGTCGAACCGGACGTCGTCCAGAACCGGGCTCTCCTCGTAGCCGAAGGCGACCTGGGCCGCGGCGATCGGCGCCGCACCGTCGTCGGGCTGGGCGCTGATCTCGCCGTAGTCCATGAAGTCGCGGGCGTCGAAGACCTCCTGCACCCGCTGCCAGCCGGCGAGGCTCCCGGCCATGTCCCAGAGCACGAAGCCGATCAGCTGGACGGGGAAGGCGAGGAGGGCGAGGAGGTAGACGACCATCACCACGTCACCGGGCGTGATCTCACCGGCGCTGATCCGGTACGCGCCGACCACGATCAGCGCCAGGGTGATCAGCTGCGGCAAGGCCCGGAGCACGACCTGGTAGTGGGTCCAGGTCGAGAGGACCTCGATCAGCTTGTCGCGGAGATGATCGCTGACCTGGGCGAAGCGATCGGCGACCAGGTCCTCCTTGCCCAGCGACTTGATGGTGAGGGCACCGTCGAAGCTCTCGTGGGCGATGGAGGAGACCTGTCCCCGCACCACCTGGACGCTCTCCCACTGCCCGTAGGTGATCCAGCTCCCCTTGATGTCGATGGCGATCACGACGGCCAATCCGGCCAGGGTCCCGATCCCGAGCCAGAGGTCACGAGCCAGGATCAGGGTCACCGTGCCGAACAACAGGAGCGAGACACCGGTGAAGAACGGCAAGGGGCTGAGCACCGACGTGCCCTGATCGGTGTCGGAGTCGGCCACGGCGAGCAGGTCACCCACGGCATGACGGTCGAACCAGGACATCCGGAGACGGAGCTGGTGATCGAGGAGCATGTTGCGGAGGTCGCGGCGAACCGAGAACTGGAGCCAGCCGGCTGCGGTGCGACGGATCACGATGCCGACGGCCTTGAACATCGCCACACCCACGACGATGAGCACCGCGGCACGGAGCAGCTCGGGAGGCTCACCACGGTCGAGGGTGGGGATGATCAGGTTGTCGGTGACCCATCCCACGACGAAGGAAGAGGCGATGATCGCCGAGGCGTACATGGACGATCCGGTGACCCCGATGAAGAAGGACGCCGGGTGCATGCGGATGAGGCGCACGATGAGACGCACGCCTTGGCGCAGCACACTCCACGGGCTCATCTGGTTGGTTTCGGACACGATCGGAGAAGGTCTTCCTCTTCGGATTGTTCCTGGGCGCCGGGGCGGGGCTGGACCCGACAACGAGCCGATGATACGGGCGACCCGTCCCGAACCTCACCCAATTACCCGCGCCGGCGGCACCTTCATGCCTGGGCACGGGTGCTAGTAGCTTGGCCCCGTGAACCTCGAACCCCACCAGTTCTTCATCGGCAAGGAGGTCGGGAGCGGCGAGCCGCTCGTGTACGACGGAGACGACCTCACCACCCACGGCGTCATCGTCGGGATGACCGGATCGGGGAAGACCGGTCTCGGGATCGGCCTCGTCGAGGAGGCCCTCCTCAACGGCATCCCCTGCCTCGTCATCGACCCCAAAGGGGACATGGGAAACCTGGCGCTCGTCTTCCCGGACCTGAAGGGGGCCGACTTCGAGCCCTGGGTCGACCCGGCCGAGGCCGACGAGACCGGGAAGACCGTCGCCGACCTCGCCGCCGAGACCGCGGAGACCTGGCGCAAGGGTCTCGAAGGCGACGGCATCGACTCCGAGCGCCTCCGGCGCATCGAGGAGACGGCCCGGGTCACCGTGTACACACCCGGATCGGCCGCCGGCGTCGGTCTCAACGTCCTGGGCTCGATGCGTGTGCCCGCACTCTCCTGGGACGACGCCGCCGAGGTGATCCAGGACGAGATCCGCTCGCTGGTTTCCTCCATCCTCACCCTGGCCGGGATCGAGTCCGACCCCGTCTCCGGCCCCGAGCACATCCTCCTCTCCGCGATCGTCGAGAAGATGTGGCGCCAGGGCACCGACCTCGACCTGGCCACCCTCGTCGGCCAGATCCCCGACCCACCGGTGCGCAAGCTGGGGGTCTTCGACATCGACACGTTCATCTCCAAGGACGACCGGATGAAGCTGGCCCTGAAGCTGAACGGGCTCCTGGCATCGCCATCGTTCAACGCGTGGATGACGGGCGCACCTCTCGACATCTCGGAGATGCTCGAGGGCACCCCGACGAAGGCCGCCGTCGTCTATCTCTCGCATCTCAGCGACGAGGAGCGCCAGTTCCTGGTCACCCTGCTCCTCTCCAAGATGGTCACATGGATCAGGAGCCAGCCCGGCACCAGCCGTCTCCGGGCTCTGATCTACATGGACGAGATGTACGGGTTCGCCCCGCCCACGGCCGCCCCGCCGTCGAAGCTGCCGATCCTGACCATCCTCAAGCAGGCGCGGGCGCACGGCGTGGGGATGGTGGTGAGCACCCAGAACCCGGTCGACCTGGACTACAAGGCCATGGCCAACGCGGGCACATGGATGATCGGTCGCCTGCAGACGGAGAACGACAAGAAACGCGTCTTGGAGGGTCTCGACTCGGCGGCCGGTGGGGCGGACGTCGCCGAGTTGAGCCGTCTCATCTCCGGTCTCTCCAAGCGCCAGTTCGTGCTCCACACCGCCAAGGGCGGGGCACCGCAGGTGTTCGGCACCCGCTGGGCGATGTCGTACCTCGCGGGGCCGATGACCCGGGACCAGATCTCCGACCTGATGTCGGGCCCCGCGGAGAGCGTCGCCGACGCGGCCTCGGCGGCCGCCCACTCCACACCACCCGGAGTGGATGCCCCGAGCGGCCCCATGGCCGAGGAGGACCTGGTGCCGGTTGCCCCACCCGTCGCAGACGGCGTGCCGGTGACCTATCTCGACCCGGCGGCGCCCTGGGCAGGCGAGGTGGGCGCCATCACCGGCGGCACCGTCCACGAGGCGGCGGTGGCGGCCCGGGTCGGGCTGCTCTACGACGACACGGCGGCGGGTGTCGAGCATCGCGAGGAGTACGAGGCCGTGGTGTTCCCCCTCTCGGGGTCCCTCGAGCCCGCCTCGATCAGATCGGTGGACCACGACGAGCGCGACTTCCAGAGCGAGCCACCATCGAGCATCGCCTACCGCCTCCCTGCCGTCGACCTCGCCGCAACGTCGTTCTGGAAGGGTCTCAACGGGGCCCTCAAGGACCACCTCGTCTCCAACCGGGCCCTCACGGTGTTCCGCAACCCCGCGCTCAAGATCTACTCCCGTGTCGGCGAGACCGAGGAGGACTTCGTGGCCAGGTGCAAGGAGGTGGCTCAGGAAGCGGCGGACACCGCACTGGCCAAGCTCCGGGACAAGTACGCCGCCCGCATCGAACGCGTTCAGGACCAGTTGGAAGCGGCGCGCGTGCGCATGCTCACCGCCGAGCAGGAGCTGGCGGCATCGAGACAGGGCGAGGTCTTGTCCGGTGTGGGCGACCTGCTGGGGACGTTCCTCGGCGGCCGGAAGCGGTCCAACCCGCTCAGCCAGGTGGCCTCACGCCGGGCCGCAACCCAGAAGGCGAAGGCGAGGGCGGAGGCCGAGGCGACCAAGGTGAGCGGCAAGGAGCGCGAACTGGACGAGTTGGAGGCGGAGCTGGCCGAGGAGATCACCGAGCTCACCCGAGAGCAGATGGAGTTGGCCGATCAGATCGAGACGGTGAGCATCCCTTTGGAGAAGACGGACATCGAGGTCCGCGACCTCAAGCTGGTCTGGGTGCCGGTGGGCTGATCAAGGCCAGACGGCCAGGATCACCGACACGATGGTGAACGCGATCAGGCCGTTCAGCCCGTTGATCAGCCAGTAGAGGCGGCCCTTCTGCTCGTACATCTGCGTGACCGCCGCGCTGATCAGGCCGAACGCGACGCCGAGCGCGAGTCCGAGGACGACGCCTTCCTCGAGGGTGTCCACGCCGATCGCCTCGACGATCAGGGCGATGACGATCGTGGCGATCAGATAGGCGACCACCGTGGGGATGAGGAACGTGACCAGACTCGGTGAGTTCTCGTCCTGGGCGCTCATGTCCACCTTGGCGGCCCGCGCCCAGGCGCCGCTCAGCGGGGGCAGCGAATACCACACGGCGCTGAAGCCGAACCAGGCGAGCGTGGCCACGGCGACGGCAGCCCAGTTCAAGTCGGAGAAGAAGTCGGTAAGCATGAGGCGCTCCTCTTTCAGACGGTGTCGACCAGGGATTTGAGCAGGTCGCGAAGCGACACGACGCCAAGAAGGCGCCCCTCGTCGTCGACCACGGGGAGATGGCGGTAGCCGGACTCGACGATCCAGGCCGCCGCGTCCCATACGTCGAGATCGGGGTCGAAGGTGTCCGGCTCGACCCCCATCACCTCGGACACCGTGGTGGCGTCCAGATCCATCCCGCGGGCCACGGCGTTCCGGAGGTCGCGCTCGGTCACCAGGCCGAGAAGGGCGGTGCCCTCCACCACGGCGAGTGAACCCAGGTCGGACCCCGCCATGGCCAGAGCCGCCTCGGAGAGCGTGGTGTCGGGACCGCACGAGAACGGCCCGCTCCCGACCAGATCGCCAAGTCGCATGGGTTGAGGCTACATCCGGCGACGACGCGCATGGCCGTTGCTTGGTGGGAACCACCCCCTACCCCCGGCTCCGCTCTGCTCCGCCGGTGGTACTTTCCCCCACGCTTCGGGTGGGGGACTGATCCTGCTCAGACCAGATCGGCTTCGCGGATGCCGAACGAGGGGTGACGGAGACGGCACAGGGCCAGCTTCTCCAGCTGGCGGATTCGCTCCCGGGTGAGGTTGAACTCGTCGCCGATCTCCTCGAGGGTCCGTGGCACCCCGTCGTAGAACCCGTAACGGAGGGCGAGGATGCGGCCCTCCCGCTCGGGGAGACGCTCGATCGATTGACGCAACGAATTGGCGACGTCCATCTCCTCGGTGAGCTGAACGGGGTCGGCGGCGTCCTCGTCCTCGATGAAGTCACCGAGCTGGGCACCGTCCTCGCCGATCGGCTGCTCCAGCGAGACGGTGTCGGCGACGCTGAGCGCCAGCTCGACCTTGTCCACGGTGACACCGGCCTCCTCCGCGATCTCGTCCGGCCGGGGATCGCGGCCCAGCTCTGCCTTGAGCGACGCCTGGGCGGCGCGCACCGCGGCCAGTGTGTCGTGGAGATGCACGGGGATGCGGACGGTCCGCGACTTGTCGGCGATGGCACGGGTGATGGCCTGGCGGATCCACCACGTGGCGTAGGTGGAGAACTTGAAGCCCTTGCGCCAGTCGAACTTCTCCACGGCGCGGATCAGACCGAGGTTGCCCTCCTGGATCAGGTCGAGGAAGTCGATTCCCGAGGTGTTGGCGTAGCGCCGGGCGTTGGCGACGACGAGGCGGAGGTTGGCGGTGAGGAAGTCGTCCTTGGCCTGGGCCCCCCGGCGGGCGATGCGACGGAGCTCCATCTCCTCGCGCTTGTTGGCGAAGTCGCCCTTCTCGAGCCGCTCGGCTGCCTCCTCGCCGGCCTCGATCTTCTGCGCCAGCTCGACCTCCTGTTCCGCGGTCAGCAGGTCGTACTCGCCGATCGCAGTCAGATACTGCGAAACGAGGTCCGTCGTGAGACGGCCCCGCTCATCGGTCAGCTTCGATTGAAGCCGGACCCGGCGGGGCTTATCCGAACGGTCGAAACGCGAATCAGTCGCCATAGATCAATCCCAAGTCCTCCGCAGGCAGTGGCAGATGTCAGGCGGGACGCCCGAGTCCCCAAATATACGCATCGGACCCGTTTTGTGAACCCCCCAATTTTCCCGGTCTCCCGGCGCTATCGCGGGAGAAACTTCAAACACCGGGCGCCGGCGGGGCGTGATGGACCCCGACGAGGCTCCCCCGCACCGACAGGATGTCCGCCCACGTGTCCACCGGCAGGCCCACGACTGCGACCGTGGCGGTGCGCATCTCCACGCTCTCGCCGGTCAGGTGTGCCACCAGGGTCCCCCACGTCGGCTGGTGCCCGACGATCAAGAGCCGCTCCACCTCGGACGCGGTGGAGACGATGGCGACGACGTCCTCCACCGACGCCTGGTAGAAGCCGGGCTCCAGGTCGAGCGGGGCATCCCATGCCCCCGCGTCGATGGCCTGCTCGGCGGTGGCGCGCGCCCGCACCGCCGTCGACGTCACCACCCGCGCCGGCACCAGATCGACATCCTCGAGGAGGCGGCCCATCCTCCGGGCGGCGGCGATCCCGTCGGGACCGAGCGGACGATCGTGATCGCTCTGCCCCGGAGCGGCGGGGAGTGCCCTGGCGTGGCGCATCACGAGAAGCGTCCTCATCCGGGGTCGAGAGTAGGCGCCCGGGCGTTAGGTTTGGGTGGTGGCCAACCGTCTCGCCCACGCGACCTCTCCGTATCTCCTACAGCACAAGGACAACCCCGTCGACTGGTGGGAGTGGGGGCCCGAGGCGTTCGCCGAGGCCCGGGCCCGGGACGTGCCGGTCCTGCTCAGCGTCGGGTACGCCTCATGTCACTGGTGCCACGTCATGGCCCACGAGTCGTTCGAGGACCCCGCAACTGCCGATCTGATGAACCGGAACTTCGTCAACATCAAGGTGGACCGTGAGGAACGGCCCGACGTGGACGCCATCTACATGGAGGCGGTCCAGGCGATGACCGGCAGGGGCGGGTGGCCGATGACCGTGTTCCTCGACCACGACGCCCGGCCCTTCTTCGCCGGCACCTACTTCCCGCCCGCGCCACGTCACGGGATGCCGTCCTTCACCCAACTGCTCCAGGCGCTCACCGAGGCCTGGGAACAGAACCGGGCCGAGGTCCACGAGCAGGCGAGCCGGGTGCTCGAAGCCGTCTCGGCAACCATCCCGACCGGCGAACTGCCCGGCGAGGAGGATCTGGAGGCCGCCTACACCGGGATCGCAGCGCTCTTCGACCCGATCAACGGGGGCTTCGGCGGGGCGCCCAAGTTCCCCCAGCAGCCGGTCCTCGAGTTCCTGCTCCGAATCATGGGGCGGCCATGGGCAGAGTCGGCCGACCGGATGGTCTTCCAGACGCTTCTCGAGATGGCTTCGGGCGGGATCCACGACCAGATCGGCGGGGGCTTCTCCAGGTACTCGGTGGACGAGCGGTGGCTCGTCCCCCACTTCGAGAAGATGCTCTACGACAACGCCCAACTGGCCCGCCTCTACCTGTGGGCGGGCATCGAGCTGGACCGGCCCGACTTCGTCGAGGTGGCACGTTCCACCCTGGACTACCTGAGACGGGACCTGATGCATCCCGACGGCGGGTTCTTCTCGGCCGAGGATGCCGACTCCGAGGGCATCGAGGGCAAGTTCTACGTCTGGACCCCGGAGGAGATCCGGGAGGTGCTGGGGGAGCGCGCCGACGCGGTCATCGCCTATTACGGCGTGAGCGAGCTGGGGAACTTCGAGGGCGCCAACGTGCTGAGCAGGATCGGTCCGCCGCCGGAAGACATCGCCGACCTCAACCGGCATCTCCTCGAGGCGAGGGCGAGGCGGGTCCGACCGCAACGGGACGACAAGGTGGTCACATCGTGGCACGGGATGGCGATCCGGGCGTTCGCCGAGGCGGGCCGGGCCCTCGACGACCACGCATACCTCGAGATCGCCGTTCGTGCCGGCGACTTCGCCGTCCGGGAGCTCTACGGGGACGATGCCCTGGTGCGGTCGTGGCGCGACGGCCGGGCGTCCGGCCCGGGGTTCCTCGACGACCATGCCTCACTCGCCCTCGGCTTCTTCGCCCTCTACGCCGCCACGGGCGACACCAACTGGTACGAGCAGGCCATGGCCCTGGTCGGCGAGCTCGACCGATTCAGCCGCCCCGAGGGCGGCTTCCACACCACGCCCGACGACGGCCCCGACCTGGTCAAGCGGCCGTTCGACATCACCGACAACCCCCACCCTTCGGGCAACGCCATGGCCGCCGAGGCACTCCTCCTGGCCTCGCTGTACACGGGTGACGCCACGCTCCGCGAGCGAGCGGCATCGGCCGTGGCCGCCGCGAGGCTCGTTGCCGACCGTCACCCCAGCATGGTCGCCCATCACCTCTCGGTAGCCGACGCCATGAGCCGCTCCCTCGAATTGGCCATCGTGGGGCCGAACTGGGAAGACCTCGCCTCGGTGCACTACCGACGGTTCCGCCCTCACGTCGCCCTGGCCACTGCGACGGAGCCGACGGACGACGTGCCCCTGCTCGCCGAACGGACGCCGGGCCCTGACGGGTCGGCGCGGGCATTCGTCTGTCGGAACTTCGTCTGCGAGCTGCCGGTCGGCGAGCCGGAGAAGTTGGAAGCACAGCTCTGATCAGCCGACGGGCTCGGGGGCCCGATCGGGCAGGGCGAGGGCACGAGCCGAGAGCCACACGAAGCTGACCCACAGCACGTCGGCCAGGGCGAGGTGCACGAGCTGGGTCCACAAGGGGACCCCCAGGAGGACATTGACTGCACCACTCGCCGCCATCGCACCGACCAGGAACGGGACCCATCCGAGGAGCCGGCGAGACCCCGCCCCACGGCTCACCAGGAACCACGCCAGGGCCAGGAGGACGAGGGCGAGGATGGGATGAACCACCCGCAGTGTGGTGAGGAAATGCTCCTCCTCCGTCAGATCGCCACCCTTGGGGAACAACGTGTCGGCCAGCGCCGTGATGGCACCGGTGGCCGCCAGAGCTGCCAGCCCCGCACCGGCGCCGATGACGGCCCTCCTCGAACCCCGTGACGCGTCGCGCCAACGCAACCCGGGGCCCCCGCCCAGCCAGAAGGCGGTGAGGGTGAGTACTGCGAGGAGGAACAGGGTGTTGACCAGGTGGAGGGGAACCGCGACGACACGGGCGGTGGAGTCGTCATGGGCGACCCATTCGGCCAGGACCAGCATGGCCCCGATCAGCGCTTCACCGACGATGGCCAGCATGGAGAGCCCCGCGCCGAGCCGGGCCGGATGGCCCCTCTCGGTCGCCCGCCAGACGAGGACCACCAGGACCATGACGAGGGCGAGGGCGATGCCGCTGACGACCCGATGGCCGTATTCGATGACCGTGTCGCCCTCGAGTGGCGGGACGAAGGTGCCATGGCACCCGGGCCAGGACCGACCGCAACCGGCGCCACTGCCGGTCGCCCGCACCGTCGCCCCGACGAGGACCACGACCACGTTGAAGACGAGGACGAACCAGGCGTAGCGGGTCAGCCGCCGGGAGATCATGCTGTTTCGAGATTACGGAGGCGTCGGGGCGGAAGCGAAAGGCGCGTAGTGCCGTACTTGGTACTTGGTGCTTGGTACTTGGTATCTGGCACCTGGCTTGCCATGGGTCGCCCGGTAGGTCCAAGTACCAAGTACTCGGTACCCAGTACCGTTTGCGCTCGTGATCCATGACTCCGTGATCGACGTGATCGGTGGCACGCCGCTGGTCCGTCTCTCCCGATTCCATACACCGGGGAACCTGGTGGCCAAGCTGGAGATGCTCAATCCCGGCGGCTCGGTCAAGGACCGTATCGCCGTCTCGATGATCGATCGGGCCGAGCGCGAGGGTCTGCTCCGACCCGGGGGCACCATCGTCGAGCCGACCTCGGGCAACACCGGAGTGGGCCTCGCCATCGTCGGCGCGGTGCGGGGTTACCGGGTCATCTGCACCGTCCCGGACAAGGTCTCCAAGGAGAAGCAGGACCTGCTCCGGGCATACGGGGTCGAGGTCGTGGTCACCCCCACCGAGCTGCTGCCGGAAGACCCGGACTCCTACTACGGCGTGGCCCGGCGGCTGGCGTCGGAGATCGAAGGAGCGTTCCACCCCGACCAGTACTCCAACCCGGCCAATCCCCAGGCTCATTTCGACACCACCGGCCCGGAGATCTGGGAGCAGACCGAAGGTGCCGTCGATGTGCTCGTGGCCGGGGTCGGGACCGGCGGGACGATCAGCGGGACCTCCCGGTTCCTCAAGACGAAGAAGCCGGACGTCGTCGTGGTCGGCGCCGACCCGCAAGGGTCGATCTTCACCGCCGGGCCGGACGGCGACATCCATCAGTACTACGTGGAAGGCGTGGGCGAGGACTTCTATCCGGAGACGGTGGACCTCCAGATCATCGACCGCTTCATCGAGGTGACCGACGCCGAGTCGTTCCGCGCCGGACGGGAGCTGGCCCGGTCCGAGGGAATCCTCACTGGCGGGTCGGGGGGCATGGCGGTCCATGCGGCCCGTCTCGTCGCTGCAGAGGACCCAGGGAAGCTGGTCGTGGTGATCGTGCCCGACTCCGGTCGGGGCTATCTCTCCAAGATGTTCGACGACACTTGGATGACCGAGCACGGCTTCGCGGTCTGAACGCGTCGGGGCCCCGCGTCAACGGGGCCCCGACGATCGTTTTCAACCCCGACCGCGCTCCTGTGGGTTCACAGGCCGACGGGCGGACAGTCCCGTGGTGATCGGAGTTCGGTGGTCCGGTTTGGAGTCGCCACCTTCCCTTAAGGGGGAGCGGCGAAGCCGTCGCCGCTCAGCGACCGGCCACCTCCAGAGTCCTCAAAGATTCACACAACTTCGGACCACCTCCTTTCTCTGGTGGCAACAGTCTGCCACGTGTCGCTCCTTGTGGAGCGGTCTTTTTCAGAGACGGAGGAGTGAGAACAGATCGTCCCACCAGCGACCGAACGCCTCGAGGCCATTGCCGACCGCCCAGAGGAGGGCGATGGTCATGGCGACCAGCGCTACCACGGCGGCCAGGGTCCGCACCTTGTAGAACTGACGCTGGGCCGGGTCTTCGATGTACGACGCCTCGCGGACGACGACCGGTGTCAGGGTCGTGGTGGTCGTCGGCTCGGGTACGGGTCGCGGTGGCGCCGGACGCGGCACGGCGCGGAGGCGACGCGGTGTGGGGTGCGGCCGTTCCTCTCGATACGGCTCCCCCGGCGCGGAGTCGGGGGCCAGCGAGGCCGCCACCTCCTCGACGGTGGGGCTGGTCTCGATATCCACGGTCCCGTCCGGGGAGATGGAGGCGAGCGCCTGTTCGAGAGTGGGGCTGGTCTCGACCGACGGGCCGTCGGCATGGGCCACACCCGCCTTCTCGTACAGGGAGTGCTCGTCGACTCCCAGGATGGCCGCCAGAGTGGTCAGGGTCTTCGGGTCACGCGGGACCGACCGCTCCGTCTCCCAGGCGCGGATGGTGCTCACCGACCGGCCCACCAGCTCGGCCAGCCGCGCCTGGCTCAACCCCAACTTGGTGCGGCGGTAACGGACGGTGCGGCCGAAGCTCTGCCGGGCCATTTGAGTGTCAAGCCTACGGCCCTTCGGGCCATAGGCTTGACACGTACCGAGTACTGGGTACTTGGCAGCGGATCCTGGTCTTGCGCGATACCAAGTACCGAGTACCAGGTACCGGGCGGCGAAGCTGTCCGCTACGACTGCTTGATCGCCGCGATCTCGAACTCGAGGGTCACCTTCTCCGACACGAGGACGCCACCGGCCTCGATGGCCAGGTTCCAGTTGACGCCCCAATCCTTCCGGTTGATCACGGTCGAGCCCTCGAAACCGACCCGGGTGTTTCCCCACGGGTCCGGGTTGGCGCCGAGAAAGCTGACGTCGAAGGTAACCGGGCGGGTGACGCCACGGACCGTGAGGTCGCCCGTGACCTTCCACTCATCCGGACCGCCTTCGATCCCGGTGGTCTTGAAGGTGATCGTCGGATACTGGTCCATGGCCAGGAAGTCGTTGGACCGGATGTGATTGTCACGGTCGGGGTTCCTGGTGTCGATGCTCTTGGCCTGGATCGTGACCTCGCCGGACGAGTTGGCCGGGTTCTCCCCGTCGAGGTGGAGCTTTCCCTCGAACTCCGTGAACTGGCCCCGAACCTTGGTGACCATGGCGTGACGGGCGACGAAGCCCAGCCGGCTGTGACCGGCATCGATGACGTAGTCCCCGGTGAGTTGACCGAGATCGAGACCTTGAAGCTCGGTGGTCATGACGTTCCTTTCTTTGTTGACGTGTCAACGAGTATATCGCCAAGAAAGATGACGTGTCAACTCGCAGGAGGTACACTCTTCCGGGTGAAGACACGGGCCGACACCACCACCGACCGGCGCACCGCGTGGCGGGGGTTCCAACGCATGGCGGTGGGTCTCGGGTCGCGTCTCAACCAGCGTCTCGTCGCCGACTCGGGACTCTCCCTCCCGGACTACGAGATCCTCACCGCACTCGGCAGCTCCGAGACGGGCACGTTGCGCGCCTTCGAGCTCGGCGCCGAAGTGCAATGGGAGAAGAGCCGACTGTCCCATCATCTCAAGCGGATGGAGACACGTGGTTTGGTGTCGCGAACCGTCTGCGAGAGCGATGGCCGGGGTCTGTGGGTCTCGATCACCGACGCAGGGCGCGACGCCTGGGAACGCGCCTCCATCGCCCACGACACCCTGCTCGATCAACTCGTGTTCAGCCGGCTCGACGACGAGCAACTGGACCAGCTCGCCAGCATCTCCGAGACGGTGATCGACGGGCTCACCGACACGCTCTGCGACTGAGGTCCACGGAAGGGACCAATGGCCCTCGCGGGGCCCGGTCGCCTGGCGATAGGGTTCCGGCAAACATCTCGAAAGGACGCGAAATGAGAAGGTGGGCCTGGATCGCCACCGTCGTCTTCGGAGTGGTGCTGATGGTCGCTGCGGCCGGGACCTGGATCATGGTGGCGTCGACCCTGTCCAACCAGAGGATCACCGTGGCCGAGGACGCCGACTGCCTCGCCGGCTCCCGGGTACGGGGCCCGCTGAGCGCCTACTGCCAGGCGAGGGTGATCGAGAAGCACACGCTCGAGATCACCGACGGACTCACCTACGCCGAACTGGACCGGGAGGATCCCCGGCGCCAGACGGCGATGAACTCGTCGTTCCTCCAGGCGTCACTGTTCACCTCGGTCCTGGCCTTCGGCGTCGCCGGTCTGGCCGCGCTGGCCGGACTCTTGTTCGTCCTGATCGGCCTCGGCATGAAGGACGTGGCGGAGAAATCCGGGGAGCTGGAGCGAGCATCGTCGGGCTGAGCCCGACCCTCCGCCCCTCCATGGAGTGTGTCCGCCGCCCGAGGGCGGCGGACACGCGTTAGCTTCCCGATCATGGGCCAGGTCATCTCGGTCAAACCGGCGAAGGTCGGGAACGTCGCCATCTTCACGCTCGACCGGTCCCTGACCGGGCAGGACCCCCGTGTCTTCGACACCGCGCCCCCGGAGGAAGGCGATGCGGTCGACAGGATGGCCCGCCGCATCCTCTCCGACCCCCGCGTGACCAGTGTCCACGTCCTGTCCAACGTGGTCACGGTCTCTCGCCAGGACGAGTGGGAGGTCGGTGCCCTCAACGCCGCCCGGGACACGATCGCCACGATGTTCGTCCACTACGGCGCCCAGGACCCGGAGGAGCTGCGAGCGGCCCACTACAACGCGACGATCACCCACATCCGGGCCCACAACCCGGATCTCTGGATCCTCAAGATCCGGCCCGACGAGCCGCCACAAGGTTTTCAGCCCGGCCAGTACACCACCCTCGGCCTCGGCTACTGGGAGCCGCGATCGGACGAGGCGCCCGAGGAGTTCGACCCGAAGAGGCACGACAAGATGGCGCTGCGCTCCTACTCGGTCTCCTCTTCGATCATCGACGAGGCCGGCAACCTCGTCCCCGCGCAGCAGCACGAGGTCGAGTTCTACATCGTCAAGGTGCGGCCCGGGCAGATCGAGATCCCGGCGCTCACACCCCGCCTCTTCCTGAAGACGGTG
Source organism: Acidimicrobiia bacterium (assembly GCA_036375695.1). Lineage (GTDB taxonomy): Bacteria > Actinomycetota > Acidimicrobiia > Spongiisociales > ZC4RG35 > ZC4RG35. The sequence goes on along the minus strand of DASVBU010000042.1, from coordinate 21,597 downwards.
GGCGACCGGATCTACATGGGACGCAAGTTCGCGGGCCGGTACACGTTGGAAGGAGTCGAGCCCGACGACAACGTGGTGTTCCTGAGCACCGGGACGGGTGAGGCACCCCAAAACGCGATGACCGCGGAGCTGCTCCGCAGGGGGCACCGAGGACGCATCCTCAACGTGGTCTGCGTCCGCTACCTCCAGGACCTCGGGTACGCCCACATCCATCCCGCGGTCGCCGAGCGGTGGCCCAATTACCGGTACCACCTCTTCGCCACCCGCGAGCCTGCCGACGGGAAGAAGGTGTACATCCAGGACCTGATCCTCGACGGCACCATCGAGGACCTGCTCGGGGCTCCGTTGAGCCCCGACACCACGCATGTCTTCCTCTGCGGGAATCCGGCGATGATCGGCCTCCCCAAGTGGGAGGAGGACGGGTCTCTGACCTTCCCCAAGACGTTGGGAGTCGCCCAGATCCTCACGGAACGCGGCTTCACCCTCGACCACCGGCGCGACAAGGGCAACGTCCACTACGAGGAGTTCTGGACCGAGCGCGCGGTCGAAGAGGCCTAGACCCGGGCCGCCCGCTCCCGACGCTGGGCCTCGGCCACGGCGATCGCCGTCATGTTGACCACGTCCGTCACCGAGGCGTCCCGCTGAAGGACGTGGACCGTCTTGGCCAGCCCGGTGAGGATCGGGCCAATCACCTCGGCGCCGGCCAGACGGTTGAGCAGCTTGTACGCGGCGTTGGCCGCGGTCAGGTTGGGGAACACCAGGACGTTGGGGAGCCGTTCCAGCGGGCCGTCGGGGCGACGCGCCCGGAGCAGCTCGGCGACCACCGCCGTGTCCGCCTGCATCTCGCCATCGGAGGGGGTTTCGGGGCGGGCCTTGCGGAACAGCTCCAGCGCCTGGCGGACCCGCTCCGGCTCCTCGCCACCCGCCGATCCGAAGTCCGAGTAGCTGATGAACCCCACCCTCGGCTCCCTGCCGAACACCGCTGCCGCCGTGTCGACGGCCGCCTCGGCGATCTCGGCGAGCTGGGCGGCGTCGGGCTCGATGTTGACGGCGCAGTCCGTGAAGAACAGTGGACGGCCGCCGACCACGACCAGGTAGACGGCCGAGACGATGCTCCTCCCCTCCTCGAGCCGGATCACCTGAAGGGCCGGACGGATCGTCTCCGGGTAGAAGGTGGAGAGACCACCGAGAAGGGCGTCGATCTCGCCCTCGTGCAGCATGAGGCATCCGAGAACGTTCGGGTCGAGCACCCGTCGACGCGCCTCCTCGATGGTCATCCCCCGATCCCGACGCAACCCCTCGAGGAGGGCCGCGTACCGGTCGCGGTCTTGTGTGCGCGGGTCGACCACCTCCATCCCGTCGAGGGAGATGGACAGGCCGGCCGCCTGCGACTCGATCGTGTCGGCGGGCCCGATCAAGACCGGGCCGGCGATGCCCTCGTCGAGGGCGCGACGGGCGGCCCGGATGATGCGCCCATCCTCGGCGTGGGGGAACGCCACCCGCTTGGGCTCGGCCTTGGCCTGGACGGTGATCGCATTGACCAGCGCGTAAGAGGCCTGGAACCGGGTCTGCAACTCCGTGCGATAACGGTCGAAGTCGTCGATCGGCTTGCGGGCCAGCCCCTCCTCCATGGCGGCACGGGCCACCGCCGGTGCGACCGTGGAGAGCACACGGGGGTCGAACGGCTTCGGGATCAGGTAGTCGGGGCCGAACTGGAGGTGGGTGAGGTCATAGGCCCGGAGCACCGAGTCAGGGACCGGGGCCCGGGCCAGGGAGGCGAGAGCCCGTGCCGCGGCGATCTTCATCCCCTCCGAGACCGCACGGGCGCGGACGTCGAGAGCGCCACGGAAGATGAACGGGAACCCGAGCACGTTGTTGACCTGGTTCGGGTAGTCGCTGCGGCCGGTGGCCATGATGACGTCGGGCCGGGCGGTCTTCGCCTCGTGATAGCCGATCTCGGGATCGGGGTTGGCGAGGGCGAACACGATGGGCTGCTCGGTCATCCGGTGCAGCATCGCCGGCGTGACGGTGTCGGCCACCGAGACCCCGATGAAGGCGTCGGCGCCATCCAGGGCGTCGGCCAGGGTCCTGGCCGCGGTATCGACGGCAAAATCCTGCTTCGGGCCGGCCAGGTCGGTGCGCTCGGTGTGCACGACACCCTTGGAGTCCACGAGCAGGAGGTTGTCCGAGCTCACCCCCAGGGCCACGAGGAAGCGCGCCGTGGCGATGCCGGCCGCACCAGCTCCGGCGACCACTACCCGGGCGGTCTCGATCTGGCGCTCCGTGATCTCGATGGCGTTGAGGAACGCGGCGCCGCTGATGATCGCCGTGCCGTGCTGGTCGTCGTGGAAGACGGGGATGTCGAGGCGATCCCGCAGGGTCTCCTCGATGTAGAAGCACTCCGGGGCCTTGATGTCCTCGAGGTTGATGCCTCCCACCGTCGGGGCGAGCATCTCGCAGAAGCGAATCACCTCGTCGGGGTCGGTGGTGTCGATCTCGAGATCGAAGACGTCGATGTCGGCGAACCGCTTGAAGAGGACCGCCTTGCCCTCCATGACCGGCTTGCCGGCGAGGGGCCCGATGTTCCCCAGCCCGAGCACCGCGGTGCCGTTGCTCACCACCGCCACCAGGTTGCCCCGATTCGTGTACCGGAATGCTGCGTCGGGATCGTCGGCGATCACCAGACACGGCTCGGCCACCCCCGGCGTGTAGGCGAGCGACAGGTCGTGCTGGGTGGCGGTCGGCTTCGTCGACCGGGTCTCGATCTTGCCGGGCCGCGGGTTCTCGTGGTACTCGAGGGCTTCGGAGAAGCCCGTGTGTCTGGCCATTTCACCCAACCCTATCGCCGCGAGCTGGCCGTACCTGGCAGGCCCTGCGACAATGTAGGTGATGCTGGAAGCGGCACCACCGGTGACCAAGGAGAACGGGTACAAGGTCATGTCCGGCTGGAGGGTCGGTCACGCTCCCGAGGAGACGACGACCCGATCCGGGCTCCTGGTGCCCGTGGGCACCAAGGACGGCAACGACGCGTTGGCCCTGGTCGACGTCCAGACCGGGCAGCGCTTCTGGGCGGTCCCAACCGGCGCGTGGCGCTTCATCTGGCCGCCCACCGGAAAGCCGGTCATCGCGGTTCGGGAGTCCCAGATCATCGCCGAGGAGGAACTGGGGCACGTGGGCGACGAGGGGACCTACCTCTGATTCGCGGAAAAACCCGCCCCGCCCACCCCGTGACGCGGCCAACATCACGCCCATGACCCAGGACCACGCCTCGCGCCGCGGCCGTCGCCTCACCGCGACCGTCACCGACCTGACGGTCATGGTCCAGCGCGCCTTCCTCATCGGCGTGGTCTTCCCCGGCACCAGCATGGAAGAAGAGGAGCGGTCGCTGCAGGAGCTCGCCCTACTCACCGACACGGCGGGGGCCGAGGTCGTGGACATGGAGTTGGTCAAGCGCACCGATGTCGACCCGGCCACCTTCATCGGAAAGGGGAAGGCGGTCGAGCTCGCCCAACTCACCCAGGCCCTGGACATAGACGTGGTCCTCTTCGACCATCAGCTCACGCCCGCCCAGCAACGCAACCTGCAAGACCTGTTCGGCTGTGACGTGGTCGATCGCGAGGGGCTGATCCTGGACATCTTCGCCCAGCACGCACGTTCCAAGATCGGCGCCCTCCAGGTGGAGCTCGCCCTCCTCCGCTACCACCTGCCACGACTGCGGGGCAAAGGCAAGGGCATGTCGCAGCAGGCCGCCGGCGCCGGGATCACCAACCGTGGCCCGGGCGAGACCAAGCTGGAGCTGGACCGGCGGCGGATCCTGACCCGCATCTCCAAGCTGGAGCGTGAGCTTGCCGAGTCGAGCAGCCACCAGGAGACACAACGCAAGAAGCGCCGGGCCAGCCTCATCCCCCAGGTCTCCATCGTGGGCTACACCAACGCCGGCAAGTCCACGCTGCTCAACGCACTCACCGACTCCGACGTCCTCGTCGAAGACAGGCTCTTCGCCACCCTCGACCCCACCGTGCGCCGGTTCGAGCGACCCGGGCACCGGCCCTTCCTCCTCGCCGACACGGTCGGGTTCGTGCGCCGGCTCCCCCACGGCCTCGTCGAGTCCTTCCGCTCGACACTGCAGGAGGCGGCCGACGCCGACCTGCTGATCCATCTGGTCGACGCCACGGATCCCGACGTGGCGGGCCAGATCGCCGCAGTGCGCGAGGTGCTCTCCGAGATCGGAGCGGACGAGATACCCCAGCTGCTGGTGTTGAACAAGGCCGACGTGCTCACCCCGACCCGCCGGGAGAGGCTGACGAATCTGTACCCCGACGCCATCCTCATCTCCTCGCTCACCGGCGAGGGGCTCGACGAGCTCGTCGACGCCATCTCCGCCGCACTGGCAGAGAGCCTGGTCACACTGAGCCTGGCCATCCCCTACGACCGGGGCGACCTGGTGGCCGCCGCCCACGAGATGGGTGAGGTCGTCGAGGAGAAACACGACGAGAGCGGGACGATCCTCGACGTGCGGGTCCCCGCCGCCGTCGCCTCCCGATTCGAGGGGTTCAGCCGATGACCGACGTCGTCGCCCGGCTTCGCTCCGGCGCCGCGAAGCTCCGTCGACTCATCGGCTGACCCGAGGGTTCGGCGCCCCTCTAGCCCACCAGGGTGGCGGCGCCGATGATCCCGGCGTTGTTCACCTTGGTGGCCCGGACCGCACCCAGTTCGGGGTCGAGGAGATGACCCCACTCGGCCCAGTCCTTGGTCACCCCGCCACCGATGACGAGGAGACGCGGCCAGAAGATCCGCTTCACGTGGTGGAGGAATCGGTTGACTCGCTCCAGCCACTGCTCCCAGGTCAGTCCTTCGGCGGTCTTCGCCGAAGCCGCGAAGTGGGTCTCGCACCTGGTGTGGCCGTCCAGTTCGAGCATGCCGATCTCGACGTTGGGAACGAGCTTTCCGTCGACCAGGAGCCCGCTGCCGATACCGGTGCCCAGCGTGACCACGAGCACGACGCCCGGGACGCCCCGGGCGGCACCGAAGCGGGCCTCGCAGAGGGCGGCGGCGTCGGCATCGTTGACCATCCTCACCTGGCGGCCGGTCGCCTCCTGGAGGAGTTGGACGGCATTGCGACCGATCCACGACGGGTCGATGTTGTTGGCGGTCCAGACGAACCCGTCCTCGATCACGGCGGGGAAGCCGACCCCGATGGGGCCAGGGTGGCCGATCTGATCGACCACCTTCGCGGCCGTCTCCACCATGGCTTCCGGCGTGGGCGGATCGGGCGTGAAAAGCTTGACGCGATCGCCGACCAGGCGCCCGGTGTCCAGGTCGACCACGGAGCCCTTGATCCCGGTGCCGCCGATATCGAGACCCAATGCAGTAGCCATCGACGGACCAGGGTAAGCCAGGCGATACCCTGCCGGGCGTGAGCAAGACCGACATCGGCGTGGTTGGGCTGGGTGTGATGGGCGCCAACCTCGCCCTCAACCTCGCCGAAAAGGGACATCGCGTCGTCGTCTACAACCGTTCCTGGGAGGTGACGGAGCGGTTCCTCGCCGGTGACGAAGCCCGGGCCTTCGGGATCCAGGGCGCCCGCACCTACGACGAGTTGGCCGGGCTCCTCACGCCCCCCAGGGTGACCCTCCTCATGGTGACCGCCGGCCCGGCGGTCGACTCGGTGATCGCCGACCTCCTCCCTCATCTCGAAAAGGGCGACATCGTCATCGACGGTGGGAACTCGCTGTACACCGACACCAACCGCCGCACCCGTGCCCTCGCCGAGCATGGGATCAGGTTCATGGGTGTCGGCGTCTCGGGTGGTGAGGAGGGCGCCCGCCACGGACCATCCCTGATGCTCGGCGGCGACGCCGACGCCTGGCCGGTGGTCGACACCATGCTCAAGTCGATCGCGGCCCTGGCCCCCGACGGCACCCCATGCTGCGACTGGGTGGGGCCAGAGGGGGCGGGTCACTTCGTGAAGATGGTCCACAACGGGATCGAGTACGGCGACATGCAGGTCATCGCGGAGGCCTACGACCTGATGCGCCGCGGCATGGGGATGGAGCCGGCGGAGATCGGCGAGGTCTTCGGCCGGTGGAACGAGGGCCGCCTCAAGTCGTACCTGATCGAGATCACGGCAGAGATCCTGGCCGCCACGGAGAACGGGAAGCCCGTGGTGGACGTCATCCTCGACGCCGCCGGGCAGAAGGGCACCGGCAAGTGGACGGTGATCGCCTCGATGGAGTTGGCCCAACCGACGGCGCTCGTCGCCGAGGCGGTGTACGCGCGGATCGTCTCGTCCGATCCCGATCGTCGCCGGGCTGCCTCCCGCCTCTTCCCGGGCGGCGGCGAACTGACAGGTGTGACCGTCGACGACATCGAGGCCGCCCTCTACGCCTCCAAGATCGTCAGCTACTCACAGGGGTTCCGGTTGCTGCGTGCCGCATCGGCGGAGTACGACTGGGACATCGACCCCGGTGCGGTGGCCGCGCTGTGGCGGGCCGGCTGCATCATCCGGGCGGCGTTCCTCGAGGACATCACCGCGGCATACCGTGACGACCCCGCCCTCGAGGACCTCACCTTCGCCCCCTTCTTCGCCGACACCCTGCGCTCCGCGGAGCAGCCGTGGCGCCGGGTGGTGGCGGGAGCTGCCGGGACCGGCATCCCGGCGCCGGCGTACTCGTCCGCCCTCGCCTACTACGACGGGATGCGATCGGAGCGCCTCCCCGCCAACCTGATCCAGGCGCAACGCGACTACTTCGGGGCCCACACCTTCGAGCGCGTGGATCACCCCCGAGGCGCGTTCTTCCACAGGGACTGGTACTAGTCCCCCCGGCCCAAGGCCGGGAAAGGTACCGCCGAATCGGCGCAGCGGAGCCGGGGTAGGGGGTACCGACCCGTGCGAGACGTCAGGCCGGCGGCAAATCCGGCACGGGCATCACCGTCGACCGGTCGGCGATCCCGTCGCTGGCGTCCGCCGCTTCGACCTGCTCCCGTTGGATGCCGAGGAGGAAGAGGATCGGGTCCAGGTACGGGACGCGGATCGTGGTGTCCGCCTTCTCCCTCACCATCGGTTTGGCGTTGAAGGCGATGCCGAGGCCGGCGACACGCAGCATCTCGAGGTCGTTTGCGCCGTCGCCGATCGCCACCACCTGGTCGAGTGGGATCCCTTCCTCGGCCGCCAGCTCCTCGACGAATCTGGCCTTGGCCGATCCGTCCACGATGTCGCCAACGAGGTTGCCGGTGAGCTTCCCGTTGACGATCTCCAGAGTGTTGGAGAGGTAGTAGTCGATCTCGAGACGCTCGGCGAGCATCCGGCAGACCCGCGTGAATCCCGCGGAGACGATGGCGGTCTTGATCCCGAGGCGCTTGAGCGTCCGGATCAGGGTGCGGGCGCCCGGGGTGAGGGTGATGGTGTCGGCGACCCGCTGCAGCACGCCCTCGTCGAGACCGGCCAGCATCCTCACCCTCTTCCGCAGAGCCTCCTCGAAGTCCATCTCACCGGCGAGGGCGGAATCGGTCATCCGCGACACCTCCTCCTCGACACCCGCCTCCCGGGCCAGCAGGTCGATGACCTCCTCCTGGATCAGGGTCGAGTCGACGTCCATGACCACGAGACGCTTCGCCCGACGGGTCAGCCCCTCGGGCTGGATGGCGACGTCGAGCGGGGTGGCGGCGGCCATCTCGACGAGATCCTGGGTGATGGCGTCCTTGTCCCCACCCGAGATCGTGAGCTCGTAGCTGACCACCGGGTACCGCGAGAGACGGACGATGCGCTCGATGTTGCCGCCGCCGCGGGCGATCGCCGAGGCCACCGCGCCGAACTCCTCAGGGCCGATCCTGGGTGCGATCACCGTCACGACACGAAGGTCCTTGAGCGGTGTGGGGACCGGTTCCACCACCTCGAAGTCGACCTCGAGACCGTGCTCCCAGGCGAAGAAGAGGAGATCCCGGACCGTCGCCTTCTCTGCGGGGACACCGATCAGGACGTTCAACATCAGCCGCCCGCGGATGACGATCTGACCGACGTCGTACACCTCACACCCCTGGGCGGCGAGCAGATCCATCATCCCGGCGGCGATGCCGGCGTGGTCTGGCCCGTGGAGGGTGACGAGGACGGTCTTCAGGTCATCTCTCACGCTCGACCCCAGGGTATTGCACTTCCCCATGACAACCCATGCCCGGTACCATCCCTGGACAAATCTCAGGAGAGCAATCCCTTGTCACAGAGCTCATTTCGCCTGCCACGCCACATCCTCCCCGAGCATTACGACATCACCCTCGACCTCGACTTCGAGAACTTCACCTTCACCGGGAACGTGGGCATCGACCTCAGGGTCGAGCAGTCCTCGCCGGAGATCGTCCTCAACGCCCACCAGATAGAGATCAAGGAGGCCGCCCTCACCGCAGGTGATCGCCGGCTGTCCATAAGCGGCGTCGCCTACGACGAGGACCTCCAGCGCGCCACGCTCAGCCTGGACGAGCCGCTGAGCCCCGGCGACTACCGGCTCGACATCGACTACACGGGGATCATCAACAACGAGCTACGAGGCTTGTACCGCTCGGTGTACCGCGACGACGAGGGCAACGAGCACGCCATCGCCACCTCGCAGTGCCAGGCCACGGATGCCCGCCGGGTCTTCCCCTGCTGGGACGAGCCCGACTTCAAGGCCACGTTCCAGACCACGATGATCGTCCCGGCCGGCCTGGAGGCGTACTCCAACGCCCGGGAGCTGGAGCGGATCGAGCACAACGGCCGGGTCGAGTTCCGGTTCGCCAGGACGATGAAGATGTCCACCTATCTGCTGGCCTTCATCGCCGGCCCCTTCGAGGCCACGGAGCCTGTGGTCTCCCGGGGCACCCCTATCCGCGTGATCGTCCCCAAGGGCAAGCTCCACCTCACCGATGTCGCCCTGGAGAACGCGGTCTTCTGCTTCGAATACCTGTCCGACTACTACGGGATCCCCTACCCGGGCGACAAGCTCGACCACATCGCCATCCCGGACTTCGCCGCCGGGGCGATGGAGAACGTGGGTCTGATCACCTACCGCGACGCCTACCTGGTCATCGACAAGGCAAAGGCGTCCCAGGCGGAGTTGCAGAACAGCCTCGACGTCATCGGCCACGAGATCGCCCACCAGTGGTTCGGCAACCTGGTGACGATGGCCTGGTGGGAGGGCGCCTGGCTCAACGAGGCCTTCGCCTCGTTCATGGAGATGAAGGCCACCGACGCCATGCGACCCGAGTGGAAGCGATGGCTCTCCTTCGCCAACCTCGAGGTCCCGTGGGCCATGGCCACCGACCAATTGCTGAGCACCCGTCCCATCGAGTTCGAGGTCAACGCCCCCGAGGAAGTCGACCAGATGTTCGACTCGATCACATACGGGAAGGGCTCGGCGGTCCTCCACATGATCGACGAGTTCATCGGTGTGGAGAACTTCCGCCAGGGCGTGGGCAACTACCTGCGCGAACACGAATACGCCAACACCGTCACACGCGACCTCTGGGAGGGGCTGGACTCGGCTTCCGAGTGGCCGGTGTCCGAGATAATGGAGACCTGGGTCTACCAGCGGGGATTCCCCCAGATCGAGGTTCGCCTGGTCGACGGTGGCGTGCAGCTCACCCAGCGTCGCTACCTGGTGACCCCGGACGAGACCGACACCACGCTCTGGAAGGTCCCCATCCAGCTGCGGTACTCGATCGGTGGCGAGGTGCAGACCCGCAAGCACGTCCTCGACGACTTCGAGACGGTCGTCACCTTCGATGGCGAGCTCGACTGGATCGTGGGCAACGGCGGTGGTCACGGCTTCTACCGGACCGGCTACTGCGACACCAGCTTCAACAAGCTGATCTCCAACCTCGGGAGCCTCGACGACATCGAGCGGTACACCCTGGTCTCGGACACCCTCGCCTTCGTCCGGTCGGGCCATGCCGACAGCGCCCACTACCTCGACCTGGTGGCCCGGTTCGGGGAGGAGAAGGAACATGCCATCTGGTCGGCGATCATCGGCGGTCTGGGGACCATCGAGCACCACGCCCTCGACGAGTCGGTCCGCCCCGCCTTCGAGGAGTTCGTCCGCAGCCTCGTCGGACCGGCCGCGGCCCGCATGGGGTGGGAGCCACGGCCTGGTGAGAGCGACCTGCAGCGCAAGCTCCGCGGGGAGCTGCTCTCGGCTCTCGGCGTGCTCGGCCATGACACCGAGACCATCGAGCGGTGTCGCCAGATCGTCGACGACCTCCTCGCCGGTGGCTCCATCGATCCCGAGGTGACCACGGCTGCCCTCACGGTGACGGCCAGATACGCCGACGCCGACACCTACGAGCGTCTCTGGAAGGCATACCAGGACGCCCGCACACCCCTCGACCAGGTCCGTTACCTGCGATCGGTCGCCGGGGTCCCGGTGGAGGAGCTGGCGGTGTCCACCATGGACAAGGTGGTCGATCAGGACATCCGCACCCAGGACGGTTTCTGGGTCTTCGCCCGTCTCCTCATGGGCAAGGCCGGGCCCGCCGTGTGGCGCAGTGCCGCGTCGAGGTGGGACAAGGTGCTCGAGGTCATGCCCGGCATGACCCGGCTCCGGGTGGTGGAGGGGATCTCCGCCCTGTCCCAGCCCGAGGTGGCCGCGGAGGTCAGAGCTTTCCTGTCCGAGCACCCGATACCCGAAGCCACCCGCTCGGTGCAGCAGAACCTGGAGAAGCTGGACACCAACGTCCGGCTCCGTCTCCGCGAGACGCCGGTCGTCACCGAGTACTTCTCCTGAATTCCGCGCCTGCGCCAGCAGGCGCAATGTCCCCCGCGCAGTGGGGGAAGGGACCCGCTTGCGGGTAGGGGGCCCGATCGGGCCCCTTCGCAGTACCTGGTATTCGGTACCGGGTACTTGGAAGGACAAGGAAAGCCCCCGGCGTAGCCGGGGGCTTTCGAATCTCCCGGTACCAAGTACCGAGTACCCGGTACCGCAGACGGGCCTTCGGCCCGGCTGCCTACTGCAGCTCGACGGTGGCGCCGGCGGCCTCGAGGACCTCCTTGGCCTTCTGAGCGGCCTCGGGATCGGCACCCTCGAGCACCTTGGCGGGAGCGCCGTCCACCAGGTCCTTGGCCTCCTTGAGACCGAGGTTGGTGAGCGTGCGCACCTCCTTGATCACCTGGATCTTCTGGGCGCCGGCGTTGGTGATGACGACGTCGAACGAGTCCTTCTCCTCGGCAGCGGCGGCAGCGCCGTCACCGGCGGCACCGGCCGCGGGAGCCGCGGCGACTGCGACCGGAGCGGCCGCGGTCACCTCGAAGCGCTCCTCGAACGCATCGAGGAACTCCTTGAGCTCGAGGACGGTCATCTCCTCGAACACGGAGAGCAGCTCCTCCGTGGTCATCTTGGTCTTGGCCATTTCATTCCTCCTCGGCCGCAGCGGCCGTGGTCTCGGCGGGCTCGTCGTCGACCTGGGCAGGCGCCTCGTCGGCTGCCTGACCGGGGCCGAACTCACCCGACTCCTTCTTGTCCAACAGTTGCGAGAACATCGAGGCGGCGTTGCGCGTGAACGAGGCGAACATGCCGGCCGCCGCGTACAACGGAGCCTTGGCGGCGCCGGCGAACTTGGCGAGAAGGACCTCACGCGGCTCGATCTCGGCGAGCCGGGACACTTCCTCGGGCGTGAGGATCTGACCGGACAGGTACCCGCCCTTGAGCACCAGCGTCTCGGCGGTCTTGGAGAAGTCCTTCAGGGCCTTGGCCGTGGCCACGGGATCCCGAAGGGCGAAGGCGAGCGCGGTCGGGCCGACCAGATGGTCGTGGAGGCCCTGGATCCCCGCGTCGTCGGCCGCCCGCCGGGCCAGGGTCATCTTGACGACCTTGTACTCGGCGCCACTGGCGCGAAGGGCGCGGCGGAGCTCCTGCACCTCCTTGACCGAGAGACCGCGGTACTCCGTGAGGAACACCGCCTCGGCGCTCTCCAGCTTCTCTCGGATGTCTTGAACTGCTTGGACCTTTTCGGGTCTTGGCATTCGCTTCTCCTACAACGATCAAACCCCTCGACCAAAGACGAGGGGCTTCGAGAAGCCAACCTGCGCTGGTGGGATCGCTCCCATTGGGTCTGTGACGCCAGCGGTCTTCGGTCGGAGGTATTGGAGTTGCATCGGGAATGGTAACGGCCCTGTGAGCATGCGAGAAATCGGTGAGAGTCCCGCTTCGCGCCCCCTCCCCCCCTTAGGGGTACTCCCCCGTTCCGCTACCGCTCCACGGGAGAGAAATCCGGGCCGGCCCAGGTGGTTTCCAGGTTTTCCCTGGACACCCTCGGGAGGGTGCGCGACACTTGCAAGCGTTGACAATTGGGGGTCTCGTGAGGCGTGGGTCACCTGACCGCCCCCACCCCGGACCCAGAGCAGAGGGCCACGAGGCCGACGGTGAACCAGCCCCTACCCTGGTCCACAGAGAGCAGAGTCGGCCGCGTGCGGACGGTGGACCTGGCAGCCGAAGATGCCCTCTCCCGCGCCGGTCCGGCAACCCCGGGACCCCCAGTCGCAAGGAAGAGCCCCCTGGCCGGGGGCTCTTCCTCATGGACGGCTCGTCTCGTCAGCGTGCCAGCGCGGTCAGGTCCTCGATCCGGCCCACGTCGACCTTGACTCCGGGGCCCATCGTGGAGGACACGGTGAGACCCTGGACATAGCGGCCCTTGGCCGCGGCCGGCTTGGCGCGCACCAGCTCGGCGGCGACGGCAGCCAGGTTCTCCACCAGCTGGCCGACCTCGAACGACGCCTTGCCCACCGTGACGTGGACGTTGCCATACCGATCGTTGCGGTACTCGATGCGACCGCCCTTGAACTCGGTGACGGCCTTTCCCACGTCCTGGGTGACGGTGCCTGCCTTGGGGTTGGGCATCAGGCCACGGGGACCGAGGATGCGTCCCAGCTTCCCGACCTCGGCCATCATGTCCGGAGTGGCGATGGCGATGTCGAAGTCGAGCTCACGACCGCCCTGGATCGCTTCCACCAGCTCGTTGCCACCGACCACGTCTGCCCCGGCTTCGGTCGCCTCCCGCTCCTTGTCGGGCGGGCAGAACACGGCCACACGCACCGCCTTGCCGGTGCCATGGGGCAGGGCGACGGTGCCACGGACGAGTTGATCGGCCTTGCGGGGGTCGATCCCGAGCCGGAACGCGGCCTCGATGGTCTCGTCGAAGTTGGCGGATGCCAACGTCTTGACCAGCTCCAGCGCCTCGGAGGCGGGATATGGGGTGGCCTTGTCGTACCGCTGGGATGCCTCGCGGTACTTCTTTCCTACTGCCATTGTCTCTCCTTGTGGTCCAGTCGGCCTCGCGGCCTCCCACTACGGCAGCGGCCTGCGGCCGCTGCGTACCTGGTACTTGGTACTGAGTACCTCGATCAGCCCTCGACGGTGATGCCCATCGAACGGGCGGTGCCCTCCACGATCCTCATCGCCGCCTCGATGTCGTTGGCGTTGAGGTCGGCCATCTTGGTCTCGGCGATCTCCCGCACCTGGGCCCGCGACACCGTGCCCACCTTGACCTTGTTGGGCTCACCGGAGCCCTTCTCCACCCGGGCGGCCTGACGGAGCAGACCGGCGACCGGTGGGGTCTTGGTGACGAACGTGAACGAGCGGTCCTCGTAGATGGAGACCTCGGCGGGGATGATCTGGCCCCGCTGGTTGGCCGTCGCATCGTTGTAGGCCTTGACGAAGTCCATCAGGTTGACCCCGTGCGGGCCCAGCACCGTGCCCACGGGTGGGGCCGGGGTGGCCTGTCCCGCGGGGAGCTGGATCTTCACGGTGGTCAGCAGTCTCTTCCTAGCCATTCCTCGGTTCCTCAGTTCTTCTGGATGTCGTCGAAGCCCAGCTCCACGGGCGTGTCCCGGCCGAAGATGTTGACGAGGACCACGACCTTCTGCTGGTCGATGTTGATCTCCTCGATGACCCCGTTGAAATCGGCGAACGGGCCGGTGACGACACGCACCTGCTCGCCGACCTCCCACTCCGGCTTGAACCGGGGCTTGGCCTTCTCCTCTTCTTCCTGGACACCGAGGAACCTCTCCACCTCGCGTCGGGAGAGCGGAGTCGGCTTCTGGGCGTTGCCGGCGACGAAGCCGGTGACACCCGGGGTGTTGCGCACGGCGTACCAGGAGTCGTCGTCGAGGATCATCCGGACGAGGAGATAGCCGGGGAAGACCTTGCGGGGCACGGTGACCTTGCGGCCCCCCTTGAACTCGACCACGTCCTCCATCGGGATGTGGACCTCGAAGATCTTGTCCTCCATGTGCATGGACTGGATGCGGGTCTCGAGGTTGGCCTTCACCTTGTTCTCGTAGCCCGAGTATGAGTGGATGACGTACCAGTCCCCGGGGAGGTCGTAGGGGCTGGTGGGACGGGGCTTCTCGTCCTCGTCTGCTCCCGTATCCTCCTCGGCGGCCGTGGTGGGCTCCTCCTGGGCCGCCTCGGGCGCCGTTTCCTCAGGAGCGGGAGTCTCGACGGTGTCGCCCTCGGTCGGGGCCGTCTCCTCGACGTCCTCGTCCGTCATTTGCACTAGCGGGTCGGGTGCCTGGGTCACGTTCCCCTCTCGATCAGCCAGATGACTGCCTGCTTCGCCACCACGTCGAGCCCGAAGACCACCGCGGTGAGCACGATGGTGGTGATCATCGTGACGGTGGTGAAAGCGATCATCTGCTCCCGGTTGGGCCAGGTCACCTTGCGGAGCTCGACCCGGACCTCGTGGAGGTAGTCGGTGACGCGGCGCCGGAAGGGCTTGCGCTCACCGCTCTGGGCGCGCGCCTGCATGGCCGCGGCGCGCCGCTGGGCCCGGCTCATTCCGGATTCTTCGGCCTTCTTGCGACGTCGCTCCTCGGCCTCCTGGAGCCGACGCATCTCTCTGTTCATGTTCTCCCGCAAGGTGGGTTGGCAGGGGCGGAGGGACTCGAACCCCCATCCTCAGGTTTTGGAGACCGGAGCCTACAACAGCTCAGATCTCCGCTACCAGGGGAAACACCAGCAAGTCACAGTCGAGCTACTCGCCGAACTACTCGTGCCTGCAGAAGTCTAGGGTCGCGGTGCGATCAACACCTAACGGGCGCACACCATCTTCGGCCCATCCCTGCCTCCAGCGAGCATGGAGAGCGCGCCCGACGACGGGGCCTCGAGCTCACCACGCAGACGTAGGTTTCCGTTGTTACGAATCGACCCGCTCCGGCGTCTTTAAGAGGAACGACAAGGAGAAGCTCGGTTGCTGAAGCGATCGCTGATCGAAGAGCAGGAGAGGGAACTGATCAGATTCCTCTATCCCGCCCTTCGACGGATCGCAGCCATAGCAGGCTCTTTCGACATCGAACCCGACGACCTGGTTCAGGAGGCGCTGATGCGAACACTGAGGAAGGGTCGGCTCTCGGATCTGGACAACCCGTTGGCCTTCCTCCGGAAGACGATCGTCAACCTCGCGTCCGATCACCGCAGGAGTATGGGTCGGCGACGGAAGGCACTCGACCGGCTCTCTTTCGAGGAGACCAGCTGGCCGAGCTATCCGGCAGACATCGAGGCGATCCTGGACCTTCCTCCGAAACAGAGGGCAATCCTCTACCTCGTCGAAGTGGAGCGTGTGCCCTATGCCGAGGCTGCCCAACAGTTGGGGATGACGGCTGCGGCGGCACGGATGCTGGCGAACAGGGCCAGGAAACGCGCTCGCGCAACCCTGGAGGCGGCCGGTGACTGACTTCGAGACCAAGCTTCGGTGGCTCAGCCAACGAGGCAACCTCGTCGGCCCGGATGAGTTGATCGAGCGGATGGAGGCCGAGCTGGCCGGAGATCCCCTTGTCGCCGTGACGAAGAGACGAAAGGGAGGGCTCATGACCAGCCTGCGACCCGCACCTACCACGGAGCGGCGGAACCGACCGCGAAGCCAAGGACTGACTTGGGGAGTGGCTGTGTTCGCCCTCATCCTCGCCATCGGCGGCATCGCCATCCTCGTGTCGTCCCTGCAGCCGGATCCGGGCCCCGTCGCCCCTCCACAGAGCCCGCTCCAGGGGACCTGGGTCACGATGGAAGCGGACGGGAGCACCCATGTTGCGACCTTCACCGTCTCGGCCGACGGGGTCGTCGAGTTGGTGGCCAATGACGATTTCGCCACGGTCTGCTCCGGGGCACCCTCGACGATCGTGGGGACCGGGCGTCTCGACACCAACACCGTGGTGTTCCCGTCTCCGGTGCTGACCTGCGATGACGGCAGTCAGCCACAGACGACGGGCGGGACGCCGCTCGAAGAGCAGCTTCGCGACCTGACCTTCACCTACGACCCGCAGAGTGACACCTTGACCGACACCTTGGGATCGGTCTGGACTCGGCGGTTTGCGGAAGGACCGGACCTCCCCGAAGACCCCAACCCGGACGTCTCGATCCTGTGGCCACAAACCAGCCTGGAAGACGTGAAGGAGGCGCAACGGCGCGCCAACGCCGGCGACCCCGACTACGCATGGCAGGTCGACCCTGACCTGGGTTGGCAGAACTCGTTGGAGGAGGATCGGCGAGTCTTCGAATCCTCCGAGATCCTGACCCGCTTCATCCGGGAGGAGCTCGGTTGGGAGGCCTTCCGCCTGTGGTGGGGCGGTCACGGGGACCTCGGCTTGCATGGCCCCACCGACAACACCTTCATCAGATGCGCGCCCGGAGAGACCAATTCTCTCTACCCGAACGATGTGTGGGGCGGTGACTGCGCCCCGACGATCGACGATTTCCACTACGAGTGGGTCAGCATCGACGTGGCTCGCCTCAACTCGACAACCCTCGACTTCGATTTCGAGGGTGCGCATGACCCCGATGGCGTCTGGGTGGTGTCCGGATGGAGGATGCTCCCGCCACTCGAGCAGTGGAGGCTTTCGGATGTCGAGATCTCGGGATTGCTCGAAGACTTCCTCGAAGCGCGGCTCAGCGGCGAGGGCGCCGAGAGCTACGTGCTGGTGCCGGTCGAGATTGCCGACATGGGGTACACGTGGCAGCCGGCCGGAAGCGGCGACGTCCCGCTGATGTACGCCACCACGACCGGCGCAGGGTACGAGAGGTATGAGTACGAGGTCGTTGGCGGCCCCAGGTGGCCGAACAGCGAGATGGAGTTGGAGGTCCGCCTGTTCGCCCAGGGCGGGGAGACCGTCGTGGAGCAGAAGTTCTACGTGGGGAGCGACAGTCGCCTCGGATTGGAGTTCTGCTTGGAGCCACCCAAACTCTGTGATGGTGCGCAGACCACGGAGAACGGACGGCCCATACCGTAACGGTCGGTTCGCCGGTGGTCTTTGTGGAATGGCGGCCATGCGATGGGGACCGGCATCAAAGGTCAGGCCGTTCCGAAGAGCGGACCGACCTGACCGTGGAACCCTCCGCCACAAGGACGCCTCCACACATCGGGATCGAAGGAGACCACGGCGAGAGATCGCCAACTACCTGGGATTCGAGCCGCAAAAACCCCATTTCACCAGGTAGGCGATCTGGGATCGGGTAGCAGGGGCGGAGGGACTCGAACCCCCATCCTCCGGTTTTGGAGACCGGCGCTCTACCAATTCGAGCTACACCCCTAGGGGGTTCGCGGGATCACCCAAGTATAAGAGCGGCAGGGCGAATGCGTAAATGCGCCCTGGTCAGCGCGAGGTCTCGTTCTGCCCGGTCGCGGAGATCGGCTCGGCCCCACAGTTGGGGCAGGGATCGTCGGGGCCGCGATCCTCCGAGATCGTCCCGCACTCCAGGCACATCTCGTGCATCCAACAAGCCGGGTCACCCATGGGCCCGAGGTTAGGCGCCTCCTTCGAGCTCTACTTCCGGGCGTACACCTCGAGCATCCCGCGCGGCTCGGAAACGAAGACGACCTCGTAGTGGGCGTCGATGTACTCGAGCACCGAGCGGGCGTGCTGTGAGGCCAACGCCTCCGGATCGGGGTCGTTCCGCCCCCACAGCCAGATGTAGTCGACTCGCCCGCCATCCTCGACGTACTCCTCGATGTCGACCATGCCGGGCCCGAACAGGAAGGGATACACGTTCGGGTCCGGTGATGCGCTTTCCCGGATGTCGAGACCGTCACGGAAGCGGAACGGGAAGATGTCGATGGCCGGCGGCAGATGGTGGAGATCGATCACGTCGCCATCTGCCATGAGCAAGCCGGCCAGCTCGACCAAAGGCTCCACGACCCGCTGCCCTCCTCCCGGCCCTCTTCCCTCCTCGATGGGTGACATCCACAGCGGGAGCACCGCGGAGCCTTCCTCGACAACCTCGCGGCCCGACAGGTACTCCGAGATGTCCTCGTCGAGGACGGCGTGGGCCGGGAGTCGCACCGCCGCCAGACCGAGCACCACGACCACCGCCACACCCAGACCCGCAATGCCGATCCTCCGATCGAACGGCTCCCGGGCGACCCAGAGGAGCGGGAGGATCGTGATGAAGACGGCGAACCGCTGGGCCACGTCGCTGCCGTTGCCCACGATGTCGGGCACCACGAAGAAGCCGACCAGGAGGGCCGCCGTGAGGATCAGGAACCCGGGTTGCTGCCAGCGTGTCGGACGCCAGAGGCTCCTGATGGTGAGCGCGACGACGGCGACGACGAGGAGACCGGCCGGCGGGATCTCGTACCCGCCCAGGGCCACGACGGCGTAGCCGGGGAAGAGGACGAGCCGGCGGAGGGGGCCCGTCGTGTAGAGGATCGAGGACTCGATCCCGGTTTGGAACCTGAGATAGAGGGCGATCGGTATCGCCGCGGCCAGGAGAACCGCCCCACAACGCCTGACCATCGTCAATAGGCGCCTCCCCTTGGATCCGTCCTCCATGGCCTCGTCGACGACGACGGCGCCGGTCATGGCGAGGAGGAGCAGGAACGGGACGATGTGGCTGAGATAGGTGACGAGGAAGAGAAGGACCGCGCCGGCCCATCGCATCGGCGTCCGCTCGCCCGTGCGCATGAATCGCATCCAGTAGCCCAACGTGACCAGGGCCAGGACCAAGGCCATCTCGAAGTTCCAGTAGCCGTTGTAGAGGAACCGGCCATGAGCCACGGGGATCACGAGCGCCGCCATCCAGACCGCGTCGCGGTTCACGGCCGCGAGGCACCAGCGAAACGCCAGCGGGAGCCCGACGGCGAGGAGGACGGCCATCACCTTCTGTGTGAGCTCGGCGCCGAGGAAGCCGAGCATCAGGCTCATCAGGGCGTCGGTCGCCATGTTGGGGATCGGGTCCCAGGACGTCGTGTACCACTCCTGGAACAATGGGGACTCCGAGAACCGGTAGATGGCGGCGTTGGCCACATGCATCGGGCCGTCCTCGCTGGGGAAATGACTGGAGACCAGGATCGGGACCAGCGAGACGGCGAGCAGCCCGAAGAACATGAGCCTCTCCGCGTTGCGCCACCCGGTGCGTGCCTGGATCATGTGGCCGGGCGCGCCCTGAAGCCGTTCATGTGCCCTTGATCTCGCGTCTGCGTCGAAGAAGGCACGGTTGACAAGGTCGGCAGAGGATAACGGCGACCCCACCCAACACCGTGAACCCCGACCACGCTACGCGGTCAGGCGCCGACGCGACGGGGCCGGAGACGCCAGATGAGGATGGCCGCAGCCATCGAGAGCAGTGTGGCGGCCACGGCGACCGGCCGGCGCCACGAGCGCGGGATGGCGAGCTCCCCGTCCAGCGAGGACATCACCCGCCACTCCAGGTCCACCGGCGCCTCGTGGCGCTCGTCGGCCAGGGCTCGCAGCTCCCGGGCGGTGCGGCCCATGGCCGCGTGCCGGGCCTGGCAACGGAGACAGGTGGCGACATGGGACCGGAACGGCGCGGCGACCTCGGTCCCCTCGACGGCGCTGTTGGCCACGAAGGGAGCGGCGATCTCGCACACGATCCTCATGCGCTCTCCTCCAGATCCTTGGCCAGACGGGCACGGGCGCGATGGAGACGGACCTTGGCCGCGGTGACGCTGATCCCCATCGTCTCCGCGATCTCGGTGTGCGTCCAGCCGTACACGTCCTTCATCACCACCACCTGACGCTGACCCTCCGGGAGACGGTCCAGCGCCCGGCGCAGACGGCCACGCAGCTCGACCAGTTCGCCCGCGACCTCCGGATCGCCCGGGCCCGGGATGGCGGGACGCTCCTCGACGGCTTCGAGTGCGACCGTGGCGGTGCGACGGGCGCGGTCGCGGTGCGTCCATGCGGTGTTCACCGTGATGCGGTGGAGCCAGGTGGACAGCTTGGAGTCGCCACGGAACGAGGGAAGCGCACGCCACGCCCTGACCAGGGTCTCCTGGGCGATGTCAGCCGCCATGTGGGGGTCACCGACCAGTCGTCTCGCCAACGTGTACACCTCGTCCTGGTGCGCCCGCACCAGGGCGGCGAAGGCGGCGCGGTCACCTGCCTGCGCCCTGGCGACGAGCTCCTTCTCTCTCCCGTTTTCGACCGGTCCGGGCTCTTCGTGGTTACCCATGCGAGAGCTCGATGCGGGCATTCAGGTACTCCTGGTCTTCATCGGCGATGGAGACGGCGACGACGTCGTCGTCGAGATCGCCGCGGACGGTCACCGGGTGTGCCGGGAGGAGGGGGGCTCGGAAGCGGAATCTGGCCGACGAGACGGGTGCCGGCCCGGGTCGATGGCGGGCAGCCTCCTGAAGCGCCCATGCCGCCTGGAGGAGACCGTGGACCACCACACCGGGGAATCCGGCTGCGACGGCCGAGTCGTGATCCCAGTGGACGGGGTTCCAGTCGCCGGTCGCCGCGGCGTACCGGATCAGGGTGGCCCGGGAGGCGCTGCGTTGACCGGGCGCCGGGGAACCGGTGTCTTGCGGCGCGGGCTCGATGACGACATCCCCGGATTCGAGGGGCGCGGACTCACCCGAGAGGAGGAAGAGGGAGGTGCCGGTGAGCATCTCGCCGGATCGGCCATCGGCCGACAGGTCGAAGCCGACATAGACCACGCCGCCCCGCTCACGGTATCGGGTCACGCTCCCGGTGACCTCGAGGTCGGTCCCGATCGGCAAGGACTCGTGCCAGGTGAACGTCTGCTCGCCGTGGACCACCGAGCGGCCCGCCAACTCCGAGAGCAGATCCGGTGCGACCACGAAGAGCGCCGCCGACGCCAGGCCCGGCGGGGCGTGTTCCACCCAGCGGTCGGGGTCGTCCCCGGTCGCCTCGACGTAGGCGGCGACACGATCCGGTGTCACCGACAGTGAACCGGGCCCGTATCTTCGGCCCTCGAAGCCGGTCACGGCTCGCCAAGAAGGACGACGAAAAGGAGCAGCCACCTCACAGGCAGGTCATTCTGCCAGGTGACGGTGGCTGCTCCAGGGTCGGCCCGGCTAGCGGGTCTCCCGATGGACCGTGTGCTGTCGACACCAGCGACAGTACTTCTTCAGTTCCAGCCGCTCCTGGGTGTTCGACTTGCTCTTGGTTGTGACGTAGTTCCGCCGCTTGCACTCGGTGCAGGCCATGGTGAGCGGCGGTCGCTTGTCCGATGCCATTACTTGGTGATCTTCGTGACGCGGCCGGCGCCTACGGTGCGGCCGCCTTCTCTGATGGCGAACCGCAAACCTTCGTCCATGGCGATGGGAGCGATCAACTCCACCGTCATCTCGGTGTTGTCCCCCGGCATCACCATCTGGGTG
>DASVBU010000041.1:0-35575 GCA_036375695.1 Acidimicrobiia bacterium | reverse complement strand
CGTTCGCTCGAGGAGAGGCGGACGCCGAAAGTGATATCGACACCCTGATGATCCGCCCGAGCGGTGTCGGCGAGTCGGATGATGCCTGGTCTGCATCAGTCCAGCAGTGGATCGACCGCGTCGGCGAGGTGAGTGGGAATCGCGTCGAGGTACTCGAGGTCGATGAGGACGACGTGCCGGCACGCCTCCGTAGTGGAAGGAACGTCTGGCAGGACATTGAACGAGATGGCTTGATCATCCACGGGAGAGCCGTCGACTCGTTCAAATCGGTGTCACGTGGCTAAGGCGATCAAGACCCGACCGGTGACCATGGTCCAAGTGCGTGAGTACCTGGCCAAGGCCGAGGAATTCCTCCTCGCTGCAACTGCCGAACTGGAAGCGGAACGCAGCATCGCCGCCACCAGCCTCGCCGTCCACGCCGGCATCAACGCCGCAGACGCCGTTTGCGGTGCCCGTCTCAAGAAGCGAGCAGCAGGCCAGGACCACCGGGAGACGATCGTCCTGCTCGGTCAGGCCGGAGACGATGGATCTCAACTCGCCAAAGACTTGCAGCGCCTGCTTCCGATGAAGACCACGGCGGAGTACGAGCCCGACGACATCCCCGTGTCGAAAGCCTCCACCGCGGTGCAACGAGCCAAGCGATGTGTCGATGTCGCTCGCCGGGCGGTCGGGTCCCTATGAAACCAGCCCCTGCGGACTCTCCGCGGACTGCCCGAACCAACGCCCCAGGTCAGACCACTGAAACTGCCGGTCTGAAAAACCGGAGGTCGACGGATCGACGCCGTCCCTGACCACCCTGCGATAGCTTCCGGCCATGCGAAGGCCGCTCGGTCTCGTCTTCGTTCCTGCACGATCGGTTCACCCGCATCGGCACGGCTGAGGAGAGGCCATTGCCCTCCGAGGTGGTCGAGGCCATAGCCACGACGTATTCGATCGTGACACTCGTCGATCAGGATGAGCAGGACCGGATCCACGGTTTCCTGAGGATCAGGACGCCAGTGGAAGGGTCAACTCGATCTCGGTGAGGTCCGGGTTGGAGGGCAGGGCCTGCGTCCTGCCGGTCTCCACGAAGCCAAGACCCCGATACAGGGAGACGGCGGGCGTGTTGGTGGTCACGACCCACAGGGTCAGCCGCTCCGCGTTCGCCTGTTCGGCCCAGGTCGCGACGGCTCTCACCAATCGGGCGCCGAGTCCGTGCCCTCTCGTTTCGGGCGCAACCCACAATCCCCAGAAGATGCGGTCTTCGGGGGCCTCGTCGGGCCTGTATCCACCGGCCATCCCGACCAGCCGACCATCCGCGTCCGCGACCGCGATGAACTCGTCGGGTCCGTCGGACGCGGACTCTGCCCGCACCACCCATTTCTCGGCGGGCTTGGCCGTTTCCCGCTCGTAGGTCGACCCGAAGGCATCCGGGTCGGAGGACAGCGCCGTCAGCCGAAGTGCGCGCAGCGCCTCCGCATCGTCGGCCCGTACCCGTCTCACCACGGCCACGAGCCCACCGTAACCACGGTGTTCGCCGGGCACCATCGACCGACGCGCAACGTTGACTTGCCAGAAGACATGTAGAGGAGGCCCGATGCGCGGAACAGCGCGAATAGCAGTGCTCGCGTTCCTGCTGGCAGCTTGCACCTCGGCATCGACCCCGGCCTCTTCGACCGCGGCACGCACGAGCACCACCGCACAGCCGGTGACCACGACCACGTCGCTGCCTGCGTCCACGACCACCACTGTCGCTCCTCCAGAATTGTCACTGGGGCCGATCTTGCCGGTGGTCGCCGTCGAGAGCCCGACCATCACGATCCAGGGCAAAGCGGCGGCGGCCACCAGCGTGCATCTCGTCGTCAGCAACCCCGAAGACGGGAGCGTGGTGTACGAGACCGAGGCCACGATCGAGGACGACTGGTTCCTCGTCGACGTCGACCTGGCGGACGGCCGGAACGTCGTGAAAGTCACCGCCATCGGCCCGGGCGGGTCGACAGATGTCAGTTTCGAAAAGCTCTACGAGCCCGATGCGACCATCGAGTTCTCCTACCTGACCCGGGTGTCGGACACGGAACTGGTCGCCGACTTCGCCCAATGGCTGACTGGTGAGGAGGCAGCCCGGGCTGCCTACGAGGACGGTGTCATCGGATCGATCGAGGAGGGTGTCCCCAACGACTACTACATCCGCAACGTCAACACCCGCCTGCGGACGTTCCCCATCGCAGGCGATGTGCAGATCTGGCTGGCCACCGCCGCCGAAGGCCCGGTGATCATGGTCCCGGTCGACCTCGAGACGTGGCTGGGGTTGTTCAACGACGGAGCCCCCTGGGACCCGGATGCCGGCGAAGTGCCGCCGGGAGAGCCACCGCACTTCGACTACTTCGGGGCCGGGTCGGTCCACGCCCCGTACTGGCTTACCATCCGCGACGGCGAGGTGATCGCCATCGAGCATCAGTACACCCCCTGAGGGAACGGGACCTCAGACCCTGGGTCCGACCCCGGCCCGGGACCGGCGTCTCCGCTCGACGACGACCACGATGATGATCGAGACCAACAGGGCCGCCAGACCGTGACCGAGGTTCGCCTCCTCCGGGTCGGTCCCCGTGACCGGCATGACCAGGGTCAGCGCCACCAGCCAGCCGACCAGACCTATCACCGCGTTCTGCCACAGCGGCCTGTCCTCCCGACCCCGCCCCACGATCGCACCCGCGATACCGCCGGTTAGGGCCGCTACCGGCAGGAACAGCACCAGGTACAAGAAGAACCCCATCGCAAGCTCCTTCCGGTGGCGAAGCTAGCCCGCGTCGACCCGGGGCGACGGCGCTAGAGAGGTGAGAGGGTGAACCGATTGCCCCCGGGGTCGGCCAGCACCACCGTCTCACCCTCGGCCCCCAACGAGAAGGCGCCGAGGCCGACGAGCCGTTCATTCTCCACGGCCAGGTCGTCGGCAACCAGATCGAACCACTGCTGTTTGGATCCGTAGGGTCGGTCGCGTTCCCGCACGTCCCAGGAGAGCTTGGTGCCACCCAGAGGTGACTGTATGGCGGTTTGGAGGCCCTGCTCCCAGACCAACGGTCAGCCCAGCGCCTCGCTCCAGAACCGGCCCGACTCCGGCGGACCGTGGTCGGTGACCTCGCCGAGGAAGCCGGTGCCCTCGAGGAACCCGTTGTCGGGCTCGATGACGCAGAACTCGTTGCGACCCGGGTCCGCCATCACCACGTGACCCTCCTCGGGCCGGTGGCGGATGATCCGGCCGCCCAGCGCCTCGACCCGGCGCACGGTGGCCGTCTGGTCGTCGAGATCGGTGCTGGTCAGATGGAGGTGAAGGCGATTGGGTCCGGTGTCGATCTCGGTCTCCGTCTCCACGAACCGCAGACCCACCTGGGTGTCGTCGCCTGGCACACAGACGCCGCGGTCGTCGCCGGTCATCTCGCGCCCGAGCAGCTCCGTCCAGAAGGCGCCGACCTCGGGAGCGTCCCGCACCTGGAAGGCGACGGCGAGGAGACGAAGGGCCATGCGGCCAGCGTACGACCACGACCCCGGCCCCATGCCCGAATATCCGTGCCCTACTCCCCGATGGGTGGGGCGGTGTCGAGCAACTCCTCGTCGTACACCACGGGCGGAGCGACGTCGAACACGACGTTCCCCGCCGCGTCGAAGGCGCGCAGTCGGATCGCCTCGTCGGGCAGATCCGGATCGGGCCGGCCAGGGCTCACGTCGTGCCCGGGGCCGGCCCAGACCTCGAAGAAGTGACCATCCACCTCGACCTCGGTGGCGATGACCGACCCATCCTCGAGCGTCACCTCCGCGGTCACGGCCTCCGGCGGGACACGGCCTGAGATCGAATAGAGGGTCTCGACTACCGAGATCGAGAACGCTCCTCCTCCCGCCCAGTACACGGGGTGAGACTCACCCCCAATCGGGTTGCATCCGACCAACCTTCCCTCGGGACCCCGGGAGACGTAACCGTTGTAGGGGGCGCCGGGCCCGGGTCGGATGGCGGCCATCTCGAAGTGCCTCCCGTCGGGCAGGCTGGCCGTGGCCACGACCTCCTCCACGGTGGAAGGCCCCCGGCAATCCCCCAAGCCGCCGGGTTCGGCCGTGACGCCACCTCCGGCGACGTCCCGAGGCGTCTGGCCCAGCCACCAAAGGGGCAGTCCCACGCTCAGGGCGACGACGGCAGCCACTCCGGCGAACATCACCGCGCCCCGCCGATGCCACGAGCGCCGACCCACGGGCTGGAGAGCCGGCACCTCCGTGGTCTCGGCCACATGGTCCAAATAGCGCCGGACCTGATCGATCACGTCATTCGGCATCACTCACCCCCATGGCCCGGCGGAGGCGGGCGAGTCCGCGCTCCGCGTGCTTGCGCACCGAGGCCCTGGAGATCCCCATGGCCTCGGCTGCCTCGCGTTCCGACAGTTCCTCCACGTACAGGAGGACGACCGCGGCGCGCTGCTGGTGTGAGAGTCGGGCCAGCGCGCCGGGCAGCCTGGGGTCGACTTCGGGCATACCGGACGCGGGCACGTCAGGGAACAAGACACGGGCGCGCCGATAAGCACGCGACCGGGACTGGCCCACCCGGTACAGGTACCCGACCGGGTTGTTCATCGACGCGATCCGCTCCCGGGTCTCCCAGGCATAGGCGATGGCGTCCCTGGCCGCCTCCCGACCAACTTCGGCCCCGTACGCTCCGATCAGGGCGCGCACCAGACGGGGCTCGATCTCGGCGACGAAGGCCTCGAACTCCTCCTCGCTGACGACCGGTTTCACGACCACGGCATCCTCACACCCTCATAAACCGCCCGGCCCCCGGCGGTGGGCGACAGTTGATGGCCGGCGAGCAAGCCGGCGCCGTCGATCAGTCCATCTCGTCCCGCTGGGCCGAGAGCAGGACGGTGTTGCCATCGGGATCGGCGACGAAGGCGAACCACATGCCGAAGGCGGTGGGATATGGCGCGTCGATCAGCTCGTAGCCGGCGCCGACCAGCTCGTCGACCTTGGCCCGGAGGTCTTCGACCGACTCGAAGAAGAACTCGAGCAGCCAGGGATACGGCCGGTCCTGGCTCTGCGGGTGCCACGCCTCGGGCCGCTCGTCGAGGAAGAAGGTGATGTCGCCGACGACCGCCTCGCGATGGGCGCCCGCCTGATGCTCGAAGTCGACGCCGAGACGACGATAGAAATCGAACGAATGGGACATGTGGCGGGTGACGAGCCCGACCATGTACATCTGAGGTGGTTCCGCCATCCCGGCCGAATCTAACGAGAAGGGAGCTCCGGAACCCCTGAAAATCGGGTTTCCGGAGCCCCCTGCGTCCGGTACGGACCGGTCACCTGACGGATCGGGTCAGTCCAGGTTGGTGTTCCAATAGCGGAACCAGTCGAACTCGCCTTGGCGGGTCCCCAGATTGGGGCTCGCCGGCATGTTCACCGTATTGGCGTCGAGGAACGAACCAGACCTGCTCAGCACGTTCCCCGTGAGCGAACCGGTGGACTCTCCCCGGCCAATCGAAATTGCGATGGCAGCAGCCACCGCCACCGCGATGGCCACCACCGCGATTGCGAGCTTCCTGGGCAGGCTCGCTGCCACACCAGATCGTGGATGCCCGATGCTGGTCGTCTGTGACATGGCGTCTCCTTGTGTTCGGTCTTGGCATGGCGGTCGCCATGTCCTGGCGCGAACGTACGAAGACCTCCTTGAGGAACCTTCCAGGCCGGGCCTCGGCCACTCAAGAAGCGCTCCAGGAGCGTTCCACGATCGGCTCGTTCAGGGGCAGGCCGGAAGATGCAGGTAGAGCCGGCAGTCCTGCTCGGTCACATCCCCCATCATCCGCTGCCGGGCAATCGTCGCCAACTCCTCGAGGTCCAGGGTGAATGTCTCGATCAAACCCCCGAAGGTGCCGACGACCAGGTGATCGTCATCGACGAACGCCAAACCCTTGGCCCAGTCGTCCCCGAGATCGATGGCATGGATGAGGGCCCCGGAGGACGCATCCCAGACACGGACGAAACCGTCGTTGCCGGTGGTGGCCACCTTCGACCCGTCGGGGCTGAAGTCGAGGTGGTAGACCCCACCGTCATGGGCGTTGGCGTCCCAGATGGCGTCCCAGTCACCGATGGTGCGAAGCAGAGTGAGACGGGCTCCGCCGACGGCGAGAAGCGACCCATCGGGCGAGAAGGAGAGGTGTCCGACGTCGCCGGAGCTGGAGAGGAGGTCGATGGTGGCAATCGATTCGCCATCGATGTCTCGCACCTCGACCATGTCCGAGGCTCCCGCCTCCGAGAAGACCGCGATCAGCCTTCCCGATGGGTGAATCGAAACGCTGAGGACGACGCCCCCGGGCTGGTCCAAGGTCCACGTACCCATGATCTGTCCCGTGGTCACGTCCCAAATCGACCATGCCCCACTGAAGCCTCCCACCGCCAGGAGGGTGCCGTCGTGCGAAAAGTCCACCCCAAGCGCGATCTCGGGGTACGGGACGTTTGGGGCAACTCGACAGTCCGAGCCGGAGCAGATGCCTGGCAGTACCGTGGTCGCCCCGGATGCCGTGTCCCGAAGGACCAATGCGCCACCCCTCTGCACAAAGGGGGGACCGAGGACTTGATGGGCCAGAATCCGTCCGTCGGGGCTCAGGGCCAGCACCTGGCTGCCATGATCGTGAACCGATCTGATCAGATCACCGGTGTCGGCGTCGAACAGGAGGACCGTCGGCATCCGGGCTGCACCGCTCCCGAAGAAGGCTCCCACGGCAAGCCGCCCACCCGCGGCGTCCAGCGCTTTGTAGGCGACCTGATACGGAGCGACATCGACCACCACGCCCTCACCCTGGGGACGGTCGGGAAGGTTCCAGATGCTCATGGCCCCGCCGCCACCGACGGCAGCGACACGAGATCGATCCGTGGAGAGCGAGACCCGATGGATCCCCCGCGCATCCTGGCCCAGGGCGAACAGGTCCTCCCCGGTCTCGGCGTCCCACACTCGGACGGTCCCGTCGAGGCCGGCGGAGTAGACGTAGCGGCCATCGTCCGAGAAGACGTAGTCGACCGTGGTGTCCTCATGACCGGGCAGGCGTCGGATCACCTCACCGTCGTCCGCATTGACGATGTCAATCCCGGCGTCGGATGGGTCCAGTCCCGCCATGGCCACCAGTCGTCCCGAGGGGTCCATCACCCCGAACACCCCGGCGCGTCTCCAGAGCTCGGTGCCATCGCCCAGGTTGAACATCCGACTCAGTGCCGGGACCTCTGGAGGGCCAGCGTCAGAGATCAGTATCCGGCGGAAGTCCTGGTCGACGGTCGCCCGGACGAAGTGGTCTTCGTCCTCGACGCGGAACTCCTCGACGGCGAACGACGCCGCCACTTCCCCCGAGTCGAGAGCCACGAGCTCGAGCCGAAGCCCGACCGGGCCGTCCGTGGCTTCGCTGTCGGGACAGCCACCTTCCCCGTCCTCGAACTGGACCATTCGGATCAGATGACTGCCGTCGGGTGTGAAGGCCTCCCGGCGAGGCAGAGCGATCCAGTCGCACTCGGCGGGCTCCAGGACCGAGATCACTTCGCCAGTTCGGGGATCGAGCAGGTAGATCCCGGTCGCTCGACCCTCGTCGACGCGGTTGTCTTCGGTCCAGTGGCGACTGAAGGCGATCGCCACCTGCGAGCCGTCCGGACTGAACTGCGGCGGGCCCCACCACCCGCCGGCCGATTCGAGGGCCCAGATCGCGTCGCCCGTGTCGGCCCCCCACATCTCGAGGGATCCCGGGGGGCCGGTCACCGCGACCAGCTCCCCGTCCGGGCTCACGGCCGCGTCCACCACGCCCAGCCTGGTGACCGTCCGCGGGGATCGCACGGCGGAGTGCAACGCGGTGATTGCCTCCGTCGGCGGTGCCGCCGGGTCGGGTGCGACCTCGATCGCCCTCAAGGCAAGGTGCAATGCGAGGTCGGAGTCGCTTTCGATGAGTTCGCTCGCCATCCCGGCGTATTCCCTCGACCTGGCCATCTCGGCCGCGAAATGGGCCTCCTGTCGCCCGTCCAGCACGGCGAAACCGAGGACCGCCATGATCGAGGCGGCGACTCCCAACACCCCCGCCACCGCCGTCCTCATCCTGCGTCTGCGAACGTCCTGGGCATCTTGGGCGTTCCGGCTCGCGGACAGATAACTGCGCTCGGAATGCGTCAGACGCAGGTCGGTTCCATCGGCCCAGCCGGCGAGGTGATCCAGCCGTCCCCCCTCCAGCAAGAACCGCGGATCCTCACCGCGTTCCCTCCACTCGCGAACCGCCCAGGCCAGGCGTTCACGCAGGATCAGGTCTTCTCGTCGCTCGTCGATCCAGTCGCGATAGCGGCCCCACCGCCGGCTCAGCGCCTCGTGGGCGATTTCCACGGTCGGGCCGCGGGTGGTCGGGTCACGGTCGAACGTCAGGAGACGGTGCTCGCCGAACCGGTCGAGTATCTCGTCGACCAGGGCTGCATCGATGCCCAGGTTCCGCAGCTCGGTCAACGCCACCCGGCGGCGGGCGTCGCGACCCGCTTCCTCCACGGCGATCAGCCGGACGAAGACATCCGCAGCCGCGGAGCGGGCTGCCTCCGAGAGGCTGGAGTAGACGGCCTCGGCCCGAAGACCAAGGGCACCGACGACTCCCCCGCTCGAGAGGTAGTCGGCCAGGGTGAGGGTGTTCGATCGGCGAGCCGCGAACATCTCCGTCAGGGCGTACTGGAGCAGGGGGAGCCCGCCGGGCTGCAGGTCGACGTCGTCGATGATCCTCTCCACCAGGCCTTCCTCGCAGGAGACCCCCACCCGCTGGGCCGGCAGACCGATCGCGGCGGCGAGTTCCTCGCGGGAGGGCGCCGACACCGCGACGATTCCGTCACGGATCAGGCCCCCGATACCCGGATAGCGAAGCGGAGCGTCGAGGTAGTCGGCCCGGAGCGTGACCACGACGCGGACGGGCGACTTCGGGCTCGTAGCCAGGTCCTGCAGCCCCTCGAGGAACGACCGTCGGGCTTTCTCGTCGGAGACATGGGTGAACAGTTCCTCGAACTGGTCGATGACGACGAGCAGCTGGGTCGCCTCGGGGAGCATGCGCTCGATGACCGCCAGCATCCCTTCCCCCGAGGAGAGTCGTTCCGACACTGCGTCCGGCCAGTTGACCGCAACGCGGGACAGGGCCCCCGATAGGGCGTCGAACGGATAGGCGCCAGGCGTGAAATCCGTGACCAGCCACGCATCCGACCCGGGCAATGCGCCGTTCCTGAGCGCGGGTATCAAGCCCGCGCGGACGACCGAGGACTTGCCTATGCCTGATGGGCCGACGACCGCGACCAGTCGGCTCTCGGCGAGCTTGGCTATCAGCTCGGAAGTGACCGCATCACGACCGTGGAAGTCGAGCTGGTCGCTCTCGTCGAATGAGAGGAGGCCCTTGTACGGGTTCGGGACGGGAACCGGGGGTCGCTCGGACACGACGCCGCCGATGTGCCGCTCCGCGTCGGCGACGACCTCCTCGATCGAGACTCGTCGGTCCGCCGGGGCATCCTCTGACGCCCGATGAGACGCCAACCCGAGCAGGCGTGACACCAGCCGGGCGAAGTCGTCGACGTCCCGCCGCAACCACGTTGGCTCGGGCCCTCCGCTCGCGCCGTCTCCATCCGCCGCCACCCGGAACCCCGACAGATAGGCGTTGCCCTGCTCGTCGAGGAGCACTGCGCCCTCCTCGACCCCACCATGCGCCACACCACGGCTGTGGGCGAATGCGAGCGCCTCTCCGAGTTGACGAACGAGTCGCAGACGGGCGTCGGTATCGATCGGTTCTCGCTGCAGGGCATCGGAAAGGGCTCCTCCCGCCATCCATTGGGTCACCACGTATGCGCCAGAAGGGTCACGCCAATAGTCGTGGACACGGATGATGTGCGGATGATCGAGACGGGCAACGAGACGAGCCGCGGCTTCGAACCGGGCGATGAAGCCGGCGTCGTTGGCGAGCTCTGCCCGGGTCACCTTGATCGCCACCTCCCGACCAACGGAAGCCTGGTACCCGTGGTAGACGATGCCCGTGGGGCCGGTCGCCACCGCGTCGCGGATCTCGTAGCCGCGGACCATTCGGGCGAAGCCCGCGGCCACCCGAGAGGGCGGCCGGTCTACCCGCAGCGGTGGAAAGGTCTCAGGGTGGCCGTCGAGGATCAACTGGAAGACGGCCTGCGGTCGGCCCATCCCCTTGAAATCGTGTTCGCCCAGCGCCTTGGCTCGCCAACCTGCAGCCTGCGAGGAGAGCGTGGCATGGGCATCGGCCGAGAGGAGGATCTGGCCCCCATGTGCGGCGGCGACGAGACGGGCCGCCCGGTTGAGCGGAGGGCCGAAGAACTCCCCGTCCCTGACCTCGACCTCGCCCACGTCGAGGGCGCTGCGAACCACAGACGCCATGTCGCCCGACCCGATCTCCATGAGACGACGGTGAACGCCCTCCACCGCGCCCACGGCCTCCGCCACCCCTGCGAACACCGCCTCGAGGCCGTGTCGAGTCCTGCGTGACACATTGCCGTCGGTCTTGGCGATCACCGAGACCGCCTCGTCCATCAGGGGCTCGAGGTCGCGACCTCGTCCACCGGGCTCCACGTCGAAATCGACGAGCAGGAACGTCCTGGTCTCCACCCGCGGATGGGCCTCGACCAATAGTCCCGGGTCCTGGTCGAGGATCCGCTGCTCCAGCTCCTGGAGACGCGGCGAGGGGTCGACGCCCAGCTCTTCGGCAAGGAACCGGCGGGTCTTCTCGTACGCTCGCAACGCCTCGGCCTGACGGCCCGCCCGGTACAAGGCAAGCATGTGCTGTTCCCGGAAGCGCTCGCGGAAGGGATGCTCCGAGGCGAGCACCTCCAACTCGGCGACGAGCTCGGCGTCATAGCCGAGCCGGAGCTCGGCATCGACGGCTTCCTCGATCGCGCCCACTCGCAGTTCGTTGAGGCGTCTCGCGTCGTCCTCGAGGCGGAGGGAAGGAGACGCATTGGCGTAGGGGAGACCGCGCCACAGCGCCAGCGAGTCGCGGAGGCGTTGCGCGGCGTCCATCGGACGGAGATCCAGGAGGGAACGCGCCGACTCCACAGACGACTCGAACAAGCCGGCGTCTATGTCCTCGGGCTCGATGGCGAGCCGATAACCCGCCCCACCTCCTTCAAGGGCCGACCCGACCTGGGATCTCAAGCTGGAGATGTAGGTATGAAGTGTCCCCTTGGCCGCCTTGGTCGGGGCCTCGCCCCACACCCCGTCGATGAGCCAATCGGCCGAGACCCAGCGACCCCGCGTCGAAGCCAGGAGGGCGAGGACTGTTCGCTGCTTCGGCCCGCCCAAAGGCACCTGCCGGCCCTCGACCACGACTTCAACGGGTCCCAGCACGCGAACGTGCACGCCGGGAACATACGCGTCGGACCGTTCGGCGGTCCTGACATTGGAGGAAACGTGATCCGTGGTCGAGGGACCGGCCATACGACGCCGACTCTGCGCTTCACCGCTCCAAGAACGCTCCAATCAGGCGGTCGTCGAGATACTCCGGGGACATGCCCTGCGGAGTCTCCGGGTCGACCACCATGGCGACACCGCCCTGCAGGGCGCCGACAACGAGGAACAGCAACAGCACCGCGAGGGCGGTCACGGTGCCCCTCGGCCGGTCATCTGCTGCTGGCGACCCTCTGCTGAGGGGGCTGACGATCGACATGTGAATTCGTTCCCCCGATCATCACCGTCGACACCTCCCGGTCGTAGAGGCCGAATCCCCCTATGACACCGGCCATTCGGCAACGGGCTAGGTTCGCCACATGACCGAGCCCGGATCGGATCAGGCCGACCGAGTCCGCGCCGCCGAGCTCATCGCATCGATGTGCCTGGCGACCGATCTCGGGATGGGGTTCCCGTACGAGCACGGGCTCGAGGCGACGATGATCACGATGCGGCTCGCCGAGGCCCTCGATGTCGACGACCAGACCCGGTCGCAGACGTACTACGCCAGCTTGCTGATGTACGTCGGCTGCACCGTCGACGAGGCGGAGCGATCCGACATCTTCGGCGGCAGCATGGTCCGCCATCACACGCACCGACAGTTCGGATCCCCGTCCGAGAGCCTGATGGGGGTGATCCGGGCCCTCCCCTCGCCCGGCGCGGGCGTAATGCAGCGTGGCTGGCAGGTGGCACGCGGCCTCCCCCGGGTGCGCCGGTTCATCAGCGGCCACTTCGCCTCCCTCTGCGAAGTCGCGGGCATGCTCGCCGAGCGGCTCGGGATGCCGGAAGAGGTCACCGTGATGTTCTCGCTGCTCACCGAGCGATGGGACGGCAGGAGCGTGCTCGGACGGGCCCGTGGCGATGAGATCCCGCTGCCCTTGCGGATCACCCATGTCGGCCGTGACGCCGCCTATCAGAGGCTGATCGGTGACGATGACTACGTGCGCGGTGTGATCGGTGACCGCTCGGGGAAGGCATTCGATCCTGCCGTGGTCGATGCATTCCTGCGGGATTTCGACCACATCCTCGGCCCTCCCGAGCCGCCGCCCTCCTCGTGGGACGACGTGCTCGACCTCGAACCGAAGCCCCGGATCGTGCTCGAGGGCCCGGCGATCGAGGATGCCTTGAGGGCCATGGGCAACTTCGCCGACCTAGCCTCGCCCCATCTGGCCGGGCACTCGCCGGGCGTAGCCGATCTCGCCGCCAGGGCGGCGGAGCTGCACGGATTTCCCGACTCGGAGGTGCGGCTGATCCGCATGGCCGGCCTGGTGCACGACATCGGTCGGACGGCGGTGATGGCACGGATCTGGAACAAGCCCGGATCGCTAACCGGCGACGAGAGGGAGAAAGTCCGTCTTCACCCCTACCACACCGATCGGATCCTCTCCCGCTCCCCCTATCTGAGCGAGATCCGCTCGATCGCCATGACCCATCACGAGAGGCTCGACGGGTCGGGCTATCACCGAGGGCTGGGCGCGTCGTCACTCACGCCGGCTTGTCGGCTCTTGGGAGTGGCCGACGCCTTCCGAAGCAAGATCGAGTCGCGCCCCTATCGGCCACCACTGTCGCCCGAGGAGACGACCAAGGTGCTGGCTGCCAAGGCCGAGACGGGTGCCTACGACCCGTCGATGGTGGAAGCAGTGGCCGCGGCGGCCGGGCAGACGGCACCATCGATCCCCCGGCCCGCCGGGCTCACCGACCGGGAGGTCGAGGTGCTCCGTCTCGTGGCCAAGGGGCTGCAGACCAAACAGATCGCCCGGGAGCTGGGGATCTCCCCGAAGACGGCCGACCGGCACATCCAGAACAGCTACCGGAAGATGAACGTGTCGTCCCGGGCCGCAGCCACGCTGTTCGCGGCGGAGAACGGTCTGATCGCCTGAGGCCTCCCCGCGTGGGGAGAACTCCCGATTCACAGCCTCCGCGCGGCCCCGTACGTTCGCCGCATGAGCCCGCACACCGAAGCCGTCGACACCCTCGTCATCGGTGGGGGCCAGGCCGGGCTGGCGGTTGGATACCACCTGGCCCGGGCCGGCGTCCCCTTCCTGATCGTCGACGCCAATGCCAGGACCGGTGACGCCTGGCGGAACCGATGGGACTCCCTGCGGCTCTTCACGCCCAACCGCTTCAACTCCCTGCCCGGGCTAGACATCCCGGGGGACAAATGGGGCTTTCCCTCCAAGGACGAGCTCGCCGACTACCTGGAGTCGTATGCGGAGCACTTCCGGCTCCCCATCCGTCATGACACCCGGATCACCCACCTGGGCAGACGTGGCGGTCGATTCGTGGCATCGGGAGACGGCGTGGCCCTAGAAGCAGACCACGTCATCGTGGCGATGGCGTCGTACCAGGAGCCCAAGGTCCCCCAGTTCGCCGAACGGCTCGACCCGGGCATCGTCCAACTCCACGTGGCCCACTACCGGAACCCGGGCCAGCTCCAGGAGGGTGAAGTCCTCGTCGTCGGGCTGGGCAACTCGGGGGCCGAGGTGGCCATGGAGCTGAGCCGGAGCCGGAAGGTGCTCCTATCGGGCGAGCCGAGCGCGGTGCAGCCCTTCCGTCCCGAGGGGCTGTCGGGTCGGATCCTGATGCCGATCGTGGGCCCGTTGGTCCTCGACCGGCTGCTGGCGACCAGTACGCCGATGGGGAGGAAGTTCCGGGCCAAGATGCTCCACAAGGGCGCTCCCCTGATGCGGGTCAAGCCGAAGGACCTCGTTGCCGCGGGTGTCGAGCGGGTGGGCCGCATCACGGGCGTGGCCGATGGCCGGCCCCGCACCGAGGACGGCGCCGTCCTGCCGGTGAGCAACATCATCTGGTGCACCGGATACGGACCGGGGTTCTCCTGGATCGACCTCCCCGTGTTCGACGAGCACGGCTACGTCACCCACGACCGCGGTGTCGTCCCCGACGTCCCCGGGCTCTACTTCGTGGCGGTCAAGTTCCTCCGCTCGGTCCTCTCCGACACGCTCCTGGGCGTGGGCCGGGATGCCGAGCACGTGGTGAAGCAGCTCCTGCGCCATCGGACCGGGTCGAAGACGCGGGCTTCGGCTTCGATGCGCTGAAGGGCCTCTACGCTCGCCCCGATGCCGGATGTGCTGATCGTGGGTGGCGCCGCCAACGGGTGGGCGACCGCGTACCACCTGCGCCGGCTCGACCCCTCGCTCACCGTCACCGTGGTGGAGCGGGATCCCACGCTCCGCTACTCGTCCACGATGCTCTCCGACGGGAACGTTCGCATCCAGTTCAACCTCGAGGAGAACATCCGCATCTCCCAATACGCCATGGAGGTCCTAGAGGACTTCGCCGACACGATGGCGGTCGGGGACTTCCGGCCCGACGCGCAGATGCGCAAGCAGGGCAACCTGTTCCTGGTCGATGCGGACGGGAGGGACGCCGCCATCGCTGGTCTCGCCGCCCAGCAGAAGCTCGGCTGCGACTCGATGTGGCTCGAGAGCGACGAGATCACCCGCCGGTGGCCGACACTGGCATCGGAGACCCTCGTCGGCGGCACCTTCGGGCCCAGTGACGGCTCCGTCGACCCGGCCGCGGTCGTCGAGGGCTACCGGCGCAAGGCTTTGTCGATGGGGGCGGAGACCGTCGTCGGCGACGTCACGTCGCTCATCACCTCAGACGGTGGGATCACCGGCGTGAGACTGGCGGACGGGTCGACACCGTCGGCGGAGGTCGTGGTGGTCGCCGCGGGAGCCTGGTCGGCCGGTCTGCTCGAGATCGCCGGTGTGGAGATCCCGGTGGAGCCGGTGATGCGCACCGTGTATGTCGTCGCCGCCGACGTCGCGGGCGGCGACGCACTCCCGAGCACCTTCCTCCCCTCGGGCGTGTATCTCCTCCCCGAGCATGGCAACACCTTCTTCATGGCCTGGTCCACCGACGACGACCCGGTCGGCTTCGACTTCACCCCGGCGCCGCGGGACCGCTTCTACGAGATCATCTGGCCGGAGCTCGTAACCCACCTCCCGGCATTCGACCGTCTCGAGGTGGTGCGGTCCTGGGCCGGGCTGTACGCCCAGAACCGGCTCGACGCCAACGCCATCCTCGGCGAGTGGCCCGGGATCCGGGGCCTGTTCGTGGCGACGGGCTTCAGTGGCCACGGATTCCAGCAGTGCCACGCCGTCGGAAGGCATCTCGCCGAGCTGATCACCGGGGCCGAGCCGAGTCTCGATCTGTCCCGTCTCGGGCCGGAACGCATCCTCGCCGGAACCCCGCTCCACGAGCACGCCGGCCGGATCATCTAGACCGTCGGTCGAGCCCCATCGGGAACTCTCAGTGCCGTCGTGTCGTCTTTTCTCCCGGCGCGGTCGTACGATTCCCGCGCCTCCCGGCACCTGCCATTGGGCTGGCCGGGGACCAACCGTGAACGATGATGAATTGAACGCGGAAAGGAGAACCATGTCTCATCTCATGGATCACCTTGGTCCGGGGCTCGAACGTCTCGACGAGACGTAACCCACCTCTCCCGAAGCACCGTTGGCTTGCCCGGGCCCAGTCGCGCCCGGGCCGAGAGAGAGGGGATGAATGCGAAAGATTCGCACAGTGCTGGCCGCGCTGGTCCTGGCCGCGTTGTTGCCGGCGCCGGCCATCGCACAAGAAGGAGGGCTCGCGCTGACCACGCCCTACCTGGGAGTGGCGGTCGAGCCGGGACAGACGGCCACGTTCGACTTCAACGTCGTGGCTCCCGAGGGGACCGAGGTCGACCTCGCCGTCACCGACGTCCCGGAGGGATGGTCGGCCACCATCGAGGGTGGTGGCTTCGTCGTCGACCGCGTCCTCGTCGGCGAAGGCCTGGAGCACCGGCTCCAGCTCAAGGTCGACGTGCCCCAGGACGCCGGCACCGGCACCTATGAGATCGGCCTCCAGGGGACGTCCTCGGCGGGAACCGACACGCTCGAGTTCGCCCTCACCGTTGCCGAGGAGGTCGGCGGTGGCGTCAGCCTGACCGCCGAGTTCCCGGTGCTCAGCGACGCGCCCGACGTCACGTTCAGCTTCACCCTGGAACTGGAGAACGACACCACGGACGAGATCCAGTTCGGTCTCCAGGCGGAAGGCCCCGAAGGATGGCAGATCAGCGCCCGACCCTCCGGGCAGACACGGGCCTCGACGGTGACGGTCGCCGCCGGATCGTCGGAGCGAATCACCGTGGAGGTCGACCCGCCCGACTTCACCTCCGCGGGCGAGTACCCGATCGTGGTCCGCGCCGCGGGCGGCGGCCAGACGGCCGAGGCGGAGCTGACCGTCGAGATCACGGGCACCTACGAGCTGACCTTGCTCACCCCGGACGAGTCCCTGAACGTGACCGTCCAGGCCGGGCGGCCGACGGAGATGCCGCTGATCCTGGTCAACGACGGGTCGGCGCCCCTCACCGAGGTCAGCCTGAGCGCCACCCCGCCCCGCGACTGGGAGGTGACCTTCTCGCCCGAGACGGTGGAGACCATCGAGCCAGGGGCAACCCAGCAGGTGATCGCCACAATCACCCCTGCAGGCAACGCCATCACGGGTGACTACCGGATCACATTCCGGGCGCGTGTCCCGCAGGGGGAGGACGAGATCGAGGTCCGCGCCACCGTGGAGACCTCCGCCTTCTGGGGCTTCGTCGGCGTGGCCATCATCGTGATCGCCCTCGCCGCCCTGGGCATGGTGTTCAGGCGATTCGGCCGGAGGTGACGTCGTGGCCTCCAAGACGCCACTGATCGAGGCCAGGAAGCTCACCAAGAAGTACGGCGACCTGGCGGCTGTGGACGGGATCAACCTGTCCATCGCCGCCGGCGAGGTGTTCGGGCTGCTCGGCCCCAATGGGGCGGGCAAGACCACGACCATCCTCATGCTCCTCGGTCTCACCGATCCCACATCGGGCTCGGCACGTGTCGGTGGCCTGGACCCGACGCGCGACCCTCTGGCGGTGAAGCGCCGTGTGGGCTACATGCCCGACGCCGTCGGCTTCTACGAGGACATGACCGGGCGGGAGAACCTCCGCTACACGGCGGACCTCAACGAGGTCGACCCGGATACGGCGGAGGAGAGGATCCAGAGCCTCCTCGAGGAGGTCGGTCTCGCCGACGCCGCCGACAAGCCGGTCGGCACCTATTCGCGGGGCATGCGGCAGCGGCTGGGAGTGGCCGACGTGCTGGTCAAGGACCCGCAGGTCGTGATCCTGGACGAGCCCACCGCGGCCATCGACCCGCAGGGCGTCAGCGAGATGCTGGAGTTGATCCGCAACCTGGCCCATCGGGACGGGCGGGCGGTCCTCCTCTCCAGCCACCTGCTGCACCAGGTGCAGGAGATCTGCGACCGCATCGCCATCTTCGTCTCGGGCAAGGTCGTGGCCGAGGGCACGCCCGGTGAGCTCGGCGCCAAGCTGGCCAAGGGCAAGGCCCGCTTCGAGTTGGTGGCCGACACCAATGCGGAGGCTCTCCTCGGCGCCCTGGGCGGGGAGGCCACCGTCCAGGGCGAAGGCAGCCGCTGGCAGGTCACACTGCCCGCGACACAGACCCGCAACGTCCTGCGCAAGCTGGTCGACGCCGACATCCCGGTGCGCGGCCTGACCGACCTCAACGCCGATCTCGACGAGATCTACCGCCGCTACTTCCAGCAGGAGGAGGTGAACGCATGACGACGGCCACGTTCGAGACCTGGGTCCGCAAGCGGCCGGCATGGGCGGTGATCGCCCGCAAGGAGTTCTCCGACCACCTGCTGTCGGTGCGGTTCATCGCCTTGCTGGCGATCATGGGGATGGTCGCCCTGTCCACGGTCTACTCCGCGGCGCAGGAGTTGCGTGACGTGGCGCCGCAGACCATGGGTGAGCCGGGTCTCTTCCTGAGGTTGTTCACCGTCGCCTCGGACACCCTGCGCCTGTCGTTCCTGCAGTTCATCGGGTTCCTGGCGCCGATCCTGGGCATCGCCTACGGGTTCGACGCGGTGAATGGCGAGCGGTCGCAGGGGACGCTGCCCCGGCTGGTCTCCCAGCCGATCCACCGCGACGACGTGATCAACGGGAAGTTCGTCGCCGGTCTCGGCATCGTCGGCCTGACCGTGGTCATCGTCGCCTTCCTGGTGGCGGGGGTGGGGATCTTCCTGCTCGGGATAGTCCCCGGGCCGGGCGAGATCATCCGGCTCGTGGCCTGGACGCTCGCAGCCATCGCCTACATCGGGGTCTGGCTCGCCTTCGCCACGCTGTGCTCGGTCATGACCAGACGCGCCGCCACATCGGCGATGGTCTCCATCGGGGTGTGGCTGCTGCTGGCGATCTTCGGCGGCATGATCTTCGAGATGATCGCCGGGCTGATCTCGCCGGTGGTCCCGGGGAACCCGTTCTCCGAGGCGGACAACCTGCGCACGCAGATCAACCTGAGCCGCATATCCCCGATCACCCTCTACCAGGAGGCATCCACCGCGCTCCTGTCACCCGGAGTGCGGACGGTGGGCCTCGTCACCCTGGAGCAGCTGGACCGCGCCGTGGTGTCACGGCTCAGCTTCGGCCAGAGCATGCTCCTGGTCTGGCCCCAGCTGGTGGGGATGGTGGCGGCGACGGTGGTCGTGTTCGCCATCGCCTACGTCAAGTTCATGCGGCAAGAGGTCAGGGCGTGACCTCACTCGGCGTGGGGGCGGTCCGCCGCCTCCACGCCAGCACCGCGACCCCGATCAGGACGATCCCGATCGACACCCACGCGTTCCGGCTCAGACCGAGGAACCGGAAGGTCGTGTCGGTCCGGATCAGCTCGAGGAGGAAGCGGATCGTCCCGTAGCCCACGAAGTAGACACCGATCAGACGGCCCTTCAGCGCCGGGAACCTCCGATCCAGCCACATGATCGTGAGAGCCAGCGCCACGTTCCACAGGGACTCGTAGAGGAACGTCGGGTGGAAGGTGGGGAACTCGGCGTACTGCGGCGGGCGGAACTGCGGGGCGATCTCGAGCCCCCAGGGCAGGGCGGTGGGGGTTCCGAAGAGCTCCTGGTTGAAGTAGTTGCCCCAACGTCCCACCGCCTGGGCCAGCGGGAGGGCCGGCGCCAGCGAGTCGAGGAACATGGGCACGGGTCGGTTGAGCTGTCTCGACGTCAGGATGATCGCCAACGCGCCGAGGGTGAGCCCGCCATAGAGGGCAAGACCCCCCTCCCAGATGGCGATCACCTTCCACCAATCGGGCCCCTGGAAGCGGTCGAGATGGGTGGACACGTAGGCGATCCGGGCGCCGATGAACCCGAACACCACCACCCGGAGCATGATCTTCTCGGCCTCCTCGACGGTGCCCCCGCGCTCCAGGTAGCGGCGCTTGGTGAGCATCCACGCGATGACCACGCCCGTGGTGACCAGGATCCCGTAGAAGGTGATCCGGAGCGGACCGATGTGGAACTGGTTGATCGGTGGCGACGGGA
Organism: Acidimicrobiia bacterium; assembly: GCA_036375695.1. GTDB lineage: Bacteria > Actinomycetota > Acidimicrobiia > Spongiisociales > ZC4RG35 > ZC4RG35. The sequence goes on along the minus strand of DASVBU010000041.1, from coordinate 15,738 downwards.
TCGACGCCAGCACCGTCGCCAGGCTCACGCCGTCACCTCTGCCTTCTCCTCCGCCTGCTCCTCGTGCCGGGCCCAACGGAACCACATGACCGCAATGGTGGTCCACACCACCGGGATCGTGGCGAGTTTCATGATGATCCCGGCAAGCTGCTGGTCCTCACGGGCCGAGAGCGAGGTGACCCGGGGCGCCAGCTCGTAGATGGCGTACACCGGCGTGGTGGCGAAGGTGAGGAAGCTCGCCGGGACGATGGCGATGACCGCGGTGGCGACGAACAGATAGGCCATCCGGCCCCAAGGAGCGGCCACACGACGACCGAGGGGCGAGATGACCGGGAGCCAGAGGACGATGCCGGCCAGCACCCACACCACGTCCATGAACGCCGAGCCGAGCTGGTTGCGCCGCAGCACCTCGACCGTCCCCGGGGCGTGGGTGGCCATCAGGATCCCGTTGTAGAGGAGGGCACAAACCAGGTAGTTGCCACCGAGCCACTCGATGGCCTTGGTGAGCCGGAGACGGTCGAGGATCCCCCGCGCCATCCACTCCGGGGTGCCCAGCATGAGGAGCGGGGCCGCTCCCAGGGTGTAGAGGAGGAACTGGACCATGTGGGCCGAGGCCATGTACCCGGCGCCGAGTGTGCCGAGGGGCCAGTCGGAGGCGATCCAGAACACGATCATCCCGGCGTAGAAGAAGCGTGCCTTCCTCCAGTCGACCGACCCGTGGCGCCTCACCGCGACGGTGTAGACGACCATGGGCGCGATGCTCGCCACCCAGATGCCGGGGTAGGCGATCCACTGCCACGACCACGGCTTGTCCAGGGCGACACACCACCAGTTGATCTCAGGCATGGGTCAGCCCATCTCGGCGAGCACGCGCAAGTCGTTGTTCCACTGCGCCTGACGGGTCCCGAAGGGGTAGATCGAGTGGCTCAAGCCGTCCGGTGCGTAGGCGATCACGTAGGCGGCGTGGTTCACCGTGTAATCGGGCCCCTCGCCATCGAAGGTGGCGACCGGCACGTTGGCTGCCCTCTGCGCGGCCTCCAGCTCCTCGGGTGTGCCGGTCAGGCCCACGAACGACGGGTGGAACGAGTCCAGGTACTGACGAAGCCGCTCCGGGGTGTCGCGCTCGGGGTCGACGGTGACGAACACCACCTCCACCTCGCGTTCCAGTTGCGGGTACTGCTCCAGGACCTCGGCGATCTGCGCCATGTGGGTGGGGCAGATGTCGGGGCACGACGTGTAGCCGAAGTAGAGGAGAGCCACCTTGCCCTCGGTCTCCTCGGCGAAGTCGTAGGGGCTGCCCTCCGTGTCGGTGAGGGTGAACTCGGGCTTGGGGGTGGGGTTCTCGACTTTGACCCCCTGGAGCTGGTCGGTGGTGACCGGCGCACGGCAGGCCGCGACGGCGAGGACCGAGATCAGCGCCAGGATCAGAGCTCGATGCCTCACGACATTCACTGTGGCCGCCCTCCCGCGGTATTCCAAACCCTGCGGGCCTACAACATCCAATCTACGGGTAGATTGCAGCAATGGACACAGAGACGATCCGCTGGAAAGGCCGTCTGGGCCCGATAGACCTCGAGGTGGGCCCCGACACCTTCCGCCCCACCACGATCTCGGCGCTCATGGCCGACGCCATGGAGGTAGAGCCCGGTGACACGGTGATCGACGTGGGGTGCGGCAGCGGGATCCTGTCCATCATCGCGGCCAAGCTCGGGGCCGGCCGGGTGTTCGGCGTCGACGCCGCCGCCGGGACCGTGGAGGTGGCCGGCGCCAACGCCGAGGCACACGGCGTCTCCGACCGGGTCCAGTTCTTCCAGGGCGACGTCGTCCAGCCCATCCCCGAGGGGGTGGAGGCCGACCTGATCCTCGGTGACATCTCCGGCATCCCGGACGAGATCGCCACCGTCTCGGGCTGGTTCCCCTCCGGTCTGTCCGGCGGTCCCACCGGGGCGGAGCTCCCGGTGCGGATGCTGGAAGAGGTGCGCCGGGTTCTCCGCAAGGGCGGAAAGCTCCTGCTGCCCACAGGGACGCTCCAGGACGAGCGGACCATCCTCGACCGCGCCCGTCAGGCGTTCGGCAACCTCCGCCAGCTGGCCGAGCGGGCCATCCCACTCCCCTCGAACCTTGCCGAGCACCCTGCCCTGGCCAAGATGGTCAAGGAGAAGCTGGTCGATGTGACCCGCAAGGGCAGCCGCTACCTCTGGACCGCCCGGGTCTGGGAAGTCACCGGCTAGAGCGGACGCGGGTTGGACGCTGTCGGCGAGCTCGTCGTCGGCCTGCTGATCCTGGTCGGTCTGGCGGGAATCCTGGTACCCGTCCTCCCCGGACTGATCCTCGTCGCCGGGAGCGTCGTCGTCTGGGCGGTCGTCGAACGTGACGGCGCCGCCTGGGCCATCGCCGGGTTGGCCGTGGCCCTCGCCATCGCCGGGACGGTGGTCAAGTTCCTCATCCCCGGCCGACGGATGCTCGCGGCCGGTCTCCCCAGGTCGACCATGTACCTGGCAGGGGCGGCGGCGATCGTCGGCTTCTTCGTCCTCCCGGTGGTGGGCGCCCCTATCGCCTTCGTCCTCGCCACCTATCTCGCCGAGCGCAACCGCGTCGGCGCCGAGCGCGCCGCCACCTCGACCCGGCAGTCGGTGCTCGCCGTCGCCATGTCCATCGGGATCGAGCTCGCGGCAGGGTTGATCATCGCCAGCCTCTGGCTGGCCGCGGTGGTCTTCTGGACCTGATCAGTTGGAGAAGGTGACGCTGAACGCGGGCGCCCAGCGGGAGACGACCCGCCCGTAGCACTCGCCGGCCCGGACCATGTCGCCCTCGGCCAGCGCGTCGAGCGACTCGTTGATCAGCTCGCAGGTGTCATCGAGCACGACGTCGGCCGGGTCGAAGAGCTCGGCGACGCCGCCGTAGTCGAGCTCGACCATCGACCCCTCGGGGAACGGCTCCAACCACTCGTAGAGATGGACCATGTCGTCGACCGGCCCCCGGAACATCCCCGACGCCTCCAGGATCCGGGTGCTGCGGAGGAGACGGTGCATCGCCTCGGACAGGGAAGCACGGAACCGCACCCGCGGCCCACCAGGGCCCTCGTAGATGTCACGGTCGGAGGGTTGGAACAGGGTGAACCAGCGGATCGGGACGTGCCACGCCGCGGTGAGCACGTGTGACCGGTGCTCGGGGTGGTCGGCGTGATACCGGCGCAACTCGTCGATGGCGACCCGGGCGGCCCGCTCGGGGATGATGCTGGCGCCCAGGCCGGTGAACGCGTTGGCGAAGGCCACCGTCGATTCCAGGACCCGGAGCCGGAGATGCGCCGGGCAGACCACGACCTTTCCTTCCCACTCCGCGGTGACGTCGCGATCGATGCTCTCGGACAGCATCCCGAAGTCGCGGACGAAGCCCGGCACCGGATCCGCCGACGGCGTGGCGGTCGGCGAGTAGACCCGGAGCTGCGCGGTCTTCGTCATCCCGTCATCGTGGCACGTGGCACCGACAAGGTCACACACCCCGTCACCCCGTTATGATCGGGAGCAGGCGCCCGCGCGATTAGGAGGTCGTTTCATTGATCGTGTTCGACGAGGTAGCCAAGCAGGGCCACGAGCAGATCCTCTTCGGCCATGACCCGGTATCGGGTCTAAAGGCGATCATCGCCATCCACAGCACGGCTTTGGGTCCCGCCTTGGGCGGGACTCGTTTTTTTCCGTACGAAACGGAGGAAGAGGCGCTCGCCGACGTCCTGAGGCTGGCCAAGGGGATGACCTACAAATCGGCGGCCGCCGGGCTCGACCTGGGCGGGGGCAAGGCCGTGATCATCGGCGACCCGCACACCGACAAGTCCGAGCGACTATTGCGCGCCTACGGGCGGATGGTGGACACGCTCCAGGGACGGTACATCACCGCCGAGGACGTGGGCACCACGACCCAGGACATGGACATCATCGCCAAGGAGACCCGCTGGGTAGTAGGCAACTCGGTGGCAATGGGCGGTTCCGGAGACCCCTCGCCGGTGACGGCGAGGGGTTTGTTCGCCGCCACCAGGGCCGTGGCCGAGAAGCTGTGGGGCACGAGCGACCTCTCCGAGCGGTCCTTCGCCGTCCAGGGCGTGGGCAAGGTGGGGTCGGCATTCGTCCAGCTGCTGGTCGAGTCGAGGGCCAAGGTCGTGATCTCCGACTCGTTCCCGCCGGCCCTGGAGATGGCCAAGGAACGGTTCGGGGTCGAGGCGGTGCCTCTGGACGAGATACATCGGGTCGAGTGCGACATCTTCTCCCCGTGCGCGCTGGGTGGCGTGCTCAACGAGGAGACAATCCCCGAGCTCAACTGCAAGGCCGTGGTCGGGAGCGCCAACAACCAGCTCGCCACGGAGAAGGACGCCGAGCGTCTCGCCGACCGCGGGATCCTGTATGCGCCGGATTTCGTGGTCAACGCCGGCGGCGTGATCAACGTCTACGACCAGCTCCAGGGCTACTCCAAGACCCGGGCCCTCCATCTGGTCGACTCCATCTTCGACTCCACGAAACGCATCCTCCAGGTCGCCGAGACCGACGGGATCCTCCCCGTCCAGGCCGCGGAGAAGGTGGCCGAGCAGCGCATCAAGGAGATCGGTGATCTCCGGCGCTTCCGTCGCAGCGGAGACGATCGGGCATGACGACGACCGACAAGGTGACCAGGGACCATCGGGCCCTGGGTCTGGACGACGACGAGCTGATACGCCTCTACCGGCTCATGCTCGCCGCCCGCCGGATGGACGACCGGATGTGGGCGCTGCAACGGCAGGGCCGAGCCGCCTTCGTGGTCGGCTCCTCCGGCCACGAGGCCATCCAGGTCGCCTCGGTCTTCGCCCTGGACACGGAGAGGGACTGGGTCCTCCCCTACTACCGGGACATGGGTGTGGGGCTGGCCTGGGGGTTCAGCCCGTACGAGGTGTTCCTCGGGGTCTTCGCCAAGCGGGACGACCCAACATCCGGTGGCCGACAGCTCCCCAACCACTGGTCAGACCCGGACCGCCGGGTCTTCACCCAGTCTTCGGTGATCGGCACGCAGTTCCCCCACGCCGCGGGCATCGCCCACGGTCTCAAGACCCAGGGGTCCGACGCCGTCGTCGTGGTCTACGGCGGCGAGGGCGCCACCTCGGAGGGCGACTGGCACGAGGCGATGAACTGGGCGGGCATCCACAAGCTCCCGCTGATCTGCGTCATCGAGAACAACCAGTACGCCATCTCCGTCCCGCTCGACGAGCAGGTCGCCGGGTCGGTGGCCGAGCGGGCCAAGGGCTATGGCTTTCCCGGGCACCGCATCGACGGCAACGACGTCTTCGAGGTCATCGCCACCATGCAGGAGGCGGTGGCCCGGGCCCGCGCCGGCGAAGGGCCGACGATCGTCGAGGCGCTCACCTACCGCTACTACGCCCACACCTCCGACGACAACGACACCCTCTACCGGGACAGGGATGAGGTCGAGGCCTGGAGGAAGAAGGACCCCCTCGCCCGTCTCCGCTCCTACCTGATCGAGCAGCGTCTCCTCACCGAGGACGAGGAGATGCAGATGGACCAGGAGGTCGTGGCCGAGCTGATGGCCGCAGTGGAGCAAGCCGAGGCGGCGCCTGACCCCAACGAGCCACTCACCCACGTCTACCGGAACCCGATCGAGCCGTCCGAGCCCGCCACCGAGCCCGAGCCGGCGCCGACCGGCGACCAGGTGAACATGATCACCGCCATCAACCGCGCCCTTCACGAGATCATGGAGTCCCACGACGACGCGGTCGTCTTCGGCGAGGACGTCGCCAGGCGAAAGGGCGGTGTGTTCAAGGCGTCGGAGGGTCTCACCGAGCGATTCGGCGCCGACCGCTGCTTCAACACGCCCATCGCCGAGTCGTCGATCGTCGGTTCCGCCATCGGCATCTCGGCGACGGGCCTGCGGCCGATCGCCGAGATCCAGTTCGCCGACTACATCCACCCTGCCTTCGACCAGATCGTCTCCGAGGCGGCCCGGGCGAGCTACCGCTCCAACGGCCGCTGGAGCGTCCCCATCGTGATCAGGACGCCCTTCGGGGCCGGCATCCACGGCGCCCAGTACCACTCACAGTCCATCGAGGCCTACTACGCCCACGTGCCGGGGCTCAAGGTGGTGGTCCCGTCGACGCCAGCCGACGTCAAGGGACTGCTCCACTCGGCGTTCGAGGATCCCGACCCGGTCCTGTTCCTCGAGCCGAAGAAGCTGTACCGCCTGGCGCGGGGCCCCTACCCCGAGGGCGCGTACAAGGTGCCACTGGGCAAGGCGGCGATCCGTCACCAGGGGACCGACCTCACCATCATCACCTACGGGGCCATGGCCCACTTCGCCATGGAGGCGGTCGCCATCCTCGAGGCCGACGGGATCAGCCCCGAGGTCATCGACCTTCGGACGCTCAAGCCTCTCGACTGGCCGACGATCGAGGCGTCGGTCCAGAAGACCTCCCGCGCCCTGATCGTCCACGAGGACAACGAGTTCGGCGGGTACGGGGCGGAGGTCGCGGCCCAGATCGCCGACAAGGCCTTCGAATGGCTCGATGCGCCCGTGCGACGCTACGGCCTCCCCGACGTGCCCATCATGCCCTACGCCGGCTCGCTGGAGAACGCCCTCTACCCGACGCCGGAGACGATCGCGGAACGGGCTCGCGATCTGGCCAAGTACTAGGAAAGCGGTACCTTCCCCCCGCTTCGTGGGGGACTCATCCCCTGGCTCTAACCTGACCCACCCATGTCCCTGCTGGCCCATCTGAGCACCCTGGCCGGGCGGGCGTTCGCCCACCTCGGTCTGGACGAGTCGCACGGCCTGGTCCTGCCGTCACAGCGTCCCGAGCTGTCGCAGTTCCAGTGCAACGGCGCCATGGCCGCGGCCAAGGAGGCCGGCAAGCCGCCCCAGGAGATCGCCACGTCGGTCGCCTTCCAACTGCTCACCTATCCCGAGATCGCCCAGGCCGACGTCGCCGGGCCTGGTTTCATCAACATCTCGGTCACCGACGAGGCGCTGGCGGAGTGGGCCAACGCCACCGCATCGGACCCGCGGCTCGGCCACGTGGTCGCCGACGAGCCGATGACCGTGGTGGTCGACTACGCCGGCCCCAACGTCGCCAAGGCCATGCATGTCGGGCACCTCCGGGCGACGATCATCGGTGACGCCCTGGCGCGCACCTTCGCCTTCGCCGGGCACAAGGTGGTCCGCGACCCGCATTTCGGCGACTGGGGCTTCCAGATGGGCCTCCTCATCGCCGCCTTGAGCGAGGAGCGACCCGACCTCCCGTACTTCCAGCCGGGTGCCACCGAGTTCCCCGAGGAGTCGCCGGTCACCCTCGACGACCTGCAGCGCATCTACCCCGCTGCCGCCGAGCGAGCCCGGACCGACGCCGAGTTCGCCGAGAAGGCGCGTGTCGCCACGGTGCGGCTCCAGCAGGGCGACCCGGGCTTCCGGGCCCTGTGGCGGAAGATGAAGGAGGTCTCGGAGCAGTCGCAGCGGGCCGACTTCAGGGCCCTCGACGTGGAGTTCGACCTCTGGTACGGCGAGTCCGACGTCCACGACCGCATCGCGCCGATGGTGGAGCGTCTCAAGAAGTCCGGTGTCACCGAGGAGGACGAGGGGGCGCTGATCATCCGTGTCGACGAGGAGGGGGACAAGCGGGAATGGCCGCCCCTGATCCTCGAGTCGAGGACGGGCGGCTTCCTCTACTCGACGACCGACCTCGCCACCATCGACTTCCGGGTCCAGGAGCTGGGGGCCGACCTCATGCTCTACGTGGTCGACCGCCGCCAGGGGGACCACTTCACGCAGGTGTTTCGCGCCGCCCGGAAAGGCGGCATCGTGCCGCCGGACGTGGTCATGGAGCACGTCTGGTTCGGAACCATGAACGGCCCCGACGGCAAGCCCTTCCGCACCCGGGAGGGTGGCGTCGTCCGTCTCGGCGACGTGATCCGCATGGTCGTGGATGCGGCACGGAAGCGGATCGAGGAGGCCCGTCTCGCCGAGGAGTACCCGCCGGAGGAGCGGGACCGCATCGCCCATCAGGTGGGGGTGGCGGCGCTCAAGTTCGGCGACCTGGTCAACAACCGCACCTCCGACTATGTCTTCGACCTGGACCGTTTCAGCTCCTTCGAGGGCAAGACCGGCCCGTACCTCCAGTACGCCGCGGTCAGGGTCAAGTCGATCCTGCGCAAGGCCGAGGAGCGGTCGATCGATCCAGGTCCGCTGATCCCGCCCACGACCGATGCCGAGCGGGACCTGATCCTCCACCTCCTCCAGTTCCCCGAGGTCATCGACCGGACCATGGAGCTGCGGGCGCCCAACCACATCGCGGAGTACGCCTTCGAGACGGCGGGAGCCTTCAATCGCTTCTACGACACGTGCCACATCCTCTCCGAGGAGGACCCTGCCCGCCGGGCCGGATGGCTCGGCCTGGCGAAGTGGTCCCTGGCCACGCTGGAGCTCGGCCTCCACCTACTCGGCATCGAGGTCCCGGACCGGATGTGAACGCCATGGAGGTGCGGCCCGCCCGAGCGGAGGACATCCCCCTCATCGCCGCGTGGACCAGGGACACCTTCGACTGGGGCGACTATGTGGCCGACCGCATCCCGGTCTGGCTCGACGAGCCCGAGTCCCACACCGTCGTCTGCGTCGAGGGCGACGAGATCATCGGCCTGGCCAACACCGTGATGCTCTCGCCCACCGAAGCCTGGCTGGAGGGCGCCCGGGTGCACCCCGGGCATCGGAGACGGGGGATCGGCTCCCTGATCAACCGGGCCGGCCTGGACTGGGCCCGCTCCCGGGGTGCCCGGGTGGCGCGGCTGGCGACCGAGGAGGCCAACACCGCGGCCCGGAAGCAGGTGGAGTCGATGGGCTATCGCCACACCTCGACCTGGGCCTACGCGGAGTTGGAGCCGATGAAGCGAAGCCCGATGGCCGCGACGGGCATTCAGCCGGCGCCTTCGGCGGACATAGACGCCGCCTGGATGTCCTGGGTCTCCGGGGACCTGAGCCGGGCCGGCCGGGAGATGATCTCGCTCGGCTGGCGGTGGCGGACCGCCACGCCCGCAGATCTGCGCACTGCCGTCTCGGAGCAGCGCTTCTGGCAGTCACCGGCCGGGTGGGTGATCCTGGGCCAGAGCGAGCCGACCGTGGCCGGCAGTGGCTGGCTGGCCACGACCCCTGATGCCGCGCCCGACCTGATCGAGGACATCTCCAAGACGGCGCGGGAGAACGGGCTCGAGGAGGTGGTCCTGAGGGTCCCGTGGACCGACTGGATCGTGGAGGCTCTGACGCGGGCAGGGGCGGAGCCCGAGCCCATCTGGATCTACTCGATACGTCCCTAGAGGATGATCAGCGCCGCCGCCGCCCAGACCAGGAACATCGACGGCGTCTCGGCCCGCTTCAGCCATGCGTAGTCCGCCGGCGCGAACTGGATGGCCATGGCGAGAGGAACGCCGACCAGGGTCATCCCGATCATCCCCGCCAGACCGACCGCCCGAAGCACGTCGTTGGCCTGGAGAATCGGCTCCGGCATCCCGACCAGGGCGTCGCCCAGCGACCGGTGGAGCAGGAAGAGGAGCAGGCCGACCAGGAAGACCGCGACGATACGACCGAGCCCGATCTCCCAGATCTCGTACCCCATGAGCCGTCTTCCCCGCCCCAGCGGGCCTTCGGCGGCCAGCCCGATGAAAAAGGCGCCGGTGACCCCGATGACCAGGCCGGAGACCATCATCGCCGCCGTGCCCAGTTCGAGGTCGGTCTCGATGAAGCCGAAGCCGGCCAGGAAGACGGACAGGGCGAGACCGACCAGGATGCTCCCCGCCACGGCCAGGCCGAGACAGGTCATGGTGGTGAGGGACCCGTACGCCAGGATGGCATAGCGTCGCCCCCTCCCCAGGGTGGTTCCCGCCTCTTGCATGGCCGCTGACACTACCGCGACCCTTCCAGCGCCTGCAGGTACCACTCGATGGGGTGACGCACCTCGTACGCGGCGTCGAGATGGGCGCGTAGCTGCATCTCGCAGCCGGGGTTGGCCGAGGCGACCCGGGTCACGCCGGTAGAACGCACTTGCTCGGCCTTCCGGTTCCCCAGGTCGGCAGACGTCTCCGGGTTGGTCATGAAATAGAGGCCGGCGGCGCCGCAGCACAACCCCGCGGGATCGGTCTCGACCACGCGGTAGCCCGCGGCGGCGAGGATGTGTCTCGGCTCGGCGACCACTCTCTGGGCATGACGGAGGTGGCACGGGTCCTGGACGGCGATCGGGCCACGGTCACCCTCCAGGGTGGGGAGGAGCCCTGCCGAGATGGCCCGGGAGACGGCCACCGTGATGTCCACGGTCTTCCCGGAGACCGTGTCGCCGCCATGGGCCCAGTGCCCGTAGCCGGCGAGATGGGCGGAGCACCCGGCCGCCGTGGCCACCACCAGGTCGGCACCGGCGAAGGCCTCGGTGTTCTGCGCCGCGAGACGACGCGCCACGTCCGCCTGGCCATCGTGGGCGGCCAAAGCGCCACAACAGGTCTGACCGTCCGGCACCTCGACCCGGTATCCCGCCATCTCCAGGAGACGCACCGCTGCCCGGTTTACTGGTCGGAACCACTGGTCCTGGACGCACCCGGCCAGCAGCTTCACCGTCCCGGCCGTCCCGCTGCCGCTGACATGCCCGAGGATGGCCTCTCCCCTCCCGCCGAGTGACCGCACGCCACGAACCGACCGGGCCAGCCGCCTCGGCACCAGCCAGGTGAGGCGGAGCCTCTGGAGGAGGGCGAGGAACCAGGTGCCGAGACCCAACAGCCGGCGGTTCGGGATGAGCCTTCCGACGAGGAGACGGCGCCGCTTGCGACCGGGCACCTGGGCCACGATCTCGGCGCGGGCGCCCTCCAATGCCCGGCCGTAGGGAACCAGGCCGGGGCACACCGGCTCGCAGGCGCGGCAGCCGAGACAGAAGTCGATGATCCCGGCGAAGGTCTCGTCGACCCCGGAGACACCGTCCCGCACCGCCATCATGGCGTGGAGACGCCCCCGTGGCGACGCAGTCTCCCTCCCGGTGAGCCGGAAGGTGGGGCAGACGGGGAGGCACAGCCCGCACTGGACACAGGCATCGAGCTCGGTCTCGGTGGGGTGGAGGTCGGTGACCCAGGCCATCACAGGCCTCCCGGGAGGAACCCACGGTTGAGGACGCGGGCGGGGTCGAAGGCCTCGATGAGCTTCCGCTGCAGGTCGAGACCCGGTGGCGGCCGGCCCCATGGATCGAACGAAGCCTGCCCCTCGGGGCGGTCGACTACCACGAGACGGCCGCCCCGCGACTCGGCCCATTCCCGGATGGCCATCGCACCCTCGTCGTCGGGGGAAGCCGCCCTGACCTCGCCGACGCCATGGAGGGCGACGTAGTCCCAGCTCTCGGGGAGGCGGTCCACGGCCTCGGAAGTGAACGCCGGTGGCACGCGCAACGACCATCGCCAAGGGCCGTCCGGGTCCTCGGGCCAGTCGAGCCCCGGTGCCACGGAGCCCGCGAACCGGGAAGTCAGGGCCTCAACCTCGGCGTCGGTCCCGGACAGGTAGAGACGTGTGCCCTCCCGATCCTGGAGGACAGCCAGGGGTCGTGCCACCAGATTCGCCTCACCCGGATCGGAGAGGGTCACGGTCGCCGATGCCGGCGGCGCCGGCCAGAGCTTGAGACACACCGAGACGATCACGCCCAGCGAGCCGAACGCGCCGACGTGGAAGCGCGACAGGTCGTACCCGGTCACGTTCTTGACCACCCGTCCGCCCGACCTGACCACACGACCGTCCCCGGTGACCACGACGGTCTCCAACACCCGGTCACGAGTCGGGTAGAGACGGCCCCGTCGCAGCGAGGACACTCCCGCGGCGACGACACCGCCGATCGTGGCGTCGCCGGGGTGCTCGGGGAGGACCATCGACTGCCCGCGCTCGGAGAGCATCGCCTCCATGTCGGCGACCCGCGCCCCTGGTCCGACCACCAGGGTCAGGTCGTCGGGCTCCCACGAGTCCACCGCCGCCAGCTTCGCCGTGGACACCACGATGTCGGGCTCCTCCGGGCTCCCGTACCCGGAGTGGGTACCGCCGCCCACCACCCGGACGGACAGACCCTCGCGGGTGGCCCGCCCCAGCAGCACGGCCAGCTCCTCGACACCGACCGGTGTCACCACCTCGGGGGCCCTCACACCCAAGTCCCCTCCGGGGGGCGCCCGCCGGCGAAGTCGAAGCAGCGGGAGCCCTGGGGCAGCACCTTGGCCGGGTTGAAGATCCCGCCGGGGTCGAACACCTCCTTGAGCCGTGCCTGGGCGTCGAGGTCGACCGGTTCGAAGTAGGAGCCCATCAATTCCCGTTTCTCCAGACCGATCCCGTGCTCGCCGGAAAGCGCCCCGCCGTTGCGGAGGCACAGCGACACGATCTCGTCACCCGCCTTCCGCACCTTCTCGTAGGTGACCGGGTCGGAGGCATCGAAGGCGATGAGCGGATGGAGGTTGCCGTCGCCGGCGTGGAACACGTTCAGCATCACCAGGTCGTCCCGATCGGCGATGGCGTAGATCTCACGCATCGTCTCCACCAGCCGGGTGCGGGGGACGACGGCGTCGTGGAGGTAGTAGTCGGGGGCGAGCTGGGCGATGGCGCCGAACGCCGACTTGCGGCCCTTCCAGAGGAGGGCCCGGTGCTCGGGGTCCTGGGCGATCTCGACACTGGTGGCGCCGTTGGCCCGGGCGATCGAGGCGATCACCTCGGCCTGGGACTCGACACCTTCCTCCTCGCCGGTGACCTCGGCGAGGAGCACGGCCCCGGCCTCGACCGGGAGACCGGCGTGGAGCCAGTTCTCCACGGCCATGGTCATCCTCTGGTCCATCATCTCCAGGGCCGCCGGGACCAGGCCGGAGGCGATCACCTGGGAGACCGTCGCCGAGGCGGCGATCACGTCGGGAAAGCCCATGAGCAGCGTCCGGATCCCGGGCTCGACGGGGAGCAGCCTCACCAGCGCGCGGGTGACGATCCCCAACGTGCCCTCCGAGCCGACGACCAGGCCCCGCAGGTCGAGACCGATCGGGTCGGGAGCGGCGCTTCCGAAGACGGCCACCTCGCCACCGGCCAGGACCACCTCGACGGCGAGTACGTGGCTGGTGGTGTTGCCCTCGGCGAGGCAGTGGGGGCCGCCGGAGTTGTTGGCCACGTTGCCGCCGATGGTGCACGCCTGCTGCGAGGAGGGATCGGGGGCGAAATACAGGCCGTGGGGGGCGGCGGCATGGCTGAGGTCGAGGTTGATGACCCCGGCGCCGACCCAGGCGGTCCGGTTGTCGGGGTCGATGTCGATGTCCTGGATCGCGGTGGTGACGACGACGATCCCGCCCTCCGTGGGGCTGGCTCCGGCGGCGAGCCCGGTCCCGGCGCCACGGGCCACGATCGGCGTCCCGGTCTGCTCGGCGATCCGCACCACCTCGGCTACCTGTTCGGTGTCCTGGGGGAAGGCCACGGCCGTGGGCTTGCCCCGCATCAGGGACGCGTCCTTGGAGTAGAGATGCAGCTCCAGGGGCTCCACCATCACGTTGTGATCCCCGAGGGCAGCCCGGAGCCGTCTGATGACGTCCACGCTCGGAGGCTACAGCGAGGTCGGCGCACCCCACCCGCCGCCACCGGGGGTGAGCACCACGAGCCGGTCCCCCGGAGCGACCTCGACCGTGCATTTGCCCGGCAGCCGCTCCATGGAGCCGTCGGCGCGGTGCAGCCAGTCCTCGCCGGTGGCACCCGGCTCCCCTCCGGCCAGACCCCACGGGGCGTGGCGGCGACGCTCGCCCATCAGCGAGAGGGTGGCCGCGGTCTCGAAGACGATCTCGCGCCGGATCCCGTCACCGCCCCTGAACCTGCCCGCCCCGCCGCTGCCGCGCCGGAGCGTGTAGGAAACGACCCGGAACGGATAGTGGGTGTGCAGCGCCTCGATGGGGGTGTTCTGGGTGTTGGTCATCCCGGTGTGGATGCCGGACAGCCCGTCGGCCCACGGACGGGCGCCCTGGCCGCCGGCGACGGTCTCGTAGTAGGCGAAGTCGTCGTTGCCGATGAGGACGTTGTTCATCGTCCCCTGGGAGGCCGCCGGCAGACGGTCGGGCGCGGCCTGGGCGAGGGCGCCGAGCACGACGTCGGCGATCCGCTGGCTGGTCTCCACGTTGCCGGCGGCCACGGCAGCGGGTGGGCGGGCGTTGACCAGGGTGCCCTCGGGGGCGATCAGGCCAATGGGCCGGTAGCTCCCCCCATTGGGTGGGATGGCGGGGTCGGCGGCGACGCGGACCGCGTAGTACAGACAGGAGCGGGTCACCGCCTCGACGGCGTTGAAGTTGGCCTCCACCTGCGGGTCGGTGCCGGTGAAGTCTGCGGACAGGGTCTCACCGTCGATGGTGACGGCCACCTCGATGGCGACGTCGCGGTCGCCGTGCTCCATGTGATCCCGGAACCTCCAGATCCCGTCGGGCAGGGCCGACAGGGCGGCGCGCATGCGACGCTCCCCGTAGTCGAGGAGGGCAGTGGACAGGGCGAGGAACCGGTCGACGCCCTCCGACTCGATCAGCTCGGTGAGACGGCGAGCCGCGACTGCGTTGGCCCCCATCTGGGCGTCGAGGTCACCGCGCCGCTCCCACGGTGTCCGCGAGGCAGCGACGAACGGGTCGAGGAACTCGGGAAGCCAGCGGTGGTCGGCGACGCACTGCATCGGCGCCACACGATGGCCCTCCTGGTCGACGGTGATGGCGTGCGCCGGCATCGAGCCGGGAGCCTCGCCACCGACGTCGGCGTGATGGGCCCGGTTGGCCACCCAAGCGACATGGCGCCCACCGACGAACACGGGGGCGACCAGGGTGAGGTCGTTGAGATGCGTCCCGCCGGCGAAGGGGTCGTTGACCGCGTACTGGGCGCCGGGCACCGGGTCGAATCGGGCGAGACAGGCCTTCACCGACTCCGGCATCGACCCGAGATGCACCGGGATGTGCTCGGCCTGCGCCAGCATCTCCCCCGAGGCGGTGAAGACCGCGGCCGAGCAGTCGGCGCGCTCCTTGATGTTGGGCGACAGGGACGTGCGTCGGAGGACACCGCCCATCTCGGCGGCGATGGCGGCGAAGCGATGCCGGGAGACCTCGAGGGTCACGGGATCGATCACGACGCCACCAGATGCCCGATGTGCTTGGTGGCCTCCCGGTAGGAGAGACCGGACATCTCGTCGCGATGCTCCGACACGAAGACGGCGACCGCCTCTGGATCGGTCTTGGCGTACTCCCGAAGGGCCCAGCCGATCGCCTTGCGGATGAAGAACTCCCTTTTTTCGGCCATCCTCCGCCGGCAGAAGTCGAAGAGACGGTCGGCGTCGGTGGCGCCCTTGGCCCCGACCTGACAGAGCAGCGCCGATCTTCGAAGCCACATGTCGGGAGCGTCGACCCAACGATCGATTTCGGGCCAGGTCTCGGCCGGATGGTCGACGACCAGATGTCGCACGAGGTGGGTGGCGATCTCGTCGACCAGGTCCCACCAGGCTCCTTCGACGATGAGCCGGCGATAGAGCGGAAGCGACTCGGGCACCACGAACCTGCGATGCGCCCGGGCCACTCCGAGGGCGATGTACTTCTCCTCCCGGTGAGGCAGCCCCCATAGGGCGAGGACCAGCCCGTCGTACTCACCCTGGTCGGCCGGTGGCCAGGTGCGGACGATGTGTCTCACGATCGGGACCCGCCCCGACTTCTGCACGCCATAGAACGGCAT
>DASVBU010000023.1:0-16743 GCA_036375695.1 Acidimicrobiia bacterium | reverse complement strand
TTGCGGGCGAAGCCCATCTCGTGGGTGACGACGATCATGGTCATGCCGCCCTGGGCCAACTCCACCATGACGTCGAGGACCTCCTTGATCATCTCCGGGTCGAGAGCCGAGGTCGGTTCGTCGAACATCATCACCTTGGGCCGCATCGCCAGCGAGCGGGCGATGGCCACCCGCTGCTGCTGGCCACCCGACAGCTGCCCCGGGTACTTGCGAGCCTGCTCCGGGATCCCGACCCGCTCCAGGAGCTGCATGGCGATCTCCTCGGCCTCGTCCTTGGACATCCGGCGAACCTGACGGGGCGCCAGCGTGATGTTGTCGAGGACGGTGAGATGAGGGAACAGGTTGAACTGCTGGAACACCATCCCCGTCTCGCGTCGGATCTCCTGGACCGAGCGCATGTCGTCGGTGAGCTCGACCCCGTCGACGATGATCTTGCCCATGTCGTGGGTCTCGAGCCGATTGATGCAGCGGATCATCGTGGACTTGCCGGACCCCGACGGCCCGATCACGACCACGACCTCCTGACGCCCGACCTTGAGGTTGATGTCGTTGAGAGCGTGGAAGTCACCGAAGAACTTGTGCACCCCGATCAGCTCGATGATGGGCTCACCCTTGGCGACGGTGGCGTCCGAGTAGGAGGCCATGGCGGTGGTATCCGTGGTCATCTCTCACCAACTCCCAATCTCTTCTCCAGTCTGCGAGCTTCACGTGACATCGTGTACGAGCCGACCCAGAAGATGAGGGCGGCGAATGACAGGGTGAGCATGAAGAGGCCTCGACCCAGGAACTCGGATTGAGTGTTGACGGCGAATGCGACCCGGAGGAAGTCCAGGACCCCGAGGATCGCCACGAGCGTGGTGTCCTTCCACAACGAGATGAACTGCCCGACCATGGCCGGGATCGTCGCCCGAAGCGCCTGGGGAAGGATGATGAACCGCACCGTCTTCCAGGTCGGCAAACCCAGCGCGTGAGCCGCCTCGCGCTGACCCCTTGGCACCGCCGCCAAACCGCCTCGTACCACCTCGGCGACGTACGCCCCTTCGAACATGGTGATCGCGATCAGCATCCTGGTCACCACCGACGGTCGGAAGTCCGACGGCAGGAGAAAGCCGATGGCGAAGTAGGCGAAGAGGAGGACAGCAATGAGGGGGATGCCACGGACCACCTCGATGTAGGTGACCGACAGCCAGCGGATCACGGGCAGGGTCGACCTCCGCCCCAGGGCGAGCAGCAGCCCCAGAGGGAAGGCGAACGCGATCCCTGCCACCGTGAGGAACACATTGAGGTGGAGACCACCCCATGCCGAGTACGGAACGCCTCCAAAGGACACCAGGGCCATGTAGGCGCCGATGATGAGCAGCACGACCAAGAGGCCCGACCACCTCCGCGCGCCCTTGGGAAGAATCCGGCCGCCCATGTACGCGCCGTACCCGACGATCAGGAGACCTGCGGTGAGCAGCCCCGGCAGCGGGGTCCTGGTCAGCGCGAGGATGACCACGAGCGCCATCAAGAAGGGCCAGAACCGGCGAAGGATGTCCCGCAGGCCGGTGGTCCGGAAGTACATGCCGGCTTGAGCAGCTCGCTCGCGGGCCGATCCGTACGCGGCGCCGGCGGCGAGCCCGATGGCCAGCGCGATGAGGTACCCGGAGACCCACGGTCTCCACAGTTGGTCACCCGGGAAGCCGCCCACTATGAACAGCTTGAGGTTGTCCTGGAGGATCTTGTAGTCGAAGGTGAACAGCCCTCTGACGACGGCGACGAGGGTGTAGGCGATGACGCCACCCAGGACCAGGGTGAGCAGGCTGTTGTACCAGTTGTTGAACAGCCGCTTCCGAACCCACTCTCCTGGGGTGAGCCTGGTGGAAGGGGGCTTGATGGTGTCGGTGGTGGCGGTCATGTCACGTACTGGAGCCGGCGGTTCAGGATGTTCACGACCAACGAGATGAAGAGGGAGAAGGCCAGGTATGCCATCGCCAGGACGAAGACCAACTGTGGCGCCGGGCGCCCGTTCCCGATGGCCTGGAACGTGATCCGTGTCAACTCGGCGTAGCCCACGGCGGTCGCCAGCGAGGTGTTCTTGGTGAAGTTGAGGTACTGGCTGATGATCGGTGGGACGGCGATCCGCATCGCCTGGGGAAGGGTCACGTACCGGAGCCGCTGGAACGTGGTGAGGGCGAGGGAGTTGGCGGCTTCCGTCTGACCCTTGGGCACGGCGAGGATCGAGCCCCTGGTGATCTCGGCGACGTGCGATGCGGTGTACATCGCAAGAGCGATCAACACGGCGAAGTACGCGGAGAAGCCCATGAAGCCACCGGTCACCACCCGGCCCTCGAGGACGGGTCGGCTGAGGCCGATGGGGCGGTCGAGGAGGAGCCAGGCCACGATCGCCACGCCGATGACGATTCCGAGGAACCAGAGCACGCGGTGATGGGGCTCACCGGTGGCGTGCCAGCGGCGGGTCCTCACGATGGCGACGATGATCCCGACGACGACCGCGGCGGCCACCACCCACCAGAACATCATGTACTGCTCCCGGTGGGTGAAGGCCGTGACGGCTACGAAACGATTGTTGATCACCAGCCATCCCCCGGCGGTGATCGACTCCTGCAGGGGCGGCAACTGAAGGAACACCGCGTTGAACATGAAGTAGATGAGCAGCAGGGGTGGCAGGTTGCGGATGATCTCCACATAGAGGGTGCAAACCTTGGCGACCAGCCAGTTGGTCGAGAGCCGCCCGATGCCGATGACCACGCCGAGGACCGTGAGCACCGGTATGCCCACCACCACGAGGGCGAGCGTGTTCTTGATCCCCACCAGGATGCCCCGCCACACCGGGGCCCCCGGCCTGATGCTCGATCCCGGGATGTCGACCCCCAAGGGCTGATCCAACGCCCCGAAGTCGGTCGGCAACCCGGCGGCCCTCATGTTGTTGGTCAGGTTGAACCACAGGACGTACAGGATGAGCGCGGTCACCCCAAGGGCGGCCAGCTGGACCACGACCCTGAGCACTCGCTGGTTGCGCCAGAACGGTGGACGGGATTGTGCTGTGGTGGTCACACCCCCCCTTTTGCTGCCGACAGTCGGATAAGGGGGCGGCCGCCGGGCGGCCGCCCCCTTCTGACGGAGCTCCTACCGATGCGGAGGCCCGTACATGAGCCCGCCATCGGTCCACAGGGCGTTCAAGCCCCGGGTGAGGCCGAGAGGGGTGTCGGGGCCGACGTTGCGGTCGAAGATCTCGCCGTAGTTGCCGACGTGGCTGATCACCTGTCGTGCGAAGTCGGGCTCGACACCGAGACCGGCGTCGAACACCCTCGGACCATCATCGGTCTCGATCTCCAGACCGAGCAGGCGCCGGATCTCGGCGTTGTCCGTGTCGTCGAACGTGTCGACATTGTCGGACGTGATGCCGAGCTCCTCGGCGAGGATCGTGGAGATCACGACCCAGTCGATGACCTGAGCCCACTGCGAGTCACCGTCGCGGACGGCCGGGCCGAGCGGCTCCTTGGAGAAGGTCTCGTCGAGGATGGTCAGGGCCTCGGGACCCTCGGGCCATGCCGAACGGATCGCCGACAGCTGCGACTTGTCGGACGTCCACCCGTCGCAGGCGCCCTCGATGAAAGCCTGCTGGATCTGCTCGTTGTTGGCGAAGGTCTGCGGGGTGTAGTTCATCCCCTCCATCCGGGTCGCCAGGTTGAGCTCTGTGGTGGTGCCGGCAAGGACGCAGATGGTGGTGTTCTCCATGTCGTCGATCGACTCGAACTCACCGGTGCGGACCATCATCCCCTGGCCGTCGTAGAACGTGGTGGTGAGGAAGGTGGCGCCTTCGCCCCCGTCACGGCTCGAGGTCCAGGTGGTGTTGCGGATGAGGACGTCGATCTCACCCGAGGCGAGAGCGGTGAACCGCTGGCCTGCGTCGAGCGGGACGTACTCCACGGCATCGGGATCGTCGAAGATCGCCGCCGCCACCGCCCGGCAGTAGTCGATGTCGAAGCCGGAGTAGTTGCCATCGGCGTCGACGAATCCGAACCCGGGCACCGTCTGGTTGACACCGCAGCGGACCTCGCCACGGTCCATCACGGCTGCCAGGGTCGATCCCTCTTCCCCGCCGTTCCCATTGGCGGCGGTGGTCGTGGAGCCGCTGCTCGACTCCGTGCATGCGGCCGCGAAGAGGGCTAGGACCGCGACGAGAACCATCAATTTTCTCGATGACTTCATCTCTCCTCCGTGTATGTCGTTCCGGCCTGGCCAACACGGGGCGGCAGGCCACGAGGGTCGACCCTAATCGGAGGGATTCGGACGGCGTGGCGAAAACGGGGTTCAGTGACCCACGACGGCGAGGACCTTCGACACCACCGAGTCGGGGTCCATCCCCGCGCCGGCGAGGATGTCCGAGGCCGATCCGAAGGGCAGGAACTCGTCGGGGGCGCCGATGCGGGTCACCTTCTTCGCCTGGCCGTGATCGGCGAGCATGGCCATCACCGCGGAGCCGAGGCCACCGGAGAGGACACCGTCCTCGAGAGTGATCACGTGCTCTACGCCGGCCGACCACTCGGCGATCCGGGGATCGAGAGGCTTCACCCAGCGGGCGTTGACCACGCCGGCGGACACGTCGTGGGTGGCGAGACCCGCGGCGGCCTTCTCCGCCACCTCGACCATCCGTCCCGCCGCCACGAGGAGCACGTCCCCGGCGGGTGCGATCAGTTCGGCGACACCTACGTCGAGCGGTTCCACAGGCAGGGTGGGGATCGTCGCCGCCCCGCTCTTCGGGTAGCGGATGGCGATCGGCCCGTCGTGGTCGAGGGCGGTCTCGATCATGGCGCACAACTCGATGGCGTCGGCGGGTGCTCCCACGACCATGTTGGGGATCATGGTCAGGTAGGCCAGGTCGAACATGCCGTGATGAGAAGGCCCGTCGGGGCCGGTCACCCCGGCACGGTCGATCAGGAAGACCACCGGGAGGTCGTGTAGCGCCACGTCGGAGATGATCTGGTCGAAGGCGCGCTGGAGGAACGCCGAGTAGATGGCGACGATCGGCTTCTTCCCCGCCATCGCCATGCCGGCGGCAAGGGTCACGGCGTGCTGCTCGGCGATTCCGGTGTCGATCACCCGCTCCGGGAATCGCTGGGCCATCTCGCGCAAGCCGGCAGTGGAGATCATGGCGGCGGAGATGCCGACCACGTCGGGCCGGGTGACCGCGGCCTGGGCGATGGCGCGGCCGGCGACGTCGGTCAGCTTCAGTTCGCTCTTCAGCGCCTTGCCGGTGGCGATGTCGAAGCTCCCGACCCCGTGGAGCATCTCCTCTTCGTCCTCGATGGCGGGGCCGTAGCCGTTGCCCTTCTGGGTGACGACATGCACGACGACCGGTTCGCTGTATTCCTTGGCCTGGGCGAAGGTCTCCTCGAGGAGTGGGATGTCGTGCCCATCGAGGACACCCGTGTACTTGAGGCCGAGGGCGTCGAACACGGTCGCCGGCTCCAGCATCTGCTTGACGGCGTCCTTGACCCGGCCGGCCAGTTCGTCGGCGGTCTCACCGACCAGCGGGATCCCCCGGAGGAGGCGGCCCACGGCCCGCTTGGCCTTCTCGTATCTGGGATCGATCCGGTAGTGGGCGAGCTTGGCGAGGGATGCGAGCCCACCGACCGTCGGAGCGTAGGACCGCTCGTTGTCGTTGAGGACGATGATCAGGCGCTCGGGCCGGGTGACGGCGATATGGTTGAGGGCCTCGTAGGCCATGCCACCCGTGAAGGCACCGTCACCGATGACGGCCACGGTCCAGCCGGGGTAGTCGGCGAGGGCGTGGCCCAGGGCGTAGCTGAGGGACGTGGAGGCGTGGCTGTTCTCGACGAAGTCGTGGGGCGACTCGGCCCGGCTCGGATAGCCGGAGAGCCCACCCGTGTGCCGGAGCTTGTCGAAGTCGGCGGCGCGGCCGGTGAGGATCTTGTGGACGTATGCCTGGTGCCCGACGTCCCAGATGAAACGGTCCTGCGGTGAGTCGAACGAGCGATGCAGGGCGACCGTCAGTTCGACCACTCCGAGGTTCGGGGAGAGATGACCGCCCGTCATGGAGACCTTCTCGAGGATGAACTCCCGGATCTCCTCGCACAGCTCGACCAGCTCGTCTGGCGAGAGTTGGCGCAGGTCGGAAGGTTGGCTGATTCGTTCGAGCATGGTCCGGGCCGCAGAGGCCGTCATCAGGGTAGTGCGCACAGGGAATTGACCCACCGGATCAGTCCCCCACGAAGTGGGGGAAGGTACCGCCGCCGAAGCCCGGCACAGCCGGGCGAAGAGCGGGGGTAGGGGGGAAACGTCTCCGTACCGCCGCCGGAGGCGGGGAACCACCGGATCAGTCCCCCAACCGAAGGTTGGGGGAAGGTACCGCCGCCGGAGGCGGGCACAGCCGGGCGAAGAGCGGGGGTAGGGGGAAACGTCTCCGTACCGCCGCCGGAGGCGGGGAGCCACGGACCAGTCCCCCAACGAGAGGTTGGGGGAAGGTACCGCCGCCGGAGGCGGCATGGCCACCGTCCTCAGGCGTAGCTTGCCGCAATGAACACCAACGCGAAATTGGGGGCCGTCGCTCTCACGGCCGCCGGGGTGTGGGCCTCGCTGGCGTCGGGCGGGCTCCCCTCCTTCGTCCCCGCACTGATCCTGCTCGGCCTCGCCATCGTCTTGTTGAGGGATCTCCCGGGCTGGTGGCGGGCGATGTTTCACGGCTTGTTTGCCGGCCTCATCGCAGGAATCTTCGTGCTCACCCCTGGATTCAGACTGGCCATGCGCGCCGTGGCGATCGCCGAGCCCACGAGGCAGCCGATGTTCAGCTTCGATGGGACCCTCGTCATCCTCCTGACGGTCGGGTGTCTCGCCGGCGCGGTTGTCGGCGCGATCGGTGCGGTCAACATCGAGGTGTGGCGTCTCCGGCCCGGAGCATCGTGGGCCTTCCCGGCCCTGCTGATGATGGCATTGCTGTTCCTCGTCCCGGATCTTCGAAGAGAGCTGATGACGCTGGGTGCCGGCCCGTGGGCGAACATCGCCATGTTCGGAGCGGTGTCCGCGGTCTACGGATGGCTGGCGACCCGGTTGATGACACGCTTCGGCGCTCGCCGGGCTTCGCGTGTCGCGGCCCAGCAGGAACAGGTGCCGGCGTAGGGATACCAGAACGAACCGCCGACCGACTGGTAGGGGCAAGGGGTCAGGGGCGCAAAGGCAGTTCCACCGTGAAGGTCGAACCCTGGCCGAGCTCGCTGGCCACCGATACCCGCCCGCCATGGCCTTCCACGACATGACGAACGATCGCCAGCCCGAGGCCCGTCCCACCTGTCTCCCGGGATCGGGCCGTGTCCACCCGGTAGAACCTCTCGAAGACCCGGTCCAGGTCCGCCGTCGGAATCCCCTCACCGGTGTCCGCCACATCGACCACGGCGAACCCGTCAGAGGAGCCAACCCTCACGTAGATCGACCCACCCGCGGCCGTGTGCCGCACGGCATTGTCGATGAGGTTGCGAATCGCAGTGCGGAGGGCGGCGTCGTCGCCGGAAATCGTTACCGGGATCGTCTCCACGCTCAACGTCAGCCCGTTGTCCTCGACCCGCTGCCTTGCCCCTTCCGTCTCCTCGACCACGAGGGCACCCAGGTCGACCGGCGCCAGCACCGGGGACTCCTGCTCCAGACGCGAAAGGTCGAGCAGGTCGGCGACGAGTCTCTCGAGATGTCGGGCGGAAGCGGAGACCCGGGCGGCGAACCGCTCTGCGGAGGGGTCGTCCCGGCTGAGCGCGATCTGCAGCGCCTCCGCAGAGGCGATCGCGGTCGCCACCGGGGTCTTCAGCTCGTGTGAGGCGTTGGCAACGAAATCCCGACGCATCGCCTCCAGACGCGCCCGCTCGGTCACGTCACTGACGATGAGCACCACCCGGCCCGAGTCGTCGACCCGGCTGGCCACCGCGCGGAGCCATCGGGCCGGGAGGCCGTGCTCCATCTCCTGGGGCGCGACAGAGCCGGATCGAGCCGATCGAATCATCTCCTGGAGCTGAAGGGGGACCAGGGACGCGAGCAGTTCGGGGACCCGGCCCAACATCTCGCCGGCCGCCGGGTTGGCGTACACCAGGGTGTCGTCACCGGAGAACAGAAGCGTTGCCTGCGGTAGCGAGGCGAGGACCGCCTCCAGGGTGGACGACGCCTGCTCCGCTTCGTCGATGCGTCCCCCGAGATCGCGGACGATCGAACCCAGGGCCACCGCCATCTGGTCGAGCTCGGTGACACTCGACCGCTCCGGAACGACGGTGAGGTCGCCCGCCGCTACTGCTTCCGCCTGCGCGGCGAGCCGCTCCAGGGGACGCACCAGCCTGCGGGACGTCAGAACCAGAAGCCCGATGGCGAGCGCCGCCACCGTCACGCCCGCCATGGCAATGACTCGTCTGGTGTCCGACAACCGATCTTCGATCACTGAGGTGGGAGTCGACACCCGCACCACCAACCCGGGAAATGGCAAGGCCACATAGCGCTGGGCGAAGCCTGAGCTCTCGCTGAGCCGGGTGGCCTGGCCCACCTCCCCCCGGAGGGCAGCCACAACCTCGGGGCGGTCGCCGTGGTTCTCCAACTCCGCCTCTTCCTCGTGCGAATCGGCGACCACGAGCCCATCCGGAGCGATCAGGGTCACGCGGACCCCGGTGCGGTTCGACACCTCTGTGATCCATGCGTCGTCGTCACCAACACCCAACCCGGCCGCGACCGACTCGCCCAGGTCCACCAGGTGCTCGTCGAGGTCGGCGAGCCAGATCGAGCGAACGGAGCGCTCGACCATCCCCATCATCAGCAGGACCAACGCCAGGGCGACGATCCCGCCGGTCACCAGGACTCGACTGGAGATGCTCGACCGGCCAGGCGGTTCACTCATCGACGAACTTGTACCCGAGACCACGCACCGTGACGATGTGAGTCGGCCGGGAGGGCTCCCTCTCGATCTTCTCCCGCAGCCGCTTGACGTGTACATCGAGGGTCTTGGTGTCGCCGAAGTACGACGGGCCCCAAACCTCGGAGATGAGAGCGTGTCTCTCGGCCAGACGATTCTTTCGCCGCATCAGCGACTCGAGGAGGTCGAACTCCTTCGGGGTCAGGTCCACCGTCTCGCCGTCCACCCGAACCACATGGGCCTCGATGTCCATCTCCACAGCACCGCCCCGCAGCACCTCGTTGGCCTCGGCGAACTGACCGGTGCGGGCGAGCCGGCGGAGCTGCGCCCGGATGCGGGCGATCAGCTCCCGCATGGAGAACGGCTTGGTCATGTAGTCGTCGGCCCCGAGCTCGAGCCCGGCGACCTTGTCGGCTTCGGCGTCCTTCGCCGTGAGCATGATGATGGCGGCGTCGCTGAACGATCTGATCTCCCGACAAACGTCGAGACCGGACATTCCCGGAAGCATGAGGTCGAGCAGAACGATGTCGGGGTTGTGCGCCCGCGCGGCTTCGAGACCGGTGGGGCCGCTTCCTGCCGTGGACACCATGAATCCCTCGGATTCCAGGGCGTACTGGATCGACTCGGCGAGCGGCGCTTCGTCCTCGACCACCAGCACCCGGAAGGGGCGTGCTTCAAGCATCTCGGAGCATTATCCCGCTTTCGTCGAACTCGACGCGCTCGCCGGTCACCAGGTATGCCGTCATCTCGCCGAGGTCAACGGCCTGATCGCCCAACCGCTCCAGGGCCCGGGACACCATGAGGACCCGGGTGGCCCATTCGAGAATCGACGGGTCGGCCCGTACCGCCACCGCCTCCTTGTACATGGATGCGTTGAGACGATCCACGGGTTCGTCCAGGGTGGGGAGCAGCCGCGCTTCATCGACATCCTCCCGGACGTAGGCGCCGAGGGCCGACCGCATCATCTCCCGCACCAGGTCGCCCATCTCCCGGATCACCGCACAGACACGATCCACCCGGGGCAGACCGGCGTTGGCCTTGGCGATCTTGGCGATGTTGACGCACTGGTCGCCCATGCGCTCGAAGATGGCGTTGAGTTGCAGCAAGACCGTCATCCGGCGCAGATCGGCGCCCAGGGGCTGGCCGCGCGCCATGAGCGAGGTCCAGTCGTGGTGGGCCGTCAGATAGACCCGGTCGATCTCGTCGTCCATCCCGATGACCAGATCGGCCAGGCCCGGGTCGTCGTGGATCACCGAGTTGACGGCCATGCCCACCATCTTCTCGGCCTGCTCCGCCATCCCGAGAATCCTCCGCTCCAGGGCAGCCATCTCGTCGTGGAAGTGGACGTTGGCGTCGGCGGTCACCCGAACCTCCCGGTGATGTAGTCCTGGGTGGCCTGCTTCGACGGGTTGACGAAGATTCTGTCGGTCTCGTCCACCTCTACGAGACGCCCGGGCCTCCCGGGACCTTCGACGTTGAAGAAGGCCGTTCGGTCGCTGACCCGTGCCGCCTGCTGCATGTTGTGGGTGACGATCACGATCGTGTAGGTCTCCTTCAGGTCGAACATGAGCTGCTCGATGGCCAGGGTCGAGATCGGGTCCAGGGCGGAGCAGGGCTCGTCCATGAGGAGCACGTCGGGCTCGACCGCGATGGCCCGGGCGATGCACAGCCGCTGCTGTTGGCCGCCGGACAGACTCGATCCCGGGCGATCGAGCCGGTCCTTCACCTCCTCCCACAGATGGGCCCCGCGCAGGGACTTCTCCACGATCTCGTCGGCCTCGCTCCTGGCCAGCCGCCTCGAGTTGAGCCGGTGGCCGGCGAGGACGTTCTGGTAGATCGACATCGTGGGGAACGGGTTGGGGCGCTGGAACACCATGCCGACACGGCGCCGCACGGCGACGGGGTCGACGTCGGCGGCGTACAGGTCCCGGCCGTTGAGCTTCACCCTGCCCTCGACCCGAGCGCCGGGGATCACCTCGTGCATGCGGTTCAGCGTGCGGAGAAAGGTCGACTTGCCGCACCCGGACGGACCTATGACCGCGGTGATCGACCTGGGCTCCACACGGAGGGAGACCCCTTCGACCGCCTTGAACTCCCCGTAGTAGATGTCGAGGTCGGTCGTCTCGATGGCGTGACCGTCGGAGGACCCCGCTTGGGGTGGGGCGTCATCGGTCATCGTGACCGAGAGGTCGAAGTCGGTTTGCGACGTCATCCGTTTCCTTTCGGTTCGAGGACCGTGGCCAGGATCCTGGCCACGGCGAAGAGCAGTGCCACGAGGAGCACGAGGGTGAGAGCGGCGGCGAAGGCCCGGTCGATGTAGGCCTCCACCGGGAGGGACGGGAACTTGTAGCTCCGGTAGGTGTAGACGGGCAGCGTCGTCATCCGGCCGGAGAAGGGGTTGAGGTTCAGCCCGTCGGCGATGCCCGCGGTGAGGAGAAGAGGTGCCGTCTCCCCGATCACCCGGGCCACGGCCAGCGTGACACCGGTGACTATCCCTCCGATGGAGGTGGGGATCACGACCTTGACGATCGTCTTCCACCTGGGCACCCCCAGCGCGTACGACGCCTCCCTGAGCTCGTCGGGCACCAGCCGGAGCATCTCCTCGGTCGCCCGCACCACGATCGGCGTCATGAGCACGGCGAGCGCCACGGCCCCGGCGAGACCCGATCTGGTGCCGGGGCCGAAGAAGATGACGAACAGCGCGTACGCGAAGAGACCCGCGACGATCGACGGGATCCCGGTCATGACGTCGACCATCGCCGTTATCGAGCGAGCCAGCTTCCCCCGTCCGTATTCGACGAGGTAGATCGCAGTGAGCACCCCGAGCGGGATCGACATGACGGCGGCGAGACCGGTGACGATCAGCGTCCCCACCACCGCGTGGCCGGCACCTCCAACCGTCTCACCGGCCCGAGCGGCTGCGAGCTCGTCGAGCGTCAACTCCATGTTCCGGGCGAAGAAGGCCGGGTCGAAACGCTCCAGACCCGCCTCCACCACCGTCCACGCCACGCTGAGCAGCGGGAAGAGCACGATCGCGAACGCGAAGGTCATCACCACCGTGGCCAGCCGATCAGTGACCCGTCGTCGCCTCCCGACGACGCCCTCGAACTCGTCGACAGGCCGGCTGCGCGTCACGGTCACGGTCACGCCGCACCCCCGGAGGCGATCCGGCGGGCCACGAGGTTGACCACGAGCGTCACCGCGAACAGCACCAAACCCGTGGCGAGCAGTCGGTTGACGTCGAGTCCCTGCGCCTCGGGGAAGCGCAGCGCGATGTTGGCGGCGATGGTGTTCGGGTTCTCGGGACCGATCAGGTTGACCGAGAAGAGATCCGCCGGCGACAGGATCATCGCCACCGCCATGGTTTCCCCGAGGGCCCGACCCAGACCGAGCATCGTGCCGGAGACGACCGCCGACCGGCCAAATGGAAGGACCGCCTGACGGATCATCTCCCAGCGCGTCGCTCCCAGCGCCAACGACGCCTCTTCATGGAGCCGCGGGGTCCTGCTGAACGCCTCCCGGGATATGGCGGTCATGAGCGGGAGGATCATCACCGCCAGGACGATCCCGGCGGTGAGCATCGACCGGCCGCTCGGGACCACGGGTCCGGCGAAGAGCGGGATCCATCCGAAGTTCTCGTGTAGGACGGGATAGACGTGGCGGGCCAGGAGGGGGGCCAGGAAGGCAATCCCCCACAGGCCGAATACGACACTTGGAATTGCGGCGAGGAGGTCCACGAACAGCCCAAAGGTCCGCGCCAGTCGCTTGGGGGCGTAATGGGTCAGGTACAGCGCCACGGCGACCGCCAGAGGAGCGGCCAGGACGACCGCCAGGACCGAGGCGAGCACCGTTCCGAAGACGAGCGGGCCTACGTACTGGAGGAAGGTGTCGCTGTCGCGGAACTCCGTGGCGTCGGCCTGCAGCGCGGGCAGGGCTTCCCGGAACAGGAACAAGGCCACCCCCGCAAGGGTGACCAGGATGAAGACGCCGGCGCCTCTGGAGAGACCCAGGAACACCCGGTCTCCGACTTTCGAGACGCGGACCTGTCTCTCCTCCCGTGCCGACTGCTCGATGGTCATCCCGATCCTCGAGTCGGGAAGTGGCGGGCGGAGGATGAACCCGCCACTTCCTCTGCTCGTCGTTCAGCCATCGGCCACCGTGACCTGATCGATCGACCTGGCGATGGCGTCCCTCACGGCGTCCGAGATCGGAGCCGATCCGGCGGACGCCGCCGCTGCGGCCTGACCGTCCTCGGACCCGACCCAACCCATGAATGCCTTCACCAGATCCGCCTTCGCCTGGTCCTCGTACTCCAGGCAGAAGATGTGATAGGACACCAGGGCGATCGGATAGGTGTCCGGGTTGTCGGGAGTCCGGTTCACCTCGATGGCGTAGTCCCACTCCGACCCGGAGCTGACCCGCTCGGAAGAGTCCACGATCCGGCCCGCGGCCTCCGGGGAGAACCGCACGAAGCCGCCACCGACACCCACCGCCGCGGCGGGCAGGTCGCCGATCTGAGAGGCGTCGGCGTAGCCGATCGACCCTTCGCCGGCCCGGATCGCCGCCACGACGCCCGAGGTCCCGTCGGCGCCCTCCCCACCTCCGGGGCCTTCGTCCCAGACCTCGATGCTGCCCCAGGTCCAGACGGCGGGCGCCGCCTGGGCGAGGTAGTCCGTGAAGTTGGCCGAGGTGCCCGACTCGTCGGAGCGGTGCACCGGGTTGATGGCCAGATCGGGAAGGTCGACACCGGGGTTGTCGGCGGCGATCTTCGGATCGTTCCAGTTGACGATCTGGTTGGCGAAGATCCCGGCCACCGTCTCCGGCGAGAGCTGGAGGACCGTGTCGCCCACAGACGGGAGGTTGTAGGCGATCGCGATCGGCGAGATGTAATGGGGCACGCTGATCGCGCCGAGGGGCCCGCAGCGGTCGAGTGACTGCTCGAACTCCTCCGCCTTCAGCGGCGAGTCGGAGCCGGCGAAGTCGGATCCGCCGGCCAGGAAGGTGCTGCGCCCGCCACCCGAGCCGATCGGGTCGTACTCGACGGTGACTCCCGGCTCCACTTCGGCGAAGCCGGCCTTCCAACCGTCCATCGCCGCCGCCTGGGACGAGGCACCGGCGCCCACGAGCGTCCCGGCGAGCCCCGGAGCCGTCGAACCGGTCCCGCCACCGGCGGTTCCGCACGCCACCGCCAGCAGGGCGACGATTGCGATCAGGGGGATTCTTCTGGTTGGCATTCCTCTCGATTCCTTGGGGAGGTTCGAGAGGCAACGTACGAAACCCGTTTGACGGCCAGACCAGCCGAAAGTGAACGACGGGTGAACTTTACGAAGGAACTAGTGGAGGCCGAGGCCGCTGAGGAGGAAGTTGCGGATGTGGTGGGCAACCTCTTCACGGGTGGCGACTCCGTCGATGAGGAGACGCGCACCGGCCATGAGCGTGTCACCGATGAGCCGCCCCGCGATGTGAGGCGGCATCGCCCGGAGCACCCCGGCGCCCACACCTCTCATGTAGAGATCGGTGAGCTCTGTGGCGAGACCGGAGTGGGCCTCCCGGATCCGCTTCTGGGCGTCGGGGCCCATCCGGCCCACGTCACGATGGAGGATCGAACCGAAAACGCGGTCGTCGGCGACGAACTCGACCGTCTTCACCGCGAGCACGGCGAGACGCTCCACCGGTGGCAGGTCCCGGGGGACCGAGTCGATGAGGTCCTCGATCACATTGGGCAACTCGGCCTCGACCAGCGACGCGATCAGGTCGTCCCTGTCGGCGAAGTACTCGTAGAAGGTGGTCCGTCCGACCCCGGCTTCCAGCGCCACGTCGGCGAGCGGGATGTCGGAGCTTCCCTCGGCCTCGATGATGACCCGGGCGGCGTCGAGCAGGGCCTCCCTGGTCAGGGCGCGGTGCTCTTCGATCGATGCGGCACGGATGCGCGGCACGAGCACGAGGCTACTCCGGCCGGACCTCTCAACCGAAGGCGGAATCCCATGATCACGGCTCGTTTTGTCCTTCGGCTGCCGGTCGGCGACACTTGTTCCGGTGAGCTTGCTGTCTTCTCTGCTCGGTGTCGAAGCCGACTGGAAACAGAAGGCAGCGTGTGCCGGCATGCCCTTCGACCTCTTCTTCCCCACGCCGGACACTCCTGAGGACCTGATCGCCAAGGCCAAGAGCGTGTGCGGGGCCTGTCCGGCGAGCGAGGCGTGTCTCCAGTACGCCTTCGAAACCAATCAGGTGTCGGGAATTTGGGGCGGAACGACCGAAGACGAGCGAAAATCACTCCGAAGGAAATGGCTGGCAGCGCGCAGGCGCTCCGCCTAGGAGGAGCTCCCATGAGCAAACAGGCCGAATACGTGCTCCGAACGGTCGAAGAGCGCGGCATTCGTTTCATCCGGCTCTGGTTCACCGACGTCCAGGGATTCCTGAAGTCGGTGTCCATATCCCCCGCCGAGCTCGAGGTGGCGTTCGAAGAGGGCATGACCTTCGACGGGTCGGCCATCGACGGCTACGCCCGGGTCCAGGAGGCGGACATGCTGGCCAAGCCCGACCCGTCCACCTTCGCGGTGCTTCCGTGGCGCACCGAGGAGCAGGTGGCCCGCATGTTCTGCGACATCTACACACCCGACGGCGAGCCCTTCCCCGGCGACCCGCGCACCGTCCTCAAGCGGAACCTCGACGTGGCCTCCGAGTTGGGATACACCTTCTATGCCGCACCCGAGCTCGAGTTCTTCTACTTCGAGGATTCGGGACCGGAGCCGAAGGTGTTGGACCGGGGCGGCTACTTCGACCTGACCCCCCTCGACGGCGCCCAGGAGTACCGGCGGAAGACCATCAACGCCCTGGAGCAGATCGGGATCCCGATCGAGCACTCCCACCACGAGGTAGCCCCCAGTCAGCACGAGATCATCGCCCGCTACACGGATGCGCTGACCATGGCGGACAACATCATGACCTCGCGCCTCACGGTGAAGGAGATCGCCCTCCAGCACGGCATCTACGCCACGTTCATGCCCAAGCCCCTCGAGGACTACGACGGCTCGGGCATGCATCTCCACCTCTCCCTGTTCGAGGGCGACACCAACGCCTTCTGGGAGCCCGGGAGCCAGGGCGAACTGTCCAAGGTCGGCCAGCAGTTCGTGGCAGGGCTGCTCCGGCACGCGCCGGAGATCACGGCGGTCACCAACCAGTGGGTCAACTCCTACAAGCGCCTGGTCACCGGCTACGACGCACCCGTCTGGATCTCGTGGGCCCGCAACAACCAGTCGGCGCTGGTGCGGGTGCCCATCGTCAAGAAGAACAAGCCGGCGTCAGTGCGGGTCGAGTACCGGTCCCCGGACGCCGCCTGCAATCCCTACCTCGCCCTCTCCGTCCTGCTCGCCGCAGGCCTCAAGGGCATCAAGGAGGGCTACGAGCTGCCACCCGAGATCCACGCCGACGTGGCGACCCTGACGCCCGCCGAACGCGCCGCCGCCGGGATCAAGCGGCTGCCCGACACTCTCGCCGAGGCCCTGGAACTGATGGAGGGGTCCGAGCTGGTCGCCGAGGCACTCGGTGAGCACGTCTTCGACTGGTTCCTGCGCAACAAGCGGGTCGAGTGGGACACCTACCAGCGTCACGTCTCGAAGTACGAGCTGAGCACCTACCTGCCCATCCTGTGATCGCTGCCGTCTACCCCAGTCCGCCGTCGGAGCCCGTTTCCGACGGCCTGGATCTGGCCGGGACCGAGGTGATCGCGATCACCGACCTGACACCGGAGAACGACGCCCTGGCCAAGGCGGACGTCCTGGTCATCGAGCTCGCGGAACAGCCGAGGCGCCGGATCCGGGAGGCGACCCGGATCGCCGAGA
>DASVBU010000013.1:0-2054 GCA_036375695.1 Acidimicrobiia bacterium | reverse complement strand
GGTCGCAGCTGCCGTGGTCGACCCGGAGATCCCGGTGCTCACCATCGCCGACCTGGGGATCCTCCGCAGCGTGGAAGTCGATGGTGATGATCGGGTGACGGTGACCATCACACCCACCTACTCGGGCTGCCCGGCGATGCGTCGGATCGAGGAAAACCTGCGCCAGGCGCTGTTCGACGCCGGCTATCGGGAGGTCGACGTGCGGACCATCCTGTCGCCGGCCTGGAGCACCGACTGGATCACCGACGAAGGCAGGCGCAAGCTCGCCGCTTTCGGCATCGCACCGCCTGGCGGCGAGCACGAGGTCGTCTGCCCGCGCTGTGCTGCCGCCATGCCCAGAATGGTGGCCCGGTTCGGCTCCACGGCCTGCAAGGCACTGATGGTCTGCTCGTCCTGTGGCGAGCCGTTCGACTGGTTCAAGCAGCTGTGAGCGACCTCGCCTTCCATCCGCTCCGGGTGACGGAAGTGTCCAGGCTCACGGACGACGCGGTCGCGGTGACCTTCGATGTGCCCGACGAGCTCGCCGACCGCTTCCGATTCGTCCCCGGCCAGCACATGACCATGAGGCTCTTCATCGACGGAGAGGACGTGCGTCGGTCGTACTCGATCTGCGCCCCGGTGAGCTCGGGGAAGCTGCGCGTCGGGATCAAGCGGCTGCCTGGAGGGGTCTTTTCCAACCATGCCAACGACCGGCTGAAGGCCGGTGACGTCGTCGAGTGCATGCCGCCGGGCGGCGAGTTCACCATCGACCTCGACCCCAGCAAGCCGAGACGGGCCGTCGCCATCGCCGCGGGGTCGGGGATAACCCCGGTCCTGTCGTTGATCTCGTCGTCGCTCGAGGCCGAGCCTCTCTCGAGATGGACTCTGATCTACGGCAACCGAACGGTCTCCAGCATCATGTTCCTCGACGAGTTGGAGGCCCTGAAGGACCGATTCCACCCCCGGCTCCAGATCTTTCACATCCTCAGCCGGGAGGGTTCCGACATCCCACTGCTGTCGGGGCGCATCGACGAGGAGAAGATCCGGACCATCTGTGGGCGTCTCCTGGGAGAGCCCGAGGTGGACGGCTGGTACCTCTGTGGCCCGCACGGCCTGGTCACCGAGGCACGTCGGGTACTCGGCGACATGGGGGTGATCGAGGAGAAGATCCACGACGAGTTGTTCTTCGCCGGTCCACTCGACCTGTCGGCGCTGCCACCCGAACCCCCACCCGGAGAGGGCTCGGTCGAGCTCACCGTGATCCTCGACGGCCGCGCCGTCGACACCCGCATGTCGCCGGAGACCTCCATCCTCGACGCCGCCCTCCGGGTGCGGACGGAGCTGCCGTTCTCGTGCAAGGGCGGCATGTGCGCCACCTGCAAGGGGAGGATCGAGGAGGGAGAGGTGACGATGACCAAGAACTACGCCCTCATCGACTCCGAGATCGAGGCGGGTTACGTGCTCACCTGCCAGGCCCACCCGCTCACCGACCGTGTCGTCGTCCGCTACGACCACCGCTGATGACCTCGACCCGGAACACTCGAGGCGACGTCGTGGCGGCCGCGGGCCGTCTCTTCGCCGAGCGCGGCTACCACGGCACTTCGATGCGAGACCTGGGCCGTGAGCTCGGTCTCCTCGGCGGCTCCCTCTACGCCCACGTGGACTCCAAACAGGACCTCCTGGTCGAGGTGGTGGAGGAGGGGTCCCGTCTCTTCGATGCGGTGGCCTCGGCGGCGATGGCCACGCCGGGCACCGCCGCCGTCCGTCTCCGGGCCTTCGTCGACGGCCATGTCGGTGTGGTCATCGACAACATCGACGTCGTCCGCACCTACCTCAACGAGGCCCGCGCTCTCGACGACGTCCGCAGGGCACGGGTGCTCGCCGCCCGGGACCGCTATGAGGGCGCCCTCAGGGAGATCCTCTCTCAGGGTGCGGCCGACGGGAGCTTCGGCCCCGACGTCGACAAGATCGACGCCATCTTCATCCTGTCCGTCCTCAACGCCCTGGAGCGGTGGTACCACCCGGACGGCCCGGTCGACCGGGAGTCCCTCGTCCGCCGGATTCTCCGCTTCATC
>DASVBU010000005.1:0-19517 GCA_036375695.1 Acidimicrobiia bacterium | reverse complement strand
GGGCATGGTCACCCCGGAGACCCCGGAGCCCGTACCACCACGGCGCAGGAAGCCCTGGGCGGTCGCCGTGGGGCTCCTCGGGCTCTTCGGCGCACTCGCCGCGATCGTGGCATTGACCGAACCCGCGCCACCACCGACCGCCGATGCCACCACGACGACCATCGTCGTGGAAGCTCCGACGACGACAGCCGGACGCCCACGGGTGGCGATTCCGGATTGGGAGCTGGCCGACATCGCCACCGGCGCACCCGTGGCATGGATCGAAGACGAATGGTTCATGGGACGACAGCTGATCGACGCAGTGGTCAGGGACGGCGTCTTCTACATGTTCACCACCAACAAGCTCATGGGTGCCAACCCGACGATCGAGACCTGGGTCTCGCGTCGTTTCGCAGAGTGGGAGCATGTGGGCTCTTTCGAGGCGGTCGACTTCGAGCCGTTCTCGGTGGTAGGTGGCGGAGCGGGATTCGTGCTCCTCGGTTTCGACCCTGCACGCGAGATCGCGGCGTGGGTCTCCCCGGATGGGGGTGAGTGGGAGCGGACCGACATCCCGCTGCCGGAGTCGGCCGATGTCCCATTCATCGGAGCCACCGGCGCCACCGACGATCTGATCGTCCTGGTCACCGAGGAATTCACCAACCCGTTCGACGCAGCAGTGAGGGCGGCGGTCGCCGAACGGCATCCCGGGTTCTCCGGGTTGTTCGTCGAGGATTGGAACGGGGTGCCGAGGGTCCTCGCCATGGGCCCACTGGGCCTAACGTTGGCACCGATCCCACCCGACGACCTCGGGATCGATCCCGCGAGGTACACCGAAGAATGGGGCTACCAAATGGTCGCGTATGCCTCGAAAGACGGCGGTCGATCGTGGCAGCGGAGAGAGTTCGTCGCGGGTGGCACGTCGTCACAAGGCATCGGTTCGATCTACAGCCTCTTCGAAGGCCCCGACGGCCTCCTGTGGGCTCGAGGAACCTCACCCGAGGGAGCGGACAGGTTCTTGACGACATCCGACGGCATGGAGTGGTCGGCATTCGACGTTGAGGTGCCGTCTTCCACCACACCCGAATCCATCCTGCCCTGGGGGGATCGATATGTCGGGTGGACATGGACCAGGGGGCTGCCGATCGTCACGGCCAGCGACGATCTGCACACCTGGACCCCGATCCTCCGGCCGGACGTCCCCGGCTGCTGTCCGCAGTGGGGCGAGACGTTCTCGCCCGACCTCGCCGTCGGTCCGTCCGGTGTGGCGCTGACCCTGCGTCGCGCCCGGGTGGAGGTCGAATTTCGCGTCCCGGCGCTGACGCGGGACGGCTACCGCCTGGAGGCTCCCCCCGAAGGCGATGCCGTCCTGTACCGGGGATCCACAGTGATCCACCGCATCGGAGATCTCGCGGGCGGCGACCCCGTTCGGTCCGAAGGGAATTCGATCGTGTTCCTGGACCCGGGCACCGGAGAGGACCTGGTCTCCTTCAGCATGGAGGAGCTGAACGGGTTGCAGGAAGAACGGTACGAGGCGGCGCGGCTGGTGGTCCAAGAGGACGACCATGCCCTCTTCTTCTCACCGGACGGTGAGAACTGGACGATTCAGGACCTCGGAGAGCTGGTCATCGGGAACTACACCACCCGGATGGTGATCGGCGAGGGGCGCGTGCTGCTCCTCGCCACCAGCCCCGCCGCCACCGTCGCCAGGATCGGGCTCCCGCCGACCTCGGATGGCTACCGATGACCGGGCAGAGAGTCACGCCCGACACACCCGATCAGGGCGAACCCAGACAGCCGAGGGCAACGGCCGTCGCGGGCGGTCTCCTGGGGCTCGTCGCGGGCCTGGTCGCCATCATCGCATTGACCCGACCCGAACCGGCTCCAACCGCCGAGGACACGCTCCCGGACGTCACCATCCCCCCGGTGGAGCTGCCCAGCACCACCACGACCACGCGGCCGTTCCGGGTGACCGATCTGGTCTCGGGCCCGCAGATCAGCTGGATCGCCAGCGAGTCGTTCGTCGGGAGGAGGGTGGTGAGCGCCCTGATCGAGGACGGCGAGGCCTACATCTTCACCACCAATGGCACCGGCTTGGACGCCTGGATCTCCGACGGGGAATCGAAACACCTCGGATCGGTCGACGACCCGGGGTTCCAACCGGTGGGTGTGATCAGCACCGGGCAGGTCTTCGTCGCCTACGGGGACGACTCCAACGAGCGGCTGGCGATCTGGACGTCCCCGGACGGCGGTCGGTGGGAGCAATCGGAGGTCCCCTCGCCCGGCGACGGGACGATGCCCTTCGTCGGAGCAGCCGGCACCACCGGTGAGATCACCATCCTCACAGTGATCGAGGCAGCGGATCCGGCATCGGAAGCGGTCAGCCGGGCGGTGAGCGAGCGGTACCCGGGCTTCGACGGCTTCCTGATCCCGGATCCGGCCGGGGAGGGCGAAGCCATCTCCATCCAGGGCCCGCTCCGCCTCTCCCTTCCCCTGCACCGGCCGGAGGACCTGGGCCTCGACCCCGAGAGCCTCGAGGCAGAGCCGACCCACCGTCTCGTCGCCCTCATCGGGTCCTCTGACGGTCGCTCCTTGCGACGCCAGGTCATCGCGGACAACATCACCGACCGTTCGGAGATGACGTCGATCGGCTCGTTCCTCACCGGGCCGGACGGGGCGTTGTGGGCGCGAGGACCGGGCTACGGAGACCAGTCCGCGACCTGGCGCACATCCGATGGCGTCGATTGGGAGTCGGTGGATGCGCCGCTTCCCGCCGTGGTCGTTCCGTGGAGAGGCCGCTTCGTCGGGCTGGATCCGGTCATCGGCGTGCTGCCACGGCTTCGCGTCTCCGACGATCTCCAGGAATGGCAGGACCTGTTCGAACCTCCTCTTCTCCAGCACCATCTCGGTTGGAACGGGACCTTCCCACCCGATCTCGCCGCGGGTCCTGGCGGGATAGCCGTCGATGCACGCAGCTCCACCGTCCACTACGAGTCGGCGACACCCACCTTGGAGCGCGACGGATACCGTCTCGAAGCATCTCCCGGGGGCACCGCGCTCTTCGCGGACAACACTCTCCTGTACGAGTTCCATTGGTTTCCCGAGGACGACGAGTCACGGTTCCGGTTCGAGGACGGTTCGATCGTCTTCCTCGACCCATCGACCGGCGACGAGCTGGTCTCCTTCACGATGGACGAGCTCGGCCGGCTCGACACATCCTGGGCGACCAGCCAGCGCGCCGTCCTCACCACCGATCACCATGTCCTCTTCTTCTCCCCCGACGGCGAGAGCTGGACGATCCAAGACGTGAGCTCCCTGGTCACCGGTTACACCGACATCGACCTGGTGGTCGGGGAGAGTCGCATCCTCCTCCTCGCCACGAGCCCAAACCTCACCGTGGTGTGGACCGGTGTGCTTCCCGGGCCGGAGAGCTACCCGTGACCGCCCCCAAGGTCACGCCGGACACGCCGGAACCCGACAGGCCCAAGGCCGCACGGAACAGGGGGCCGGCCATCGGTCTCCTCGGGTTGGCCGCCCTCGTCGCCATCCTCGCCCTGACCCAACCCGACCCGCCGCCGGTCGCCGAAGCGACCACGACGACGATCGGCCGGCCGTCGTCGCCGACCACGACCATCGCCGTCATCGCCCAAGCAGAGCCTCTCCGGTTCCAAGCGGTGGACCTCGATGGCATCCCGCTGGCAGTCGGTGAGACCCGGGACGGGGAGATGGTCGTGATCCGATCGCGGTTCACTCACCTCGGATTCGAGGAAGCGGACGTCCTGATCTCGCGTGACGGCCTCTCCTACGAGCCCATCGCCAAGGCCGTCCCATCGGGCAGCCGCATCTACGGAGCGCAGATCGGAGCCACGGGCATGTTCATCCACGGCCAGGACCGGTCCGGGGCGCCGACAGTCTGGAGGTCCGAAGACGGCCGGTCGTGGACGAGCTCGGTGGTCGAGCCCGAGGGCCGCTGGCCGATCTACACGCTGGGCGTCTCCGAGACCCTGCTTCTCGCGCTGCGCTACTCCGACTCCATGACGGAAGTGCAGGAAGTCGTGGCCGACCGATTCGACGGGCTGCCGATCGAATACGAGTTCTCCTCGAGCTCGGGTGGGCCCACCCGGCTGATCGTCCGGTCACCACTGGGTATCGCGGTGGGCAGCTTCACACTCGAAGAGCTCGGTCTCCCCGCCGACCTTCTCGATGCTCCAGGAACGCCGAAGGTGCGCGCCTCCACCGATGGAGTCGAGTGGTATGACGCCACGCTCCCGTTTCCGCCATCCGGCGAGATGTTCCAGGGCGACGACGGCGAGTTGTGGGCACCGGCCTATGACGACTTCACCACGAGGATCTTCTCAACGACCAACGGGATCGAATGGACCGAGCGCGCCGATCTGAGGAGATCGGGTTCGTATGTGCAGCCCTGGCGCGGGGGCTACGTGTCAGCTTCAGAGAGCCTCGAGCTCGGCCTCTCCACCAATGGACTGAGCTGGCATCGCACCAGCTTCCGGGACCACTTCACCAACCCCGGCGAGTGGAACTTCAACACCCTTGCCGCAGGTGAGGGCGGTCTGGCCATCCTGGCGGACCGCTACAACCGCGGCATCAGGTCGGGTCGGGGGGTCGAGGAGCCCTACGTCGACTTCGAACGCGAAGGCCTGCTGGTACGGGTGAGACCGGAGCGAGTCCAGGTCTTCGGCGACGACCGGTCGAGTCCGCTGGTCGAACTGGGCAGGTGGACGGATGTGGTCTCGCCAAACGTGACCTACGACCCGGGCTCACGTGCGCTCACGATTCACCATGGTCCCGACCGCGAGCCATTGCTGACCCTCACCATCGACGAGCTCATCGAGATGGAATTCGAAGCTATCGATGAGATGTCGTTCGAGGACCTGCAGCAGGTCCTGCTGACCTCGTCAGACGGCTGCGCCTGGACGGTCCAGGAGCTGGATCTACCCAGCAAGTCGTACACCTTCATGACCGAGGTGGCCGGCGACCGCGTGGTGCTCGGTGTGGGAGAGTTCTTCCGCACCGGGGGCAGGGGCCAGCTGTGGTGGGCGCCTCTGCCCGAGCCGGGCGACCCGTCGAACTGCCCAACGGAATGATCCTCGAGGGCCCCGTGTTCCCGACCGAGTGACCACCTACGGACACGAGCTCCGCTTCGGGGTGTTCATCACGCCCTACAACGACCCGCCGCGGTTCGCCGTTGACCGGGCCGTCCATGCCGAGCAGGTCGGTCTCGACCTGGTCACCTTCCAGGACCATCCCTACCAGCCCCGCTTCCACGACACGGTTGCCCTTCTCGCCTGGACCGCTGCCGAGACCGAACGAATCCGCCTCGCCGCCTCGGTGCACGTGCTCCCCCTGCGTCCCCCGGCCCTGCTCGCCCGGCAGGCGGCCACCATCGACCTCCTCGGCGGCGGGAGGTTCGAATTGGGTCTCGGCGCCGGGGCGTTCTGGGACGCCATCGAGGCGATGGGTGGGCCGCGCCGGACGCCTGGTGAGGCCGTCCAGGCCCTGGAGGACGCCATCGACGTCATTCACGGAATCTGGGACGTCTCCACGAAGGAGCGCCTGGAGGCGGGCGGCGAGATCTACCGGATCGCCGGCGCCAAGCGCGGCCCGGCCCCCGCCCACCACATGGAGATCTGGGTCGGTGCCTATGGTCCCCGGATGATGGACCTCATCGGGAGGAAGGCCGACGGTTGGCTCCCCAGCGTGGGACGCGCATCGGCCGATGTGATCGCCGACCGAACCCGCCGCATCGACGAGGCCGCCCGACACGTCGGGCGATCCCCGTCCGAAATCCGGCGCATCGCCAACCTCGGTCTCGGGGAACAGGGCATGGATGCGCCGCGGCTGATCGACACCATCGTCGACCTCGCCCGCACCCACGGTTTCTCCACCTTCACCTTGGCCACCGACGACCCCGAAGCGATGGAGGTGTACGCCACCACGGTCGCGCCGGAGGTGCGCAAGACCCTGGGGGACCGAACATGACCGAGCCCATTCGGGTCGATGTCTGGTCCGACGTGGTCTGCCCGTGGTGTTACATCGGCAAGCGGCGGCTCGAAGCGGCGATCGAGATGATCACGCGTGAGCCCGATCCCCCCGAGGTCGAGGTGGTCTTTCACAGCTTCCAGTTGGCGCCCGACCTCCCTCCTGACACCGACGAGAGGGCCCTCGACCATCTCATCGTGCGCAAGGGCATCGACGAGGGACGCGCCCGGGCCATGCAGCGTCACGTCACCCACGTCGCCTCCACCGTCGGGCTCGAGTACCACATGGACATCGCCCGGTCCGCCAACACTCACCTCGCCCATCAACTGATCCATTTCGGCGCCGAGCACGATCTCCAGGCCGAGGTCGAGGAGCGGGTCTTCCGGGCCCACTTCACCGAGGGCCGGCACATCGGATCCATGGACACCCTGGTCGAGATCGCCCAGGACGCGGGACTCGACCCGGTCGCCGCGCGCGACGCCCTGGAGACCGGCAAGTACGCCGAGGCAGTGGAGTGGGACAAGGACCTCGCCGCCCGCATCGGGATCCACGGGGTCCCCTTCTTCGTCTTCGACGGCAAGATCGGGGTCTCGGGGGCCCAGCCGCCGGAGACCCTGCTCGACGCCATGCGCCAGGCGCGTCAGCCCTGATTCGGCACTGCCGGCTTGGGGGTAGCCTCCGGGCCATGGAGACGCGACGGATCACGCTCGACGGTGTCCCGACGGAGGTGACGGTCGAGAACGGCGAGCTGGTCACACCGGAGGGGCAGCGCATCGACCCCGAGTTCGCCGAGCATCTCCCCCCGGTCGTCCCCTCGAAGATCATCTGCGTCCACCTCAACTACCACAGCCGGGTCAACGAGTTCATGACGACCCTGCCGCCGGCACCCACCTATTTCCACAAGCCGACCACCGCCCTCAACGCCCACCGGCACCCCGTGGTCAGGCCGAAGCGGTGCCAGTACCTCAACTACGAGGGCGAGATCGCCATCGTCATCGGCAAGGAGGCATACGACATCTGCGCCGCCGACGCCCCGGAGCACATCGCGGGCTACACCATCGCCAACGACTTCGGCCTCCACGACTTCAGGGACACCGACGCCGGATCGATGCTCAGGGTCAAGGGCTCCGACACCCTGTGTCCCGTCGGTCCCGGTCTGGTCACGGACTGGGACTTCCACGACAAGGGCATCCGCACCCTGGTCAACGGCGAGGTGAAGCAATCGGGGAACACGTCGGACATGGTCTGGGACCCGTACTACCTGGTGGCCGACCTGGCGCGGACCATCACGCTGTTGCCCGGGGACATCATCCTCAGCGGCACGCCGGCGGGCTCCCGACCGGTCGAGCCGGGTGACGTGGTCACCGTGGAAGTCGATGGTCTGGGGGCGCTGACCAATCGCATCGTGGAGCGGGAGACCGAGGTCCGCTACGACGTCGGTGCCCAGCCCTCCCAGTCCGAGGAGGTAGTCTCGACGGCGTTGGGCGGCGACTGGGAGTGGAGGGGGATCCGCAAGCCGCAGCCTGCGAATCACCAGGAGGTAGGGCGATGAGACCGACAGCGGGGGTGACGGCGTGGCGGCGCACGCTCGACACCTTCTACGGGCCCGACCGGCTTCAGACGCTCTCCACCCACTACGTCGACTCCCTGATCGCCGCCGGTGTCCTACCCGTCATCTTCCCCAACGGGCAGTCACCCGAAGATGCGTCGGCCCTGGTCTCTTTGGTCGACGGGATCCTCGTCTCGGGCGGCGACGACCTCGACCCCGCCACCTACGGCCACGAGGTCACCCACAGCAAGAAGTACGACGCCGACGTGGACCGGTTCGAGATCGCTT
Organism: Acidimicrobiia bacterium; assembly: GCA_036375695.1. Classification (GTDB taxonomy): domain Bacteria; phylum Actinomycetota; class Acidimicrobiia; order Spongiisociales; family ZC4RG35; genus ZC4RG35. The sequence continues at coordinate 11,704 of DASVBU010000005.1, read as the reverse complement.
TGGTCGCCGCGGCGCGGGAACAGATGAAGCCGGTCCTGGCCATCTGCCGCGGGTTGCAGCTGCTGAACATCGCCATGGGCGGGACCCTGCAACAGGAGGTGACGACGCCCGGTGGCGTCCATGACACCTTCGACGGCATCACCCCCGACGAGATGAACGCCCGGCGGCACGTGGTCCGCTTCCAGGAGGGATCGATGCTGGCCGACCTCTACGGGGCGGCCGAGGCCAAGGTGAACACCCTTCACCACCAGGGCATCGACCGGTTGGGCGACGAGCTCGTGGTGGAGGGTGTCACCGAGGACGGCCTCATCGAGGCGGTCCGATTCGACGGGGACTGGTGGGTGCTCGGTGTGCAATGGCACCCCGAGCGCATGGAGGGCGAGCACCAGCGTCTGTTCGCCGCCTTCCGCGAGGCGATGCTTCAGTCGAGGAGCCGCATCACGGCCTGACCCTCGGGACAGCCCTCGAGGATCGGGCACCACTCACACCACGGGCCGGCGAACCTGACCGCTCCCTCTTCGGCCCGCCAGGCTCGACGGAGCGAGGACACCATCTCGGCGACCTCGCCGAGCACGGTCTCGACCTTCTCCATCGTGGGCTCATCCCGGTACACCTCCCCGCTCTTCACCGAGAACGCCTCCACCGAGTGCGGCAGGCCGCCCCGTTCCAGCGCCCAGAGGAGGGCGTAGAAGCCGAGCTGTGACTCCGGGTCGTGGATCCCACCGGTCTTCCAGTCGACCAGACGCAGCCGACCGTCGCCTTCCACGAACACGGCGTCGATCTTGCCGCGGAGGGTCACCGCGGCCGCCGGCACCTCGTGCTCCAGGTCGACCTCCCCCTCCCTGAAGCCCTCGGTGGGCAGCCGGACGAACTTCCGGTACAGGTCCCTGACCTCTTCGAACAGCGGCTCCAGGTCCGAGATCCGTCGCAGGTCGACCTCGGCCATCCGATGGTTGAGGTTCGTCCCGATCTCCTGACGGCACACCATGACGAACTCGTCGTCGCCGATTGGCCCGGTCGTGAGATGACGGTTGAAGACGAGATGCGCCAGCGTCCCCGCGAAGGAGGGTCTGGTGTCCTTGGAATGGATGCCCTGGAGACGGGCTTCGGCGCTACCCGGGCACCTTTTCCAGGTCTGGAACGTCGAAGCGGATATACGAAGGGGATCACCCGGTGTGACTTCGGGGAAGACGAGAGCCATCGGAGGAGGAGCGTAAATGAGGAGAGGGGTCGTTCCCGATGTCTCCGGAACCCAACTACCATCGGGTTTCCACGGACGAGGTCGATCCGGGCGACCGTCCCCATGAATCGAAACCACTTCTTGTTCCGCGTCCATCCGTTGCTCGCGGCCGTCACCGTTGTGGGGGCCGTCATGGCCGCGCTCCTGGCCCTCTACGGCCTGACACGCTGGGTCTCCCAGGGAGAGGTGATCGGGCGTGTCGTCGTCGGTGACGTCTCCATCGGCGGCCTCAAGGAGGCAGAGGCAGAGCGGGAGCTGGCCGACCTGGAGGAGCGGCTGCTCACCCGGCGGGCCACCTTCTCCATCGAAGGCAGGCCGGTCACCCTCGACCCACCTGCCGCAGGCCTGACCCTCGACGTCGAGGGAATGACCCGCCGCGCCATGTCCGTGGGCCGGGAGGGCAATGCCGTCTATCAGTTCCTCTACTGGCTGACCCACATCTTCTCCACCGTCGAGTTGCCGATCGAGGGAAGCCTCGACCCGGTCGCCGTCGAAGAGCTCTTCGACCAGTGGGACGCCATGGTCATCGCCGAGCCCGTGAGCCTCGGTGGCATCGAGATCGTCGACGGGACACCGACCCCGGTCTATCCGAAGACCGGCATCGGCTTGAACCGCCCGCAGGCGGCGGCGATCCTCGAGGCCGCCCTGCTCGACGTCGAGCCGGGCAATCACGACCTGCCCACCACCGTGATCGTCCCCGGCCTGACCGAAGAGGACATCGACGAGGCGGTCGCCGAGGCGACACAGCTGGTGACCCAGCCCATAAACCTCACCTATGAGGGCGAGTCCGTCACCTTCAGCCCCGAGGAACTGGCGGCCGCCTACCGGGCCGAGATCACGGAGGGTGACGACCCCGAGATCGTCCACACCTTCGACCCCGAGATCATCGACTCATACCTGGATCCGATCCGCTCCGAGTTCGAGGCTGAACCGGTCGACGCCAGGTTCGAGATCGATGGCGACTCGATCTCGATCGTCCCGGGTCGGAACGGGACCCGCATCGACGAGGTCGAGACCGCTCGGGAGCTCCTCGAGGCAGGCTTCAGCGGCAGCAGGTCGGGCGACTTGCCGGTCGTCGAGGGTGCCGAGCCCGACGTCACCACCGCCGAGCTCGAGGCCATGAACATCACGCACCTGGTCAGCCAGTTCACGACCCACCACGCCTGCTGCCAGGACCGGGTGGTGAACATCCAATTGATGGCGGACACGGTGGATGGCGCCATCGTGATGCCCGGCGAGATCTTCTCCCTCAACGGGTTCGTGGGTGAGCGCACGCTGGAGAAGGGCTACCTTCCGGCCGGCACCATCGTGGCGGGCGAGCTGGAGGACACGGTCGGTGGCGGCGTCAGCCAGTTCGCCACGACCATGTACAACGCGGTCTTCTGGGGCGGCTACCAGGACATCGAGCACCGGCCCCACAGCTACTACTTCAGCCGCTACCCCGAAGGCATCGAGGCCACCATCAACTGGACGTCACCGGACCTGCGGTTCCGGAACAACAGCGACTCGGCCATCCTCATCGACACCCGACACACCGACACGTCCATCACCGTTCGCATCTTCGGGAACAACGACGGCCGGACGGTGAAGGGTCAGCAGATCAACGGCCAGACCCGGATCGAGGTCGTGTCCGAGGGCGGTCCCAATGCACGTGTCGTCGAAGCGAGTGTCAGCGACCGGTTCAACATCAAGGAGCCTCCGGCGCCCGAGTACCGGACCAATCCGTCGCTTCGCCCCGACCAGGTGATCACCATCCAGTCACCCGACCAGGGCTGGACGGTGGAGGTGGTCCGGCGGATCCTGGTGGGCGGCTCGGAGGTCTCACGCGAGACCTGGACCGTGGTCTACCGGCCGCAGCGCGCCATCTACGAGGTGCACCCGTGCCGGGTGCCGGGCAAGGAGAACACCTGCCCGACCACGACCACGGTGCCCCCGCCGACCACGACCACTCCTGCTCCACCGACGTCGGAGGGTGGGGGCGGCTGACGCCGCGCCTACTCCTCTTCGGAGGCGGCCCCGTTCCCGCCGACGTCGCCATTGGATGAACCGTCGGCGTCGGGGTAGTGCCTGAGGAAGTACCTGGTGGTCTCGACCACCTCGCGGCGCACCTCCTCGTCCCAACCCGTGGGGCGCCGGAGGGTCACCTGGTTCTGCAACACGTAGACGTGGTCGATCCCGAGCCCGAGTTCGAAGATCCTCCTGGCGAGGAGACCGGGAACACCCGATCCCGGCGACTCGGGGCTGATGGCCTGACCGTCCTGCCCTGTGAAACTGCGATTGGTGTCGAGGAGCAGGACTTCGCCCAACTCCACCATCTTCCTGATCTCTACGTTCTGACCCATCGGGCGGGGATCGTAACTCAGCCCCCGAGAAGACCAGAAGGCTCGCCGATGCGGTGCACCTTCACCAGGTTCGTGGAGGCCCGGACGTTCGGCGGGACGCCGGCGACCATGACGACGATCTCCCCCTTCTCGACGACCCCGGCTTCCTCGAGCAGCTCCGCCGCCTCGGCCATCTCCTCGTCGGTGGAACCCCTCCGCTCGAAGGGATGCGGGGTGACGCCCCAGAACAGCGCCATGCGGTTCCTCGTCGACTCGATGGGACTGAAGGCGTAGACGCGCTGCTCGGGCCGGTACTTCGAGATGAGCCGGGCCGTCGACCCGGACTCGGTGGAGGCCACGATGTACCGGGCCTTGACGTTGTGGGCGATCTGGGTCGCCGCCTGGGCGACCGCCGAGGCGACCTCGTTGGCATCGAGGACGAAGGCGACCGGGTTCTCGCCACGCTGGGAGAGCGTCCCCTCCTCGACCGTGCGGCAGATGCGTGACATGGCGGCCACCGTCTCCACCGGGTAGGCGCCCACCGCGGTCTCCCCCGAGAGCATCACTGCGTCGGTTCCCGACATCACGGCCATGGCGACGTCGGTCACCTCGGCGCGCGTCGGTCTCGGGCTGTGGGTCATCGACTCCAGCATCTCGGTGGCGGTGACCGTGACCCGTCCTTTGGCGTTGGCCCGCTCCAGGATGTCCCGCTGGACCAACGGCAGACGCTCCAGTGGCACCTGCACGCCCAGGTCGCCGCGGGCGACCATCACCCCGAAGGAGCTGTCGATGATCTCGTCCAGGTTCTCCAGGGCACGGGCCAGCTCGATCTTGGAGATCACGGGGATGTCCCCCGCCAGCGAGCTCACGGCCTCGACGTCCTCCCTGGTGCGAACGAAAGAGGCCGCCACATAGTCCACGCCGAGCCGCTTCCCCAACTCCAGGTCGGCCTCGTCCTTGGGTGTCACGTTGGAGGTGGCGAGCCGGCTGTCGGGAAGCGAGACACCCTTGTGGTCGGACAGGATGCCGGGTGTCTTCACCCGCGCCTTGAGGCTCCCACCGGCCGAGTCGATCACTTCGAGCTCGATGAGCCCGTCGGCCAGTAGCACCCGATGACCGGGATGGACGTCACGCGCCAGACCGGCATAGCCGATGGGGACTCGCCCGACGTCGCCCTCCCACTCGTCGCTGACGAGCTCGACCACGGCATCCCGCTCGAGGAGGATCTCACCGGCAGGGAACACGCCGACCCGGATCTTGGGGCCCTGGATGTCCTGGACCACGGCCACCGGCCTTCCGGCGCTCGAGGCTGCCTCCCTCACCCATTCGATCAACTGGGTGTTCGATTCGTGTGTGCCGTGGGAGAAGTTGACACGGGCGGCATCCATGCCGGCGTCGATGAGCGCCTCGATCGCTTCAGGGGAGGCCACCGCGGGCCCGAGGGTGGCGATGATCTTGGTCTGGCGCTTCACGACGCCAAATTAACCGTTGGAGGCGATGCCCTCCCTGATCAACTCGTTGACGAGTCGTGGATCGGCCTTGCCACCGGTCTCCCGCATCACCTGGCCGACGAGGAAGCCGATCACCCGCTCCTCGCCGGATCGATAGCGCTCCACGGCGTCGGGGTTGGCTTCGAGCACCCTGGACACCACACCGGCGAGCTCACCACGGTCGGAGACCTGGACCAGGTCCCGCGCCTCGGCGACGTCCTGTGGCTCACCCTCACCGGCGAGGACACCTTCGAGGACCTCCTTGGCCGCCGTCGCGGAGACGACTCCGCCGTCGACCAGACCGATGAGGGCCGCCAGCCTCGCCCCGGTCAGGTGGACCGGCTCATCTTCAGTCCTCCGCATCCAGGCCGTGACCTCGCCGGTGAGCCAGTTGAAGGCCGGCACCGCCGCAGCCCCGGCTTCGACGGCGCCGTCGAAGAGGTTGCGGATCACGGGCGCCGAGGACGAGAGGATGGCCGCGGCCCTGGCGTCGAGGCCCAGCCCCTGGTATCGCCGTCTCCTCGCCTCCGGCAGCTCGGGCAGCGTCACCCGGATCTCCTCCACCCATTCCCGCGTGACAACGAGCGGCACGAGATCGGGGTCGGCGAAGTAGCGGTAATCGGAGGAGCCTTCCTTGGTCCGCATCGAGTGGGTCCTGCCGGCCTCCTCGTCCCAGTGCCGGGTCTCCTGGACGATCTCCTCCCCCGACTCGGCGGCGGCGATCTGCCGCTCGATCTCGAAGTCGATGGCCCGCTCCAGCGAGCGGAAGGAGTTCATGTTCTTGATCTCCACCTTGGTCCCGTACTCGTCGGAGCCTTCCTGCCGAATGGAGACGTTGGCGTCGAACCTGATCGACCCCTCTTCGAGCCGGGCGTCGGAGACCCCCAGCTCGGCCACGATCGCCCGCAGCTCCTGGGCATAGGCCCGGGCCTCGGCGGCGCTGCGGATGTCGGGCCGGGAGACCACCTCGACCAGGGGCACGCCCGAACGGTTGAAGTCGAGCAATGTGGAGGCGGCGGCGTGGATCCGACCGCCCTCGCCGACGTGGGTCGACTTGCCCGTGTCCTCCTCCATGTGGGCCCGCTCGATGCCCACCCGCCTGGTGGCGCCGTCGACGTCGACCTCCAGGTAGCCGTCCCGACACACGGGGACGTCGTACTGGCTGATCTGATAGTTCTTGGGCAGGTCGGCGTAGAAGTAGTTCTTGCGGTGGAACACCGACCGCTCCACGATCTCGCAGTTGAGGGCGAGACCAATGGCCACGATGCCCTCGATCGCCTTCCGGTTCGGAACCGGGAGGGCGCCCGGCAGACCGAGGCAGACCGGACAGACGTTGGTGTTGGGCTCCGCCCCGAAGTCGACGGCACAGCCGCAGAACATCTTGGAGCGCGTCGCCAGCTCGACGTGGGTCTCGATGCCGATGACCGCCTCCCAGGTCATTCGGCCACCAGTGGGATCTCGGGCCGGGCTTCGAACCCGGCGAGACGCTCCACCTCGGCGGCGACCCGGAACATGGTCTCCTCGCCGAGGGATGGCGCCATCACCTGGAAGCCGATGGGCAGGCCCCGGGCGTCGAGGCCGATGGGGACCGACATCGCCGGGTCGCCCGACAGGTTCGACGGGATGGTGCAGATGTCCGACAGGTACATCGCCAGCGGGTCGTCCACCCTGGCGCCGGCGGCGAAGGCCACCGTGGGGCTGGTCGGCGAGACCAGGACGTCGACCTCGCCGTAGACCCGGGCGGTGTCGGCGCGGATGGCGGCGCGGACCCTCTGCGCCTGTCCGTAGAAGGCGTCGTAGTAGCCCGCGGAGAGGGCGTAGGTGCCGAGCAGGACACGACGGGTCACCTCGGGACCGAAGCCCTGGCCCCGGGTGCGAGACATCATCTCCTCGGTCGTCTCGCCCTCGACCCGCAGCCCGTATCGGACACCGTCGAATCGGGCCAGATTGGACGACGCCTCCGCCGGGGCGATCAGGTAATAGGCGGAGAGGGCGATCTCGAATGACGGCAGTGACACCTCGACGACTCGGGCGCCCTCCTTCTCCAGCCTCTGCACCATTTCGTGGACGGCCGCCTCGACTTCCGGCTCATAGCCCTCGCCGGCGAACTCCTTGACCACACCGATGCGAAGGTCTTCGACCCCGGCATCGAGCGACGCACTCGGGTTCGGGTAGGGGCCGTCATAGGAGGTGGCGTCCCTGGGGTCGTGCCCCCAGATCGCCTCGAGAAGCAGAGCGGCGTCCTCGACGGTTCGGGTGATCGGGCCGATCTGGTCGAGCGACGAGGCGAACGCGATCAGCCCGTACCGGCTCACGGTCCCGTAGGTCGGCTTCACCCCCACCGTCCCGGTGAGGGAGGCGGGTTGTCTGATCGAGCCACCGGTGTCCGATCCCAGGGCGCCCAGGGCGGACCCGACCGCCACCGCCGCGGCCGAGCCACCGGACGATCCGCCCGGGACACGGGTGATGTCCCAGGGGTTGAAGCTGGGCCCATAGGCTGAGTTCTCGGTGGACGAGCCCATGGCGAACTCGTCGAGGTTGGTCTTGCCCACGATCACGGCGCCCGCCTCTCTGAGGCGTGTCACCACCGTGGCGTCGTAGGGCGGGACGTACCCGGCCAGGATCTGGGACGCGGCGGTGGTCTCCAGGCCGCGGGTGCACATGTTGTCCTTGAGGGCGATCGGGATCCCATGGAGCGGTCCCCGGTCCTGGCCCGCCGCCAGCTCGGCGTCGGCGGCCACCGCGGCCTCGCGGGCCCCGTCCCGGTCGATGTTGAGGTAGGCGTGGAGCTGGGCCTCGGTGCGGTGGGCGGTGGTGAGGACCGCCTCGAGGAGATCAACGGCCGTGACCTCTCCCTCCCGGAGCGCCCTGGCGGCGCCGGCGATGGTGTCGGGCACGCTCACTGCTCCAGCGCCGGCGGGACGACGAAGAACCCGTCACGGCTGTCCGGCGCCGCGGCCAGCACCTCGTCACGGTCGAGGGACGGGACCACCTCGTCGTCGCGGTACACGCTCTCCAGGCCGAGGCCGTGGCTCGACTCCACCGATGGCTCACCTTCCAGCGCCTGAACCCTGGCGGCGTGATCGAGGATGAGCCCGAGCTGGCTCCGGTAGGTCTCGAGCTCCTCGGGGGTCAGCTCGATGCGCGCCAGGCGCGCCACATGAGCGATATCGATGTCGACGGGCACGGGGCGATTGTATTGCCGGGGCCGGATAGGCCCAGCCCGAAATACGTGGGCGCTAGCTCGACAGGACGTTGGCCAGGGCCCGGTACGCCCAGTCGAGGTCGCCGACACGGACCGACTCCCCGGGCTTGTGGGCGAGGCTGGTCTCCCCCGGCCCGAAGTTGATCGCGGGCACCCCCCGAGACGCCAGCTGGGCGACGTCGGTCCAACCCTGCTTGTGGGCCACCTCCGCCCCCGCGGCCGCGATCAGCTCGGTGAAGAGCGGGTGGTCGACGACCGGATATGCAGCCGGGGAGGCGTCGGAGATCTCGTATCCGTCCGCCCCGGAGCACACCTGGGCCAGGTGGGCGATGGCCTCGTCGACGGTGCGGTCGGGCGAGAAGCGGTAGTTGACGTTGAGCTCGAACCGCGACGGGATCACGTTCTTGGCCACGCCCCCCTGGGCCGTGGTCACCGAGATCACCTCCTTGAAGGGCAACCCCTCGACGAGGTGGAGCTCCGGCTCGCGGCCACCCATCTCGGCGAGGAACCCGGCGGCGCGGGTGATGGCGTTGACCCCGAGCCAGGGCCGGGCGGAGTGGGCGGCCTCGCCCTCGAACCACACCCGGGCGTTGATCGAGCCCTGGCAGCCGGCGTGGACCTCCCGATTCGTCGGCTCCATGACGATTGCAGCCTCGGCCCTGACCAGATCGGGATGGGCGTCGAGGATCGCGGCCAGCTGGTTGCCGGAGATCGGTCCCTCTTCCCCGGCATAGAAGACCCCGACGATGCGATCGGTGCCCAGGTCCTCGAGGAGGTGGATCATCACGGCCACTCCACCCTTCATGTCGGTGGCACCCAGGCCGTGGACCCGGTCGCCCTCGACACGGGCCCCCGGCTCCCCCTGAAGCGGGACGGTGTCGGTGTGACCGACGAGGAGGACCTTCCCGGGTGCCGGATCGCCGATCACGAGCGAGTCCTCGACGGGATGCACCGGCGCCTTGCCCTCGAAGCGGGTGGCGATGGCCTTCTGGATCTGCTGCTCCTGACCGGTCGGCGACGGGATGTCGATCAGCCGGACGAGAGTGTCGACGAGATCGCTCACGTCATCGCGGCGATGCGACCGGCGGTGATGAAGATCCGGGGGTCGGGGTAGTCCTCGCAGTAGTTGTACACGTAGGCGACCCGGATCTGGCCGTCACGGCCGACCACGAATTCGCCGGACTGCATCCACTCGTCGTCGGCGAGGTGATACCCCTTGGAACGACGGTCTTCGATCATCGCCTTGCCGTGCTCCTGGCTGAGATCGCAGTACTCGAGCGGGGCGTCGTAGAGCACCTGCTCCACGCCCCAGTGCCCGAGACCGAATCCCTTGTGGGCGCTGTAGTCGGGATCGGCGAGGGTGAGCACCGTGAGGCCGTTGCGCTCGGCGTATTCGTCGACGCGCTCGGGGTCACCGGGGGCGATCACCACCACCTCGAGGCCGGCCTGCACGTAGTCCTCGATCTCCCCGGCAAGCCGTCGGGCGCGCTCCCGACCGCAACCGCATCCCAGATGCCGCCAGAGCAGGATCAGGGCGGGCTTGTCGCTCCAGGCGACCGACAACGGGACCTCGGTGCCATCGCACTGGTAGACGGTCACGTCCGGCGCCGCGTCGCCGCGTCGCAGCGGCCTGCCCTCGATGGTCGGCCCCTTCATCCAGCCGTCGAGCCAGCGGTTCTCGGCCGACATGACCAGGGCCATGAAGTCACGATCCGACATGGGCGGAACCCTACCGGCGTCGGTGACACTCCCTGCGGAGGACATCGACCCTGGAGGGCTACCCTCCGGCAGCGTGAGCCGCGCTGCAGCCACGGGTATCGCCACCTTCTCGGGGGACAAGGTCCTCGACGTCTGGTACCCGGACCCGACCTCGACCGACGCCGACCTGGTCGCCGAACTGGAGGGCGCTGACCCGGCTCGGGGCGTGGTGAGGAAGGTGGTCACCACCATCATCGACGACCTCTCTGTCCCCCCGTCAACCCCCGAGGACGCCTATCTGCGGCTTCACCTGCTCTCGCATCGCGTCCACAAGCCGAACGAGATCAGCGTGGACGGGATCTTCGGCGTCCTCAACAACGTGGTGTGGACATCGAAAGGCCCTTGCGACCCGGAGACCTTCACCGAGGTCAAGACCCGCCTCATGGCGGAGGGGCGGCACGTGACCGTCCACTCGGTGGACAAGTTCCCTCGCATGATCGACTACGTGGTGCCGGCAGGGGTCCGGATCGCCGACGGGGCCCGGGTGCGTCTCGGCGCCTATCTGGGCGAGGGGACGGTGGTGATGCACGAGGGGTTCGTCAACTTCAACGCCGGGACCCTGGGTGTCTCGATGGTGGAGGGCCGGATCTCGGCAGGAGTGGTCGTCGGCGACGGGTCCGACGTCGGAGGCGGCGCCTCGATCATGGGGACTCTGTCGGGCGGGGGCCAGGAGCGGATCAGCATCGGCGAGCGATGTCTGCTCGGGGCCAACTCCGGGCTCGGCATCTCCCTGGGCGACGACTGCGTGGTCGAGGCGGGTCTCTACGTGACCGCGGGGACGGTGATCACCCTCCCCGACGGGAAGACGGCGAAGGCGCGCGAGATGTCCGGGATCTCGGGGATGCTGTTCCGACGGAACTCCACCACCGGCGCCGTGGAAGCGCTACCCCGGGAAGGATCCTGGGGCGGTCTCAACGAGGCGCTTCACAAGAACTGATCCAGTCCAGCGGCGTCCATCGTCAGGCGAAGACCCTGAACGGGTGGGGAACGCGAGCATGGACATCGACCAGCCAGCCGCACTGGGCTGATCCGGCTGAGATCTGGCTGGGTTGGGCCCGGATCATTTCCTCGCAGGTGGGGATCGGTCTCGTCTGGTGAGGGTCCATCGTCTGGTTTTGGGGTCCTGGGTGGGGGTGAGTCCGTGTTGGTGGACTGCGATGTGGTGGTGATACCAACACAGGGTGATCAGGTTGTCGGGATCGGTTCGACCACCTTGACTCCAGGGGGTGATGTGGTGCACCTGGAGCCGGTTCCTCGACCCGCATCCGGTGATGGCACACCGGTTGCCATCACGGTGGATGATCGCTCTGCGTAGTGAGGGTGGGATGGTGCGTGACCGGCGGCCATACCGGAGCAGGGTCCCGTCACCATTGACCCCGATCACTTCGGTGACCGCATCACAGAGGATGGCTTGCAGCATCCGTTGACCGATCCTGGGGCCTGACTCCACATACACCCCAGCCCTCCCACTCGAAGCGGCCTGGTCGGCGTCGACGAACACCGTCACCTGGGCTGGTGTGTCCCCATCACCGGAAGCGATCAACGCCAATGCGGTGGCACGTCGCCATGCTGAGTCTTTGGGTGCCTCCGGGTCTTCAGGAAGCTGGTCGACCGCCTCGGTCAACGCCTTGTCGACCACCGCCCCCAACATCCCGTCCAACCCACCGAAGATCTTCCACCACGACTCATC
>DASVBU010000036.1:0-74811 GCA_036375695.1 Acidimicrobiia bacterium | reverse complement strand
ATGGCCGAATTCGACGTCGACGCCATGATCCAGCGCTTCGCCGAGCGAGCCCAGGCGGTGAAGGACCGCCCGCTCCCTCCCGTCGCCGGGTCGGAGCGGCAGCACTTCATCCGTCAGGCGCAGATCGACTACACGGACTTCGCTCTCCTCGCCAACGCCAAATGGTCCGTCGAGGACGAGCACCTGATCCTCCGGATCCCCCTCAAGAGGGACTGACCCGGAGGGGTCATGGCCGGGACCCGCCTCTTCCTCGTCTCCGGCAAGGGCGGCACGGGCAAGTCCGCCGTGGCGGCCGCCCTCGCCTTGAGGGCCCATCGCGGTGGCGATCGGGTCCTCGCCATGGAGGTCGGGGACGAGGGGTCGCTCGCCAGCCACTTCGCCACCACACCCCTCACCTTCGAGCCTCGAGAGGTCCGGCCCGGTCTCCACGCCATGAAGGTCTCCCGCCCCGACGCCCTGCTCGAGTACCTGTCCCTTCAGCTGCGGCTGCCCGGTGTCGGCCGGTTCGGTGGCCGGGTCGCCCGAGCCTTCGACGCCTTGGCCACGGCCGCGCCGGCGGTGCGGGAGATCATCACCATCGGCAAGGTCTATTGGGAGGTTCGCTCCGGGAGATGGGACACGGTGGTCGTGGACGCTCCCCCGACCGGGCAGATCGGCTCTTATCTGCGGGCGCCCCGGAGCATCATCGAACTCGTCCCCACCGGCCGCATCCGGACACAGGCGGAGTCGATGGCCAACACCCTCTCCGACCACGAGGTCACCCGTCTCGTCATCGTCACCGTCCCCGAGGAGGTGCCCACCGCCGAGACCGAGGAGACCCTCGATTGGCTGGAGCAGGAGGCGGTCGTCCCGCCGCCGCTCGTGGTGGTCAACCGGGTGCTGCCCGTGTTCGAGGTCGCCACCAGACCCACCGGAGTCGCCGGAGAGATGGTCGATCTGCACCAGTCGCTGGTCGCCGAGCAGCGCCTCTGGCTCGACCGTCTCCCCGGAGACGTGCAACTCCCCTATCTCTTCGGCGTGTACACACCTGCCGAGGTGGCCGCCAACCTGAGTGACGGCCTGGAGGCGATTCTGTGACCCGGACCCTCCTGGTCACCGGTGGCGGTGGTGTGGGGAAGACCACCGTGGCGGCCGCCATGGGTGTCGCCGCGGCCAAGACCGGGATGCGGACGCTGGTGGTCACCGTCGACCCGGCGCAGAGACTGGCGTCGGCCCTAGGCCTGGCGGGCCTCGGCCACGAGCCCCAGCCGCACACCGAACTGCCCAACCTCTGGGTGGCGATGCTCGACTCGGGCGCATCCTGGCGTGCGGTGGCTCAGAGGCATGCCGCCCCCGACGTCGCCGAGCGTCTCGCCAACAACGAGTTCTTCCTAGCCGCCGCGGAGCACTTCCCCGCCTCCCAGGCGTATGCGGCGGCCGACCAGGCGGCCACCTACGTCCAGGCCAGAGCCTGGGATCTGGTGGTGGTCGACACCCCGCCGTCGGGAGGCGGCATCGACTTCTTCACCGCACCGGCACAGATGGCCGACCTGGTCGGCGGACGTCTGCTCCGTTGGATCACCGGAGGGCCCCTCCCCGGCCGACGGTTCTTCTACGACAGGGCTGCCCGGCCGGTCCTCCGGGTGGCGGACGCCGTCCTCGGGTCAGACCTCCTGGAGAGGGTCGCCGAGTTCCTCCTCGACCTTCGCACCACCTACGACGGTGTCGCCCAGAGGGGCCGGGAGATCGAGCGGGTCCTCCGGGACGCCTCGATCCTGGTGGTGACCACCACCAACCCGGCGCCGCTCCACGAGGCGATCCGCTTCTACCGAACGCTCCCGGAACTGGCGTCGACACCCAAGGCGGTCGTGTTCAATCGCTCCCTCCCCGACACGTGGGCCGACCCGCCGAAGCGGTTGCGTGCCGACGTGCGCGAGATCGTGGACCGATGGTCGGCCGAGACCGTCCGCCAACGCGACTTCCGTGACGAGTTCTCGGCGCGCTATGGGGCTCGCGTGGCTTCCATCCCGCTGACTCCCAAGCCCCCGACCGACCTGCAGGGACTGGCGGACCTGGCCTCCAGTGCGGCCGGTATGCCATGGGAGGACCTGGGGATAGGCTTTCCCACATGACCAAGGCAGCAGCCTTCTTCGACCTCGACCGGACCCTCATCTCGGGCGTGTCGGTGCTGCCGTTGGGGGTGGCCGCCTGGCGGCAGGGCTTCGTCACGAACCGGGAGATCGCCGGCTGGGCCTGGGAGGCGATCCTGTTCAAGCTCTTCGGCGACAAGGGCGACGCGGCCACGGCGGACAACACCAGAAAGGACCTGCTGACACGCATCGCCGGGGCATCCGTGGAGTCGCTCAAGTCACTCGAGGCCGAGGTCACCCCGAGCCTCATCGCCAGGGTGCGCCCGGAGTCGAGGGACCTGATCGAGATGCACCATTCGCATGATCGGGACACGTGGATCGTCTCCGCGTCACCTCAGCCCCTCGTCGAGCCGCTGGCCGCGTCCCTGGGCATGACCGGCGCCATCGGCACCAAGGGCGAGATCGTCGACGGCCACTACACGGGCAATCTCGACGGGCCGTTCGTGTACGGGCCGGGCAAGGCCGAGGCGGTGGAGAAACTCGCCCACGACCGGGGCTACGACCTGGCGCTCTGCTACGCCTACTCCGACTCCGTCTCCGACCTGCCGATGCTGGAGCTGGTCGGTCACCCGGTGGCGGTCAACCCCGACGCCGAGCTGGCCGCCATAGCCCGTCAGCGGGGCTGGCCGATCGTGATCTTCGCCCGCAAGACCAAGCGAGCCCTGGCGGTGGCGGGGATGACGGTGTCGCTGATCGGCTCGGGTCTGGTGGGCTACGCCATCGGGAGACGACGAGCGCGGTGATCTCCCGGATGTCTCCCCCGTTGAGCGGCAGCGGAACGGGGGAGGGCCAACCGCTCCGTGGGGGAGAATTCCAATCGTCCTCTAAAGGATGGCTCGGGGGCCGAGCAGTTCTTTGAGCTCGGCGAAGAGCGCCGTCCGTGGCTCCACCTTGTGCTCGTCGGACAGTCGGAGCACCTTGGTGTTCCCGTCGTCGGTGAGATGGAGGTAGACCGGCGCCGTGCCCGGGTGGTTGGCCAGGATGCTCTTCAGCGAGCCGACCGTCTCCGGCGTGAGCCGTGATGCGGGGACGCCGAGACGAACCGCCGAGTCGTCCCGCACCTTGAGCTCTTCGATCTCCCGCACCACCACCTTGACGTCCTCGGAGCGGTTGTCCACGTTCCCGGTGATCACCACCACCGCGTCCTCGACCACCAATGCTCCGTAGTCGTGGACCGTCTTGGGGAAGGCGATGCACTCCACCGAGCCCTCCAGATCCTCCAACTGGAAGAAGATCATGGGGTCCCCGTTCCTGGTCCACCGGCGGGTGATGGCGCCGATGATCCCGCCGATCGCCACGGATGTCCGGTCCTGGAGATCGATCAGCTCCGGGATGCGATGCGTGGTCGCCGCGGCCAGGGCGGTGCTGACACCGAGCAGCGGGTGGTCCGAGACGTACAGCCCCAGCATCTCCTTCTCGAAGGTGAGCTTGGTCTTGGACGGGAACTCGAGATCGGGTACCTCGATCTCCGTCTCGGAGGCGGCGGACGGCTCGCCGGCGAACAGCGAGAACTGGCCCATCTCCTCGTTGCGGCGCCGCTCCACCACCGCATCCAAGGCCTGCTCGTGGATCAGGACCAGCCCGCGTCTCGGCAGGCCGAGCCCGTCGAACGCCCCGGCCTTGATCAACGACTCCACCGTCCGCTTGTTGAGGACCGAGACGTCCACCCGGTCGAGGAAGTCGGAGAACGACGTGAATGGCCCGTCCTGACGGGTCTCGAGGATCTTCTCCACCACGCCCTCCCCGACGTTGCGGATCGCCGAGAGCCCGAATCTGATACGTCCCTCGTGGACCGTGAAGTCGCTGTCGGACTCGTTGACGTCGGGCACCATGACCTCGATGCCCATCTGCCGGCACTCGGCCAGATAGACGGCGGTGCGCTCCTTGTCCCGTTTGGTGGCGGTGAGGAGGGCCGCCATGTACTCGGCCGGGTAGTGCGCCTTGAGATAGGCCGTCTGATAGGCGACGAGCCCGTAGCCGGCGGAGTGCGACTTGTTGAAACCGTATCCGGCGAAGTGCTCGATGAGCTCGAAGATCTCCCGCCCAACGTCCTCGGTGTGGCCCTGGGCGACGCAGCCGCGGATGAACTTCTCCTTCTCCGCCTCCATGACCGACTTGATCTTCTTGCCCATCGCCTTGCGCAGGTTCTCGGCGTCGGCGAACGAGTAGCCGGCGATCTCCTGCGCGACGAGCAGCACCTGCTCCTGGTACACCATGATCTGGTAGGTGTCGGCGAGCTTGTCGCCGAGCGCCGGGTGGAGCACCTCGACCGGGACGCGCCCGTTCTTCCGGTCGGCGTAGAGGTTGTGCATGTTGGCGCCCATCGGACCCGGCCGGTACAGGGCCACCAGGGCGATGACGTCGTCGAAGCGGTCCGGCTTGAGCGACCGGATCAGGGCGCGCATGGCACTGCCCTCGAGCTGGAACACCCCGATCGTGTTCCCGGACTGGAGCAGCTCGAAGGTCCTGGCGTCGTCGAGGGGGATCTTGTCGATGTCGACCCGCTCGCCGTGGGTCTGCTCGATCAGCTCCAGGCAGCGCTCGATGATGGAGAGGTTGCGCAACCCGAGGAAGTCCATCTTGAGGAGGCCCAGCTCCTCCACCGCGTGCATCTCGAACTGGGTGACGACCTCCGCCGTCTCGCCCTTGCGCTGGATCGGGACGATGTTGGTGAGGGGCTCGGGCGCGATGACCACGGCGGCGGCGTGGATCGAGTCCTGGCGACGCAGACCCTCGATGCCCCGGGCCGCCTCGATGACCTCCCGGACCGCAGGGTCGGTCTCGTACATCTCCCGGAGACCCTGGCCGTTGGCGTACCAGTCCTTGACCTCCGACGGCGCATGCGAATCCGGGGGTGTGAGCACCTGATCCAGGGTCGGGTCCTTGCCCAGGATCGCCGGCGGCATCGCCTTGGCGATGCGGTCCCCCACCGAATAGGGCTGGCCGAGCACCCGGGCCGCATCCCTGATCGCCTGCTTCCCCTTGATCGTGGAGAAGGTGATGATCTGGGCGACGCGGTCCTGGCCGTACTTCTCCGCGGCGTAGCGGATCATCTCGCCCCGGTACCGCTCGTCGAAGTCCATGTCGATGTCGGGCATCTGCTTGCGGCCCGGGTTGAGGAACCGCTCGAAGATCAGCCCGTACTCCAGCGGGTCGATGTCGGTGATGCGGAGGCAGTAGGAGACGATCGACCCCGCCGCCGATCCCCGTCCCGGTCCGACCCGGATTCCGTTCTCCCGGGCGTGGCGAATGAGGTCCCAGACGATGAGGAAGTAGGCGGGGAACCCCATCTCTTCGATGATCTTGAGCTCGTGCTCGATCCGATCCCAGACCTCGCCCCGCGGGTTGGGCCCGTAGCGCTCCCGCGCCCCGTTCTCCACCAGCTTGCGGAGATACGTGACCTCGGTCTCACCCTCGGGGACCGGGAAATGAGGCAGGAGGATCCGCCCCAGCTCGAGCTTGGTCTCGACACGCTCGGCGATCCACAGCGTGTTGTCGCATGCCCCGGGGTACTGGTCGGCGGGGAAGATGGATCGCATCTCGGCGGCGCTCTTCACGTAGAAGTCGGAGGAGTCGAAGCGGAGACGCCCCGTCTCGGCCCGCAATGAGCCGGTCTGCACGCAGAGGAGCACGTCGTGGAGGTCGTGCTCCTCCCGGTGTGTGTAGTGGGCGTCGTTGGTGGCGAGGAGGGGAGCACCGATCCGCTTCGAGATGTCGATGAGGTCGGCCATGATCCGCCGCTGGGCGGGTATGCCGTGGTCCTGGATCTCGATGAAGAAGTTGTCCTTGCCGAAGACGTCCTGGAAGCGGGCAGCGGCGCGGACGGCGGCGTCGAAGTCGCGCTGGGTGTTGGCCATGCCCTCCTCGGTGCTGGCGTCGGGGCCGAGGAGTTGGGGCACGAGGCCGCCCAGACAGCCCGAGGTGGCGATGATCCCCTCCGAGTGCTCGGCTAGCAGCTCGATGTCCATCCGGGGCTTGTAGTAGTACCCGTCGAGGAAAGACTTCGACGAGAGTTGGAGCAGGTTGCGGTACCCGGTGGGGTTCTCTGCGAGGAGGATCATGTGATACCGCTGGTTCTGTGACTGCGGCGGCCGGTCGAACCGGGACCCCTCGACGAAGTAGGCCTCGATCCCGATGATGGGCTTGATACCCGCCTCCTGGGCCTTCTTGTAGAACTCGACGGCGCCGTAGAGGTTGCCGTGGTCGGTGATGGCGATTGCGGGCTGGCCGTCCGCCGCTGCCGCCCTCACCACCCGGTCGATCCGCGCCGCTCCGTCTAGGAGGGAGTACTCGGTGTGGAGATGGAGGTGGGCGAATGACACTTGGACAGGCTTACACGGGTGTAGTTCCCGAATCTAACAGCCCCGTCAACCACCAGATCCGACCCCGCGGATTGAACTTCGCGAAGTGGTCGATCGTCAGAGCAGGACGACGGCGACTGCGAGCACCGCGACCGCGGCTGCGACCAGGGTCCGCAAGGACATGGCGCTCCGGCCGCGGATCCGGGACCACATCTCGCCGATGACGAACCCGCCGACCAGCCCACCCAGATGCGCCTGCCAGGCCACGCTCGGGATCAGGAGGGGAATCAGGGCGTTGATCAGGAGCAGGAAGCCCATCTGCTGGAGGACAGCCCGGCCGTATGCCGTGTTGCGACGATGCACGGCCCAGTTCGCCCATACCCCGAACAACCCGAAGATGGCTCCCGACGCCCCTACGGCGATCGTCATGTCGTCGCCGGTGAAGAAGGTGACGGCGCCACCGACACCCGCGGAGGCGAGGTAGAGGGCGGCGAACGGGGCGGTGCCGACGCCGCGCTCGATCTGGGGACCGAGGACCCACAGCGCCCACATGTTGAAGAGGATGTGGGGGATCGAGGCGTGGAGGAGGACCGGCGTGAAGATCCGCCACCACTCCCCCCGGTCGACCATCAGGTTCCACTGGGCGAGATTGCGCACGATCGGGTTGTCGAGCCCGCCCAACCCGGTGATGAGGAAGAAGCCAACCGCCAGACCCAGGAAGACCATGGTCGCCGGAGCTCCGGCAGACCGCCCGCGGCGCACCCGGGTGGGGATGACACGCTGGGGACCCTCGCCACGGACGCACTCCGGGCAGCGCTGCCCGACGGCGGCGTCGATGGAGCACGCGGCGCATATCGGCCGGCCGCAACGGCTGCAGGTGAGAAGGGTGTGGCGCTCGGGATGGCGGTAGCAGACCGGCGCAGCGGTCTCGCGGGGCGATTCCTGGGTCACCCGCTCACGGTATCGGATTCGGCCCGGCACCGGGACCGAGCGACTCGAGCACACGGGCCAGGTCGGCCGGCAGCGGGCTTTCCACCTCCAGCCGACCCCCCGTCACCGGATGAGCCAGCTGGAGACGGCTGGCGTGGAGGAACATCCGTCCCGCCCCGAGTCGATGCCTCCGCGGCCCGTAGACCTGATCGGCCACCACCGGGTGACCGATGGCGGTGAGGTGGACGCGGATCTGGTGGGTGCGCCCCGTCTCCAGTCGGACCTCGAGCAGGCTGCACTCCCGAGCCGGGAAGGAGTCCACCACCCGGTAATGGGTGCGGGCCGGCTTCCCCTCTGGGTGTATCGCGCGGCGCAACGGGTTGGTGGGATCCCGGCCTATAGGAGCCTCGATGGTGCCCATGGGCGACCCCATGATGCCGTGGACGAGGGCGAGGTATACCCGGGTGATCTCGCGGCGACGCAGCATCGCGGTCAGCGCCGCATGGGCCTCGGTGGTGCGGGCGACTACGAGCACTCCCGACGTGTCCTTGTCGAGACGATGGACCAACCCCCAGCGGCCCGCGTCCCCCACACCTTCGAGATCGGGGTACCGGTGGAGCAACCCCGCCACCAGGGTGCCCGTGACCCGGCCGCTGCCCGGGTGGACCACCACGCCGGCAGGCTTGTCGACCACGATGAGGTGATCGTCCTCGTAGAGGACACCGAATTCGACGTCCTCGGCGGCCAGCTCCTCTGCCGGGTCCGGGGAGGCGACGGTGATCACCGCTCCCGCCGACACCCGGTCCGAGGCGGACACGGGAACGCCGTCGAGCAGCGCCCCACGCTCCACGAGCTCGCGGGCCACGGAGCGGCTCACGCCGAGAAGGGCGGCCACCACCTTGTCGACACGCTCCTCGGAGAAGCCTTCGGGTACTACGAGGTCCTGGTTCGCCACGAGTACACCAGCAGGAGCACGACCGCCACCGTGAGTGAGGCGTCGGCGAGGTTGAAGGTGGGGATCCACCAGAGATTGACCCAGTCGATCACCTTCCCGTCCAGGAACCCCTCACCACGCACGATCCGATCGACCAGGTTGCCCAGGGCGCCGCCGAGGACGAGGCCGAAGCCCACCCGCTCCGCCGTGGGCCGGGGCTTGCGCAGGTACCAGATCACGAATGCCGACACCAGGATCGCAACGACCCCGAACACGGGCCCGCCCCTCCCGAAAAGGGAGAAGGCCGCACCCGGGTTCTCCACGAACGTGAACCCGAAGAAGCCGTCGATCACCCAGACGTCCCGGTCGGCGAACAGCCGCGAAGCCATCGACTTGGTCGCCTGGTCGGCGGCGACCACCACGGCGGCGACGAGGAGCGGAAGGGTGAGCCGGCGGTTCAACTGGCCCGGGCGGCGCAGTCCACGCAGAGGGTGGCGTAGGGAAGCGCGTCGAGGCGCTCTACGGGGATCGCCCGGCCGCAGCTCTCGCAGGTGCCGTAGGTGCCCGCCTCGATGCGCATCAGAGCGTGACGCACCTTGGCCAGCAGGTCGACGGTGTTCTGCTCTATGGAGAGCTCCTTGGCGTACTCCAGCTTCACCGAGCTGGCCTCGGCGTTGCCCGGGTCCGGGCTCCGGTCCGACGAGGCCTCGGTCATACGGGCCTCTTCGATCTCGCGCTCGTACTCGGCGATCTGCGCCTCGAGATGGTCGCGCTCCTCTTCGAGGCGCTTCCGGAAGCGCTCCACCGTGCTCTTGGCGAGTGTTCTTGCCATACGTTGATCAATCCCCTGTATGAAAAGGTGCGGAACCCTACCAACGCCCGACCGCCTAGAGAAGATTCCTCACAGCAGGAGTTATGCGTCCTCGAGATCGAGTCTTACGATTCCGCCTCCATGACCCCTGAGAAGAAGAGCGCCACCTTCACCCCCCTGCCGGCGACGCCGAACCACGACGAGCTGGAACGGCGCATCCTCGACTGGTGGGAGGAGAACGACATCTTCAATCGCCTGCGGGAGCAGAACGCCGACGGCCCGATCTTCAGCTTCGTCGACGGCCCCGTCACGGCGAACAAGACGCTCGGGGTCCACACGGCATGGGGCAGGACCCTCAAGGACGTCTTCCAGCGATACAAGGCGGCCACCGGTCATCACCTGCGCTATCAGAACGGATTCGACTGCCAGGGGCTCTGGATCGAGGTCGGCGTCGAGCAGGAGCTGGGTCTCAACTCGAAACGGGACATCGAGGCGTACGGCCTGGAGAAGTTCGCCCGGAAATGCCGGGACAAGGTGGCGTGGTCGGTCGAAGAGCTGACCCGGGGGTCGAAGCGTCTCGGCTACTGGATGGACTGGGGCAACGACTACCTCACGTTCGCCGACACCAACATCGAGTACATCTGGAGGTTCCTCAAGACCCTCCACGAGCGGGGCATGCTCTACAAGGGCCACCGGGCCACCGAGTGGTGCCCTCGTTGCGGGACCTCGATCTCACAGCACGAGATCACCATGTCGGGGGTCTATCAGGAGAAGACAGACCCGTCCCTCTATGTGCGTCTCCCGTTGGTAGAGCGCGACGGCGAGTCACTGGTCGTCTGGACGACCACCCCGTGGACGCTGCCCGCCAACGTGGCGGCCGCCGTGCACCCCGATCAGCGGTACGGCAGGCGGCCCAACGGCGAGTGGGTGGCGGTGGAGCGCTATCCCGACGAGGAGCTAACCGACGTCCGCATGGGCCGGGAGATGGAGGGGTGGACCTACCGCGGGCCCTTCGACGACCTCGAGCCCGGAGCCGGCGTCGAGCACCGGGTGGTGCTCTGGGACGAGGTCACCATGGACCAGGGCACCGGCATCGTCCACATCGCCCCCGGCTGCGGTGGCGAGGACTTCGACCTGGGCCGACGCGAGGGCCTGGGTGTCATCATGCCCGTCGACGAGTCCGGCCGGTTCTATCCGCAGTTCGGCTGGCTGGCCGGCAAGGAGGCGGGCGAAGCGGCCCAGGAGATCATCGACGATCTCGACCGCAAGGGTGTCCTGGTCGGGGCCGGCACCTACGTCCACTCCTACCCGCATTGCTGGCGCTGCGACACCCCGCTCATCTTCCGCATCGCCGACGACTGGTACATCGCGGTCGACACCATCCGGGAGGACTTGCGCCGGGCCAACGAGACGGTCGAGTGGACCCCGGCCTACATGGGCAAGCTCATGGACGACTGGCTGGTCAACATGGGCGACTGGAACATCTCCCGACGCCGCTACTACGGCCTGCCTCTCCCCTTCTTCCCCTGCGAGCAGTGCGGCCACCTCACCGTGGTCGGCTCGAAGCAGGAGCTCGGAGTGCTGGCCACCGGTGGCATGGAGCAACTCGAGGAGCTGCACCGGCCCTGGATCGACCGGGTGCACATCCGCTGTCCCGAGTGCGGCAACACCGAGGTGAGCCGGATCCCCGAGGTGGGCGACGTCTGGCTCGACGCCGGCATCGTTCCCCTGTCCACGCTCGGCTGGCAGAACCCGGAGTGGATCGAGGGGGGCTATGCCACTGGCGCCGCCGCGGGTCTCACCAAGGCCGACCTCCCCGACCATGCCCACTGGGAGAAGTGGTTCCCCGCGCACTGGGTCACCGAGATGCGCGAGCAGGTCCGTCTCTGGTTCTACTCACAGCTGTTCATGTCGGTGGCGATGGTCGGGCAGGCTCCCTTCAAGGCGGTCCTCGGCTACGAGAAGATGCTCGCCGAAGACGGCCGCGAGATGCACGGCTCCTGGGGCAACCTGATCAGCGCCGAGGAGGCGTTCGAGCGGATGGGGGCCGACGTGATGCGATGGCTGTACTGCGCCCATCCGCCGGACCGGAACCTCCTCTTCGGCTATGAGGGCGCATACGAGGTGCGCCGCCGTCTCCTCACCCTGTGGAACTCCGTCAAGTTCCTGGTCGACTACGGGAACATCGAGGGCTTCGTCCCCACGTACTCCGATCTCGCGGGCGGCCCCGACGTCGAGCTCACCGAGATCGACCGATGGCTGCTGGCCCGAGCCGACGCGGCCATCGCCGGGGCAAGGGCGGCCTACGAGCGGTGGCGCTCCGACCAGGTGGTCGAGGTGTTCGAGGCCTACCTCGACGACCTCTCCAACTGGTACATCCGTCGCAACCGCCGTCGCTTCTACGAGTACGACGCGGCCGCGTTCCGCACCCTCTGGGTCGGTCTGGTGAGTGCGCTGCGGATCGTCAGCCCGGTCATGCCATTCCTCACCGAGCATCTCTGGCGGACGCTCGTGGCCGAACCGTGCCCCGACGCCCCCGACTCCATCCACCTCGCCGGATGGCCGGAATCACTCGGGTTCGAGGACCCCGAGCTCCTCGAGTCGATGGAGGTGACCCGCCAGATCGTCGAGTTGGGCCGCCGCGCCCGCAGTGAGGCGGGCGTGAAGCTCCGCCAGCCGCTGCGGTCGGCACGGGTCCGGGGCGGGGATGCAGCGCGCCGGCATGCCGAGATCATCCGCGACGAGCTGAGGGTCCGCGAGGTGGACTTCGACGCCGATGCCGTGGTCGAGGTCTCCTACAAGCCCGACTTCCCCGTGCTCGGGCCCCGCATCGGGCCCAAGGTGAAGGAGGTAGCCGCCGCCCTGGCCGCAGGTGAGTACGAGGTCCGCGCCGACGGGTCGGTGGTCGCCGCCGGAGAGACCCTCTCTCCCGACGAGGTCGTGCGGACCGAGACCGTGACCGTGGAAGGCTGGGGTGTCGCCCAGGACGGGAACCTCAGCGTCGCCGTCGACCTCGCCCTCGACGACGAGCTGATCATGGAGGGCCGGGTCTACGACCTGGTGCGGGCCCTCAACGAGCAGCGCAAGCAGGAAGGCCTGGAGCTCACCGACCGGATCACCTTGCGGCTCCCGTCGGAGCACGCCGACCTGGTGGCCCGGCATGGCGATTGGATCGCCGCCGAGGTCCTGGCGACGTCGATCACCGTCGACGACGCCATCGCCGAGCCGGTCATCGAGCCGGTCTAGAACATCGAGTCACGGCCGCCGGGATCTTCGTCCTCGGCGTCGTCTTCGTGTTCTTCGTCCTCTTCGTCCCCGCCCTCGTCGTCTTCGGATTCGACGTCCTCTTCGTCCCCGCCGTCGTCGTCCTCGGATTCGGCGTCATCATCCACGTGGTCGAGGTCGTCGCCGACATCTCCGTCTTCGTCGGGCGACTGGTCAGGGGATGTCGTCTCGTCGGCGGGCGAGGCCTCTGCCCCGGCTTCCCCACCCCAGTCGAGATCCTCGCCGGCCAGGGCGTGGCGGGGCTCCTCGGAAGGGGGCGGCTCGCTCTCGACGACGACCGCGGTGGTGATCGCCTCGTCCATGCGGTCGAGGCTGTCGGCGACATCGGAGGCGAGTCGGGCGAGCTCGCGACGCACGGCATGGACCTTCTCGGAGAGGTCCGCCATCTCGCGCTCGGCGGATGCTCGCGCCTCGGCGCGCTCGGTCTCCCACGTCTCGGCTTCACGCCTGGCTTCCTCCCGGATCCGGTCCGCCTCGGCACGGGCTTCCTCCATGATCCGATCGGCGGCCTCTTGTGCGGCGACCAGGGCGCGCCCCACGGCGCTCTCGTCGACCGCCCCCGCGGGCTCGGCGGCCCGGGTCGGGGTCGGAGCGACCACGGCCGGTGCCTCCGCCCGACCTGACTGGGCGGCTTCCAGTTGCTCCTTGAGGGTGCGAACGGTCTCCGCGACCTCGTCGAGGAAGATGTCGACCTCGTCGATGTCGTAGCCGCGTAGCGCGGTGTGAAACTTCTGTTCCTCGATGTCCTCGGGCGTCAGCATCTCCCAACCTTCCTCGTGGGTTCGCTGAGGATAAAGGCTGGAGGCTTTTGGAGGCGTCTCTTCGCGGGATGGCGGCCCTGGCAGATCAGACGAAGCTGCGGAGGATGCGCACCAGGAACAGGAGGATGAGTGGGGACAGGTCCAGGGCCGCCATCCCCATCCGTATCGGGGGGATGAGGCTCCGGATCGGCCGGAGCAGCGGCTCGATGATCCGCCCCAACGCGTATTGGAACCTGGTGACCGGATGACCCGGGGTGACGGGGATCCACGACAGGATCACCCAGACGAAGATCGCATAGAAGTAGAGGTCGAGGACGAGACGAATGATGTCTCGCAACACGGACCTCAGTCGAGGTCGTCGAGTTCGTATGCCCCGAGCCCGGCGAGTCTCCGTTTCTCGTCCCTGCTCAGGGTCACCCGTGACGGCAGCACGGCGACCAGCCCGTCACCGACCTTGCGCATCGAGCCATCCAGGGCGTAGATCAGGCCGGAGGCGAAGTCGATGACCCGTCGAGTCGTGTCGGGATCGATGTGACGCATGTCGAGGATGACCGGGACCCGCTCCCGCACCCGGTCGGCCAGCAGGCGGGCGTCGGCGAATTCCTCGACGACCAGGATGTCCGACTGAACCTCCACCGGACGCACCTCGACGGTCTCCGGTTCGCGGAACTGGGGGCGGATGGCGGTTCGCGCCGTGGGCGGTGGTTCGACCCGGCGACCCTGCGGCTCGGGGGGCGCCGGTGCCACGGGCGGCTCGGGAGCCGCGGTGAACTGGTCGTTGGGACCGTCGTCGACTTGATCCTCGTCGACGAGACCCAGGTAAACGAGTGCTTTCGAGAACAGAGAAGACATCAGGCTCCGGTCACTTGTCGCGGCCCAAAGATAGCCCGTCCCACGCGAATGATCGTGGCACCCTCCTCGATGGCGACCTCGAAATCGTCGGTCATCCCCATGGACAGCTCCGTGACCTCCGGGTGCTCCTGCCCGATCTCCTCGGCCAACTCACGGAGACGGCGGAACCACGGGCGGCTCGCCTCGGCGTCGTCGGCCAGTGGGGGCACGATCATCAGCCCGCGGACCTCGACACCCAGGTCCAGACACTCGGCCACGAGTGAGGCGGCATCCGTCTCCGCCACGCCCGCCTTCTGTGGCTCCTGCGCCAGGTTCACCTGGACCAGCACCGGCGGTGGGAGGCCGACGCCCTTGACCCAGGCCCCGGCGAGACGGCTCCGGTCCATGGAGTGGAGCAGGTGGGTGAGCGGTCTGACCATTCGGGTCTTGTTGGTCTGCAGGGCCCCGACGAAGTGCCACCGGATGTCCGACGGGAGCCGGGCCGCCTTCTCCACCAGGTCCTGGGCGCGGTTCTCCCCGAAATCGCGGTGGCCCGCCTCGTACAGCTCCCTGATCGCCTCGACCGGCTGTTCCTTGGACACCGCGACGACGGTGAGACCCTCCGGGTCGCGTCCCGACCGCTCCATGGCGGCCCTGGCGCGACCCATGACGTCCTGGTAGCCGGTCAGAGCCATGTCACGGCCGCCTGTCGCATCGGTGTCCGGTCGCGTCGGTGACTGAACCAGGTCTGGTCGTGACGGGTGCAGCCGCCCACCACCATGACATCGATCCCGGGCAGTTGGGAGACGACGACACCCGGGAGATCAACCGAGACGGTCCCCCAGGTGGTGGTCGAGGTGTGCCCGGGGAAGCGCTCCGCCACCTCCGGTCCCACCTCGAAGCAACACGGCCCGATGCCCGGCCCGACGACCGCGCCGACCGGATGGTGTCCGGCTTCCTTCATCGCCTCGGCGAGGGCCGGGACGACGCCGGCCGCGGCACCCCGCCAGCCGACATGGGCCACCCCCACTGCGCCGTCGGCGAGGACGGCCACGCCGAGACAATCCGCGGTGAACACCGCGAGCGGGAGACCCCTCTCGTCGGTCCAGAGGGCGTCTCCCTCACCGAGCACCCCGGGTGCGGTGGCATGATGGACGTTCGAGCCGTGCACCTGACGCACCACCGCCCAATCGCGCGATATCCCGAGGGCATCGCTGACGCGGATGCGTGCCTCCTCGTCGCGGAGGAGATCACCCTGGGCGGCGGAAGTGAACCCGACCCGGTCGCGGGCGATCATCCCTGGACGAAGCTGGGGATCTCCAGATCGTCGTCGAAGGTGCTGCGACGCTCGGTGGTCGCGGTGGCGGTGTCCGACCGATAGGCGCGCTGGGGCCGGCGACGGCCCTCGAATCCGGCCGCGATCACCGTGACCTTCATCTCCTCCCGGAGGTCGTCGTCCACGATGGCGCCGAAGATGATCTCGGCCTCGGCATCGGCATGGTCGGAGACCACGCGGGCAGCCTCGGTGGCCTCGTGGAGGGACATCGTCGATGGGCCCGAGACCGACAGCAGGACGCCGCGGGCGCCATCCATCGAGGACTCGAGCATCGGGCTGGAGATGGCGCGCTCCGCCGCCTGGTGGGCCCGGTTCTCCCCGGTGGCCCGCCCGATGCCCATCACGGCGGACCCTGCGTCGGCCATCACCGTGCGGACGTCGGCGAAGTCGACGTTGATCAGCCCGGGCGTCGTGATCAGGTCGGTGATCCCGGTGACGCCACTCATGAGGACCTCGTCGGCGAGCCGGAAGGTCTCGGTGATGGGAGCCGATGGGTCACCGACCTCGAGAAGCCGGTCGTTGGGGATGACGATCAGCGTGTCCACCGCGTCCTTGAGCGCATCGATGCCCTGCTCGGCATGGGCGGCGCGGCGCCGACCTTCGAACCCGAACGGCCGCGTGACCACGCCCACGGTGAGGGCGCCCAGCGACCGGGCCACCTCGGCCACCACGGGTGCGCCACCGGTTCCCGTGCCACCACCCTCGCCGGCGGTGATGAAGACCATGTCTGCGCCCTTGAGGGCGTCCTCGAGTTCGGCACGGTGCTCCTCGGCGGCGGCCCGGCCGATCTCGGGGTTGGCCCCGGCGCCGAGCCCACGGGTCACCTCGCGGCCGATGTCGAGTTTGACGTCGGCGTCGCTCATCAGGAGAGCCTGGGCGTCGGTGTTGAGGGCGATGAACTCGACCCCTCTCACGCCGGCATCCACCATGCGGTTCACGGCATTGACACCGGCTCCACCGATGCCCACGACCTTGATGACGGCGAGATAACCGCCGCTACTGGAGCTGGTGCTCTTGGTCACGAGTGTTCCTCCACGTTGCAAGCTGAAGTAGAGGTTTACACTTGCGTTCGGGATATGTAAACCGCTTCGGTTTCAACCTCAAGTAGAGGTTCAAGGTTCCGGTTGTCATGGCCCGGCGGTCCCGGCGTCCTCGGTTCCCTCACCGCTCTCTCCATCCTCTCCGCTCTCCTCCTCTTCCGCCGGTGAATCCGGGGGGAGAACGGACGGGTGGGTGGGGGCTATGAGGACGATCAGGGAGCCTTCGGCCAGTTCTTCTTGCTCCAGCAACGTGACCAAGGACAGCGCCTTTTGCCTCATCTCGTCGGCGCGACCGAGACGCACCTCCCAGCCGTCGACATTTGCCCACAACTCGTCGTCCTGCCAACGAACTTGTGAGCTCACGGCCATTTCCTGGGGCAGGGTCATGAGGAACTCGATGGCGCCGGTGATGACCGCCCTGTCCTCCTCGCTCTCGGGATCCATGTCGGCGAGCCGGACTCTGCCCAGCGTCTCGTCGGGCTCCGGCTCGCTGGGGAGGGCGACCGCGTCCTCGTCACGTCTCGTCCAGCCGTCGACCGTCTCGACCCACGCCCTCGGGACCCTCTCGGTGATCCTGACGACCACGTCATCGGGCCAGACCAGGTCCACCTCGGCGTCGGCCACCCAGGGGTCCTGTTCCAGCGCGTGTTCGACGGAGCCAGGGCGGATCAGGACCAGGGGGCGGCCGGGAACCACCGAATGCTCACTCAGGATCCCCTTCACCGCTGCCATCGCAGCACCCTCCACCACCACCTCGCGGGCGCTCATGTACGGAGAGAGGAGGAACCACACCACGAGACCGGCGAGCCCGATCGCGCTCAGGAACCTGAGCAGACGCCGGACGGTCCGCTTGGCGCGCTCCTCGGCGACCTCCTTGCGCCGCTCCGCCAGCCTGGGATCCATGGTCATGACTCGAACCCCACGAACTGGATCTCGGGCTCGAGCGTCATCCCCGTCTCGGCCCGGACCTTCTCCTGCACCAGCCGCACCAGCGCGACGATGTCGTCGGCCTTCGCCTCGGGCCCGGCCACGAAGAAGTTGGCGTGCTTGTGTGAGACCTCCACGTCGCCTACCCGAAGACCCTTGAGGCCGAGCTCGTCGATGACCCTTCCCGCCGAGGTGCCCTCGGGGTTCTTGAACACGCTCCCCGCGTTGAGGGTGCCACCGGGCTGGTTGTCCCGACGCCAGCGAGTGATCTCCCTTATGAGGCGCAGCGACTCTTCGGGGTCGCCCGGCTCGGTCCGGAACACCGCCCGCTCCACGAGATGGTGGGCGGCCACGTTGGAGTGCCGGTACGAGAGGTCGAGGTCGTCGGGCCCGCCGGTGTACCGCCGGCCCGTTCGCAGATCGACCAGGTGTGCCCTGACCAGCCGGTCACGAGTCTCCACGCCGAAGCATCCCGCGTTCTGACGCACGGCCCCACCCACCGATCCCGGCACTCCCACGAAGAACTCCAGCCCGGCCAGCCCCTGCTCCGCGGTGGCCCGCGCCAGCCGGGGCAACGGCACCGCGGCGCCGGCGACCACCCCTTCCCCGGAGAGCTCGATTCGGGCGTAGCCGCCGCCGAGACGGATCACCACGCCATCGAACCCCCGGTCGGACACCACGAGGTTCGACCCCCGCCCCACCACCAGCACGGGAAGCTCCGAGAAGACCCCGGTCGCGACGACCTCGTCGAGGGTCTCGGGGGAATCGACCGTGACCAGCCATCGGGCGGGGCCACCCAGCTTGTAGGTGGTGAGGGGCCCCAGCGGCACGTTCTCGGCCACCCACGGCCGGCCGGCGAGGGTGGCCAGGGCACTCATGTCCTCGCCTCCAGCAGGGGCGCCAGCTCGGTGTGCACCAGGGTCACGTCCCCGGCACCCATCGTCAGGATGAGGTCCCCTGGCCGGGCGAGGGGTGCCAGGGTCCCGGCGAGATCGGCCCGATGCGCCACGTAGAGCACCTCGGCTCCCCGTTCGCGCGCCGCATCTGCCACCAGGGCCCCGGTGACACCGGGCACGGGTTCCTCACGCGCCCCGTAGACATCGGTGACCACGACGACATCGGCGGCGGCGAGCGCTGTGCCGAACTCCTCGTGGAAGCGCTGCGTGCGCGAGTAGAGATGAGGCTGGAACACCGCCACCAGACGGGTCGGCGAGAGGGCGCGGGCCGCGGCGACGGTGGCGGCGACCTCGGTGGGGTGATGGGCGTAGTCGTCGTAGAGCGCCACGCCACCCACTCGGCCTCGCAGCTCGAAGCGACGCCCAACTCCCCTGTAGGCGGTCAGCGACGGGCCGAGATCGGCGAGCCGGGTCCCCATCTCCGCGAGCAGGGAAAGGGCACCTGCCGCATTGCGAACCAGGTGGAGGCCCGGACCGGGAACCTCCACGGTCACCGATCCGGGGGGGCCCTGCAACGTGAACGTGCTCCCCTTGGCCGAGCCCATGACGTCGGTGATGCGCCAGTCGGCGCCCTCGGAGACACCGTAGGTGCGCCCACCGGACGCCGTCGCCACCGCCGTGGCGCCAGGGTCGTCCAGACAGCAGACCACGGGTCCGTCGACGTTCGCAGCCACGGCGGCGAAGGCCTTGGCGAGATCCTCCTCCGTGCCGAAATGGTCGAGATGGTCGACCTCGACGTTGGTCACCACCAGACCCACCAGCCTGACCGATTCGAAGGTGCGGAACGCCTCGTCGACCTCGAGGACGAGAAGGGGGTCGGAGCCGAGGTGGGCATTGGTCCCGACTCCGGCCATCTCACCGCCGACCACGAACGACGGGTCGTGTCCGAGGGAACGGAGGGCGGTGACGAGCATGGCGGTCGTCGTGGTCTTGCCGTGGGTACCGGTCGCCCCGATCGTCGGGATCAGAGCCGTCAACTCCTTGAGGAGACGAGGTCGGCGCCACACCTCGACGCCTGCGGCGCGGGCGGAGCGGATCTCGGGGTCGTCGTCGGGCACCGCCGACGAGGCGACCACCAGGTCGGCCGCCGCGGCCAGGTCGGGATGGTGACCGGTGGCAACCGGGATGCCGGCGTCGGCGAGGGCATTGAGGGCGACGCCACCTCGCATGTCCGACCCGGTGACCTCGTGCCCGAGCCCGGTGAGGATCTTGGCGAGCGCACTCATCCCGGCCCCACCGGCGCCGATTATGTGGATCCGGTCGTACTCGAGTCTCACGATGCGACCTCCAGCATCGCATCGGCGATGGCGTGTGCGGCATGCGGCCGCGCGATCGAACGGGCGGCCTCGGCCATCTCGGCGAGCTTCCCTTCGGTGAGCACCTTCGCCAGTGCCTCGGGCAGTGTGGACAGGTGCTCCTCCTCGACCACGACCGCGGCGCCGGAGCGCTCCAGGAACCTCGCGTTCTCCTGTTGGTGGCCCCCGGAGCCGAACCGGCCCGGGATGAGGATCGACGGCGTGGCCGTGGCGGTCAGCTCCGCCACCGCCCCGCCGGCGCGGGCGACGACCAGGTCGGACGCGGCGTAGAAGTCCTCCATGGCCGACTCGAAGGCGAGGGCTCGGCGGCGACACCGGCCGTCCTCCACGTCGGAGACGGCATCGGAGAACCTCTCACCCGAGATGTGGAGGACCTGGATCGGCGGGCCGTCCCAGGATGCCAGCAGGTCGTCGACCGCCCCGTTGATCACCGCCGATCCGAGGGACCCACCGAACACGCCGACGACGGGGACCCCGGGCTCGAGCCCGTAGCGTTCCAGGGCACAGCGCCGCAGCCTTTCCCGGTCGAAGTCCCAGAAGGCGCGGCGAACCGGGTTGCCCACCCACTCGGCCCGCGGCAGCCCCTCGGTCTCGGGGAACGATCCGAACGTCCGCTCGGCCCATCGGGAGGCGACCCGGCTGGCCAGACCGGCGCTGGCGTTCTGCTCGGACACGAACAGGGGCACGCGGGTGCGGCGAGCGGCGAGCCCGGCAGGGATGGTGACGTACCCGCCCATGCCCAGGACGGCCCGCGCCTCCCTGGATTCGATCGCCTCGGCGATCGTCTTGCTCGCCCTCCGCACCACCAGCGGCAGGCTCAGGTTGGATGGGCTCAGGGAACGTCGCAGCCCCCTGATGTCGACCTCGAGGAACGGAAAGCCCTCCGCAGGGCAGATCTCCGCCTCCATGCGGTTGCCACCGACGAACAGGATGTCGGAGCGGGGGATCCCACGATCCACCAGCGCCTCGCCGACCGCGAGCCCGGGGAACACGTGGCCCCCGGTCCCGGCGGCGGCGACGACGAAGGTCATCTCCGGGCGTCGACGCCTGCCTGGGCGATGTTGACCAGGATGCCGAGCGAGGCCATCGAGACGATCAGCGCCGTGGTCCCGTAGGAGACGAACGGCAGGGCGATTCCGGTGATGGGAAGGACCCCGAGCACGCCGCCGATGTTGACCAGGGCCTGGAACGAGATCCAGGCCGTGAGCCCGGCGGCGACCATGCGCCCGAAGGCATCCGGCGCCCGAACGGCCACGATCCAGCCGGTGACGGCGATGACCACGAACAGGGCGATGATCGTGAGCCCGCCGATGAGACCCGTCTCCTCGCCGATTATGGCGAATATGAAGTCGGTGTGGGCGTTGGGAAGGTAGAACCAGCGCGCCCGGCTGGCCCCCAGACCGACCCCGAGGATCCCACCGTTGGCCAGGGCGTAATACCCCTGGATCATCTGGTAGCAGTCGCCCTGCTGATCGGCGTACGGGTCGAGGAAGCACGCGATCCTGTCGGTGCGATAGTCGGCGTCGAACGCGAAGTAGGTGGTCCCCGCCACGGCGACCAGGGCGAGCAGGATGACGTAACGGAACGGTGTGTCCGACACGGCGATCACCGCCATCGCCGCGGCCCCGACGATGATCATCGTCCCCAGGTCGGGCTGCATGACGATCAGCGCCGCCACCACACCCACCGTCACGACGACCGGGACCAGGAAGTGGCCGAAGCTCCCGAGGAGATGCCGCTTCCGCTCCAGGACGAACGCCAGGGTGAGGACGACCGAGATCTTGGCGAACTCGGACGGCTGGAAGCGGATGCCCGCCACCTCCACCCAGCGGGTGGCACCGCCGACGGTGACGCCCACGGCGAGGACGGCCACCAGCATCACCACCGTGAGCAGGAAGAGAGGGACCGCCAGCTTGCGATAGCGCCGGTAATCGAAGCGACTCGTGAAGAGCAAGGCGATCGTGCCCAGGCCGACCCCCAGCAACTGCCGCTTGAAGAAGTAGAAGCGGTCCTCCACCTGGTCGAGGGCGATTGCCGAAGACGCCGACTGGGTGGCACCGAGACCGATCACGATCAGCACCACGACCACGACCATGAGCACGGTCGACATGCGGTTGTTGGTGCGGAGCCGTTCCGCGCGCTCCCGGGCGGCGGCGCGCACCTTTGCCAGCGACGTCACGTTGGCCGTCACGTGTGAACCTCCGCAGCGCGTTCCCGGGCCAGTTGGGTGAACCTTTCCCCGCGGGCCGCATACCCCTCGAACTGGTCGAAGCTGGCGCATCCCGGTGCCAGCAGAACGGTGTCACCGGGCTCGGCCGCCATCGCTGCCATCTCCACCGCCACCTCCATGGTCCCGGCGAGGCGTCCGCGATCACCGGCCGCCTCGACCACTTGTGGGCCGGCCTCACCGATCCCGATCGCCATCTTGACAGCCGGCTCCGTCGCCAAAGGGGAAATGTCCATCCCTTTGGCCAGGCCGCCGGCGATGAGGATCACGGAGTCGAAGCTGCGGATGGACGCCAACGCGGAGTGGACGTTGGTGGCCTTCGAATCGTCGACCCAGAGGACACCACCCCACTCCCCCACCCTCTGACGGCGATGTGGGGGCGGTGTGAAAGCGGCAGCCGCCTCCCGGATGGAGCTCGTCGTCGCGCCGGCGCGGCGTGCCAGGGCGGCGGAGCACCCGATGTTGAACAGGTGGGTGGGGTCGTCGTTGGTCAGCGTGGTGATCGGGATCTCCACGTCCATGACACGAACGGCCCCGTCGGACACGCCACCCCCGCCGGGGACGAAGCGTGTCCCGCTCAGGGGACACAGCCCGGCCCGCGCCCGCTCCACGAGCGAGGAGGCCCCGGGATCGTCGGCGTCGTACACCAGCAGGTCGTCGGGCCCCTGGTTGGCGAAGATCCTCGCCTTGGACTCGCGGTACGAGTGGAGGGAACTGTGCCAGTCGAGGTGATCCTCGGCCACGTTGGTCAGCGCCGCGGCCATGGGGTGGAAGGTCTCGGCGAAGCGGAGTTGGAAGCTGGAGACCTCCACCACGAGGACCTCGTGGGTGACCCCGACGAAATCGGACAGGGGCGTCCCGATGTTCCCCGCCGTGGGAGCATCGATTCCGGATGCCCGGAGCATGGCCGAGGTTGCCTCGGTGACGGTGGTCTTCCCGTTGGTCCCGGTGATGGCGACGATCGGGCACTCGATGTGGTGCCAGGCGAACTCGATCTCCCCCACGATCGGGATCCCGGCCTCGAACGCGTCGAGGATCGGAGTCGACCGCTCCGGGAACCCGGGGCTGGCGATCACCATGTCGGCGTCGCGGAGGATGAGGTGGTCCCATTGCCCGGTGACCGCGCCGAACCCGGCGAGGAGGGGCTCGATCGTCGGCTTGGAGTCGTAGATGGTGACGCCGTAGCCGAGCTCCCGCGCCAGCCTGGCCACCGCCATCCCCGAAACCCCGGCCCCGAGGACGAGGGCATGGGTCACAGCAGGCCCTCCAGCCGGAGGAAGTCGCCATAGAAGAGGCCGAGGCCGAGCGCCACACCGATGCCGGTGAGGATCCAGAACCTGATCACGGTCGTTGTCTCCGCCCATCCCCCGAGGTCGAAGTGGAAGTGGAGCGGCGCCATCCGGAAGATGCGGCGTCCGAGGAGGCGGAAGCTGGCGACCTGGAGGATCACCGACGCGGTCTCGGCCACGAAGATCGCGCCGATCACGAACAGGAGCAAGTGGGTGTTGGTGAGGATGGCCAGGGCGGCGAGGAGGCCCCCGATCCCCTGGGAGCCGACGTCACCCATGATGATCTTGGCCGGGTGGGCGTTCCACCAGAGGAACCCGAGCAGTGCGGCGAACATCCCCGCCGAGATGATGGCCAGTTCGAGCGGGTCGACCGCGTCGTAGTGGGTCGGGTTACGGAACTGCCAGAAGGCGATGACCGTGTAGGAGGCCACCACCAGGGCCGACGATCCCCCGGCGAGCCCATCCATCCCGTCGGCCAGGTTCACGGCGTTGGCGAAGCCGGTCATCATCAAGAGCACCCAGACCACGAAGAGCACGCCGAGGTCGATGCCGAGCGGCCTGACGAACGAGATCTGGGTGACCACACCCGCCTGGCTCGCACCCATGGCGAAGAGGACCGCCACGACCAGTTGGCCGCCGAACTTGGCCGACTTGGAGAGCCCGAGGCTGCGCTTCCTCGTGTACTTGATCCAGTCGTCGCAGAAGCCGACCACCGCCATGCCGACCAGCGCGAGGACACAGAGCAGCCCTCCCGGCCGCGGCGACTGGATCTGCACCCCGCCGGCGCTGATCCTGACGTGGGAGAGGAAGTAGCCGATCACGGTGGCGGAGACGAAGACCAGACCCCCCATCGTGGGCACGCCCTGCTTGTGGGCATGGTTGGCGAGCTCTTCCTGGACGAACTGGCCGATGCGGCGTCGTTCCATGACGCGGATCACCCAGGGTGTCCCGAAGATGGATACGACAAGCGCCACCGCAGCCGAGACGAGCAGCGGAATCACCGGGTAATCCTCCCCGTTCCGCGGCCGTATCCGGATTCGCGCCGCAGTTCGGCGAGGATCCTGGTGACCACGGCGCGGTCGTCGAATTCGACCCTGTGATCGGCGAACTGCTGATACGGCTCGTGGCCCCGCCCGAGGACCAGGACGACATCACCGGGTCGGGCTTCGGCAAGGGCGAGCCGGATGGCCTCCTCCCGGTCCACCACCGTGACGAATCGGGCGCCCTCCGGGATGCCGGCTGCCACCTCGGTGACGATCGCTCCCGGGTCCTCAGAGCGAGGGTTGTCGCTCGTCACCACGGCGAGATCGGCCTCGGCCAGCGCCAGCCCCATCATCGGACGCTTCTCCCGATCGCGGTCGCCCCCGGCACCCCCGACGGCGATGACACGGCCCCGGGCGAACTCCCGCGCGGTGGCGATGACCTGGGTCATCCCGGCCGGTGTGTGGGCGTAGTCGACGAAGACGGCGACCGGGTCGTCACCGGACACCTGCTGGAACCTGCCCGGGACCACCGGGAGGTCGGCCATTGCGGCGACCACGTCCTGGAACGTGATTCCCGAGGCGAGGCTGCAGACCGCCGCCATCACCACGTTGTCGACGTTGAACCGCCCCCACACGGGCACGGTCACGTCTGCGGTGCCCCAGGGAGTCACCAGGCGGAAGTCGGCCCCGGTCGGTCCGAGGGAGACGTCTTCGGCACGCGCATCGCCACCCTGGCCCACACGCACCGTGGTGAGGCCGATACGCGACGCGATCCCGGCACCGGCCGGGTCGTCGATGTTGATCACCGCCGTACCCACCTCGTAGTCCGTGAAGAGGCTCTCCTTGGCAGCCAGGTAGGTGGCCATGTCCCCGTGGAAGTCGAGATGGTCCTGGGAGAGATTGGTGAAGGCGGCCACCTCGAAACGGGTCGCCCGGACACGACCCATCACGAGCGCGTGCGAGGAGACCTCGGCCGCCACCAGTCGGCACCCCCGTTCGCGCATGGTGGCGAGAAGGCGCTGGAAGGTCGTTGCCTCGGGTGTCGTGTGCCCCAACTCGACGTGCTCGCCCGCAACCCTCGCCCCGATGGTCCCGACTATGCCGGGGGTCCAACCACTCGCCCGGGCCATGGCCTCCACGTAGTGGGTCACGGTGGTCTTGCCGTTGGTCCCGGTCACACCGACCACTGCCAGGTCGCGCGAGGGGTGGCCATGGACCTCGGCGGCCAACGGTCCGAGCGCCTGCCGCGTGTCGGCGACCCGGATCACCGGGACATGGGTGTCGACCGGGCGGGATACGCAGACCGCCGGGGCGCCGGCATCGACCGCGGTGGGAATGAGGTCATGACCGTCCACCCTGGACCCGACGAGGGCGGCGAACAGCTTTCCGGGCCCTGCTTCCCGGGTGTCGTGGACCACGTCGGTCACGGTCACGTCCGGGTCTCCCTGGAGTGTCCCCTCGACCGCCCGGGCCAGATCCCCGACTCTCCTACCCGCCATGATCGGGGGTGACCGCGAGGCGATGGAGCGCCTGCTCCATCACCTGGGCGAAGACCGGAGCGGCGGCGAGCCCGCCGGTGCGGTACTCGCGGGACGGGTTGTCGATCACCACGGCCACCACGACCTTGGGGTCGGAGATCGGGGCCATCCCCACGAAGGACGCACGGGTCTCGTCCGTGTATTTGCCATCGGGGCCGAGCTTGTTGGCGGTCCCGGTCTTCCCCCCCACCCGATAATTCTCGACCGATCCCTGGACACCCGTCCCCTCGTCCACCGCCCTGGCGAGGAGCTCGCGCATCAGGCGCGCGGTCGTGGGCGACACGACCTGGCGGGTCTCCACGGCGGCCTCCTCGATGTCGCCGTCCACATTGGATTGGGCGGCCACGAGGTGTGGCGTGATCCACATGCCATCGTTCCCGACGGCGGCGTATGCGGCGGCCATCTGCAGCGGGGTCACCGCCACCGAGTAGCCGATGGAAGCCGACGCCCAGCAGATGTCACAGCCGGCCTCGAAGTTGAGCAACCCCGCGGCTTCGGCGGTGTAGTCGACCCCCGTGCGGGACCCGAGCCCGAACGCCTCGATGTACTGGACCAGCCGGCGCTGGCCGAGCTTCTCACCGATCCTGATCGTCCCGATGTTCGAGGACTGGGCGAAGATGTCGGCCACGGTCATGTCCATGGTCTCGTGCTCGCTGAAGTCGCGGTAGCAGCCGTAGAGGTCGTCGTCCTCGTCCTGGCATGCGCCCGGCTTCAGCTCCAGCTCGTCGGAGACGTCCTCGACGATCGTCCCGATCTGGACCTCGCCCTCCTCCAGGGCGGCGGCCACGGTGATCAGCTTCTGGGTGGACCCGGGCTCGTAGATCCCGCGCACGACGAAGTTGCGGAAGGCCCGGCAGGCGAGGGGGTCCTCAGCATCCTCGCACGCCGGGTCCATGGTCTGACGGGTGAGCGGATCGAAGACCGGCGCACCGGTCATCGCCAGGATCTCGCCGGTCTCGACATGGATGGCGACCACCCAGCAGGCGTCGGCCTTGGTACGGTCGACCGCTTCCAGACAGGCCTTCTGGGCCTGGAACTGCAGGGGCAGATCGATGGTGGTGTGGAGGTCGACACCGGGGGTGGCGGGGACGATGTCGGAGATGCCCTGGAGGATCGGCGTCCCGTCGAGTCCGCGCTCGAAGACCGCCTTGCCCGGTATGCCCGTGAGGGCGTCGTTGTAGACCAGCTCCAGGCCCTCCCGGCCGACGCCGTCGATGTCCACGAAACCCGTGACATGGGCAGCCGTCGCCCCGGCGGGATAGACACGGGTGGGCTCGGGGTGGGCGTAGACCCCGGGCACGTCGAGATCCAGGATCTGCTGCGCCGTGTCCTTGTCCACCTGGCGCTTGATGTAGACGAAGTTGGAGCCCGAGGTCAGCCGCTCGTAGAGGGCATCCGTGTCGACACCCAGCAGACCGCCGATCTGCTGGGCCACCCAGAGCGGCTCCTCGAGCTGCTCGGGCACGGCAAAGAGGCTCTGTGAGTCGACCGTGAGGGCCAGGACCTCGCCGTTGCGGTCGAAGATCTTCCCCCGCTGTGGCGCCAGGTCCCTCTCCACCAGACGCTGTTCCAGACCCTCGGCGGCGAGCTGCGGCGCGGCCAGTACCTGGATGTGGAAGAGCCGGTAGCCCATCCCGAGCCACGCCAGCACGACGAAGACGCCGACGACGGCGAGCCGGATCTTGGCGTTCCTGGTCTTCGGGTCAGAAGCCACGGCCTTCGTCCCTCCGGCTGAACTCCCGGAGGGGCAAGGCCCCTTCAGGCAGCCCGAAACCAGCGCGAACTCGGGTGCTCATTGGTTGCTCTCTCCTTTGTCCGCCTCCGCGAACACCGGGAGCTCCTGATCGAGGTCGACGAGGAGCTGCTTGGTCACGTCGGGCAGGACGAGCCCCATCTCCTCGGCGAGTGGCGCGATCCGGGCGGGGTTCTCCAACCGGGCGATCTCCAGCTTCAAATCGAGATTGTGGGCCTCCGCCTGATCGATCGCCTTCTCCAGCTCCGCCAGCTCGAAGGCGGCGCGGTCGAGACTGGTCTGGGCGAAGCCCAGGCCCAGGAAGCCGCTGATGGCGATGATCGCCACGATCACCCACGGGCCGACTGCGGGGCGGCGCAGCTTCGTCCCGCGCACCACGCGGATGCTCTGGTTGGCACGGGGGCGAGGGTTGGCGACCGCGGTCATGCCGCCACCTTCTCCGCGATCTTCTCGGCTGCACGGAGCACGGCCGAGCGGGCCCGCCGGTTCATGGCCACCTCGTCGGGAGACGGCCGGACCGGTTTGCGGGTGAGAACCCGAAGCTCGGCCGCCCGTCCGCAGGCGCAGACCGGCAGACCCGGCGGGCAGACACACCCGGTGGCACCGCGAGCGAAACGCTGCTTCACCACCCGGTCCTCGAGGGAGTGGTACGAGATGGCGACGACCCGACCGCCCGGGCGAACCATGTCGATGGCCTGGTCGAGGCCGGCCTCCACAGCGTCGATCTCGCCGTTGACCACGATGCGAAGCGCCTGGAACGTGCGCCGGGCAGGGTGACCTGCCCGGCGCGGGGGCAAGGCCGCGGCGATGACGGTGGACAGCTGGCCTGTGGTCTCGAAAGGTCGATTGGCGACGATGGCGGCAGCGATCCGGTTCGCCTGGGGCTCCTCGCCATAGCGGCGAATGATCCGGGCGATCTCGGCCTCGGGCCACTCGTTGACGATCTCCGCGGCGGTGTGGGGGGCGTCCGGGCCCATCCGCATGTCCAGCGGCCCGTCGTGCCGATAGGAGAAGCCACGCTCCGGGGTGTCCACCTGGTGGGACGAGACCCCGAAGTCGAAGAGGACCGCGGCCGGCGCCTGATCGGTGACGGTAGCCACCAATTGCGCCAGGTCACCGAAGTTGCCCTGCACGGCGTCCACACCCAGTTCACGGGCCCGAGCCACCGCGGCGGGGTCGCGATCGATGGCCACGACCCGCACCCGGTCGCCGAGCTCGGAGAGGATGCGACGCGTGTGACCGCCACCTCCGAAGGTGGCGTCGACCACGACACCGGGCATCGTCGGGGCGATCAACTCGACCACCTCGTCGACGAGCACCGGACGGTGGTATTCACTTGGTGGGTCCTGGGCCATGGCCAGCCCCCCGGGCGCTGGTACCAACTGAAAGCGGGCGGAGTCAGGGGCGTTCCAATTGGTTCCGGGGGGCTGGCGATGGGCCAAGCCCACATCTGCTCACTCGTCCTCGTCGACATAGGTCTGATCACCGGCGGCTCGGTCCTCGAGGTACCGGTCCTTCTCCCACAACTCGATGTGGTCGAAGACGCCGATCACCACGATCTCGCTCCCGGGCTCGAAGCCGGCGAAGGTCCGCAGGTCGGGCTTGACCAGGAGACGACCGGACTTGTCCAGGTCCTGCTGATCGGCCCCGGCGAACATCGTCCGGGCGAGCATTCGGTTGCGACGGTTCTGAGGACCGGCGACGACGTCCTGGGCCATGCGGGCGAAGTCCTCGGTGCGATGGATCATCAACTGCCCGTCCCTGCCCTTGGCCACGACACAGCCTTCGGCGAGCTGACGACGAAAGGGCGAGGGCAGAACCACCCTCCCCTTCTCGTCCAGCGTGTGGAAATACTCGCCGAGAAACACTGCCGTCCGTCCGTCCTCACTGTCCACTCCCTCAGGAGATTGCGCCACTATGCCCCACTTCGCCCCACTTGTCAACCCTTTCCC
Source organism: Acidimicrobiia bacterium (assembly GCA_036375695.1). Taxonomy (GTDB): domain Bacteria; phylum Actinomycetota; class Acidimicrobiia; order Spongiisociales; family ZC4RG35; genus ZC4RG35. The sequence goes on along the minus strand of DASVBU010000036.1, from coordinate 45,512 downwards.
CCACCACGCCACCCGCGCTCCCACCATGGGGCACCACGGGTTCGAGCAGATGTGGACGGGTGAGGACGGGAGAGGTCCGGGTGCGGACCTCGCTCACTCATTGCCTGGTGGGAACCACCCCTTCGAGGCGTCGCCGCTCCGCCGACACGGCAGTCGGGGTAAGGGTTAAGGAGTACGCGGCCGGCCATGCCGGCCGTGGTTCATGCCGATTCCGGCAGCAGGAACGGGGTCCAGTCGGGGTCGACCTGGAAACCGGTGGCGGCGTAGATCCAGGCGAAACGTCGTGGCGGGGCTGGTTTGGCGCGCAGCACCAGCCCCACCTCCCCCGGTGTGCGGTTGCCCTTGCGCAGATTGCAGGCGCGGCAGGCGGCTACGACGTTGTCCCAACTGTGGGCGCCACCCCGGGAGCGCGGGGTCACGTGGTCGATCGACTCTGCCGGCCCACCGCAGTACTGGCAACGATGGCCGTCACGGCCGAACACGGCGCGTCTCGTCACCGGGACGCTGTGCCGGTACGGGACCTTGACGTATCGGTTGAGCTTGACCACGGACGGCACCTGGACGGACAGGCGCTCCGACGCCCAGGTCTCGGACCGTGGCACCACGACGGTGGCCTTCTCCGAGAGGACGAGGACGATCGCCCGTCGCACATTGACGACGGAGAGCGGCTCGTAGCTGGCGTTCAACACCAATGCGCCTGTCATCTCGGACCGTCCTACCGCATCGAAGCGTAGTGACCGCGCCCGCTTCTGACTGGGGCTTTCGGTGCCGGCCAGGTCAGTCGGCGACCGAGATCTGGCCGAGAGCCCGGCCCACGGCGAGGGTCAGGGAGCGCTCCCAACCCAAGGAGACCATGGCCATGCCGGTCCTCTCGACGTCGCCGTCGATCACCCTGACCACGAGCAGGCCGTCGTCCTTGATGGAAGCCTCGATCACCTCGACGGGGATCTTCCCGATGACCCGACACCATGCGTCGGCCATACCCTGGGCGATGGCGCGCGGGTTCGCCGCCACCACCCGGTGCGAGCGGATGTCGCGGGACTCGACCTCGATGCGGGCGCCCTTCTCCAAGGGGACGAGACGGACCTTGATCCCCAGTGCCTTCAGCTCGGGTGTCGTCTCTCCCGGATCCGGGAGCGCCTCCTCGACCGTCTGGGTCCGTGGCGACCGGACACCGTAGGCGACGAGGATCTGGCGGAGCCTCTCCATGACACCGGACTCGTCGGCGCCCGGCTCGAGACGGATGCTGATCCCGCCGCCCTCCTCGGTGAGGTCGACGGTCACCGACGCGACACCGGGGATCTCCTCGAGACGACCGGTGAGGCCCCCGGGCGTCATCGCATCCCCCGCATACGGCGCCGCCATTCCAGGTACTCGACGAAGTCGCGGGCCGGCACCGCGATCGCCTCACCGTACGCCGTCTGGCTCCGCCAGCGCAGATAGGCGGTCGACGGACCGAGGCGCCCGCGCCGACGCACGGACAGTGCGGCACGGATGGCTTCCCCCCAAAGACGTGGTCTCCCCAGAACAGCCCACAGGAGACCGCCCAGCCCCATTTCGAACAAGTTCCCTCCCAATTGCCCTCGCCCTACAGACTAGCCCCCAGAATCCCGGAGACTAGGTACAGTCGCGACAAATCCCACCCGGAGGTCGCTCCTTTGGCCGATCGAATCGAAACCTTCGGAGAGCGATTCAACCGAATCGCCTCCAACGTGGAGACCGTCATCCAGGGCAAGCGCGAAGTCATCGAACTGGTGCTCCTGGCCCTGGTGGCGGAAGGACACGTCCTCGTCGAAGACGTCCCCGGTGTCGGGAAGACCCATCTCGCCAAGTCGCTGGCGAAGTCCATCGACGGCGCCTTCAACCGGATCCAGTTCACACCCGACCTGTTGCCATCCGACGTCACCGGCATCAGTGTCTATGACCGGGACAGGCGGGAGTTCGAGTTCAAGCCGGGCCCGATCTTCGCCAACATCGTCGTCGGCGACGAGATCAACCGGGCCAGCCCGAAGACGCAGTCGGCCCTGCTCGAGGCCATGGAGGAGCGCCAGGTGACTTCGGACGGGGTGACCAGGCCGGTGCCGACACCGTTCATGGTGGTCGCCACCCAGAACCCGCTCGAGCACGAGGGCACCTACCCGCTACCCGAGGCCCAGCTCGACCGGTTCATGATGAGGGTCGTCATCGGCTACCCGGACCGGTCCAAGGAGCTGGAGATGCTGGACACCCATGGCGTCCGTTCCACCTTCCTCGATCTGGAGCCGGTAGCCAACCTCGACGAGGTCCGCGAGCTGATCGTCACGGCGCAGCAGATCACGGTCTCCAACCCGGTCAAGAACTACATCATCGACCTCGTGGGAGCCACCCGGCAGCACCCCGACGTGATGCTGGGAGCGTCGCCCCGGTCCGCGCTGTTCCTCCAACGTCTGGCCCGTGCCCGAGCTGCCGCTTTCGGGCGGGACTACGTGATGCCCGACGACGTCAAGGAACTGGCCGTCCCGGTGCTGGAACACCGCATCACGCTCCGCCCCGAGGCCCAGATGCGCGGTGAGAGCGTCGCCGAAGTCATCACCGGGGTCCTCGGGCGGCTCCGGGTGCCCGGCACCGCCTCACGCATCGCCACCTGATGCCGAGCGCCAGGGGCTGGGCCCTCCTCGGAGCAGGAAGCGCCTTCTTCATCCTCTGGTGGACGTTCGGAGACCCCGAGCTGTTGCTGGTGGGGATCTTCCTCGTGCTCGGTCCCCTGGTGGCGATCGCCTACGTGCGTCTCCACAGCCCGAACGTGGAGATCTCGCGACGCATCGGCTCGCCGGCGGTTCACGACGGCGAGACCACGATGGTGACATTGGTGGTCGACAATCGCAGCCGTCGCTCGGTCCCCCACCTGGCGATGTTCGACGAGGTGGAGCGGCTCGGTGTCGCCGGGTTCGAGGTCGCAAGCCTCCCGGGCCTGGAGAGGGCCACCGCCTCCTACCGGGTCACCTGCAGCCCGAGGGGCGTGTACAAGATCGGCCCGGCGCGAGGCCAATCCAGCGACCCGCTCGGGCTCGCCGAGCTCGCGATCGGTGACACCGCGGTCGACCGGCTCGTCGTCTACCCGGCCGTCGAGAGGCTCAGTGGATTCCCCCAGACCCGTGGCCGCGATCCCCTCGTCCATGCGTCACGACCCGAGCACAGCCAGCGGGGTGGCGAGGACTTCTACACCCTCCGCGAGTACACGAGGGGCGACGACCTGCGCCGGATCCACTGGCCGTCGGTGGCCAAGTACGACGAGCTGATGATCCGGCAGCTGGAGACGCCATGGCAGTCCCGCGCCCTGGTCCTCCTCGACATCCGGGAGTCCGTGTACGAGTCGGAGCAGGCATTCGAGACGGCCGTTTCGGGCGCGGCGAGCGTCGTCGACCACCTGCTCCGCACCGGCTTCGACGCCGATTTCTGGGCAGGTGACGCCAACACCATGGACGCCTCCCGCTACACCGCGATCATGGAGCGGCTCGCGGTGGTCAAGACCGATCCGACGATCGACCTCCGCGCCGTGGCCACACGCATCCGTCACCGCGGTGGTGGCGGTGCACTGGTACTGGTCACCGGGGTCCCCGACCGGGAGATGCTGGCGGTCCAGCGTCTCCTCGCCCCGGACTATGGCAACACGGTTCTGATGAGTGTTTCGTCGACGACTCCGCAGACGGTCATCGGGTTCCACAGGGTCGGGGCGGCCACCGTGGTGGTCGACCCCGGCGCCAAATGGGCGCCGGAATGGCTGAAGACGATGAGGGCGACATGGGCAGACGCCTCGGCCAGCTAGCCGGTCTCGTCCTCCTCGGGATGATCGTCTCGAGGGCGGGCCGTCTCGTCCAGTTCGGCGAGGGCCACATCCAGTGGCACCTGATCATCATCGCCGCCGCCCTGCTCGGGGGCGTGATGTGGTGGCTGATGCGCCAGGTCGACCTGAACCCGGGCCTGGCGCAGCTGATATTCGTCCTCGGGGCGGTCATCGTCTTCTTCCGCGTGGCGGTGCCGGAGACCCTCGTCTACGGCGTCGTGCCCACCAGTTCCACCCTCCCCGAGCTCAGGGAGACCATGGAGGAGGCCTTCCGGCTCATCCGTTCCGGCGTGGCTCCGGTGATCCCGTTGCCCGGGCTGGTCGCCCTCCTCGCCACGCTGATGTGGGTGCTCGGCGGGCTGTTCGCCCAGGGCGCCGCGACGGGCCGGGTCGGGATCATGCTGGTCCCGGCCGGCGCGGTCTACCTGCAGTTCGCCGTCTTCGATCGTCGGCCTGCGGGAATCTCGTGGATGATCGCCACCTCACTCGTGGTCGGGCTCGCCCTGGCGGGCATCGTCCTCGATCGGGGCGAGGGCATGGGCCGGGCGCGGGACCGGTCGGGTCTGCCGCTCCCCCACTCTTCCCCGAGAACGGCCTTTGCAATGGCGGCGATGGTCGGGGTGTTCGCCGTGATGACCACTTCCAATGCCTCCGGGATGGTCTCCGAGTACGGGAACCTCCCCTGGAACTCGGTGGGCAGCGGCATTGGAGGGAGCTTCGGCGGCAACGTCGTCTTCGACCGGTGGGTCGACATGCGTCAGCGCCTGATCAGCAGGAACAACATCGTCCTGTTCCGCGCCACGCTCGGCCCTGGTGCTCCGCCGCCCGAGCAGATCTACTGGCGGATGGAGACCCTCGACGCCTTCGACGGCGTGGCGTGGCGTCGGGGCAACTCGCAGACCCGGCTCGCCACCGCTGGCCCATTGGGCGACCCGGCCCACCTCTATCGGGGCAGCACGGCCACGATCCTGCAGCGGGTCTTCATCTCCGGTCTCGGCGGCACCATCCTCCCCACCGCCGGCGAGCCGAGGGAGATCCACTCGATCGGCGGCGAGCACACCATCGAGCCCGGTGAGATCCGCTTCGGACGGGACGGGGCGTTGTTCCGCGCCGTCGGGGTCGCACCGGACGACAACTACCAGCTGGAGACCACGTTCCCCCTCGTCGAGGCAGACCTCGGCAGGCTGGCGACAGGTCCCAACGGGGACCTGAGCCCCCTGTTCGCGGCTGCCGCGGAGGAAGGCCTCTTCAACGCCGAGCCCGGGCCGCCACCCGGCGACACCGCCCGCCCGCCGGACATCCAGCGTTACACCGAGCTCCCCACGAACACTCCAGGCACGCTCGTGGCCATCGCCCTGCGTCACACGCGGGGCGCCACGACCGATTTCGAGAAGGCGTGGCTGCTCCAGCACTGGTTCCGGGATTCGGGTGACTTCACCTACTCCCAGGAGGTGTCGACCGGCCACGGCGCCCTGGTACTCGACGCCTGGCTCAACGACTCCACCAGCCAGAACTACCGGACCGGCTACTGCGAGCAGTTCGCCGCCGCCATGGCCGTCCTCGGCCGTGCGCTGGGGATCCCGAGCCGGGTGGTGTGGGGATTCACGCCCGGGAGGGTGACCACCATCAACGGTGTCGAGGTGATCGAGGTCCGTGACACCAATGCCCACGCCTGGGTGGAGATGTGGATGGACGGGTTCGGCTGGGTGCGCTTCGACCCGACGCCCCGCGGCGAGGCGCTGCCGCCGAGCATGACGGCCGGCTGGGAGCCCGCGGAGCTGATTCCCGAGGTCGAAGGTCCGGCAACACCGATCGGCCCCGGCTCCGACGACCTCCCGATCACCGACATCCCGCCCCCCGGACTGACACCAGGGGACGGCTCGACGGGTGGACGCAGCCTCGACTTCGACTGGTGGATGGCCATCCCGATCCTCGGCATCCTGATCGGCGCCGTCCCGCTGGCGAAGAAAGTGCGTCGCAACCGTCGTCTCGCCCGGGCCCGCAGCGGTGACATCACCGCCCTCTGGGACGAGATCGTCGATCGTCTCGCCGACCTCGGCGAGCCGGTGGTGGAGACGATGACACCCATCGAGTGGGCCCATGAGAAGGGCTCGGCGCTGATGCCACTCGCCCGCGGCTACGCCGGAGCCATCTATGGCGGCAAGCAGGCCACGCTCGGCCAGGCGGAGATGATGGAGCTGGAGTGGTGGTTGCAGAACCGCTACGACACGAGACGGCGCGCCCTGGCGGCGATCAACCCGAAGTCACTGTTCAGAGATTGAGTACCTGGTACTGAGTACTTGGTACTTGGAAGAGCCTTCTCGGTACCTGGTACCAAGTACCAAGTACGCCTCTCGGGGCGAAGACCCGAGAGGCCTCAACCAGTTGCCTGCTGCTCCTCGCGGACGTCGTCCTCGACGCGGCGGAGCATCTCGAGGAACTGGGCGCGGTCGAGCTCGAAGTAGGTGACGTCCTCCTCGACGTCGCGGGCGATCTCGTCGATGGCCACGAAGAAGGCGAGCTGACCCTGGCGCAAGGCGTCGAGCAACTCCCCGTCGTCGCGGCTCACCTGGAAGATGGAGACACCGTCGGTGACCAGCTTCACCTGCGCGAGATGCTCGTCCATCGAGCCCTCGCGCCGCAGGTACTCCCAGGCGCGACGCACCCGCTGCAGCGACATGCCGTTGTCGAGGAGGCTGCGCACCACCCGCAGGGCCACCAGATCACGGAACGAATAGAGACGCCGCACTCCGGGGCGGCCACCCGTGTTCTGGATCGATGGGCTGACGAGGCCGACCCGATCCCAATACCGAAGCTGGTGGTGTGTGCATCCGCTCAGCCGACTCGCCTGTTCGGCGGTAAACGCCTGCTCCAATGTCCTACTCCCAAAGATCTCCGTGCCGCGGACCGATGCGGGTCCGCCCCTCTCAAACGCGTGCCCGCCAGGAGCGGGGCCGGAACAATAGCCAACTCAACGGAGGCCGGGGGCGGGGAAGATAGCCGTCAGTCGTCGAACTCTTCGAACTCTTCGACCGGCTCGAGGTCACGCTCACCCCATCCGCGGAAGCGAAGGGCGTTGACCAGCGCCGTGGCCGAGAGAACGACGAGCAGGAAGCCCGCGGCCGCCACCAGGGTCACGGACAGGTATGTGACGACGATGGCGAGCCCGAGGAGGATGCCCAAGGTGGAGAGACGGACGCCGATGCGAAGTGGCCGCTGCACCCTTTGCACGGCTCGTGCCAGTTCTGGATCTTCTTCGTAGAACTGGCGCTCGATCTCCGCCAGGATCCTCTGTTCCTTGTCGTCTAGAGGCATTTCCACCGGTCCGTTGGGTTGGGCCCTACGGGAACTCTACACCCGATGTGGGGACAGGTGACAGTGGTAATCACCCTCCCGTGTCCAGACCCCGGCCGGGACGGATCGCGCCCTCCCCGTAGCGCTCCCGAACCTCGAAGACGGCATCCTCGACCTTGACCCAGTCGTCGCTCCCGAAGCCGAGCTGGCGAGGTGATTCCGCGCTCTCGAGCTGGCTGGCACCGAGCCCGAGGAGGCGAACGGGCCGCTTCGGCGCCAGCTCGTCGAGGAGCGCCCGCCCAACGGCGGTCAGCTCGCGGGCGGAGCTGGTCGGATCACGCAGCGTCCGGCTCCGGGTGATCGTCTCGAAGTCGGAGTAGCGCACCTTCAGGGTCACGGTACGGCCCATGAGCCCGGCGCGACGCAATCGGTGTGCCAGCCGGATGGCGTGATCCGACACCGCCGAAGCGAGGAGTTCCCACCCGACTAGGTCGCGGTCGTAGGTCTCCTCCACCGACACCGACTTGGCCTTCTGGTCGGGCTGAACCACACGGGCGTCGATCCCGTTGGCGAGCTCGAGGAGCTGATGCGCCATCGTCGGCCCGACGGAGGACTCCAGGGCCCGTTCGGGGGTGGCGGCGAGGTCGGCAACCGACTCGATGCCGAGACGCTCCAATGCGGCTCCAGTCGCCGGCCCCACGCCCGGGAGCGCCTTGGCCGGCAGGGCGTGGAGGAACTCCACTTGCTCGGACACCGGGACGTGCCGGACCCCATCCGGCTTGGCGGCCTGGCTGGCGAGCTTCGCCACCAACTTGGTGGCAGCCACCCCCACCGAGGACGGGAGGCCGATCCGCGCCCGGACCTCCGACCGGATCGCCCGGGCGACGTCGACAGGCGATGCAAAGTGCCGGCGCAGACCCGCCACGTCCAGATACGCCTCGTCCAGGCTCATCCCCTCGACGAGAGGGGTGAAGTCACGGAAAACCTCGAAGACCCGAATCGAGACCTCCCCGTATTTGCCATGCGAGGGCGGGATGACACGGAGTTGGGGGCACAGCTCCAGGGCGTTCGCGGTCGGCTGGGCGGAGTGGACACCGAACCGCCGGGCTTCGTAAGAGGCGCTGGCGATCACCCCCCGCGGGCCGGTCCCTCCCACGGCCACGGGGATCCCTCGCAGACCCGGGTCGTCGAGCCGCTCCACCTCGACGAAGAAGGAGTCCATGTCGACGTGGAGGATGGGTTCGGTCCACACCTCGCCGAAGTTACCTGGCGTTGGGGACACGACAGGCCAAACTGAGGGGCATGGCAGCTCTGGTCCATCTCGTCCGCCACGCCGAGGTCGACAACCCGCACAACCTCGTGGTGGGCTCCACCCCCGGCTTCGGGCTCTCCCCGTACGGGGTGGAGCAGGCTCGCCGGGTCGGCCGCTACCTGGGACCCCGCGCCGTGGTGGCCATCTGGTCGTCCCCCCTGGAGCCCGCTCTTCGCACGGCCGAGGAGATCGCCGCCCGCTCCTCCGTACCCGTCCGGGTCGACGAGGACCTGCGCGACTGGAGCATCACCGACCGGTGGGAGGGCCACCCCTGGTCACACGTGTCTGCGACGTTCCCCGGCGAGCTCGAGGCCTACCTCGCCGACCCATGGGCAGTCGACCTCGTGGACGAGACCCTCGCCGAGGTGGCGGATCGTGTCGCCGCCGTGGCGCGTCGTCTCGACTCCACCCATCCGCACGGCGACGTGGTCATCGTCACTCATCAGGACGCCATGCAGGCGGGCCGAATCCGCCTCGTCGGGTCCGATCGCAGCCGTTTCCACCAGGACCTCCCGGGCCCCGGCACCGTGGTCACCCTCCGCCCGGGCCCCGCTTGGAGGGAGGAGACCAGCTGGACCCCCGGCGAGTCGCCGAGGTTCGGGGAAAAGTCGGATCTGAGGGTCGTCCAGGCGGAGAACCCGACTCCTTCTCCCGCTTGAAGCGTGCCAGACTCGGCCACGTGAGACCACCCGTTGCCGCGCTGGCGCCCCTGGCCGCCGCCCTGGCCTGGACCGTCGCCCTGATCGTCCGACCGGATCCGTTCCCGGTGATCCCCTCGGTGCTCCTAATCGGGATCGGTCTCCTGGTTCTCGGCACCACGGCAACGACGGGGCTGGTGGTCCTGGGAGCGCGGTGGGCGCACCGGCTTGCCTGGCTGGTGCTCCTGGCCGGCGGCGGGATCGCCGCGGTGCGTCCCATCGATGTCACATGGGTGGCCGCCCTGGTGGTCACCATGGTCTCGGCGGGCGCTCTGGTGTCGCTCCAGGGACGGCTCAGAAAGCTCCCCTCGGCCACCGGTCCGCCCGACCAGGCGGTACTGCTTCCTCTCGTCCAACTCTCGAGCCCCCTCGCCATCGGTCTGACCGGGTCGGGTGAGACCTGGGCCGTCATGGTGATGGGTCTCGGGGCATTGGTCGCGGCGTTCCTGTACGCACGGGTCGTCTTCGGCGGGCTGGTGGTGTCACGGGTGGTGTGGCCGGCTCTCGGCCTCAGCCTGACGCCGTTCCTGGAACCGGCGGCTCTGGTGGTCACGGTCGCCCTGGTCGCCGCCACCCTCGCGCTCGCCTGGCACCCATTGGCCAAGGCTGCCTTCCATCCGCCGCGCACCGTGGGCTCGACCTTCCCGATCCCACCCGAGCTGACGCCACCCGAGATCCTGGATGCCGCGGGTCTCGACGAGAGGGGTCGGAGGAAGTCTTGAATCGCCGACCCAACCCCTGGATCGCCATCCCGGCGGTGGTCACCGGTCTCCTCGGCGGGGCTCTCGGGTGGATGGTCACCACGGTGAGCTGTCGTCAGGAGTCCCGGTCGTGCTCCGTCCTCGCCGGCGTGATCGCGCTGGTCAGCTTCCTGGCCGTGACCATCGGCGTCACCCTGCTCCTGGCGCTGGTGTTCCGCTCCCTGGCGGAGTGGAGACAACAGAGCGAGCGCAGGTAGAGCTGCGCTCACGTACTTCGTACTGGGTACTTCGTACTTGGGCAATCAACCCATACCAAGTACCACGTACCACATACCAAGTACCACGTCGTTTCGGCCTACAAGGCCGAAAAGACGAGTGTCACGTTGTGGCCGCCGAAGCCGAACGAGTTGGACATGACATGGCGCATTTGCGCCTCCCTGGCCTCGTTGGGCACGTAGTCGAGGTCGCACTCCGGATCCGGCGTGGTGTGGTTGATGGTGGGTGGCAGGACGCCGTTGCGCATCGCCTCGATGGCGATGATCGCCTCCACGGCACCCGCGCCCCCCAGGATGTGGCCGGTCATCGACTTGGTCGACGACACAGGGATCTCGTAGGCGGCATCGCCCATGGCGATCTTGATGGCGGCGGTCTCCGTCGAGTCGTTGGCCGGTGTCGAGGTGCCGTGGGCGTTGATGTAGCCGATGTCCGCCGGCTCCAGCCGGGCGTCCTCGAGGGCCGCGGTCATGGCCTTGGCCGCCCCCATCCCGCCGGGCTTGGGGAGGGTGATGTGATAGGCGTCCGCCGACATCCCGTACCCGGTGACCTCGGCCAGCGGCTCGGCACCGCGCGCCCTGGCATGCTCAAGGCTCTCCAGGATGAGCACACCCCCGCCCTCCCCCATGACGAAACCGTCCCGGTCGGCATCGAAGGGTCGTGAGGCGCCCTGAGGGTCGTCGTTGCGGGTCGACATGGCCCGGGCTTGGGCGAAGCTGGCGATTCCGAAGGTGGTGATCGACGCCTCGGCGCCACCAGCAACCATGACGTCGGCCGCACCGCGTCTGATGATCTCGGCCGCGTCCCCGATGGCGTTCGCCGAGGCGCTGCAGGCGGTGACCACGCACGAGACCGGACCGGTGAGGTTGTGCTCGATGGAGACCAGGCCTGCGGCCATGTTGGGGATGATCCGGGGCACCCCGGTCGGGCTCACCCGGTCCGGTCCCCGCTCCACCAGTGTGGTGATCTCGTCGATGAACGCGCCCATGCCACCGAAGCCCGCCCCGACCATGACACCGGCCCTCGAGGCTGCCTCCTCGTCGTTCTGGAAGTCGAGCCCGGCGTGGACGATGGCCTGCCGGGCGGCGACGATGAAGAACTCCGAGTAGCGGTCGAGCCGCCGGATCTCCTTGGCATCGAAGTGCGCCCCCGGGTCCCAGTCGGAGATCTCGGCGGCGATCGTGGTCCGGTACCCCGTGGTGTCGAACAGGGTTATCGGCCCCACGCCCGACCTGCCCGCAACCACCGACGCCCACGTCGACGCGACATCCAGGCCGACGGGGGTGACCGCCCCCATCCCGGTGACGACCACCCGGCGGCGATCAGTCATGACCTGACGCCCGCTTCAGGAGTTGAGCTTGGAATGGACGAGATCTATGGCCTGGCCGACGGTCATGATCGACTCCGCCTCCTCGTCCGGGATCTTGACGTCGAACTCGTCCTCGAGGGCCATGAGGAGTTCGACCACCCCGAGGCTGTCCACGTCGAGGTCCTCCTCGAAGTGGGCTTCGTCGTTGATCTTCTCGGCGTCGAGGCCCAGTTCGCTCACGAGCACGTTCACCAAGCGCTCGGCAACCTGCTCTCTGTCCATTCTTTCTCCTCCTTACGGGGCAGTTGCGCCAGGCAACTTACAGCGCCACACCGCCGTCGACAGCGATCACCTGGCCGGTTATGTAGGACGCGGCGTCCGAGGCGAGGAAGGTCACCAGCGGCGCCACCTCGTCTGCGGTCCCGAACCGACCCATCGTGATCGCTGCGATGGCGGACTCCTTGACTTCGTCTGACAGCTGGTCCGTGAGATCGGTTGCGATGAAACCCGGCGCCACCACGTTGGCGGTGATGCCCCGGGATCCCACCTCCTTGGCCACGGCCTTGGTGAACCCGATGAGACCGGCCTTGGACGCGGAGTAGTTGGCCTGGCCGACGTTGCCGCTGATGCCGGCGACGGAGGCGATGTTGATCACTCTGCCCCAGCGGGCACGGACCATCCCCCGCAGCGCCGCCTTGGTGCACAGGAACGCCGAGCGCAGGTTGGTGGCGATCACCGAGTCGAAGTCTTCGACGGACATCCGCAGCAGGAGCCCGTCCCGGGTGATCCCCGCGTTGTTGACCAGGATGCCGATTGGCCCCACCTCGGTCTCGGCGACGGAGAAGAGGTTCTCCACCTGGTCGGGGTCGGAGACGTCGGCTCGCACGGCCACGGCCTGACCACCGTCCGACCGGATCTTCTCCACCACTTCCTCGGCAGCGGTCGCGTTGGAGGCGTAATTGACGACGACGGAGTGACCCGCCGAGGCGAGATGGATGGCCATCGATCTTCCCAGACCACGGGAGGCCCCGGTGACCAGGGCCACCCGCCCCTCGATCTCGTCCGTCACGCCTTCTTCTCCGGCCGGCCGAAGAAGTCGAAATTGGGCTGGAGCAGCTCCATGGTGTCCCGGTCGGGTGGCGGCAGATCGACATCGGACGTCCCGAGCGGGGTCACCCGATCACCCCAGCGGACCACGCTCGACGCCCAAGTGAGGCCGCCGCCGAAGGCCGTGAACACGACTATGTCGCCCGGCTCGATCCGGCCTTCCTCCAGTGCCTCGGTCAATGCCACCGGGATGGTCGCCGCCGAGGTGTTCCCGTAGGAGGCGATGTTGACGTACACCTTGGACTCGTCGACACCGAGCCGGCGAGCCGTGGCGTCGATGATCCTGATGTTGGCCTGGTGCGGGATGAGCAGGTCGACATCTTCCAGTGTCAACCCGGCGCGCTCGATGGCGATTGCCGACGACTCCCCCATCTTGGTGACGGCCCGGCGGAACACCTCCTGGCCCTCCATGGCGATTCCCGAGAGCCGCGGATCGAGCTGACCCCGGTCGCCCTTCGTGCCGTCCACGGGCACCTCCAGGATGTGACCCACCGACCCGTCCATCCCCAGATCACTGGCGAGGATCCCGGCCGGGCCTTCACTCGGCTCCAGGACCACCGCACCCGCCCCGTCACCGAACAGGACGCAGGTGGTGCGGTCGGTGAAATCGATGAGGTGATGGAGCTTCTCCGTCCCGACGACGAGGACCGTCTCGTAGGCGCCGCTGCGGATCATGTTGGTGCCCACCTCGAGCCCGTATACGAAGCCGGAGCAGGCGGCGTTCAGATCCATGGCGGCGGCGTTCCATGCCTCCAGATGCTTCTGCACGACACTGGCCGTGGACGGGATGATGGAGTCGCCGCTGCAGGTGGCGACCAACAGGAGATCCACGTCCTCAGAGGTCTTCCCGGCGGCTGCCAGGGCGCGGTGGCAGGCGACTGCGGCCAACTCGGACGCCTCGACATGGCTGATCCGCCTCTCCTTGATCCCGGTGCGAGTAGTGATCCACTCGTCCGAGGTGTCCACGATCTGCTCGAGATCGTGGTTGGAGAGCACGTTCGGGGGCATGCATTTGCCCCAACCGGTTATTTCAGCCGTGAGCACCATGAAAGCTCCTCACATCGTACCGATCGAGTCCACCGCGACGGCGATGTCGTCCGGGGTGGAGACGACCAGCACCTGCGCCCCCGGGATGGTCTTGCGCGCCATGCCGGCAGTGACATCCCCCGGGCCGACGTGGACGAAGGTCGAGATGCCCGTGGCGGCCATGTTCTCCAGGCTCTCGGAGAACCGGACCGGCGACACCACCTGCTCGACGAGGGTCTCCACGAGCAAGGAGCCGTGAGGCTGCGCCGTGGTGTTGGACCACACCGGCAGCTCCGGGTCTCGGATCTCCGCCTCGCGGAGTGCGGCCTCGAGGCGTGCCGCGGCCGGGGCCATGAAGTCGGAGTGGAACGCCCCTGCGACATTGAGCCGTATCACCCGACGTATCCCGTAGTCGGACGCGTTCTCCGCCAGCCAGTCGAGATCCGGGATCCCGCCGGCCACCACCACCTGGCCGGGTGCGTTGAGATTGGCCACCGTGAGTCTCCCGCCCTGCTCCCGACGCGCCGCCGCCACCTTCTCCGCATCACCGGGGTTGACCCCGATCAGGGCCGCCATGCCGCTGGGCTCGACGTCCGCGGCGTCGGCCATCGCTCGACCCCGTTCGGCCACCAGCGCGAGACCGGTGCGGTAGTCGAATGCGCCCGCCGCGGCCAGGGCCGTGTACTCGCCCAGGGAGTGCCCGGCCATCGCCACCGGGTCCTGGCCGACCTGGTCCCGGAACGTCACCCACAGGGCGTAGGAGACGGCGTACAAGGCGGGCTGGGCGTGCTCGGTGCGGGTCAAGGCCTCCTCGGGGCCCTCCAGGCACATCCTCCGCAGCGACCAGCCCAGCACCTCGTCTGCCGTCTCGCCGAGCAGGTCCGGCCTGGTCTCGAAGAGATCGGCGCCCATCCCGACCGATTGGCTCCCCTGGCCCGGGAACAAGACGGCATAGCTCACGATTTGTCCGACTCCCTGGGTTGTCGTGCGGTTACGAGAGGACGCCTACGAGGCGGTCGACGTCCGCCGCGTCCACGTCGCGATGGGTGACCAGGCGCCAGCCACCGCCCATCGGGGGGTTGGCCTTGATCCCGGCGGCGTGGAGACGACCTGACACCTCGGCCCAGTCCATACCCAGCTTCGGGAAGTCGACGCGGATGATGTTGGTCTCCACCACGTCGAGGTCGACGGATCCCGGGAATCGATGGGCCAGCGCCTCGGCGAGCTTGCGAGCGAGGACGTGGTCCTCGACGAGACGATCCCGACCGGCCAGGGCCACCCGGGCTGCCGCAGCGATGACACCGACCTGACGCATCCCACCACCCATCCTCTTCCGCAAGTAGCGGATCTCGGCGATCGCGTCGGAGGTTCCGCAGATGATCGAGCCGATCGGGGCCCCGAGACCCTTGGAGAAGCAGAACTGGATGGTATCGGCGCACGCCGCCCACCGCTCTGCAGGCACACCGCTCGCCACCACGGCGTTGAAGATCCTGGCGCCATCGATATGGACGGCCAGACCATGCTCTCGGGCCCGGGCCGAGGTCTCCTCCATGACCTCGACGGGGATGACCCTGCCGCCCGAGAGGTTGTGGGTGTTCTCCCACACCATGAGGCTGATCCGGGGGAAGAAGCCGACCATCGCCATGGCGGCATCGACGTCCTGCGGGCTGATCCGGCCCCCGTCGCCGGACACCGTCCGGAACGCCACACCGGCGAACGCCTGCGGGGCTCCACCCTCGATGGAGCGGACGTGGCTCCCCTCGTGTGCCAGGACCTCCTCGCCCGGATTGGTGTGGAACTGGATCGCCAACTGGTTGCCCATGGTGCCGGTCGGGACGAAGAGGGCGGCCTCCTTGCCCACCGCTGCGGCCGCCTCCTCTTCGAGGGCGTTGACCGTCGGATCGTCCTTGTAGACGTCGTCCCCGACCGGGGCGTTGGCCATGGCCTCGAGCATCTCCGGCGTCGGCCGGGTCACGGTGTCCGACCGGAAATCGGCGATGCCGTCAGCAAAGGCCATGTTGGGAGGGTAATCCCGGATCAGTCACCCAGCCGAAGGCTGGGGGAAGGTACCGCCGGCGGGGCGAAGCGGAGCCGGGGGTAGAGGGGGGCCGGTCCCCGACAGGCGAAGCTCTAACCTGACAGCCGATCGAGCACCCCGGCGAGACGCTTCGGGATCAGCGTGCGACTGACACCGACCACGTCCTCGATGAGCTTGAGGACGTCGCCCGGACCATCCCAGTGCTCGGCGACGATGTCGGGCCCGGCACGGCTGATCAGGTTGTCCAGGGCGTACATGACCATGAGGATGTCGTCGGCCCAGCCAAAGACCGGGACGAACTCGGGCATCAGGTCGATGGGGCTCGCCACGTAGAGCGCCGCGGCGCCGATGGCCATCTTCGCCCGCAACGGGACCCGCGGGTCCTTGAGGAGACGGCCGATCAGCTTGACCAGGTTGGGGATGAGTGTGACGGCCTCCGCCAGGACACCCCGGGCCCGGGTCCGCTCCCCATTCGGGGAGATGACCTCGTCGGGTCTGAGCGGCTCGCGCTCTTGTGTCATTCGATCACGATCCTCTGCTTCTCGGGCCGGCTCTCGCCGTCCTTCTCCTTGCCGATGTCGCCGATCTCTTCGATCAGCGCCTCCACCGCCTTGAGCCCCTCCACGGCGGCCTGGAGGAGATGGTAGGCCACCCGTTTCCCGGCTCGGGAGACGGCGTCGCGGGCCGTCACCGTGTCCTTCACTTCTTGCCCTCCGGGTCGGTGAAGGCGACACGCAAGGTCCCGGCCTCGTGTCTCGCCGATCCCACCTCGCGACGGTGCAGCGCGTCCGGGAGCAGGAAGGACCGCCGGTATGGGCCGGCCCGCACGTAGAGCTCGTTGCCCTGTCGGAACACGTCGAGCTCGCTCTTCTCGATGAAGGGCAGGTCGAGCTCCATGGTGACGACCCCGTCCTTCTCCGTGATCCGGAACGGGCTGGTGGCATGGAAATCGTCGATGGGATGGAGCTCGCCGTAGAGCTCCGAAGCCATGATGCCGAGCCGATCGAGACCGACCATCTCGTCGTCGAAGAGCCGAAGACGCAACCTGGGCACGTCGGCAAAGGCATCGTCGACCGTCTGGAGATGCGACTTCTGGATGGTGCGCCACCGTTCGAAATAGGGGTCTTCCACGTCCTCGGGGAGGACCCGGTTGACGACGACCCCGTCGATCCCGTAGCCGAACAGGCCGAGATAGCTGTAGGTGCGGCGCGCCTCGTCGATGACCATCTTCTCCGGGTTGACGACGAGACGGGCCGAGGTGACTTCGGGATTGGACATCAGCTCCCTGACGCCCTCCACCGACTCGAAGATGGAGTGCGCGGCGCTGAACACCTCGTCTTCGGGCAGCGGCAGGTTGGTGACCCGGCTCAACAGCGGCCGGGCCGCCTTCATGATGCGGCGCTCCGTGGGCAGGACCTTCTCGAAGTACCACGACAGCACCTCGGGCAGCGACAACAGCCTCAGGGTCTCCGCGGTCGGCGCGCAATCCACCACCACGACGTCGTAGGAGCCCGAGCGGGCGTGCCTGTTCACCTCGATCAGGGCGAACAGCTCGTCCATTCCAGGGAAGATGAGGAACTCCTCGGCCTCGATGCCGGCGGCGCCACCCCAGTCGAGCACCTCGATGAGCTGGCGCCGGATGGAGCCCCAGTAGCGCTCCAACTGGGTACGGGTGTCGATCTGCTGCCCGTCGAGACGGCTGGTGACCGACGTCGGATCCGACGCCAGGGCGATACCCAGGGCATCGGAGAGGGAGTGGGCGGGATCCGTCGATGTCACCAGGACGCGGGCGCCCTGGTCCGACGCCGCCAGAGCTGTCGCCGCGGCCACCGTGGTCTTTCCAACCCCGCCCTTCCCGGTGACCAGCAGGATCCTCACGTCAGCCCCCGGTTACCCGTTTCCTCAAGCCCCGCAACGCGGTGGTGACGATCTGACGCTCCGCCTGGCGGCGCAGGAAGCCGGGAATCGTGAATCGGGGGATGACCTTGAGGCTGTAGGTGACCTCGGTCGAGCCGTCCTCCTGGGGGGTGAACACGTAGGACCCCTCGAGCATCTCCAGATCGTCGCTCTCCTCGGAGTACCAGGCCAGCGAATGGGGGCGGTCGTGGGTGTAGCGGAGCGTGTAGGAGATCTCCTTGACGAACCCGTCGAGGACGAAGCTGGCGCGCGCCACCTTTCCCTCGGAGTCGGTCTCCAGGACCTCGACCTCCTTGACCCCGGTGGCCCACTCGGGATAGGCCGCGATGTCGGCCACGACGTCGTAGAGCGCCTCCGGAGAGGCGTCGATCTCCAATTGGGAGAAGGTTCCTTCGGTCATGCCCCCTTGCCTTTGGACGAGATGCGGAGGTTAACCCAGGCCGCCCACTTGCACGCCGGCGGGGCCGATGCGGAGGAACCGCCCGGTGGCCCGGAAATAGCCCACGTTGATCACCCTGGTTGCACCGATCCGCCAGGTGGTGGCCTGTGGCTGGTGGACGTCTCCATGCAGGTGGAAGAGTGGTTGATGCCTCTGGATGAATTCGAGCACGGGAACGGAGCCTCGTTCCTCACGGCCGGTGATGACGTCGTATCGGACCGGTCTGTGGGCGGCGGGGACGTGGGTGCAGAGGATGTCGACACCGGCCATGCCCTCGAGCATCGCCGCGATCTCCTCCTCCGCCGTCGCCCCCGGCTCGGAGAGGAAGGTCGGGAGCCCACCTCCGACGATGCCGAGCGTGTAGCCCTCCATCTCCACCACTTCGCCGTGGACGTAGCGGTAGCTCTCGGGCAGGTGCTTGCGGAGCAACTCGGGTCGGTCCACGTTCCCGTGCGTGACCACGCCCGTACCGCCGGCGAGGGCAGTGGCCATGGCCTCGTACTGCTGTTCCAGGGCGTTCTCGATCTCGCGGCGCACGTCGATCCCCCGGTCGTGGACGGCTCGCTTCCACACCTCCCGCATGCCGGTGAAGTCGCCACGCCCCCTCGCCTCCCCACTCTCCAGGGACACCTGCCGGCCTAGCACCTCGGCCACCGCCCCCTCCCCGGTCCGGTAGTCGGCGAGGTTGGCCAGGTCACCGAGAACCAGAAGGGGCTCACCGAAGCCGACCAGGCGTGCGAGCGCCTTCGGAGAGTCGTGGACGTCGGAGACGACGATCATCAGCCCTCCCGGCGGGTGGCGAATCGCACCCAGGCCACCGATGCCACGGCGGCGACCACCGCGGCGGCGAGGGCGACGGGCCAGGAGATGTCGAGCGGCGAGTACTCGGCCGCCATGCCACCCATGCCGAAACCGAGGAGTGCGCCGAGCGCCATGCGGGCGCGCCCCTCGAGGGCCTTGTCCGAGAGCGTGGTCCGGATGACCACGGCGATGAGGAGGGCGACGCCCAGAGCCAGGGCGACGGCGTACACCTTGATCACACCGGTGAGGGTAAAGCGTCGGAGGGGCGTCGGAGGATTTCTCCCCCGGTCGAAGGCCGTCGGGCACATCCTCGGAGACGGCCCCTTCCTCTTCGCATCCGCTCAGGGGGAAGCTCAGCCGGCGCGGCGCTCCACGGGGACCAGACGGAGACGCGGGACCAGACCTTCGGCGGCCAGGTTGTCCACCGCCTCCGACTGGCGGTCGGTGAGATCGACCGGCGTCGACCCGATGAGAAAGGTGACCACGCAGTCGTCGCAGGCGCTGGTGCCCTGCAGTGCGCATTGTTCGCAGTCGATGAGCATGTGTCCTCCTGTACGGAGAACTTAGGAGGAGGCAGTGACAGAAAACCCCGGGTCCGTCCTCTCGGACCGACCCGGGGTTTTCCGTTGCTCGTCTGTGTCTTCTAGTAGCCGTTGTCCGCCAGCCAGTCGGCGGCGATGTCGTCGGCGTCCTCCTGGTCGATGTCGAACCGCTTGTTCATCGCGGTCAGATCCGCCGTGGTCAGCTTGGAGCTGATCTCGTCGAGCAGGTTGCGAAGCTCGTCGCCATAGGCGTCGAGGAGCTCGTCGGTGAGGACGGGGACCACGTTGTCGGCCGCCAGCATGCTCATGTCGTCCTCGAGCAGCACGTACCCGCGGTCGGCGATGATGGCGCTCGTCGAGAAGATGATGGCGACGTCGATCGCGCCCTGCTCCAATGCGTCGGCCGTGGGAAGACCGGCTTGGAGCGGGGTGAAGTTGCCACTCATGTCCAGCCCGTAGACCCGCTGCAGTCCGGGGATGCAGAACGGGTTGGTCTCACAGTCGGCCGGGCCGCCAAGGGTGAGGTCGGCACCCTTCTCGGCCAGGTCGCTGAGGCTCTCGATCCCCAGGGACTCCGAGGTGTCCGAGGTGATCACGAAGGCGTTGGTGTCGACGGCATCCGACGGTGTCAGCGCCACCAGGCCCATCTCCTCCAGATAGCCGTTGAGCAGGTCGGTGGTCTGGCCTGCGTCGCCGGTGGCCTCTCCGGCACCGTTGTTGAGGAACTCGAGCATCGACGCCGCATATTCCGGCGCGAGGTTGACGTCCCCCGACTCGAACGCGGCGAGCTCCAGGTCCCTGAAGCCCCCGACGCGCTGCACGCGAGCGTCGTATCCCTCCGACTCCAGGACTCCCTGGTAGATGTAGGCGAGGATCTCGCTCTCTCCGAAGTCCTGGGCTGCGATGACCACTTCGGGGCCATCCTGTGCGTCACCACCCGAGTCTCCACAGGCCGTCGCCAGCATGGCTAGTGCCAGGAGACCCGCCCCGATGACGCGGCTGCGGTAGGTCCGCATGGGTCTCTCCTTCCGATTAGCTGAAGAGCCACCCTCGCAGGCGGCTCGTGGATTCACAACCTCTATTGCCGTGACCTCATTCCGGCAATCGGCGATGCCGACGCCGGATGACCCGCAACGGGTCGACGAGACGCTCGAGACCACCCAACCCGAGCTCCGTGATCACGGCGAGGACCGCCACGGTTAGACCCCCGACGAAAACCGTCACCTGGTCACGCTGGGCGAACCCGATGAACACATAGGTGCCCAGGCTCCCGTAGCCGAGCCAGGCGCTCAGTGTCACGGTGGCCACCACCGCCACGGCAGCGGTCCGGATGCCCGCCATCACCAGCGGCAGGGCCAGCGGCAACTCGACGGCGGTGAGCACCTGCCGTTCCGTGAGCCCCATGCCCCGAGCCGCCTCGACCAGCGAGGCGTCGACATCCCGGATGCCCGTGTATGCGTTGACGAACATCGGTGGCATCGCCAGCAGGACCATGGCGACGAAGGTCGCCCAATAGCCGAGTGGTGTGGCCGTGACGGAGAAGGCCAGTGTGATCGGGAACACCACCCCCATCACGCCGAACGACGGCAGCGCCCGCCCGATGTTGACCATCGAGACGGCCAGCGCCCCGCCCCGCCGCTTGTGGCCCAGATACACCGCCAGGGGCAGGGCGAGGATGGCGGCCGCGGCCAGGGACACCACGGTGAGCCCGATGTGAGCGGCCATGAGGTTGGGCAGGCCCCGGTTCCCCGTCCAATGGGTCGGATCGGCGAACCAATCCGCCACCTCACGGAAGAACTCGATCATGCCGGCCGCCTCCTCCGGGCCCAAGGCGTCGCCGCACGCTCGAGGGCGACGAGGGCCCGGTCGATGACGACCGCCATGAGGACGGCGGCCACGGTGCCCACGAGGGCCTCGGTCAGGAACCGTCTCCCGATGCCGCGCAGGATGAACAGGCCGTATCCGCCGGCACCGATTATCACGGTGAGCGTGACCAGGCCGACGGTTGTCACGGCCGCCACCCGGATCCCGGCGATGATCGCCGGCATCGCCAGTGGGAGCTGGACGTCGAGGAAGATCCTCCGCTCGGTCATCCCCATCCCCCGCGACGCCTCGACCACGTGGTCGGGGACTCCCCGGATCCCCGCCACGATGTTCCTGATCAGGATCAGCAGCGTGTAGGAGACGAGTGCCACCTGTGCGGTGAGGATGCTGGTGAGGCCGAACACCGGCACCAGGAAGGTGAAGAGGGCGATCGACGGAATCGTGTACAGGACCCCGGTCACCCATGTGATGGGCCCATAGGTCCTCGGCCACCGCAACGCCACCAGAGCCAGGGCGAAGGAGATGAGCAGGCCGAAGCTCACGGCGATCACCGTGTACAGGAAGTGCTCTCGGGTGGCCTGCCAGATGTCCCCGAGGTGGTCCCCGATCCAAGCCCAATCGATCGTCACTCGGTGATCTCCTCGGCGACGGTCTCCACGTCGAGCATCCCCAGGTAGCCGTCGTCACCGACCACGACACCAACCCTGGTCCGCGAGGTGACCACTGCGTCGAGAGCCCTCCGCAGCGAGTCGTCGGGACGAAGCCTGACCAGGAAGTCTCGGGGCCGGAGATCCCGGAGAGGCGTGGACCCGATCTCCGAGGCCGGGACCCAGCCGAGCAGCCGCTTCCCGTCGAGGAGGCCGACCCAGTCCACGCCATGGGTCTCCATCACCGTCCGGGCCTCCGAAGGGTCGGCGGATATGTCGACCACCGGGCCCCGCTCGAGACCGGCGCTGGAGACCGGGAGGAGGCCCAGCCGGCGGAGCCCCCGCTCCTCGCCGAGGAAACGGGCGACGAACTCGTTGGCCGGGTTGGCCAGGATCTCTTCCGGCCGGTCGTACTGCTCGAGGATCCCACCGATGTTGAGGATGGCCACCCTGGTCCCCATCCGGACCGCCTCGTCGATGTCGTGGGTGACGAAGACGACGGTCTTGCCGAGACGCTCCCACAGGTCCTTGAACTCCTGCTGCAGGTGCTCTCTGACGATCGGGTCGACCGCGCCGAACGGCTCGTCCATCAACAGCACGGGCGGGTCCGCCGCCAGGGCACGGGCGACGCCGACACGCTGCTGCTGGCCACCCGAGAGCTCCGCCGGGTAGCGATCCTTCATCCCGTGCTCCAGGCCGACCAGCTCGATCAGCTCGTCGACCCGGTCGTCGATCCTGTCCTTGGGCCAGCCGAGCAGACGGGGCACGGTGGCGATGTTCTGGGCCACCGTGCGATGCGGCATGAGACCCACCTGCTGGATGACGTACCCGATCGAGCGCCGCAGCAGATGGGGCTCGATGGCGAGCACGTCACGGCCCCCCACCTCGATGCGACCCGAGGTCGGCTCGATGATCCGGTTGATCATCTTGAGGGTGGTGGTCTTGCCACAGCCGGAGGGGCCGACCAGCGTGACGAACTCGCCTTCGGGGACGTGGAGGCTCAGGGACGTGACGGCAGGGGTGGACGCGCCGGGGAAGACCTTGGTCACCGACTCGAGGCGAATCATCCGGCCGGGCCCCTCATCCCGGCCCCCTCAGTCGACACGGTCGAGGAACGCCAGCACCTCGGAGAGGTAGCGCTCCAGGTCCACCTCCATCGAGTCGACATGCCCGGCGCCCTCGAACACCACCAGCCGGGCTTGATCGGGCACCGCCTCGGCGAGCCGGCGGCTCTGGGAGATGGGCACCCTGTCGTCCTCGGTCCCGTGGATGAGCAGCACCGGGGTCCGCAACGACGCCTCCGCCCGGTCGATGTAGTCGAGGGTCTGCCAGTTGACGTCGATCCGCAGAGAGGTGATGAACTTGGCCACCCAGGAGAGGGTCGGCGGGACCGGGAGCGGGATCACCGGCAGATCGCGGCGTGCGGCCTCTGCATCCACGGTGTTGCCCATGTCGAGGTTCCCGGAGTCGATGACCAGGCCCCTCACCGAAGTGAGGACGTTGCGGTAGACGTAGCTGAGGATGTGAGCGCCACCGGTGGAATATCCGTAGAGCACGACGTCGGTGGCGCCGTTGTCCAGCGCGTAATCCACGGCCGCGGAGACTTCGTTCCACTCGGTGACTCCGTACCGGTAGTAGCCGCTCGGATCGAGAGGCTGACCGGCGTCGTTGCGATAGGTGATGGACAGTTGCGGGTAGCCGGCGTCCCGGAGCGGCTGGAAGAGGGGCTCGGGCTCGGCCGGGGTGGCTCCCTTCCCATGGACGTGGATCACCCAGGTGTCACCGGACGCCGGGATGTACCACGCATCGAACTGCCCGAGTGGGGACTCGTACGCGACTTCCTCGAGACCCAGTTCGGAAGCGTTCGCCGGGAGCTCGATGCTGTCGGGCTCGGGGACGAATGCGTCATCGATCAGGACATCCGAGAAGTACCAGCCGGCGCCGATGTGGAACAGCACCAACAGACCGACCAGGGTCCAGATGAGCCCCTTGAGGAAGGAACGAAACTTCATCGTGACATGGATTCTGGTCGCGCTCAGCCCACCGGGAGGGACAAACCGCCGACCAGATTCTCCTCGTGGTCCGTGACCGGGATCGGATCGCTGCCGAAGTCGGGCTCGAGCTCCCAGGCCTCCTCGATGGTGTTGTCGACCCGAACCGAGACCGCCTCCTCCATGAGCGACCCGACGGGAGTGGATCCGGCGCCGATCAGCCTCTCCCTCCGCACGACGCCGACGAGCCTGCCTTCCTCCGCCACCGCCAGGATGCGCTCGCCGTGGAAGCGCAGCGTGTCGGTGGCCTCCCGGAGTGGAGCCACGTAGACGGGCTCGCCCATGAAGCGGAACACGCGGTCCGGGGCGCTCCTCACCACCACGACACCGGTCTGGGCGGTGCGACGAAGACGGGCGCCAGGGCCGAAGAGCATCCGTCGCAGCCACGAGCCACCGGATGCGCCGAGCACCACGAGGGTCCCGCCGTCGAGACCCTCGAGCAGCCGCTCGATGTTGTCCACCTCGACGACACGCCCCGAGATGTCGGGGACGCTGGTGCCGATCTCGGCGAGGACCGCAGAAGCGGTCCGCTCCTCGGCGGGCACCGATGCCGACACCATCTCGGCCGGAACCTCCATGGCACGGCCGATGCGGGCGGCGACGCTGGCGGCGAGCAGCGAGTGCGGGCCTCCGCCGACTGCAGCCACGACCCTGGTGACCTTCTCCGGCTGGAAGTCGATGGGGACCGCCACGTTGACGAGGTCGAAGGACGTCGGAGGGAGCTTCCGGGCCACGAGCAGGTCGGCGCGATGGTCGATGCACTCCGCGACCAGGTCCCCGCCTGCGATCCGCTGGGGGCTCTCATCGAGGAGCTCGGAGAGCTCGGCGCAGCCCTTGCCCCGAGTCCACACCACGGCGAGGTCGTCGGGAACGAAAGCCCGCTCCACTTCTCCCCGCGAAACCGTCATCGATCACTCACCGTATCCATCATCGGCAGAAAACGTCGGAAAGATCAGTCCCGCCATCGGTCACGATGGATGGTGACGTTGGCGGGCGCCGGCTTGCGGTCGAGACTGCCCGACCTGCGGTCGGGCGCAGGGTGCCCAACGGTGATCACGCCGATGGGTTTCTGCTCTTCTGGCAGGCCGATCAGGGTCGCCAGCTCGGGCAGGGAGTGGACGCCGAGGAAGCCTGCGCCGAGACCCTGGTCGACGGCGGCCAGGAGCACCGCCATCATCGCCGCACCTGCATCGACCCACCAGAAAGGCACGGGCCAGGCGATCTCACCGTCCGGACCCAGCTTGTCGGGCTCCCGGTAGCGGCGGTGGTACACGTCCTCGCTCACCGAGATCACGATGTGGGCAGGTGCCTTGGAGATCCAGGGGTCGAAGCCGGCGGCGACGTAATCCTCCTCCCCCGCCAGGTCGGCGATCGCCTTGCGAACCCCGGGGTCGGTGACGAGGACCACGCCCAGTGCCTGGGAGTTGCCGGCCGACGGGGCACGCAGAGCCGCCCGGGCCACCTCCTCGAGTACCTCCTCGTCGACGGGCTCATCCATGTAGTTGCGCACCATCCGCCGGCGGGCCAGGACCTCGGAGAACTCCATGCCCGCGAAGGTAGTCCCTTACGGATGTGTCCCCCATCGCAAGGCGATGGGGGAAGGAACCCGCCGGCGAAGCCGTGCGGGTTGGGGGGCCGGTGAAGCTGCGCGTGGGCATCCTGCGCGATGGGTTTGCCTCGGGAGAACCGGCCCCTGGCCCTGCGGGCCACTCCCCCGGCGAGGCTCGGGGAGAGTTCCTCAGAGGGACGAGCGTTGCCTCAGTGCCTCGTACGCCAGGAGCGCCATCGAGACCGAGGCGTTGAGGGAGTCGACCGTTCCCGCCATCGGGATCGAGACCAGGATGTCCGCCGTCTGCCGCGCCTCGTCGGTGAGGCCGACATCCTCTGCTCCCACCATGAGCGCCACGGGGCCGGTGAGATCGGTGTCCCACAGGCTCCGGGGCGCCATGGGATCGGCGGCCACGAGGGTGATGTCGTGTCCGTCGAGCCACTCCTTCGCCTCCCCCACGGTCGCGGCCGCCACGGGGACCGTGAACACCGCTCCGGTCGACGCCCGGATCGCATTCGGATTGAACACGTCGATCTCCCCCGGCACCGTGACCACTGCGTCGGCTCCAACCGCGTCGGCGGTGCGCAGGATGGCGCCCAGATTGCCCGGCTTCTCCAGGTTCTCGGCCAACAGCACGAGGGCGGGATCGCCGAGCGTGACCCGGTCCAGGCCGGAAGCTCGTCGGCGGAACACCGCGACGACACCCTCGGACCGGTCCCGGTAGGAGACCCGGTCGAGCACCCCCGGCGCGACCGGCACCGGGTCGAGACCGTCGATCTCCACCGTCCCGTCTCCGTAGACCTCCTCCGGGGCGAACCCGGCGTGCAAGGCCCTTTCCACGAGACGCCTGCCTTCGACGGCGAAGAGCCCCTCCTCGCGATCACCCCGACAGAGACGGGCGAGCCGCTTCATCCGGGGATTGGCCGCCGAGGTGATCTCGTAGTCCACCCGCGAAGTATGCCTGCGCCCAGGGGGACAAGAGCTGCGGTCCTTGTCTCGAACAGGTGTTCGATATATGTTCTCCAGGATGGAGGTCGTCTACCAGGCCAGCTTCGACGAGCTGTCCACACCGCTCTACGACGTCACCTTCTGCGTGTTCGACATCGAGACCACGGGCGGCTCGCCCGTCGACTGCTCCATCACCGAGATCGGGGCGGTCAAGTACAAGGGCGGGGAAGAGATCGGGTCGTTCCAGACCCTGGTCGACCCGGGGATGCCCATCCCCCCCTTCATCACCATCCTCACCGGCATCACCCAGGCCATGGTCTACGGGGCACCCCGCATCGAGTCGGTGTTGCCGGCGTTCCTCGAGTTCATCGGTGACTCCGTCCTCGTCGGGCACAACATCCGTTTCGACCTCTCGTTCATCTCGGCCGAGGCCAACCGTCTCGGGTATCCCCCACCCACCAACAAGACGGTGGACACCGTGGGACTGGCTCGCCGCCTCCTAGGATCGGAAACCCGCAACCTGCGTCTCGGCACCCTGGCCGCCCATTTCCGGAGCCCGGTCGACCCGATCCATCGCGCCCTCGAGGACGCCAAGGCGACCGCCCACGTCCTCCACTGTCTGCTGGAACGGGCCGGGACGATCGGCGTCACCAATCTCGACGATCTCCTCGCACTCCCCCGCGCCCGCGGATCGGCCCACTACTCGAAGATCCGACTCACCGAGCACCTCCCCCGCCAACCCGGGGTCTACCTGTTCAAGGACCGCGACGGCCAGGTTATCTACGTGGGCAAGGCCACCAACCTCCGGGCGCGGGTCCGCCAGTACTTCTACGGGGACACGCGGCGGCGCATCACGGATCTGATCCGCGAACTGGACAGCATCGACTTCGTGGTGTGCGAGTCGCCCCTGGAGGCCGAGATCACCGAACTGCGGACCATCCACGCCAACCGGCCCCGGTACAACCGGAGATCGCGCCCGCCGAAGAGCCCTCATTTCGTCAAGGTGACCAACGAGAAGTACCCACGGCTATCGGTGGTGCGGCGACACGACCCCGACGCCCTGGCGACCCTGGGCCCATTCCGGTCGAAGCGCGCCGCCGACCAGGTGGTGATGGCAATCTGGGACGCGATCCCCATCCGGAGGTGCTCCGGCCGGCCGGGGTCACGCTCGGGCAAGTGTGCCGGTGGACAGATCGGCGTGGCACGCTGCCCTTGCGATGGCTCGATGACGCCCGAGGAGTACGCCTCGGTCGTAGACATGGTCGTCCGGGGGATCGAGGCCGAGCCCGAACTCCTGCTCGGCCCGCTGGTGGACCGCATGGGCCGCTACGCCACCGAGCAGCGTTACGAGCAGGCCGCCTGGATGAGGGACCGCCACGACGCCCTGGCCCGGGCCCTGGAGAATCGAAGGATGTGGAACGCCCTGGCCGGCGCCGGGCTCCTCGAGGTCGAGGACGAGTCGGGCCGGCTGGTCGTCATCGATCACGGCGTCCTCGTGGAGACCAGGAGCCTCGACCAGGGGCCGAGCCTCTGGGCACGCCCGGCGGCCATCCGTCCGCCCACCGTCCCACCCACGGTCGAGGCCGCAGAGGAGGCCGCCCTGATCTGGCGCTGGTTGCACCGCGCCACGACCAGGATCAGGGACTGCACCGGCTCTCTCGTCTCCCCCGCAACGCCGATCCGACGCCTGGTCGCCTAGACCCCCCGTGCATCTTGCATGCGGGGCGGGCGGCCGTGAGACTCGCGGCCGTGCAACCCCTGGTGGTGTTCGAGGGCATCGGCGTGACGCGCGACGGCAACGCCCTCCTCACCGACGTCGACCTCGAGGTGGCGCCCGGCGACGTGGTCGGTGTCTCCGGCCCCAATGGCTCCGGCAAGACCACACTCCTCCGTCTCGTCGCCACCCTGATCCGGCCCAACCGGGGATCGGGCACCGTCCTCGGGGCACGGATGGGCACCGCGGAGACCTTCGGGATCCGGGAGCGGATCGGGCTCATCGGGCACGAGCCCGCCCTCGTTCCCGAACTGACCGTCTTCGAGAACCTCGATCACATCGCCCGTCTCGGGGGCCTCGACCGCACCCGTGTCATGCCGGTCCTCGAGACGGTGGGGCTCGGCGGGGCGGCCCACCGGCGCGTCAGGGCAGCATCCAGGGGAATGCAACGCCGTGTCGAGATCGCGCACATGTTGCTCCGGCAACCCGAGCTCCTCCTCCTCGACGAGGCGGCCTCGGGTCTCGACGCCGACGCCTCCGGCCTCATCGATGCCCTCACCCGGAGAGTCACCTCCTCGGGTGGGGCCGTGGTCACCGTCTCCCACGACCCTGCGCACCTCGACGGCTGCACCCGTCAACTCCGGATCTCGGCGGGAAGGCTGGCCCTGCGATGAAGCTGCTGCGACAGGCCCGTGAGGTCGCCCGGGTCGACCTGGTGGTCGAAGGGCGAGTGGGTGAGACCCTGCGGGTGATCGTCCCGTTCGCCGTTGCCGCGCTCCTGGTCCTCCCGCTGGCACAAGGACCGAACCTGGCGCTGCTGCGGCAGGTGGGAGCTGCCGTCTTCTGGACGCTGGCCGTTCTCTTCGGGATGCAGATCGCCCTGCGGCAGAGCGCCAACGACACCGACGCCAGGAGGGACTTCTACGCCCTGTCCGGTGTCGACCCGGCAGCCAGGTTCCTCGGCAGGACCGTCTCCGGGACCATCCTGCTCACGGTGTTCCTCGCCGTCCTGTTTCTCGCCACCCTCGCCCTCTACGACCCGCCGGTCGCTGGGGGCGACCTCCCCGCCCTGGTCCTGGCGGTCGTCCTCTTCGCCTACGGTCTCGCCGCCCTGGCGACCCTGGCGGGAGAGGTGTCGGCAGGCCTCCGCAGCCGAGGCGCCCTCGCATCGCTGATCGTCGCCCCGTTGTCCCTACCGCTGGTCCTGGGGGCGGCACAGACGGCGGCGGGTATAGGACGGGACGCCGGTATCCTCTCCTGGTCACTGCTGCTGCTCGCCACGGACATTGCGCTCACGGTGGTCGGGATTGCAGTCGCCGGACCGTTGGAGGAAGCAAGGACATGACCCGCGTCAGAATCTGGTTCGCCCTGGCGGGTGTGGCCCTCGCTGCCGGTCTGTGGATGGCGCTGAGTGCGCCCGTCGACGCCCTGCAAGGGGTCTGGTTCCGGCTCTTCTACATCCACGTCTCGACGATGTGGTTCGGTATGCTCGCCTTCCTGGTCACGGCGGTCGCCTCGATCGCCTGGCTGATCCGCAAGAAGCAGCGGTGGGATCGCCTTGCCGCCGCGTCGGTCGAGGCCGGCGTCCTGTTCACCGGTATCGGCCTCGTGGTCGGGATGATCTGGGGCAAGGCGGTATGGGGTGTCGCCTGGGACTGGGAGGACCCCCGTCTCGCCAGCACGGCTGTCATGTTCTTCGTCTACCTCGGCTACCTGGCCCTGCGCGCCGCCGTCGGCGACCCGGAGGCGAGGGCGCGTCGCTCGGCGGTCCTCGGCGCCATCGCCGCCGTCCAGGTCCCTCTCGTCTACTTCTCGGTGAACCTGTTCCGCACGCTCCACCAGACCCAGACCGTCCGGCCCGACGGGATGACCATGTCGCCGGAGATGCGGCCGGCCTTCTTCGTCAACCTCCTCGCCTTCACCCTCCTCTACGTCGCCCTTGTCCAGGCACGCACCTTCGTGGCGAAGAGGGAGGAGGCCCGCTCACAGATCGAGGTCGCTGCCGGTGACGCCGTGGTGCCGCCCCGTCTCGACGAGGTGCACGATGTCTGACGACGTGGTCGTCTTTCTCGTCTACGTGGTCTGCTACGGGCTGATCCTCGGATACGCGGTGTATCTGCACCGGCGGCTCCGCAAGACGGAGGAGTGACGTGGACCGCCGGCGGATGACCCTCCTCGGCGTCGGCGGCCTCGCCGCGGTGGTGATCGCGGTCACCGCATTCTCCATCGGCGACAACCTGACCTACTACCTGTATCCCACCGAGGCAATCGCGCGAAAGGCCGACTTCGCCGACGGGACGAGGTTCCGCCTCGCCGGCCTCATCCTCGACGGCAGTCTGGAGGGCTCGGCGGGATCGATGGAGTTCATCGTCAGCGACGGCGGCGGGGACATCAGGGTGCGGCACACCGGGGCCGTTCCACCGCTCTTCCAGGAGGGTGTCCCGGTGCTCCTCGAAGGCTCATGGGAGGGTGACGTGTTCGTCTCCGACTCGGCCGTGATCCGGCACGAGGAGAACTACGAGGTCCCGGAGGAGGGCGGGGCCTACCCCAGCAGCTGATGCTGGCCTTCCTGGGCTCCGCCGGAGTGGCCGTCGCCCTCGTCGGAGCGTCCCTCCTCGTTGTCCGGAGCACCCGCGTCGCCCGGGGCATCGGTGGCGCCGACCTCGGCGGGCCGGTCAAGCTGGTCGTCGCCGGGGCGGTGGTCGCCATGGCCGCGATGCAGATCGCGCTGACGCTCGACGACTTCTCCATCGCCTACCTGGCCAACAACCACGCCATGTCGACGCCGTTCCCCTTCGACGTCGCCACGGCCTGGGCCGCTCTCGAGGGATCGATCCTCCTCTGGGGCATGATCCTCGCCGGCTACACATGGATGGTCTTCACCGCCTACCGGAAGGCTCCCGACCGTCTGGGCGCGGCGGCCCTCGCCGTCATGGGGGCGGTCGCGGTCTTCTTCTTCGGCCTCATGATCACCGTGGCCAACCCCTTCGAGGTGTGCGTCACCGCTGCCGAGAGGGGCTGTCTCGCCTCGAGCCCCTTCCCATGGGCCTTCGCCGACGCTCCGGTCGATGGGCGCGGCCCCAACCCGCTGCTCCAGAACCACATCTTCATGGCGATCCACCCGCCGCTCCTCTACCTCGGCTACGTCGGTCTCACCGCCCCGTTCGCCTACGCCATCGGTGCCTTGGCGATCTCGGTTCCGGGGCCGGAGTGGCTGCGACGCAGCCAGCGCTCCACGCTGCTCGCCTGGTCGTTCCTCAGCCTGGGCATCGTGATCGGTGGCTGGTGGGCCTACGAGGTCCTCTCCTGGGGCGGCTATTGGGCTTGGGACCCGGTGGAGAACGCCTCGTTCATGCCCTGGCTGGTGGCGACCGCCTTCCTCCACTCGGCGCTGGTCCAGCAGCGCCGCGGGATGCTCCAGGCCTGGAACTTCGTCCTGGTCATCTCGGCCTTCGCCCTCACCATCCTCGGCACCTTCATCACCCGATCGGGGACCATCGCCTCGGTCCACTCGTTCACCCAGTCGGCCATCGGCCCGACGCTGCTCGGCTTCCTCGTCCTCGTGCTGGTCGGATCGTTCACCCTCCTCGCCCAGCGTGGTCATCTGGTGGCGTCGGCGCCACGAATCGAGAGCCTGGTGTCCCGTGAGGGCACCTTCCTGGCCAACAACCTGCTGCTCACCGTGTTCGCCTTCGTGGTCCTGATCGGGACCATGTTCCCGATCATCCTCGAGGCCATCACCGGTACGAGGGTCGGAGTGAGAGGGCCATTCTTCAACCGACTGTCGGTGCCGCTCTCGTTCCTCCTCCTCCTCCTCGTCGGGATCGGCCCCGTCACGCCGTGGGCCGGGGCCGACCCTGGCCTGATCTGGAAACGCATCCGCGGCCCGCTGGTGGCGGGACTGGCGGCGGGTGTGCTCGTGGCGATGACGGTGACCCGCAACGGCTGGGTGGTCCTCGCCGTGGTCCTCGGGATCTTCGTGGTCGGGAGCATCGGGGGGATCCTGTTCGAACAGGCCGAGCGGAGACGGTCCAAGACCGGCGCCGGCCTCCTCGCCTCGGCGGGGAAGGTGGTCAAGGGCGACGCCAGGTTCTGGTCGGGCCAGTTGAGCCACGTCGGGGTGGTCCTGGTGGCGCTCGGCATCTCCTTCGCCGCCAACCTGAGCCAGCACCAGGAAGTGGTCATGGCGGAGGGCGACCGCGTCACCTTCGCCGGCCACACCATCACCTACCAGGCCCCCTTCCAACAGGACGTGCCCGGGAAGACGTCGACCGGCGTCAGACTCGAGGTGATCCGCCCCGACGGGAGCCAGGTGACCCTGGAGCCGCGGCACAACTTCTTCCCCGGCCAGCCCAACGGCGTCGCCACGCCCGCAGTCGACACGAGGGCGTCCGGGGACCTCTATGTGATGCTGATCACCCTCGAAGGTGGTGTCGCCACGCTGGAGCTGGACACCTCGCCACTCATGTGGGTGCTCTGGCTCGGCGGTCTCACGGTCGCCGCCGGTGGCTTCCTTTCCTATCGCAACCGGCGCCAGGAGCGCACCTTGGTGCCACGGGAGACGGTCGGTGTCTGAGCGGGCCCGCAACCTCGTCTACATCGCTCTCATAGTGGCCCTGGCGGCGACGGTCGCCGTCCTCATCGCCGGCAACCCCACCGAGGAGGATCGGGTCGCCCGTCTCGGCGGCTCGATCATGTGCCCGGTGTGCCAGGGCGAGGCCATCGCCGACTCCCCCTCCGACATGGCCCGCGACATGATGGATCTCATCGAGGAGCGGGTCGCCCAGGGCGCCACCGACCGGCAGATCATCGACGAGCTGACGGCCGCCTACGGACAGAACATCCTCCTCGATCCACCGGTCTCGGGCCCGACCCTGGTCCTCTGGCTCGCCCCTGCAGGAGCCCTTCTCGCCGGTGTCGGGGTCATCGCCTGGTGGCGCCGCCACCCCGGAGCGCCCGAGGGCTCACCATCCGCTCCCTCGAGCCGAACCCGCACCGCGGTGGGAGCGTTGATCCTCATCGGGTCGCTGGCGGCGGTCCTGGTCGCGGTCACCTCCTACCTCCAGGAGCGGGACGACACCACCAGTGGCCTGGCCGACGTCCAGGTCGACGACCTGGACGAGGTCTCCAACGAGACCCTGGAAGCCGTCATCGCCGCCAACCAGGAGCACCCTCAGATCTCCGGGATGCGGCTGGCCCTCGCCGACCGCTACAGGGAGGAGGGCGACTACCGGGCGGCCTTCCCCCACTACTTCGCCGTGGTCGAGTCGGAGACGTCGGCAGCCCCCGAGAAGGTGGCGGCGCTCGCCGGGCTCGCCTGGATCACGTGGGACGGAAACGGCGAGCTGGACACTGCCCTCGGCCTCCTCGACCGCGCCCTGGAGATCCAGCCCGGCTCGGTTCCCGTCCGATTCCTCGAAGGCCGCATCCTCCATTGCGCGGGACGCTCCGACCAGTCGGAGCGGGTGCTCGAGGACCTGCTCGCCGAACCGACGCTCCCCTCCGACTGGGAGGACGCGGTGACGAGCGAGCTGGCCGCGGTCGAGGCCCGGGAGGCCTGCGCGTGAAGAACGGCATCCGCTGGGTCGGCTATGGGCTGGCGTTGGCCGCCGTCGCCTTTTCCGTGATGCTCGCCACCCGTTTCGGGCGGGATCCAGGTCTCGTGGAGTCGCCCCTGATCGGGAAGCCGGCCCCGGGATTCGAACTACCCACGTTGGACGGTGGCGGCCCGGTATCACTCGCCGATCTCCGGGGCCAGATCGTGGTGGTCAACTTCTTCGCCTCCTGGTGCCTGGAATGCCGTCTGGAGCACGCCGACCTGGTGGCGTCGTCCGACAACTTCGGGCCTTCGGGCGTCAGGTTCGTGCAGATCAACTACCAGGAGCGGCCACAGGACTCGTCGGCGTGGCTCGACGAAGCAGGGCGCTCGCAGCACACCCTCTACCTCCACGATCCTGGGAGCCGCACGGCCATCGCCTACGGTGTCTTCGGGATCCCGGAGACCTTCTTCATCGACCCCGACGGCACCGTCGTGGGCAAGATCATCGGCGAGGCGGACGCCCTCACCATCGGCGCCACCATCGACGCCATCCGCCACGGGGAGACACCGGGTCAGACGGTCACCGGGAACACGCAGCAGCGGCCCGACTCATGAGCGGGGCTCGATCTTCTCGACGGTGACCGCCGGGTACGTGACCGCGTCCAGCGACGCCGGGCCCGTCCCGAGCAGGAACACGTCGAAGAAGCCGACCAGGTAGTTGTCGACTATCGGGAACAGGCGGGCGGCTCCGATCGTCCCCGTGAACCCGAACCTGCTCCCCAGCGGGGTGAGGAGCGGGGCGATCGTGAAGTCGTTGTGACTCGCCCCCTCGACGGCCAGCCAGTAGGTGAGCGCGCTGCCCCGCGCCGCCAGGCCCCGGAGCATGGCGTCGTTCTGTGTGCCCCTCCACTCGTCGGATCGCATGAACAGCGCGGGCCTGGTGCTGGCGATCCGCAGGATCCTCTCGGGAAGCGGCTCGACCCAGGGGTCGAATGCCAGGACCGCGTCGCATCGCTCGTCGACCAGGCAGACCCAGATGGCGGCGCCGCCACCCGCGGAGTGGCCGAAGACCCCGACCTTGGACAGGTCGGCGTTCTCGGCGAAGTTGGCGAACTGACCCTCGGTTCCCAGGTCCAGCTCGTCGAGGATGGTGATCACGTCCTCGGCGAACACCTCGAGCAGGGTCTCCTCGGCGCTCTCCCGCTCCGCGGTGGTCACCGACCTCTCGTCGGGAAGCGCCTCCGGGTCGTACGGGACGATGTCGCCGTCCGGGAAACGGGTCACCACCGCGCCATAGGTGTGGTCGGGGGCGATGACGATGTATCCGTTCGATGCCAGAGCCTCCATCTGCGTCATGGCGACGGAACGGAACCCGGTCCACCCGTGGCTGTAGACGACGACAGGGAAGCTCCCCTGGGCAACGGGCGCCGACCGCTCTGCGTGGCGGTGGGTGTACTTCGTGTGGCTGAGGAACCAAGAGGGAAGACGCATGCGCCGTGACAATGCCGGAGCCACCACGTCCCAGTCGTCGGTCCACAGGTCGTCCTCACCCGGATTCGCCTCCCGCGCCGGGTACCAAACCTGCGCCATGAGCCGGCGCGGAGCGCCCGGAGCCTCGCCGTAGATCTCGTCCCGGTCGAAGTCGGTCACCTCGACGGTCACGGTGCCGACCGGCATCCCGCCGGACGGCGGTGGGATGGATGGAACCGGGAGCAGGAGCGGGATCGCTGCCGCGGCCAGGATGCCGGCAGAACCGAAGATGCCGCGGGCCAGGCGGTTGGACCACTTCAGGTCGCGTTCGATGAAGATGACATCGCCGACGGCCAGCCCGATCGCGGTCAGGTACAGCGGGATCATCTGCCAACGGAAACCCTCCACCTGGAGCTGGGCGACGAGACCGGCGACCAATGCCACGACCAACACCCCGCGCCGAGGGCGCACCCCGAAGACAACCGGCCACACGACGGCAACCATGGCCGCCACGGCGAGGATCAGCTCGAAACGTCTCAAGGGTGGAACGCGAGGATAAGACCGCTCGAGATGCTCAGGACCGGGACCCGGGCACCTCGAGCAGTGCCTCGATCGCGTCCCTGATCTCTTCGGGCTTGCGCACTCCCGCCCACTGATCGAAAACCGTGCCGTCAGCGGCGACGAGGATGGTCACCGGCTGGTACGGGACGCCGTACAGCCCGAAGATCACCTCCTCGTTGTCCAGGCCCCAGCGGATGGCACCGGATGGCATCAACTCGGCCGCCTTCTTCTCGGCCATCTCGGGGACCGAACGCCACACCGGCGCGATGAAGTCGACCCGGTCGGCGTAGTCGACAGCGATCTCGTCGATCACCGGCAGCTCCTTGTTGCACACCGGGCACCACTCGGCCCAGAAGATCAGGTAGACGGGCTTGTCGGTCTTCGAGAGTGTGAAGGCGTCGCCGTCGGCCAGCTCCAGGGTGAAGTCGGGTGCCAGTTCACGGTCGTGGCCGACGGTGGCGACGGTGGTGGTGCTGGGCTCGGTCGTGATCGTGGTGGCCGGGGCCGGCGCGGTCGTCGTTGGCATGTCGGCCCCGGCCGTGCAGGCCGCCAGCAACAGCGTCAGCACCAGGAGACGCCTCATTTGGCCAGGTTATCGACACGTCGCGGGTCACCCACGACATGCAATACGGGGGATCGGTATTCGAGGTTCCGTTGATCCGCCGGAGGGCTAGTGTCCCGACGACACGGCCACGTTTCCCTCGTCAGCGGGGCGGGTAGACGAAGGCCCGAGAGGGCACATGCGGATAGTTCACGTCTCCGACTGTTACGCACCCAGGACGGGAGGTATCGAGACCCACCTGGGTGAGCTGTCTCGTATCCAGGCGGCTCTGGGCCATGACGTCCACGTGCTCACGTCCGAGATCGGCGCCGATGGCGGCCGCCACGGGAGCACCGAGATGGAGGGCCTCGTCACCGTCCACCGCCTCGGGACCAGGATGCCGATGCGGGCGCCGTGGAACCCCGCCGCAGGCGTGCTCGCGGCTCGTCTCCTCGACGATCTCCGGCCGGACGTGGTCCATGCCCACGCCGGGATCATGTGCCCGCTCAGCCTCGGCGTCGCCAAGTCGGCGATGGCACGCGGCATCCCGGTGGCCATCACGTGGCACAGTATGCTCGACCGTTCCCGGCCCTTCCTCGCCCCATGGGCGCGCCTCACGGGTTGGGGAAAGGTCCCGGCCGCGCTGTCGGCGGTGAGCCGGGTGGCCGCCACCGAGGTGGAGAGGGTCTACGGAGGGGACGTGACGATCCTCCACGACGGGATCGACCAGTCGCGCTGGAGGCCCTCACCGGAGCCGCCCGACGACCCGCCGCCGTTGCGGTTCGTCGCCGCCTCCCGGCTCGTCCCCAAGAAGGGGCACGGCGCTCTGCTCAATGCCTTCGCCGAGGCCGCCGACGACCTTCCCCACGGTTCCATCACCCTCGACATCTTCGGTGACGGCCCGGACCGTCCCCGACTCGAGACGCTGATCCGGCAAAGGCAGCTCGAAGGAATGGTGCGCCTCCGCGGCCGCAAGCCCGCCGAGGAACTGGTCGAGGAGTACCGAAAGGCACACGTCTTCTGCTCGCCGTCCCGTCGTGAGGCCTTCGGGATCGCCGCGCTCGAGGCGCGCAGCGTGGGCCTCGTCGTCATCGGTCGGAGGGGCAACGGGCACGAAGAGTTCCTCACCGACGGCGTGGACAGCATCCTGGTCGACGACATGATGGGTCTGCGCCGGGCGATCATGAGCCTGGCTACCGACAGGACCCGCTTCGGCGAACTGCAGGACCACAGCCGGACGGTGACCCCGGACTTCAGCTACGAACGAGTGAGCGAGGCCACTTTCGACGAGTACCAGCGGGCAATGGAGATCTCCCGGGCCGGAGTGCGGCTCCGCTGAGCTCGGGCCCACCACCGGTACACTCACCGAGAGTGGCGGAAGAAACGAAACTGCTCTTCGCCTACGACGCACTACTCGACCCCGACACACTGTCCGGTGTCGCCCCCGGGGCCGAGTTCCTGCTCGTTGCCCACTACCCGGAGACCCGTCTCGGCTTCGTATCCGTGCCCGATGGCGGTGTGCACCCCACCCTGATCCGCGACCCGGGCCACACGGTGTGGGGAGCCGTCTTCTCGGTTCCGGCCACGGAGCTGGACGCCCTGGTCGCCCTGGCGGAGGCCGACGGCCGCTCCACCGGCTACGACGACCAGCGGGCGGTCGATCGGGAGGGCAACAAGCACGACTGTGTCGTCCTCGTCGCCGAAGGCGACCCTGCCTCGCCCGATCCCGGGTACGTGGCGGCCATGATCCGCGGCGCCCGGCATTGGAACCTCCCCGCGGGCTGGGTGATCGGCCTCGAGGACCTGGTCGACGACCCACTCTTCACCTGAGTCAAACCGACCAAAACGAAAGCCTCCCGAACGGGGAGGCTTTCGCACAGGTCGGTCGTTCTGTCTCTATTCCTTGGACGGGAACAGTCGGTAGAGGATCGCGGCGACGATCCCACCGATGAGCGGGGCGTACAGGTATACCCCGATGTTCCCGAACTCCCCCGACACCACTGCCGGACCGAACGAGCGGGCCGGGTTCACCGACGCTCCCGAGAGCGGGATCGCGGCGAGGTGGACCATCACCAGCGTGAGACCGATGGTGAGCGGGACATGGCTCCCGCCACCCCGCGTCACCGCCATGATCACCCAGACGAACACGGCCGCCAACAGGACCTCGACCACGATCGCGGTCGTGAGATCGCCATAGGTGGTGTTCGTCATCGCCACCGCGTCCTGATCCGCGGCGGCCAGGATGATCAGGGACCCGACGATGCCGCCGGCGATCTGGCCCACCCAGTAGCCGATGGCGTCGCTGAGCCCGATCCTTCGATCGACGAGCATCCCCAGGGTCACCGCCGGGTTGAAGTGACCACCCGACACGTGACCCAATGCCGAGATCGCGGCGAACAACGCCAAACCGAAGGCGAAGGCGATCGCCACCACCTCGGCCGGACCACCGGCCCCGCCCACCGCCAGGATCCCGAGGGAACCGACGGCGACGAGGATCATTGTCCCCAGCAACTCGGCCAGGTACTTGTTGATGACCACGAGCTCCTCCTCTCGAGCCTGACGACATGGATCCCGGCCCCGAGCCGGGACATCGCCTGAGGAGAGGCTATGTCGGTCTAGGGAGGAGAACGTGGATTTCCGACGCGCTCGGCGCGCCGGCGACACGGACGGTGAACTCGCACGACCCACCGGGTCCGCGAACATGGGCTCGTGCTCGCCGCCCTCAATCTCGGTGCGGTGATCCTCGGCGTCGCCGCCGGTGGTCTCACCGCCTCCATCCTGGGTCTGGTACTCGGCTTCGGGCTCAGCTTCGCCGGCGACTGGGGGCCGGATGTCGGCCTCGTCGTCGGGATCCTTGCCGGTCTCGCAGTGGGTGGCTGGCTCGCCGGCTCGAGGTCGAGGCACTCACACCGGTTCCATGGCGCGGTCACCGGTCTCGCCCTCGCCTTCGTCATCGTGATCATCGCCCGTCTGGGCGGAAGTCCGGCGAGCACGGGAAGCGTCCTGTGGCTGGCGTTGTTGTCAATCGTGGTGGGTGGTTCGATGGGCTGGTTGGCCGGTCGTCGACGACTCACCCGCCGATAGACTTCCTCTTGCGAGTCCGCCGGACGGTCGCGGTCGAAAGACCGAGGAAAGTCCGGACTCCAAAGGGCAGGGTGCTGGGTAACACCCAGGCGGGGCGACCCGACGGAAAGTGCAACAGAGAGCAGACCGCCGATGGCCTTCGGGCACAGGCAAGGGTGAAACGGTGGAGTAAGAGCCCACCAGCGGACCGGGTGACCGGTCCGGCTCGGCAAACCCCACCCGGAGCAAGGCCAAGCAGGGACGCCGGTGGCCCGCCGATCGAGTCCCGGGTAGGCCGCTCGAGCCACACGGCAACGTGTGGCCCAGATGGATGACCGTCCTCGACAGAATCCGGCTTACAGGCGGACTCGTATCGCGTGGAGGAGCCCTCGAGAGAGGGCTCCTCCTGCTCGTGGAACGTCAACCGCAGCCCGCGATGACGAGGCGTATAGAGAAATGCGGAGCCTGCGACTTCTAGCCCGTCGCCAGCGGTGGGCCTTCGAGTACCCGTGGCCGGTACTAAAGGAGTTGGATGCGGCCGTCGAAGGTGCGGTGCTCGAGCATCTCGAGCGCCACGTCGGGGTAGCCGTCGTAGATGCGTTCCTCGCCGGTGGCGCCGGTGATCACCGGGAAGATCCCCACCCGGAAGCGATCGACGAGACCGGCCGTCAGCAGGGAGCGAGCGAGGCTGAGGCTCCCGAGCGTGCTCAGGAGGCCATCGCCTTCCTCCTTCATCGCCCGCACCGCCTCCACGGCGTCGCCCCGAACCAGGGTCGAATTGGGCCAGGTGAGGGGTTCCTCGAGCGAATTGGAGAACACCATCTTGGGTGCTC
Organism: Acidimicrobiia bacterium; assembly: GCA_036375695.1. Classification (GTDB taxonomy): domain Bacteria; phylum Actinomycetota; class Acidimicrobiia; order Spongiisociales; family ZC4RG35; genus ZC4RG35. The sequence goes on along the minus strand of DASVBU010000036.1, from coordinate 5,492 downwards.
GCGTGAGTTCGTCGAGGCTTGCCTCCTCCACGTCCCGGAACTCGTCGGCGCCCTCCGGCAAGGTCCCACCGGCGAAGCCGGACATCAGCCGGTAGGTGTTGGCGCCCATGAGATAGGTCACCGGCGGCTGCTCGTCGAGCCATGCGAGGTATTCCGGCCCTTCGAGACCCCAATAGCCGGGCCAGCCCTCCGCCGACGCATAGCCATCGAGGGAGATGATGAAGTCGATCATGAGCTCCCGCATCGTGGTCCTCCTCCCGCAATGCTTACCCGGCTTCGTGTGTGTCCAGACCCTAGAGGCGGGATCTCTGAGTCCGAGGCAGGCGAGGGCCTGCCGTAACCTCCTGACGAATGTGCGGACGTTTCTCCCTGACCGGTGATCTCGACTTCTACGCCGAGTACTTCGCCGTGGACGAGGTGGTGACACCCGGCGTGTCAGCCGATGAACCTTGCGCCCTTACGTCTGTTGCAGCGGCGGCATAAGGTCTGAAGATTGTCAGGGGAATCAGTTCCGCCTCGCGCCAAGGGTCGAACGTGGTCAACCTCCAACTGACGAATATCACCGACGAACCCACAGTGGGAACAGCGAAACCCATCGCGCCTGAGCACGCCAAGTCTGAGATGTATGTCCAAAGGCCGTCTGTTTAGAATTCTCATCAACGCGTCGAGCGTCTAGTCATTTCGATTCCTGAAATCTGCGGGAATCCGCGTACCCGCTGCGCGCCCACCGGGATTACCCGAGTAAGGGCCCAGATCACAGGCGGGATCGATCGATCATCGGTGGGAAACACTGCACAGAACTGGTTCTTTCGACGGCCCTGGTCACGCAGGAGTTCCTGCCGAGTCCCTACGGTCACTTCACCGAAAACATCGAGAGCTTCCACGACATCAATTCCAAGAAGCGCCCGGGCGTGATCGACATCGAACTGTTCCAGTGTGATCTTTACGTCGGATGCGACCAGAAACGTGAGATCCATGACCGACATCTCCTCAAATATTGGATGGGTCTGAATGCGAAGCCGATAGCGGTGGTGTATCAACTCCTCAAAGAGCGACCCTGGTGACGAAGACCAGCCTCGGACTTCCCGAGCACCGTTTGCCCGTTGGATGCACGCGATTGTGACCTCTGTCGACGGGCCCGAGAGTTGACTCAAGTCCAACTCAGCGACGTCGCGAATCCGTCCCCTCCTGTTCTCTTGGAGCTCAATGCCTACTTGGAGGCGAAAGGGCGATAATTGGACTTCGCGCGGCGCTGGTGGTACAGGCGAGTGACTCGGTGCTACACGTCCCTGAGCGATCCGAGGTTCGAGACGCGCATCGGACCAATCCCAGTTGCGATACTCCGGCCTTCGCTCACTCCTGGGTAGTGCCCATCGCTCGACGAAGTAGGCGCTCAAATCACTAGCTGGCAGGTTCAAACGGAGCGGCCTATCGGTTTCGCCACGAAGAAATTCATCCCAATTCGAAGCCACAGGGGCCAGGAAGACTTCTCTTCTCACGTTATGGCGAAGAAGGTCCTCATCAATTCCGAGTAGCTCCAATGCCGTACGGATTACGCGAAACCGCCAATTGGGGCCACTCCCATACCGATTGGATTGAATTTTCGACGCCAGGCTCGGGTCAGCAGAGGCCAGATCTTCAACATACTGCCGAAGATCGTCGAACAGCTCAGCTGAGAACTGGAAATGACCGAAGCCCTTGGTGAAACCAACAGAGTGGAACATCAACGTGCCTCTGTAGGTCAGACGGTTATAGATCGACGAACGACCAAGAGCTGACGTGGTGGTAATCAGTACGGGTGTGGGATCCTTCTCCTCCTGCCGGATGGTTGTGGTGCTGCCTGCGTATTTGCTCACCAAGACATCTCGCACCTCATTGGATAGCGCCAAAAGTGCGACGAGCTTGCCGCCGAGCAATTGTCGATAGGGCTCCACGGCCCCCAACACGTACGCATCAAAGACGTTGTACAGGCGGTTGTTCCGCTCTTCAACGGTCCAACCGATTGTCCTATCTCGTGCCTCTTGGGCGATCACAGGATCACCGAGAGCAAACACGCCTACCAGCTTCCCATTCGACCTGTCTCTGATCAGAAACCTCGAGCGTCTGCCATAACCGGCGGAGACGGGAACCGACCAGTGGAGCGTCGCGTACCGGAACAGGTCCGCGTCCACATGGGTCCTGACGGGAATGATCACAGGATCTATCGACTTCGGATCTACCTCGCTCCCATTTGCGAGATGCGAGAGGATTGAGTGCTCTTTTTCGAGGATGAATGCTGAAGCATTGGCCAGCACGGCTCGACGCTGCGGTTCATGAGCCAAGCGGAGCTCTTCTTTGGCGGCAGGCCCATCGAGGAACTGAGCTCGGCGGATATGTTCCGCAACATCAGTCAGCTCCTCGAGGACCCGCAATTTCAACTCAAGTGTGAGGATCTCGAACGGATCAGATTCCGCTTGTCGCACCATCACGTCGCCAACTCTGGAGCTTCATCGTCCTCCCCCCACTCCTCGATGTCTCCGTCACTCTGCTTCTTGTTCGTCCGCTTGCCGAAGATCTCCGGATGAATGTCGAACGCGTCAGCCAACCTCGCTGACCACGAGCGCCTCTCGTTCCGATAGAACACCCGCTTCTCGCCACTCGCATCGATTTCATGGATGGCGAGGATCCAGAGCAAGAGCTCCAGCCCCGAACGGACTTCCGCCTGATGTGCCTCTAGCGCGCTGTAGACCTCCCGATACCACGGGTGGGCCGTGTTGACCCTGAGCACCACCTGCGTGCCTTCCATGTACGGCGTGTAGAACGGGTCTTGGTCAAGCTCGTGTACGAACTCCACACGGTAAGGCCGCGACTTATGAAGCCTCTCCTGCGCCTTCTTGATCTCTGCTTCGTCCACACCTGAGGCCGCTGCCAACTCCTTGATCTTGCGACGCAAGTTCTTCTCGGCCTCTTTAAGGGCTTCATCCCCCCCAGGACGAGACCTCACATCACGCTCAATGACCTTCGCGATCGCCACTTCGGACGGACGAACCGAGTTCTCGTCCCTAAGCAGAGCGTCTCGCTCAGCCTTGCGACGAGAACGCTCGTCGGCAACCACCCTTGTCAAATGTCTAAAAGCTCGGATCACGCCGTGATCCTCGAGCATGTGCAAGAGGGGATCCGACAGCGAGATCGACTGCTTGTCGGGCGTCACTCCGAAGAGTTCGTCCAACTGCGGCGGGAAGTCGATGGCGAGTCCTACCTGCCGCGCGTAGGGGTTCCAAGCAATCACATCAGGCTTGGCCAACTCAATGAAGCGGCCGTTCCTCGTCACGAAGATGCCGTTGTAGTCCGTCCGGATGCGTGTTCGAATCCGAATGTGGTTTCCCTTCCCTTCCGGAGGCACAGTGGCTTCGTATGCGTCCACCAGGAGAAGGGACATTCGCACGCGAATCGGATGCTCGCGCCCGTCGCGGTCCTTCGCCGTGAACACGATGTCACTTTGAGGCTCGGCCTTGGGAAACCCATCAATGTCGTACCATCGATACCCGGGCGTAGTGAAGAGCACATCAACGGGTTCAACCTTCTTCCCGTTGACAGCAATCTCGACGACATCGAGCCAACTCGCATAAGTGATACCAAAATGCTCACGTAGACGGGCTGTTGACTGCTGACGGTTGGGCCACACCAGGCGATCCATCTTCCTCCAAATGACCACCGTGCGCACCCCGTCGATCCCATTCGGGAAACGGGCTCGACCTTCATCGTCATTCCCGGTGACGTACTCCGTCACCCATGCCGGAAGCGGCCGTTCCTTGACATCGGGCAAGTGCACGATGCCGTCCTTCGCAACGAGGTTGTCGAGATCGATCGAAACAGCTTGGAACGGATGGTCGGGCGACGTGCGGGAGTGCACTTCATAAGCCCTTCCCCGATTGACCGACGAGGACGGGAGTCCAAAGCCGAACCTCCCGAAAATGTTGCGCCGGCCTTCGTTCGACGACCCTCCCCACTTGGTTGCGATCGGGAGGAACTCAGGCAAGATCCCCGACCCATCGTCAATGACGGCGATCTCGACAATCTTGTCACCGTCGGTGTTGTACACGATGTGGATTGCCGATGCACCTGCCTCAATTGAGTTGTCGATCAGGTCCGCGATTGCGTTGGCTTCACTCTGATATCGCACCGACCGCATCGACTCAGCCAGCATCCGCTCATCGACTAGCCCCGACCCTGAAGGTCGCTCAGCCATCTGACGCTGCAACTCCAATTGGTGTTTGCGTACGGTTTCGCGCTGGTTCCGAAGGTGCTCCTGGACTGTGTTGACATACGGCTTCAATTCGTCCTCCGTTCGTTGATGGTTAGCCCAAGCCTTCTTACGTCACGCCGCCAACTCGGGCACCACAAGACTCCGCAGCTCTGAAATTGCAGCTCGGCGGAATCGGGCGACGGTCATGTGCGACACCCCCATGAGTTCGGCCGCCTCCCGCAAGGTGTGCCCATGCCAATCCACGAGAACGAATGCCACAGCATGATCCCGCGGGAGACACCTGAGGAGATCGGCGATCTCCACACAGTCCAGTTCGCTGTCGATGCAGTCGCGGTCGAGGCGATCGGAGGCCTGATCCGGCCCTGCATAGACTTGGCGCGGCATCTGCGCGTGGGATTCCGACCCCGAAATGTCGACCAACAGCCCGGCCGCTCGCTCCGATCTCCGGTAGCGACGCCGTTGTCGGACGTAGTGACTGGTACGCGCAACTCCCTGGGCGACGTACCTTCCGATTTCCCCTCCGTGCGATTTCTGCGCCCTCAGCGCTTGGAGAATGATCTCCGAGGCGATGTCTTCATGATCAGCCCGGGTCAGGTCACCGCCGGACCTCGTCCTGACAGCAGCCAGGGTCAGCGAAATCTCGGCCTTACCAAAGGCCCCTTCCTCACTGGTCATAGAACCCTCCTATTTGTTGGAGAGCCCCATGACCGAGGTCATGCGCTTAGCCGCGGGGTGTATTCGGCCAGACTCTCTTGGTCAAGCCGGACCCAAGGCTCTCAGCCTTTACTTCTTGCGCAGTTCGGGCACAGCCCGTGGTGCGCCTTCATAGTGTACAGGTCCCCGGGAGGGGGATCCGTAACAGTCGATGCTCAACCGACCCCGCACGCTTTCCTACTCCCGCTCGCCAACAGCCGGCTCCCTTTACCCTCCCTGACGAATGTGCGGACGATTCTCCCTGACCGGTGATCTCGACTTCTACGCCGAGTACTTCGCCGTGGACGAGGTGGTGACACCCCAACTGGAGAAGAAGTGGAACGTCGCCCCGACGGACCCGGTGTACGTGGTGGCCGAGCGCGACGACAAGCGCGTTCTGGGGACGATGCGGTGGGGTCTCCTCCCCCACTGGGCCCGGGACACCAAGGACCGAGGTCAGATCAACGCTCGCGTCGAGACCGTCACCACCAACAACACCTTCAGGGAGTCGTTCACCAGGCGCCGTTGTCTCATCCCGGCCGACGGGTTCTAC